>NZ_JAASQW010000004.1:0-343000 GCF_011761925.1 Xanthomonas sp. 60 | reverse complement strand
TTATTTTTACTTCGGTGGCGGCGCCGGGGGGGTGGGGGGGGGGGGGGGGGGGGGGGCGGCGGGGGCGTGTCGCGCCAGGGATGGCGCGACGCGAGGCACGCAGGATGCAGCTTTTGCCGTCCCCCGCCGCCGCCGCCCGCCCAGCCAAGCAACGCACACCCAATGATCAAGCGCCGCCACGAGGGGCCCAGCCGTTCGCCCGACCCCTCCCCCACAGGAAAACGCGCGATTTGCCATACGCCCCCGTTTGGTACTAGGATCAAACAATCGTTTGAATGAACCGCCGCCATGGTCAAGCCCGCCCACTTTTCCACCAAGGACCGCATCCTCGGCGCTGCCGAAGCGCTGTTCGCGTTACATGGCTTTGCCGGCACCTCACTGCGCCAAGTGACGGCCCAGGCCGATGTCAACATAGCGGCAGTCAACTACCACTTCGGATCCAAGGAAAACCTGGTCAATGAGGTCTTCCGTCGCCGCATGGACGAGATGACTGCCGCCCGCATGACCCAGCTGGACGCCGCCCGCACCACCCAGCCCGGTGATCTGCGCGCGGTGCTGGCCGCATTCGTGGAGCCCGCGCTGGCGATGGCGCAGGACCGCCAGAGCGGTGGTGCCTTCGTGCGGGTCATCGCGCGCGCCTACGCCGAAAAGAACGACAGCCTGCGCACCTTCCTTTCCGACCACTACGGTCATGTGCTGCGCGATTTCGGCAAGGCCATCGCGGCCTGCGTGCCGGAACTGAGCAAGGAAGAACTTTACTGGCGGCTGGATTTCCTTGCCGGCTCGCTGACCTACGCCATGGCGGATTTCGGCCTGATCAAGCGCCCCGCCGGTGTGTCCGAAGCCAATCATCGCGCGCAGGCCGCGCGCGAGCTCATCCATTTCGCCGAAGCCGGTTTCCGTGCAGCCGCGCGCAATACCTCCGCGCCTGCAGCCAATGGCGCCCGCCAGACACTTTCCACCCAGTAACTGCTGACCAACCAAGGCTTATCGACATGTCCAATTCCCTGCAAGTCCGCCGCGCCGCCGTGCTGGGTGCCGGCGTCATGGGTGCCCAGATCGCCGCCCACCTCACCAATGCGGGCGTCGACACCGTGCTGTTCGACCTGCCCGCCAAGGAAGGCCCCGCCGACGGCATCGTGCTCAAGGCCATCGCCAACCTGGGCAAGCTCAGCCCTGCCCCGCTCGCCAGCAAGACCTACGCCGAAGCGATCACTCCGGCCAATTATGAAACGGGCCTGGAGCAGCTCAAGGACTGCGACCTGATCATCGAAGCCATCGCCGAGCGCATGGACTGGAAGCAGGACCTCTACAAGAAGATCGCGCCGTTCGTGGCCGACCACGCCGTGCTGGCCTCCAACACCTCCGGCCTGGGCATCAACAAGCTGGCCGACGTGCTGCCCGAGCAGCTGCGCCACCGCTTCTGCGGCGTGCACTTCTTCAACCCGCCACGCTACATGCACCTGGCCGAGCTCATCCCCGCCAGCACCACGGACAAATCGGTGCTCGAAGGGCTGGAAGCCTTCCTGGTGACCACCCTCGGCAAGGGCGTGGTGTACGCCAAGGACACCCCGAACTTCATCGGCAACCGCATCGGCGTGTTCTCGATCCTCTCCACCATTCACCACACGCAGGAATTCGGCCTGGGCTTCGATGAAGTGGACGGCCTGACCGGCCCGCTGGTCGGTCGCCCGAAATCGGCCACCTACCGCACCTCCGACGTGGTCGGCCTGGACACCATGGCCCACGTCATCAAGACCATGGGCGACACCCTTCCCGATGATCCGTGGCATGCGTTCTTCACGTCGCCGAAATGGCTGGACGCGCTGATCTCCAAGGGCGCGCTGGGCCAGAAGACCGGCGCGGGCATCTCCCGCAAGGTCGGCAAGGACATCATGGTCCTGGACCTGGAAAAGCAGGACTACCGCGCTGCCGACCGCACCGCCGCACCGGAAGTGGTCGAGATCCTGAAGATCAAGAACCCGGCCGAGAAGTTCGCCAAGCTGCGCGAAAGCCAGCACCCGCAGGCGCAGTTCCTGTGGGCGACCTTCCGTGACCTGTTCCACTACAGCGCCTACCACCTTGCCGACATCGCCGAAACCGCGCGCGATGTGGACCTGGCCATCCGCTGGGGCTACGGCTGGTCGCTCGGCCCGTTTGAAACGTGGCAGGCCGCCGGTTGGAAGCAGGTCGCGCAGTGGATCGCCGATGACATCGTGGCCGGCAAGAGCATGAGCAGTGCGCCGCTGCCGGACTGGGTGTTCGATGGCCGCGACGGCGTGCATGCCGCCGAAGGCAGCTACAGCCCGACGCGCAACGCCAAGCTGCCGCGCTCTTCGCTGCCGGTCTACCAGCGCCAGCGCTTCCCCGACCCGCTGCTGGGCGAGCAGTTCGCCCAGGGCGAGACGGTCTGGGAGAATGAGGGCGTACGCCTGTGGCACGACGGCGACGATATCGCCGTGGTGAGTTTCAAGACCAAGATGAACACCGTGTCCGACCACGTGCTCGATGGCCTGCAGGAAGCCATCAAGCGTGCGGAGAAGGAGTTCAAGGGCCTGGTGATCTGGCAGCAGAAGGAACCGTTCTCCGCCGGTGCGGACCTGGCCGGTGCCCTCGGGCTGCTGCAGGCCGGGAAGGTCGAACAGTTCGAGGCGATGGTGCACAACTTCCAGCGCACCAGCCAGGCGATCAAGTATTCGCTGGTGCCCGTGGTGGCCGCCGTGCGCGGCCTGGCGCTTGGCGGTGGCTGCGAATTCCAGATGCACAGCGCCAAAAGCGTGGCGTCGCTGGAAAGCTACATCGGTCTGGTCGAGGCCGGCGTCGGCCTGCTGCCCGCCGGTGGCGGCCTGAAGGAACTCGCGGTGCGCGCTTCGCAGGCGGCCGGTCCGGGCGGTGATGTCTTCGCCGAACTGAAGAAGACCTTCGAGACCGTGGCCATGGCCAAGGTGTCCAACTCGGCGGTCAACGCGCAGGAGCTGGGCCTGATGCGCGCCACCGACAAGGTGGTGTTCAACAGCCATGAACTGCTGCACATCGCCAAGGCTGAAGTGCGTGCGCTGGCCGAGGGCGGCTACCGTCCGCCGATGCCCGCGCGCCGCATCCAGGTGGCCGGCGATGTCGGCATCGCGACGTTCAAGATGATGCTGGTCAACATGCTCGAGGGCCGTTTCATCAGCCCCTACGACTACGAAATCGCCGTGCGCATCGCCACCGTGGTGTGTGGTGGCGAAGTGGACCGCGGCACGCTGGTGGACGAGGAGTGGCTGCTGACGCTGGAACGCAGGCATTTCGTCGAACTGGCCCAGCAGGAAAAGACCCAGGCCCGCATCGCGCACATGCTCAAGACCGGCAAGCCGCTGCGCAACTGATGGAAGACAGGCTGCGCCGGCCCTGCGCCGGCGCGCGCTTCCCGCCCCTATTCAAGAGATCACTGCAATGACCAAGCAAATCCAGGACGCCTACATCGTCGCCGCCACCCGCACGCCGGTCGGCAAGGCGCCCAAGGGCATGTTCCGCAACACCCGTCCGGATGACATGCTCGCGCACGTGCTGCGCAGCGTCGTGGCCCAGGCGCCCGGCGTGGACGTCAGCCGCATCGACGATGCCATCATCGGCTGTGCCATGCCGGAAGCCGAGCAGGGCATGAACGTGGCACGCATCGGCGTGCTGCTGGCCGGCCTGCCGGATACCATCGCGGCGCAGACCGTGAACCGCTTCTGCTCCTCCGGCCTGCAGGCCGTGGCCCAGGCCGCCGATGCGATCCGCCTTGGCAATGCCGACCTGATGCTGGCCGGCGGTACCGAATCGATGTCGATGGTGCCGATGATGGGCAACAAGATCGCGATGGCGCCGAGCGTGTTCGACAACGACCACGTGGCCATCGCCTACGGCATGGGCATCACCGCCGAGAAAGTGGCCGAGGAGTGGAAGGTCTCGCGCGAGGACCAGGATGCGTTCGCGCTCGCCTCGCACCAGAAGGCCATCGCGGCGATCCAGGGCGGCGAGTTCCGCGATGAGATCAGCCCCTACGAAGTGCGCACGCGCCAGCCCGACCTGGCGGATGGGCGCCGCATCATCACCCGTGAGAAGGTGCTGGACACCGACGAAGGCCCGCGTCCGGATTCCTCGGCCGAGGGCCTGGCCAAGCTGCGTCCGGTGTTCCGCAACGGCCAGTTCGGGGGCACGGTGACGGCCGGCAATTCCTCGCAGATGAGCGACGGCGCCGGTGCGGTGCTGCTGGCCTCCGAGCAGGCCATCAAGGATTACGGCCTGACCCCGCTGGCGCGTTTCGTCAGCTTCTCGGTGGCCGGCGTGCGTCCGGAGGTGATGGGCATCGGCCCGATCGCGGCGATTCCGAAGGCGCTGAAGCAGGCGGGCCTGAGCCAGGACCAGCTGGACTGGATCGAGCTCAACGAGGCATTCGCTGCGCAGTCGCTGGCGGTGATCCGCGATTGCGGGCTGGATCCGGCCAAGGTCAATCCACTGGGTGGTGCGATCGCGCTGGGACACCCGCTGGGTGCCACCGGTGCGATCCGTACCGCCACGCTGCTGCACGGTCTGCGTCGTCGCCAGCAGAAGTACGGCATGGTGACGATGTGCATCGGTACCGGGATGGGCGCTGCGGGTATTTTCGAAGCGCTCTGAGTATTGGGTTGCGCCGGGGCTGCGCCCCGGCAGCACGCTCGGGCACGTGAAGGTGCACGTTGTGCCGCCGGGTGAGGGCGGGTTGGGTGGGCAGGGAACGGCGAGGGCCGCCCTGCCCTGCGAAGACCGCAGCGGGTGGCTGGAGAACCCGAACCGGAGCAGAAACGCTGCTTCAGCTGGAACGGAAAGAAACAGAAAGGCGGCCAGTGGCCGCCTTTCTGTTTCTGCTTTTTCCTGTTTTTCTTTCCCGGTGGCAAACCCGAGTCAAGGAGGGCCTCAGCCGCTCGCCGAACTCACTCTGCCAGCATCGCGGCGAGCTTCTCGCGCGCCGGCGCCGCCAGCTTCGGATTGTTCAGCGCGAAGCGGATCGTCGCCTCGACCAGCCCCAGATGGGTACCGCAGTCGAAGCGGCGCCCCTCGAAGCGATAAGCATCCACACGCTCATCCTGCAGCAGCTGCGCGATCGCATCGGTCAGCTGGATCTCGCCACCGGCACCCGTGCCCGTGGCCTCCAGCAGTTCGAAGATCTTCGGGCTCAGCACGTAGCGTCCCACCACGGCCAGATCGCTCGGCGCGTCTTCCGGCTTGGGCTTTTCAACGATCTGCGAGATGCGGCCGTTGCGCCCATCGAAGGTCTCGGTCGCCACGATGCCGTAGCTTGCGGTCTGCGCGTGCGGCACGTCTTCCACCGCAATCACGCTGGCACCGGTGGCCTCGTTGAGGTCGGCCATCTGCTTCAGCGCGCCGTCGCCACGGTTCCAGATCAGGTCGTCCGGCAGCAGCACGGCGAAGGGCTCGTCACCGACGATCGCCTTGGCGCACAGCACGGCATGGCCCAGGCCCAGTGCCTCGGTCTGTGTCACGAACACCGCGCGGACACCGTTGGGCAGCACGTGGCGGATCATTTCCAGCTGCTCGGTCTTACCGGCGCGCTCCAGCTTCTGCTCAAGCTCATAGGCCTTGTCGAAGTAATCGGCGACGGCATGCTTGTAGCGGTTGGTGATGAAGATCAGCGTATCGCAGCCGGCCTCGATGGCCTCGTCTACGGCGTACTGGATCAGGGGACGATCGATGATCGGCAGCATTTCCTTCGGGACCGTCTTGGTCGCCGGAAGGAAACGCGTGCCCAGGCCTGCCACGGGGAAAACCGCTTTTCTGATTCGGCTGCTCATCTCTTACCTGTTGGCTTCACGTGCGGGGAATGGGACCACATTAGCCGAGGGAATGTGTGCGTCCTGTTGTAGTGGATCAAATTCCGGCATGGTCGCAAACAGGATGTCCTGGATGGCGGCGGTGTCGTAGGTGGTGATCGCTTCGCGCAGGCGCGGCAGGTTGTTGAGCACCAGCTCACGCGAGAAGCTGCGCACGCCGGCCTCGAGCACCTTGGGGTGCGAGGTGGGGCGGTAATCTTCGTCTGAATAGAACAGCGTCTCGTGCAGCTTCTCGCCCGGACGCAGGCCGGTGTAGATGATCGCGATGTCCTTGTACGGCTGCTTGCCGGTCAGGCGGATCATCTGCTCCGCCAGCACGCGGATCGGCACCGGCTCGCCCATGTCCAGGGTGTAGATCGCGCCGTGAGAGGCCGACGCGGCGGCCTGCAGGATCAGCTGGCAGGCCTCGGGAATGGTCATGAAATAACGCGTGACCTCCGGGTCGGTCACGGTGACCGGCCCGCCCTTCATGATCTGGTCGCGGAACAGCGGCACCACGCTGCCGGCCGAGGCCAGCACATTGCCGAAGCGCACCGTCACAAAACGCGTATGCGTGGATTTCTGGTCCAGGCTCTGGCAGATCATCTCGGCGTAGCGTTTGCTCGCACCGAGGGAGTTCACGGGATCGACGGCCTTGTCGGTGGAAATGAACACGAAATGCCCCACCTTGGCGTCCAGGCACGCACGCGCCACGGTTTCGGTCGCCAGAATGTTGTTGCGCACCGCCTCGCGCAGCTGACGCTCCAGCACCGGCACCTGCTTGTACGCCGCGGCATGGAAGGTGGCTTCCACCCGATGCAGGGACAGCGCGTGCCGGATCACGGCCGGATCGCCGCAGTCGCCCAGCACCGCGTCGACATGGATGTCCGGGAAACTGCGGCGCAGCTCTGCTTCGATCGTGAGCAGCAGCAGTTCGCTCATCTCCAGCAGAACGATGCGCCCTGCCCCATGCCGCGCACACTGGCGGCACAGCTCCGAGCCGATGGAGCCGCCGGCGCCGGTGACCAGCACCGTGCGCCCGCCCAGCCAGCCACGGATCAGGGTCCAGTCCGGCATGATCGGCTTGCGGCCGAGCAGGTCCTCGATGGCGACCTCCTTCAGCTGCCCCGGCAGGGACTGGCCCTGCAGGATGTCACTGAGCTTGGGCACCGTGCGGAACGGCACACCGGTGCTTTCGCAGATCGACACCACGCGCTGCATGCCCACGGCATCCAGCGACGGCATCGCGATAACGATCAACTTGGCGGCAGTTTCGCGAGCGAACGAGGCGGCATCGTCGATGGTGCCCAGGATCGGCAGGCCCTGCAGCTTGGCCCCCTGCAGGTGCGGCGCATCATCAAGCAGGCCGACCGGCTCGAAATCCCCGGAGCGGCGCAGATCGCGTACCAGCGCTTCCGCCGCCTGCCCGGCGCCCAGGATCAGCACGCGCTTGGCGGTGCTGTCCGATTGGAGGGCCTGATAATCCTTCCAGGCCCGATACAGCAGGCGCGGGGCGCCCAGCAGGGCCGAGAGCGCGAAGGGATAGATGACCAGCACCGACAGCGGCACCCCATCGAAGCGCTTCCACGCCAGCGTCAGGACAATGGCCACCAGACCGATGAAACTGGCCCGGAAGATGTTGATGAGGTCGGCCACGCTGGCAAATCGCCACAGGCCGCGGTAAAGCCCCACCCGCCAGAAAACGATGGCCTGGATGGCCAGCACCAGCGAGGTGTCCACATTCCACAGCGGAAGCGCCGGGGCATCGGGGAGAACGGAATAGCGCCCGGCATGCAGCAGCTGCCAGCAGGCCCAGACCATGAACAGATCGTGGCACACGATGGCACTGCGAGGCAGTAGGCCGATGAGACGATTCCACCGAGCAGTCATAGGCAGTACTGATCCTCAAAAATCACGCAGGCGACCACGTTGAACACGCCACAGAGCGGTCAGGGCGACCCACCAGGCGATGGCCGCGACGCCCTGCTGGGTCGGCCCAAGCGGACTGCAGAGCACCAGCACTGTAGAGCCAAGCAGGCCACACAGGAAGTACCCGGCCGTCACGCGTGCATGGCTTACACCTGCCTTGACCCAGCGCTGATAGACATGCTGCGTATGGGGCTCCATCCAGCGTTGTCCAGAAAGCATGCGGGACAGTAGTGTGAAGCCGGCGTCCACAAGGAAAGCTGAAAGCGGCAGCAACAGCGCCGGCCAGGCAATATCCGTCGCCAAGCTGGCCAGGCCGACCAGTGCGGCCATGAGATAGCCCAGCGCGCCACTGCCGACATCCCCCATGAAGATCCGCGCACGTGGAAAGTTGAACGGCAGGAAGCCCAGGCAGGCGGCCGCGACACACAGCGCCGCAAGCGATGAGGGCACGGGCATAACCCAGGCAAAGCCCAAGGCCGCCGCAATGGCCTGGCTGCTTGCGATGCCATTGATCCCATCCATGAAGTTCCACAGGTTGATGAGGGCCGCCGTTACGAAGAACAACAGCACCGCCTGCAGCAGGTTTTCGCCAACGAGATAAACCGCGATGGACAGCAGGGCCGATGCAACGAGATGCACGGCCAGGCGCTGGAGGGCAGGAAGCGGTCGATGGTCATCCCACCAGCCGATCCCGGCGACCAGCATCAATCCCGTCATGACAAGGCCCAGCGGCGGCAGGAACGCCGGATCGATCATCAGCGCGACCACACACGCGGTCAGCACCGTCAGCACGATCGCGATGCCACCACCACGCGGAGTCGCGATCCGATGGCTGCGCCGCTCGCCGGGCTGGTCCAGAAGCTGCCGCCGCAGCGCATAGCGGCGGGCGCCCCAGGTCAGCGCAGCGGACAAGCCGACCAGCGCCAGCAGCGCCGGCGCGATCATCTGCGGCGCCATCGCTCAGAGCACCGCGTAGTTCAACAGCGGCTTGACGGTGCCCCATTCCTTGCAGCTGGGGCATTGCCAGTGGTGCGTACGTGCGCCAAAGCCGCAGCGCGTGCAGCGATAGGCCGGATTGCGCACCAGCAACTGGTCGGTGATGTGCTTGAGATCATGCAGCGTGGCCGTGGAATCGGCCCCTTCCGCCAGCGTCATGTCGATCAGCGCGGCCTCGCCCCTGACGGAGGGACGATCCTTGAGCTGCCGGCCGAGATAGGCGCGGGCCGGCGCGATGCCTTCCTGCTCCTCCATCAGGCGGGCCAACGCGAGCACCGGTGCGATGCCGCGGTAGTGCTCGGTCATTTCCGACAGGAAACTGCGTGCACCCCCCAGATCGCCCACGATCCGGTAGTTCTGCATCAGCGCGGCGAGGACCTCGGGCAGGTACTCGGGATCGTTGCGGGCGGCACGTTCGAAGGCACGCACTGCGGCCTCGGCATTGCCCGCATCGGTTTCCAGGCGTCCTTCGATGATGCCTGCACGGACCGACATCGCATCGGCCTGGTAGGCGCGCGCGATGGCCGCCCGGGCTTCCTCCAGCTTGCCAGCGCCGCGGAAGCGCTCGGCCAATTCGCATTCGAACTGGGCGATCAGCTTGCCCATCGGCTCACCGGTCACTTCCTCGAAGCGGCTGGCGTTGTCGATGGCTTTCTCCCAGTCGCGCTCGGCCTGGTAGATGCCGATCAGATGCTTGAGCGCCTGCGGCGCACGCTGGTCGATCTGCGCAAGGTCGGTGAACACCGTCTCTGCCCTGTCCAGCAGGCCGGACTTCATGTAGTCCTCGCCCAGCGCCAGCAGGGCCTGGACCCGCTGCGGATCACTCAGGTCGGCGCGGTTGACCAGTCCCTGGTGCAGGCGGATCGCGCGATCCACCTCACCGCGGCGGCGGAACAGGTGGCCGAGCGCGACCTGGGTTTCGAACGTTTCCTTGTCCAGTTCCGCAATGTGCAGGAACAGCTCGATGGCCTTGTCCGGCTGCTCGTTGAGCAGGTAGTTCAGGCCACGGAAATAGGTGGTGGAAAGGCGGCTGACCTGGTTGTCACCATGCCGCTGGCCTCCCCGGCGGCCGATCACCCAGCCGGCGACAGCGGCCAGCGGAACCAGCAGGAAATACCAGAAATACTCGGAAACAAATTCCATCTTGGCTCAGCGTCCATCAATGAAGGGAGCGGGGGCAGCACCCGGGCTGACCTGCGCGGTACGGTTGAGGCGACGCAGACGGGCGTACAGCGGGATGACCACGCTGACCAGAACCAGACCGGCCCCCACCACGACGCCCACCAGCAACGCGGTGATCAGCGTCACGCCGACAGATGCGTGGATCTCAGTGAAAACGAGGTTGATCGTCATCGGCGTCATGTTGACGGCGCCCACGATCAGGCCAAGCACAAGCACGGCCAGCAGGACCAGAAGACGAAAAACGTTCATGTGACAGCTCCAACCTCGGGAGGTGCCAGCATATCCGACTCGATGCGACAACGGCATCGGGGATCGCGCCCGATCAGGCGGTTTCGCCATCCTGCGGCGCCACGTCGCTGACGCGCTCGCGCAGCTCCTTGCCTGGCTTGAAATGCGGTACATGCTTGCCCGGCAGCGCGACCGACTCACCCGTCTTCGGATTTCGGCCCAGTCGCGGCGGACGGTAGTGCAGCGAGAAACTGCCGAAGCCCCGGATTTCGATCCGGTCACCGGCCGACAGGGCGCCCCCCATCATCTCCAGCAACGACTTCACCGCGAGATCGACATCGTCTGCCTTCAGGTGCGCCTGGCGGCGCGCGAGGATTTCGATCAGTTCGGATTTGGTCATTGCAGGCTCTTTCCAGGGGTCCCCACCCTGAAACGGCCCGGGCTTCTGCCCGGGCCGTCCAGGAAACTACACAGCGTAAGGCCGATTACTCGGACTTGTTGCCGCCCAGCTGTGCACGCAGCAGCGCGCCGAGCTGGGTCATGCCACCGGATGCTGCGGAAGAGGACTGGTACTCGTCCATCACTTCACGCATCTCGGCATCGTCCTTCGCCTTGATCGACAGCTGCAGGGTACGGCCCTTGCGGTCCATGCCCACGAACTTGGCTTCGATCTTGTCGCCAACCTTCAGGTGCTGGGTCGCATCGTCGACGCGGTCGACCGAGATATCGCGGGCAGCCACGTAGCCCTCGATGCCGTCGGCCAGGTCGATGATGGCGCCCTTGGCGTCAACTTCCTTGACCACGCCTTCCACCTTCGAACCCTTCGGGTTGACCGCCATGAACTGACCGAACGGGTCCTGCTCAAGCTGCTTCACGCCGAGGCTGATGCGCTCGCGTTCCGGATCGACGGCCAGGACGACGGCGTCCAGGTTGTCGCCCTTCTTGAAGTTGCGCACGATGTCTTCGCCAGTGGTCGCCCAGCTGATGTCGGACAGGTGGACCAGGCCGTCGATACCGCCGTCCAGGCCGATGAAGATGCCGAAGTCGGTGATCGACTTGATCTGGCCCGACACCTTGTCACCCTTCTTGTGGGTGGCAGCGAAGGTTTCCCACGGATTGGCGGCAACCTGCTTCATGCCCAGCGAGATGCGGCGACGCTCTTCGTCGCAGTCCAGCACCATCACTTCGACTTCGTCACCAACCTGCACCACCTTGGACGGGTTGACGTTCTTGTTGGTCCAATCCATTTCCGACACGTGCACCAGGCCTTCCACGCCCGGCTCGATCTCGACGAACGCGCCGTAATCGGTCACGTTGGAGACCTTGCCGAACACGCGGCTGTTGGCCGGGTAACGACGCGAGATGTTGTCCCACGGATCCTCGCCCAGCTGCTTCAGGCCGAGCGAAACGCGGTTGCGCTCGCGGTCGAACTTCAGCACGCGCACGTCCAGCTCGTCGCCGACGTTGACGACTTCGGACGGGTGGCGCACGCGCTTCCAGGCCATGTCGGTGATGTGCAGCAGGCCGTCGATACCGCCCAGGTCCACGAACGCGCCGTAATCGGTCAGGTTCTTGACGACACCCTTCAGGATCGCGCCTTCCTGCAGCTTGTCCATCAGCTGCTCGCGCTCTTCCGAGTGCTCGCTCTCGACGACAGCGCGGCGCGACACCACGACGTTGTTACGCTTGCGGTCCAGCTTGATCAGCTTGAACTCCAGCTCCTTGCCTTCCAGGTAGGCCGGATCGCGCACGGGGCGCACATCGACCAGCGAACCCGGCAGGAAGGCGCGGACATCCTTGATGTCCACGGTGAAACCACCCTTGACCTTGCCGCTGATGCGACCGGTGATGGTTTCGTTCTTTTCCAACGCTTCTTCCAGCTCGTCCCACACCATCGCGCGCTTGGCCTTCTCGCGCGACAGGACGGTCTCACCGAAGCCGTTCTCGATGGAATCGAGGGCGACCTTGACGATATCGCCTTCGGCGACATCGATCTCGCCAGCGTCGTTACGGAACTGTTCGATCGGCACGATGCCTTCGGACTTCAGCCCGGCGTTGATCACCACGACATCGCCGCGGACTTCCACGACGGTACCGCTGACGATCGAGCCCGGCTTCAGCTTGGCCAGATTGGCCTGGCTGGCTTCAAACAGTTCGGCAAAAGATTCGGTCATTAGATTTACTCTGTTGATCACATGGGCCAGCGGTGCTCTTCAAGAACGCCCGACTGCCCGCCTGTTGGTCGACCCCGGGAAAAGCGGCCGTGTGTGAAGTGGTTAAACCGCCACGCATCATTGCGCGACGGAGCGTTTACTGCCTGCGGTACGTTGATGCGATTGAACGCGACGACCGCCGATGCTGCGGGCGGTACTCCTGTGCGAACGGATCAGGCAGCCGGAACCGGAAGCAGATCCATCACTCGTGCAACGACATCATCGATGCCGATACCAGTGGTATCGATGAGGACGGCATCGTCTGCCGGCTTCAGGGGCGCCACAGTGCGCTGTGCATCACGGGCGTCGCGGGCCATGATCTCGCGCAGGAGGTCTTCAAAGTTAACAGAAACCCCCTTGTCATTCAACTGCTTATGCCGGCGCTCCGCGCGCTCCCCGGCGCTGGCCGTCAGGAAGACCTTGAATGGGGCATCCGGGAAGATGACCGTCCCCATGTCACGGCCGTCGGCGACCAGTCCCGGCGCCAGCCTGAATGCGCGCTGCCGGTCCTTCAGGGCGCTGCGCACCTCGGGGATGGCGGCAATGGCCGAGGCCAGCGCGCCCGTGGTTTCCAGCCGCAGCTCGTCGGTGGCATCGGTGCCGTTGACCAGCACCCGCATCGCTTCGCCCTGCTCGACAAACTGCACCCGCGTGTCGAAGGTGCACCGCACCAGCGCGGAGGCATCGGAGGTATCGATGTCGGCCCAGCTGGCCGCGACCCCGACCGCCCGGTACAGCGCCCCCGAATCCAGGTAGTGCCAGCCCAGGCGGCGCGCCACGATGCGGCTGATGGTACCCTTGCCAGCCCCTGAGGGGCCGTCGATGGTCAGGACGGGAACGAGGTCGGACATGGGGTTTCCAGCAGCGGTGAAGAAGCCATTCTAGCCCCTCCCCGGGCCGCATCCGCGAGCCGTCTGCGCAACCACTTGAAACGATGGAGAAAAGCCCGGTAGAATGGCGGGCTTGAACGAGCGTCAACGCTGATTGTTTCGGCATATCGCGGCCGCGCTCCACTCGAACACGCTCCATCCGAGCAATCATCAACACTTACGTGTACGCCGAGGTATGCCATGAAAGTCCTGTCCTCCCTGAAGTCGGCGAAGGCCCGTCACCGTGACTGCAAGGTCGTGCGTCGCCGTGGCAAGATCTTCGTCATCTGCAAGTCGAACCCGCGTTTCAAGGCGCGTCAGCGCTGAGTCGGCTGGCCCTTGCGGCCATCGACAGGGCCTTCGCGGGCCGGTTTGAAGACGAAAGCCGCCTCCGGGCGGCTTTCTGCTTTATTCATGCTGTAATTGCCGTTCTTGACCACTGGGGAGTAGATCGGGATGAAGCATCGTCTGTTGTGCCTGGCCGCACTGGCCACCGTTTTCACCGCCACGCCCGCGCTGGCCGACACCCTGCTGGTGGACCGCGCGGCCGAGCGCCCTGCCCTGGTGCTGCCGGCACGGGGCGAGAGCATGCAGCAGGTGCAGGCCCGCTTCGGCGCACCGGCCGAGCAGCTTGATCCGCGCGGTGGCCAGAAGCGGCAATGGCCGACCATCAACCGCTGGGTCTACCCGCAGTTCACCGTCTATTTCGAGAAGCAGAAGGTGATCGACGTGGTGGCCAACAAGGCAGCTCCGAACGAGATCGGTCCGCGACCGCCGATCCGCTGACAACCCGGCCCGCCAGTGCGGGCGAATGCAAGTGAGACCATGAACCAGACCCTTCGTTTTCCTGCCGAGTGGGAAGCCCAGAGCGGCGTCCTGATTGCCTGGCCGACGGCCGACACCGACTGGGCCGACCGCCTGGGCCAGGTGGAAGAGACCTATATCGCCCTGGTGGCCGCGATCACCCGCTTCCAGCCCGTGCTGATCTGCGTCGCCGATGACGATGTGGAGACCTACGCCGAAATGCGCCTGCGCTCCAACCGCATCGACATGGCGCGCGTGCACTTCACGACGGCGGCCTACGACGACACCTGGCTGCGCGATTCCGGCCCGATCACGCTGGCGCGCGGGGACGGCGGCTTCCAGCTGCTCGATTTCCGCTTCACCGGCTGGGGCGGCAAGTTCGACGCCAGCCTGGATGACCAGCTGGTCGGCGTCCTGGCGGAAGCCGACGTGTTCACCGGCGCGGACGTGCGCAGCATCGCCTTCGCACTCGAAGGTGGCGGGATCGAGACCGACGGCCAGGGCACGTTGCTGACCACCTGGAAATGCCTGCATGAGCGCCATCCGACGCGCGAGCGCGAGAGCCTGTCGGCGGATCTGGCGCAGTGGCTGCACCAGGACCGCGTGTTGTGGCTGGATCATGGCTACCTGGAAGGTGATGACACCGACGCGCACATCGACACGCTGGCGCGTTTCGCGTCGGCCGACAGCATCGTCTACCAGGCCTGCGATGACGTGAACGACTCGCACCATGCGGAGCTGCAGGCCATGGGCGATGAACTGGCGGCGCTGCGGACGGTGGATGGGCAGCCGTACCGGCTGTTCCCGCTGCCGTGGCCGCAGCCAGTGCTGGACGAGGGCCGCCGGCTGGCGGCGTCGTATGCGAACTTCCTGATCATCAATGGCGCGGTGCTGATGCCGGCATACGGCGATCCGGCTGACGATGCGGCGCGCGATGTCCTGGCGGCCGCGTTCCCGGGACGGGAGATCGTGCAGGTGCCCTGCCGTTCGCTGATCTGGCAGAACGGCAGCCTGCATTGCATCACGATGCAGTTGCCGGCGGGGCTGCTGGCGAACGGCTGAACCCCTCGTAGCGGGTGCGGGTCCCGTGATGCGGGGCCGGGCAGGTACAGGTGGCAGGGGACGGCAGAAGCCGCTCCTGCGGGTTTGCCTCGCGCCATCCATGGCGCTCAACGCCCCCTGCCCCGGCCCGACCCGCTGACCGTTCACCGTCTGCGCCCGCCACGGAAGGAGGGTGGATGAAATGGGCGGGGGATTGCCCCGCACCTGCGGTTAAGCCCGCACCCCACCGCCCTCCCCCATCCGCGTTAACATGCGTGTTTTCCCCCGCAGGAACGCTTCCGGATGAGTCCCCGCCAGCCCCTTACCGTCGCCCTGATCCAGGAGCGCAACCACGGTGATGCCGCCGCCAATCTCGCCGTGATCGAAACCCGCGTTGCCGAAGCGGCCGCGCAGGGCGCCAAGCTGGTCCTGCTCCAGGAACTGCACAACGGCGCGTACTTCTGCCAGCAGGAAAGCGTCGAGGCATTCGACCTCGCCGAGCCGATTCCCGGCCCCAGCACCGAGCGCCTGGGCGCCCTAGCACGCCAGCACGGCGTGGTCATCGTGGCCTCGCTGTTCGAGCGCCGCGCCGCCGGGCTGTATCACAACACCGCGGTTGTCTTCGAAAAGGACGGTACGCTGCTCGGCAAGTACCGCAAGATGCACATCCCCGACGATCCGGGGTTCTACGAGAAGTTCTACTTCACCCCGGGCGACCTCGGTTTCACCCCCATCGATACCTCCGTCGGCCGCCTCGGCGTGCTCGTCTGCTGGGACCAGTGGTACCCCGAAGCGGCCCGCCTGATGGCGCTGGCCGGTGCCGAGCTGCTGCTCTATCCCACCGCGATCGGCTGGGACCCGGACGACGCCAAGGACGAGCAGACCCGCCAGCGTGATGCGTGGATCCTCAGCCATCGCGGCCATGCCGTGGCCAACGGCCTTCCCGTGCTGAGCTGCAACCGGGTGGGTCATGAGCCGTCGCCGATGGGTGCCTCGGGCATCCAGTTCTGGGGCAACAGCCATGTCCTCGGCCCGCAGGGCGAGTTCATCGCCGAAGCCGGCACCGACGCCACTGTGCTGGTCTGCGACGTGGACCTGCAGCGCAGCGAGCAGGTACGTCGGATCTGGCCATTCCTGCGTGATCGCCGCATCGACGCCTACGGCGACCTGCTCAAGCGTTACATCGACTGATCCGTTCCGGAGCCTGGGCCATGGGTGTACTCATCCGCGCTGTCGGCCTTGCCGACATGCCCGCCATCACCGCCATCTACGCGGTGGAGGTGACCGACTTCGTCAACACCTACGAGTACGACATCCCGGATGCGCAGGAGATGGCCCGGCGCATGCAGGACATCGTCGCGCGGGGTTTTCCGTACCTCGTCGCCGAGGTCGATGGCGCGGTCGCCGGCTACGCCTACGCCAACACCTACCGCACCCGCGTGGCCTACCAGTGGACGGTGGAGAACTCGGTCTATGTCGATGCCGCCTTCCAGGGCCGTGGCGTGGGTACCACGCTGCTCCGGTCGCTGATCGAGGCGTGCACCGAACGCGGCTACCGTCAGATGGTCGCGGTCATCGGCGAACCCTCCAATTCCGCTTCCATCAGGCTGCATGAACGCTTCGGCTTCCAGCTTGTCGGCGTCTTTAAAGGCCTGGGCCGCAAGCACGGGCGCTGGCTGGACACCGTCCAGATGCAGCGCCCGCTGGGCGACGGCGCGGACAGCGCCCCTACACACGAGTAACTGCATGACCGACATTGTTCCCCTGCCCCACGCTGATGCCACCGACGATGCCCTGTTTGCCGGGCAACCGGTACGTGTGGTCCAGCGCGATGGCGTGCGCTACACCCTGCTGGGTACCGCGCATGTCTCCCATGCCAGCGTCGAGGCGGTGGAAAAAGCCATCGACAGCGGTCGCTTCGACGCCGTCGCGGTGGAGCTTGATCCGCAGCGCCTGCAGGCACTGACCGACCCGGACACGCTGTCCAAGCTGGATCTGGTCGACGTCATCCGCAAGGGTCGGGTGTCCTTGTTCGCTGCCAACCTTGCACTGGCGGCCTACCAGCGGCGCCTGGCCGAACAGCTGGGCATCGAGCCGGGTGCCGAGCTCAAGCGTGCCGTGGGCCTGGCCCGCGAACGCGGCCTGCCGGTGCACCTGATCGACCGCGAAGTGGGGCTGACGTTCAAGCGGGCCTCCCAGCGCCTGGGCTTCTTCGGCAAGCTGAAGCTGATGACCGGGCTGGCCGCGGGCCTGTTCTCCTCCGATGATGTCGGCGAGGACGAGATCGAGAAACTCAAGCAGGGCGACATGCTCGAATCGAGTTTCGGCGATTTCGCCAAGGAGAGTCCCGCGCTCTACGAAACCATCATCGGCGAGCGTGATCGTTACATGGCCACGCGCCTGCGCGAGGAGCGGGCCCTGCAGGGCAGCGCGCCGGCGCAGCGCGAGGTGCTGGCCGTAGTGGGCGCAGGCCACCTGGCGGGCCTGGCCCGTTACCTGGAGAGCGACCGGGAGGAGCCGGTCGGCGTGCGCGCGCAGCTGGAAGCGGTACCGAAAAAACGCAACATTCCGTGGTTCACCCTGGCCCTCATGGCGGTGGTACTGACCGGCGTCGGCGTGGGGTTCTACCGCGGTGGCCTGGACGTGGGCGCGCACCTGCTCGGCGTCTGGGCCATGTATACCGGCGGCCTGGCGGGCCTGGGCTGCCTGCTCGCCGGTGGCCACCCGCTGAGCATCCTGACCGCGATCGCCGTGGCGCCGTTCAAGCCATTCCGGCTGAGCATCCCGACCGGCGCCTTCGCCGCGCTGGTGGAAGCGCGCCTTCGCAAGGCCACCTACGAAGATTTCCTCAAGCTGCGCGACGACGCGGCGTCGGTGAAGGGCTGGTACCGCAACCGCGTCACCCGGGTGGTGCTGACCTTCATGCTGACCAACATCGGCAGCGGCATCGGCCTGTGGCTGGCGGGCTTCCATGTGCTGGGCAAGGTCGCTAGCTGACGGCCTGCCACCGGGTCACCGGGCAGCGGGGCCGCGCCCCGCTTGATCCGTGCCATCGCGCCACCAGCGGCGCAAGGCCCCGCGTCAGGGGCTTGCTTCCGGTACGGGCACGCCGCGGCCGCGTGCCTTGACGATCATCTGCGTGGCCGACAGGCGCATGTCATCCAGCACGGCATAGATGGTCGGAAGGAACAGCAGGCTGACCACCGTGGAGAACGCCAGGCCACCGGCGATGGCACGCGCCATCGGGTAGTACGGCGGTCCATCGCCGAACATCTGGGTGTCGGTCAGCGAGATCGGCACCATGGCCAGGATCGCCGTGCCCATCGTCATCATGATCGGGCGCAGCCGCTCGCGCGAGCCTTCCACCAGCGCCTGCGTGCGGCCCATGCCATGACGCCTCAGGTTGTTGATGTGCTCGATCATCACGATGCCGTTGTTCACCACCACGCCCATCAACACCAGGATGCCGATGAAGGACATGATCCCGAACGCGGTGCCGGTCAGCCAGAACAGCCAGAATACGCCGAAGATGGAGAACACCACGCCGCTCATGATCGCGGCCGGGAACAGCAGCGACTCGAACACCGCGGCCATCACCACGTAGATCATCACCAGCGCGATGAGCAGGTTGAACAGCATCTGCTGCATGGCCTCATCGTCGTTGCCGAAATCGCCGCCATCGAAGGTGTAGCTGTAGCCCGCCGGGAAATTCATCGGCTCGAGCACGGCCTCCATCGCCTTGCGGGCCTCCGGCGCGGTGACCTTGTCCGGCAGGCTGGCCTTGAGGGTCAAGGTGGTCTGGCGGTTGGTCCGCCCGATCTGCGTGGCCGATGACAGGATCTCCACCGTGACCAGGCTGCGCAGCGGCACGGTGCGGCCATCGCCGGTGCGCACGCTGAAGCCATCCAGGTCTTCCGGCGTGGTCTGCTCCGCGCCGGCGAAGCGCACCCACACCGGGACTTCGTTGTCACCGCGGCGGAACTCGCGCATCGGTGCGCCGCGCAGCGCCAGGCCGACGAAGCTGGCGACCTGCTCGGCATCGAAGCCGAAGGCGGCCGCACGCTCGCGGTCGACCCGGATGGTCAGCTCGCTGCCACGCTCGCCATTGTCGATGCGCACATCGCGCAGCTCTTTGCGTTGCGCGAGCAGGGGCACCACCTCCTTGCCGATCTCCTGCAGCATCGAACTGGAATCGCCCACCAGCTGCACCTGCACGCCGCTGTTGCCACCGCCGTCGCCGCCCTGGTTGCCGACGAAATAATCCGTGCGCGCCGAACGGGGCAGGCCCTTGCGCACCTCTTCCTGGATGGACTTGATGTCCTTGGCATGCGCCGGATCGAGGGTGACCGTGGTCGAGCCGCCCTCCTCCTCGCTGTACCAGGAATAGACCTGGGTGATGTGCAGGCGCTCGCGGTTGGCATCCACCCAGTCCTCCACGCGTTTGACCTCATCGGACATCTGGCGGTAGGTGTAGGCACCCTTCCACATGTAGCCGATGTAGATGTCCTTGCCGCCTTCGCCGCCGAACATGTCGACCTTGGTCAGCTTCATCGGTACGAGGCTGACCAGCACCACCAGCACGATACCGAGCACGCTCCAGCCACGGTGGCGCAGGGTCCAGTCCAGCAGCACGGCATAACGGCGCTGCAGCCGCGCGATGATGCCGGTCTGCGAGTGCAGCAGCCGGGGGGTTTCCATGCGCGCGGACAGCATCGGGATCAGGCTCACCGCCACCAGCCAGGACGCCAGCAGCGAGACCGAGATGGTGATCGCGATCTGCGACATGAAGATGCTGATGTTGTTCGTCTCGCCGAACAGGTTCGGGATGAACACGATGCAATGGCACAGCGTGCCTGCGCTGAGCGCGATGGCCACGTTGCGGGTGCCGATGATCGAGGCCAGCCGCGGCTGGCCGGGCATGCGCTCGCGCTCCTGGTAGATGCTCTCCACCACCACCACCGCGTTGTCCACCAGCATGCCCACGGCCAGCAGCAGGCCCATCATGGTCAGGATGTTGAGCGTGACGCCGACGAAGTACATGAAGCCCAGCGTGATCACGAAGCAGATCGGGATGGCCAGGGTGACCATCAGCGTGGACGGCCAGTGGCGCAGGAAGAAGAACAGCACCGTCACCGAAAGGATCAGGCCCACGGCACCGGCTTCGGCCAGTTCCAGCAGCGAGGACGTCACCGTCTTGCCCTGGTTGTCGATGACCTTGACCTGCACGTCGCGCATGCTGGCCTGCGCGCGGATGGCATCCACTTCGGCCAGCGCCGCGCGCGAGACCTCCACCAGGTTCGCGCTGCGCTCCTTGTAGATGTCCAGGCCGATCGCCGGGTTGCCATCCAGGCGGCGGCCATAGCTCATGCGCGTGGGCTTGAGCCGTATCTCGGCGATGTCCCCCAGGCGCAGACCGGTGGCGTTGATCACCAGCTCGCGCATCTCCTGCAGGTCGGTGATTTCGCCCACCGGCTGGATCCGTACGCGCTGCCCATGATCATCGATCTGACCGGCCGACAGCGAGAAGTTCAGCGTGCGCAGGCGTTCGCTGAGCTCGTTGATGCTCAGCCCGTGCGCGGTGAGCCGGTTGGGATCGATGGCGATCTCGACCTCGTTGGGTGGCGCGCCGGAGATCTCCACGCGGGCCACGCCGGGAATGCGTTCCAGGCGCCGCTTGAACTCCCGGTCGAGCATGTCGTACGCGCCGGTGAGGTCGGTATCGCTGGCCAGGCGCACCTTGAGCACAGGTTCATCGCTGCTGGACCACTTGAACACGTTGTAGCGCTGCAGATCATCCGGCAGCTCGCTGCGGATCGCATCAATGCGCTCGCGCGCATCCGAGGCGGCGATGGCGATATCACGGTCCCAGTCGCTGAATTCGATGAAGATGCTCGCCCCTTCGGAGGTCGCCGAGGAGCGCATGCGCTTGATGCCGGTCATCGTCGCCAGGCTTTCCTCTACGGGACGGATGACCGTGCGCTCCACTTCCTCGGGCGTGGAGCCGGTGTAGGGCACCTGCACGAACAGGAACGGTGCGGTGATGTCGGGCAGCGCTTCGAGCGGCAGCCGGAACGAGGCGATCAGGCCCACTACCACCAGTGACACGAAACACATGATGGTGGTGACCGGACGCCGGATGGAGAACTCGGCGACGCTCATGCACTGCCCTCCACGACCTGCTCACCTGCGCCGCCGTGCAGGCGGCCACGCTCGCGGTAGTAGGCATCGCCCCTGCGGTCCATCAGGTCGTAGACCACCGGGATCACCAGCAGGGTCAGCAGGGTGGACACCAGCAGGCCGCCGATCACGGTGATCGCCATGGGTGCGCGGACTTCGGCGCCCTCGCCCATCGCCACGGCCAACGGCAGGAAGCCGAACAGCGTGCACAGCGTGGTCATGATGATCGGCCGCAGGCGCGAACGCGCGCCCTCCACCAGCGCCTCGCGCTTGGGCACGCCTGCCTCGCGCAGCTGGTTGACCTTGTCGATCAGGATGATCGCGTTCTTGGTCACCAGTCCCACCAGCAGGATCAGACCGATGAACACCACCACCGAGATCGGCTTGCCACTGAGCAGCAGGGCCAGCACTGCGCCCACCAGCGCCAGTGGAATGGTGAACAGGATGACGAACGGATGCAGCAGCGACTCGAACTGCGAAGCCATCACCAGGTAGACCAGGAAGATCGCCAGCGCGAAGGCGAAGATCAGCGAACGCGCGGACTCCGCCAGCTCCTCGCCCTGCCCACCGATGTGCATGCCCACGGCGGCCCCCAGCGGCTGCTCGGCCACCATGGCCTGCACCTCGCGCATCGCAGCGCCGAGGTCGATGTCGCGCAGGTTCGCCGACACCACGGCCACGCGTGTCTGGTCGGCGCGGTGGATCTCGCTCGGGCCGGTGGTCGCGACCACCTCGGCCACGGCATCCAGGGTGACCGGCCGCGTACTGCCCGGATTGACGATCAACCGGCGGATGCTGTCCACGCTGGCTCGGTCGGCTTCCTGCACGCGCACCAGCACGTCGATCTTGCGGTCACGGAAGCTGTAGCGCGTGGCCACGTCGCCGCGCACCTTCTTGACCACCACGTCAGCGATCTGTCGCGTGGTCAGGCCCAGTGCGCCGGCGCGTTCCTGATCGAAGCGGATCTGGATTTCAGGGAAGCCCTCCTCCACCGTCGATTTCACGTCGGCATAGTGCGCGTTGCCGCGCAGCATCGCCGCCAGGCGCTGCCCGGCGCGTTCCAGCGCCGCCATGTCCTGGCCGCGCAGCTCGATTTCCAGCGGCGTGGAGAAGCTGAACAGTGCCGGCCGTGCGAAGTCCACCTGCACACCGGGATGGGTGGCCATGGTCGAGCGCAACCGGTCGCTGATGGCCGCTTCGGTGCGCGCATCGCCCCCGCCCGCCATGACCACCGTCAGCTTGCCGATGTTCTCACCGCTCTCGGTCGGGCTGGCGTCCAGGCGCGTACCGGCGCCACTGACGCCGTACAGCGACGCAATGCCTTCGCCGGCCGGCTGCGTGCCATCGCCGTGCGCCAGCTGCAGCTCGCGTACCACCGCGTCGGTCTGCTTGAGCGGCGTGCCCGCAGGCAGTTTCACCGTCATCTCGAACCGGTCCTGCGCCAGCTGCGGAATCAGGTCGGCACCCAGCAGTGGCACCACCGCCATGGTGCCCACGAAGGCCAGCGCGGCCAACCCCAGCACCTTGCCGGGATGGGCCAACGCGCCCGGCAGCAGGCACAGGTAACGGCGCTCGGCGCCGGCGTAGGGCTTCATTGCTACATCACTGGCGCGGCGCATCACCGGGGCGACCACCGCCACCAGCCCACGCCACACCCGAACGATCAACCATGCCAGGCCGAAGAAGCTCCAGCGCAGGCCGGCCATGACGCCGCGGCGGCCGCCGGCCACGGGCTTCAGCCAGCGCTGCCGGGGCTGCCAGGGCGCGCTCTGCGTTTCAGCCGGGAAGGCCAGCGGCGGACGCCCCTTCAGCGAGCTCAGCATCGGGATCAGGGTCATTGACACCAGCAGCGAGATCGCGATGGCGATGGCCACGGTCAGCGCCTGGTCGCGGAACAGCTGGCCGGCGATCCCTTCGACGAACACCAGCGGCAGGAACACGGCGATGGTGGTCAACGTGGAGGCGACCACCGCCATGCTCACCTCGCGCGTGCCGGTGATGGCCGCCTGCAGCACGCCCAGGCCGCGCTCGCGGGCCTTGGCGATGCTCTCCAGCACCACGATGGAATCATCCACCACCAGGCCGGTGGCAAGGGCCAGGCCGCCGAGCGACATCACGTTCAAGCTCAGTCCGAGCTGGCCCATGAAGAAGAACGTGGCGATGATCGAGACCGGCAGCGACAGGCTGATGACGAAGGTGCTCCAGCCATCGCGCAGGAACAGGAAGATGATCAGGATCGCCAGCAGGCCGCCGATCACCGCGTCCTTCTTGACGTCGCTGATCGCATGCTCGATGAACCGTGACTGGTCTTCGATGGTGGTCAGTTCGGCGTCGCCCGGGAAGGTCGCCTTGATCTGCTCAAGGCGCGCGCGCAGGGCCCCGGCCGTGGCCACGGTGTTGGCATCGCCCTCCTTGTAGATCGCCAGTTCCACCGCTTCCTTGCCGCCGAGGCGGATGATCGCTTCGCGTTCCTTGTAGCCCTGCCGTACCGTGGCGACGTCTTTCAGCCGTACCGGCATGCCGTTGGCCACCACGCTGGAACCGCCGCCCGAAGAGGCGCTCTGTGCCGCCGACGCTGCCGCGACCGCCGCCGCCGAACCGGTCGATGCGGCGATGTTGAACATCTGCTGCAACGCCGAGTCCGCTGCGCTGCCGTTGGCCGACTGCGTGGTGACGAGCATGTTGCGGATCTCTTCCAGATCCACGAACTGGTTGACGGTACGTACCAGGAAGCGCTGCGAGCCCTCTTCCAGGCGGCCGCCGGAAAGGTTGATGTTCTCTTCCTTCAGCCGCTGGATCACGGTGTCAATGGGCAGGTTGAGCTGGGCCAGCTTCTGCTGGTCGATGTCCACCTGGATCTCGTCTTCAAGACCGCCACCGACCTTCACCGCGGCCACACCGGTCACCGGCTCCAGCTTTTTCTTGAGGTCTTCGTCCGCATAACGGCGCAGGCCGGTGAGCGCCCGGATGCCCTGCGCCTCGCTGGCCGGTGCGTCCTTGCTGGAAAGCACCAGGCGCATGATCGGCTCGGTGGAGGGATTGAAGCGCAGCAGTACCGGTGCCTTCGCTTCCAGCGGCAGGTTCAGCGCCTCCATCTTGTCACGCACTTCCAGGCTGGCCTTGTCCATGTTCGTGCCCCAGGCGAACTCAAGCACCACATCGCTCTGGCCGGTACGCGAGATGGACTTCAGCTTGCGCAGGTTCTTGACCACCCCGACTGCTTCTTCCACCGGTTCGGTGACCAGCGTTTCAATCTCCGACGGTGCCGCGCCGGTGTACTCGGTGCGCACGGTCAACGTCGGATAGCTCAGGTCCGGCAACAGGTTCACCTTCAGGCTTGACAGCGCGATGAGCCCGAACAGGAGCAACGTGACGGTGCACATCGCGATGGTGACGCGGCGGCGCGTGGCGAACTCCACCAGGCCCCCGCCCCTGTGACCCGGCGGCAAGGCATCGTGGGGATCGCGGCCGTGGTTGTTGCCGGCCGATGTCATCGCGCGTCTCCGGCCTTGGCGGCAGGCGCGGGCCGGGCCACCTTCGCGACCTCCTTCGGCACGATGACCTGGACCGCCGTGCCATCCCGCAGCGCCACCTTGCCCGCGGTCACTACCTGATCGCCCGCAGCGAGCCCTTCGCGCACCTCGACCCAGGCGCCTTCGGCGTAGCCCAGCGTCACCGGCACCCGCGCGACCTTGCCGGCGCGGACGCGGAACACGGCCGGTTCACCGTCATCCAGCAGCGCCAGGCGTGGCACCACCAGGGCATCGGCACGCTGGTCGTAGTCGATGCGGATGCGCCCGAACATGCCCGGCTGCAGCGACTGCACGCCCCCATCGAAACGACTGACCACGCGGAAGGTGCCGCTGCCCGAATCCACCACCGGGGAGATGCGATCGACGTGACCGGTGAAGCGCTGTCCCGGCAACGCGTCGGCCATCAGGGTCACTGGCTGGCCGGCACGCAGGGTGGCCAGTTCGCGCTCGGGTACGTTGAGCGTGGCTTCCAGCTGCGCGCTGTCGACGATCCGGAAGATCGGCGTGTTGATCTGCACGAAGTTGCCGGTCTTGATCGATCGTGAGGCGATGACACCCGAGATCGGAGCGGTGACGGTGGTGTAGGAGAGTTCGAGCGTCGCCAGGCGGTACTGCGCACGGGCGTTCTCCACGTCATAGCGCAGCTGGTCCACGTCTGCCGCGCTGACCATCTGCTGGCCGACGAGGCGGTTGGCGCGCTGGTAGTTGTTTTCCAGCTTGCGCATCACCGCTTCGCTCTGCGCCACCGCCAGGCGCGCTCGGTCCGGGTCCAGCCGCACCAGCGGCTGCCCTGCGCGTACCGCCTGGCCTTCCTCGACCAGCACCGCCAGTGCCACGCCCGAGGTCTTGGCGACCACCTGCGCTTCAGCCCGCGGCTCCAGCGCTGCAGTGCCTGTGTAACTGGCGGCGACGCCGCGGTGGTCGGCCACGGCGACTTCCACCGGGACGGCGTCAACCTTTTTCTCCTCGCCCTTGCCCCCCTTGCCCTCGCCGGAGCCGCTGCCTTCGGCGGATGCCCCGCAGCCGGCGAGCAGCAGGGTGGCGGAGAGGACGAGCGCGGCACGGCAGAATCCGCTGCGGCCGGGAAGAACGGGGAGACGTGGCATCGGAGGGTCCTGGAGATGCGGTTACGGTGTGGTAGCAAAGTAATTCACCACCTCACGTGGACACCATATCCCAAAGGTCACGGTTACTTCACATCCGACACGCCGGGAGGCGCTGTGCGGCCATTCAGGCGGCGTCGACGAGGGCGTGCACATCGAGATTCAACGGCTATACTCCGGACAGTTCCGCAACCCCACGCCGGAACGACCAGACCCGCACCCCGGAAGGACATCATGCGCCCGCAGCCGCTCGCCGCTTGTCTTGCTCTGGCCGTACTGCTGCCCCTTGGGGCCGTGGCCGCTCCTGCTCCGCCTGCACCCGCCACCCCTCCCGCCCCAACGCCCCCGGCCCCGCTGCCGGCACCGCAGGCGCCCGCGCCGGCTGCCGCATTGACCGGCAACTTCGACAACGGACGGGTCCTGGCCTACACGTGCCAGGGCTGCCATGGGATCACCGGTTACAAGAACGCGTATCCGAGCTACCGCGTGCCGAAGATCGGCGGACAGAGCGAGCAGTACCTGCTCCAGGCATTGACCGAGTACCGGATGGGCAAGCGCCGGCACCCGACGATGCAGGCACAGTCCATGAGCTTCAGCGAGCAGGAGATCGCCGATCTCGCTGTCTACCTGTCCACCATCAAGTAGGGCACGTCGCCATGTCGAAAGCCGCGTCGTTCATGCGTATCGCCCTCGTCCTGTCCACGCTGGTGCTGGCTGCCTGTGGCCCGTCGCAGGAGGACCCGTCCACGGCATCGCCGGACCAGCCGGGCCAGGCGGCGGGCGATCTGCCGGCACCGTCGTCATCGGCGGGTCTGCCGGCCGGCCGCATTCCCGCGGGTGAAGCCCGCGCGCAGGTGAAGGGCAAAGCAACCGGGCAGAGCTGCATTGATTGCCATGGCGCCGACGGCAATTCACCGATCGATCCGACCTACCCGAAGTTGGGGGGGCAGTACGGCGATTATCTTGCGCATGCGCTGCAAGCCTATCGCAATGGGGATCGCCAGCATGCGCTGATGACGCCGCAGGCGACCGGCCTGAGTGATCAGGAGATCGCGGATCTGGCGGCGTATTTCGGCGCGCGCAGCAGCCAGCTGCGGGACCTGCACGGGGTCAAGTAAGGGCGCTTTCCGCCGGGTAAGGGGCGAGCGGCTGGGCCCCTCGCGGTGGCGGCTGGTGTCGATGCTCGCGATCGGGCCGGGCAGGTGGACCGCGCGGGGGTCGGCAAGGGCTGCATCCTGCGTGCCTCCCGTCGCGCCATCCTTGGCGCCACACGTCCCCGCGCGACCCACCTGCCCGGCCTGCTGACACATCCCGCGTGCGCCAGCCGCGTTGAAAAATAAAAAAGCAAAAGCGAATCATGACTCCGCTCTTTGCGGACAGCCGGGGAGGACCCTCAGCCATGGAACCGTTTGAAGAAGACGGAATGCTCTCGCTCTTCCTGTTCTTTCAACGCGGCTGGCACGCGCGCTGACTGTCGCAGGCCGGGCGGAGGCGGCCGGTGGGGGCGTGTCGCACCAGGGATGGTGCGACGGGAGGCACGCAGGATGCAGCCGTTGCTGTCCCCCACCGGCCGCCTCCGCCCGGCTCACCTCCATGCCTACCGCCGCCAACCGCGAGGGGCTCCGCCGTTCGCCGTTTACTCATCGGAACTCCGCGCCACCGAGCGGCCCGACGAAGACGAAATGCTCTCGCCCTTTTTGTTCTTTCAACGCGGCTGGCACGCGCGCTGACTGTCTCAGGTCGGGCGGCCGGTGGGGGCGTGTCGCACCAGGGATGGTGCGACGGGAGGCACGCAGGATGCAGCCGTTGCCGTCCCCCACCGGCCGCCTCCGCCCGGCCCACCTACATGCCTACCGCCGCCAACCGCGAGGGGCTCCGCCGTTCGCCTCAGCTGTCCAGTTCCTGCCACCGCGCATACGCGGCATCGAGCTCAGCCTGCACCTTGGCCAGCTTCTGGTTATGCGCGGCCATGTCCGCTGCACTGCGCTGGTAGAACGCCGGATCGTTCATCGCTGCGGTCAGCCCTTCCACGTCCTGCTCCAGTGTCTCGATCTTCGCCGGCAGCTGCTCCAGTTCGCGCGCGTCCTTGTAGCTCAGCTTGCGCTTGGCGGCCGCCGGCTCCACAGGCGCTGCCGTCGGGGCCGCCGGTCGTACCGGTGCCGCAGGTGTCGCCGCAGCCAGTGCCGCCTGCTGCGCGGCGTAGCGCTGCCAGTCGGTGTAACCGCCCACGTAATCGCCGACCACCCCGTCGCCCTCCATCACCAGCGTGGACGTCACCACGTTGTCCAGGAAGTCGCGGTCATGGCTCACCAGCAGCAGCGTGCCGGTGTACTCGCCCAGCAGCTCCTCCAGCAGCTCCAGCGTTTCCACGTCCAGATCGTTGGTCGGTTCGTCCATCACCAGCAGGTTGGACGGCTGCGCGAACAGCTTGGCCAGCAGCAGCCGGTTGCGCTCGCCGCCGGACAGGCGGGTGATCGGCGCGCGTGCGCGCTCCGGGGTGAACAGGAAGTCCTGCAGGTAGGCATGCACGTGCTTGCGCTTGCCGTTGAACTCGATGAAATCGCGGCCTTCGGCCACGTTCTCGATGGCTGTCCAGTCTTCGCGCAGCACCGCACGGTACTGGTCGAAGTAGGCGATCTCCAGATTGGTGCCGGCACGCACCTCGCCGCTGTCCGGCGCCAGGTCACCGAGCAGCAGCTTCAGCAGCGTGGTCTTGCCACTACCGTTGGGACCGATCAGGCCGATGCGGTCGCCGCGCAGGATGGTGGCGGAGAAATCACGCACCATGGTGCGCTCGCCGAAGGCGAAGGACACCTCCTTGATGTCGATGACCTTCTTGCCGGAATTGGCCGCCTGCGCCGCTTCCATGCGCACGTTGCCGCTGATGTCACGGCGCACCGAACGCTCGCGGCGCATCTGTTCCAGGCGGCGCACCCGGCCTTCATCGCGCGTGCGGCGCGCCTTGATGCCCTGGCGGATCCAGACTTCCTCCTGCGCCAGCATCTTGTCGAAGCGGGCGTTCTCCTGTGCCTGCGCGTTGAGGCGCTCTTCGCGACGACGCTCGTAGTTGGCCCAGTCGCCCGGCCAGCTGGTGACCTGCCCGCGGTCGATCTCCACGATGCGCGTGGCGAGGGCCCGCAGGAAGCGGCGGTCATGGGTCACGAAAACGACGCTGCCGTTCCAGTTCTTGAGGAACATTTCCAGCCAGTCGATGGCCTCGATGTCCAGGTGGTTGGTCGGCTCGTCCAGCAGCAGCAGGTCAGGGCTGGAGACCAGCGCACGGCCCAGCAGCACGCGACGCTTCATGCCGCCGGACAAGCGTGCGAACTCCGCATCGCCATCCAGATCGAGCTTGGTCAGGGTTTCGCTGACGCGCTGGTCCAGGCCCCAGCCATTGGCGGCATCGATCTTGGCCTGGACCGCACCGAGCGCATCGCCGTCAAACACCTCGGCCACGCTGAGGTGGTGGAACTCGGCCAGCCACTGGCCCAGCTCGCCGAGGCCGTCGGCCACCACGTCGAAGACGCTGCCGGCGGCGCCGTGCGGAACCTCCTGCTCCAGCCGGGTGACGCGCACGCCCTGCTGGACGCGGACCTCCCCGTCATCGGGCTTGTGATCGCCGGAGAGCAGCTTGAGCAGAGTGGACTTGCCGGCGCCGTTGCGGCCGATCAGGGCGATGCGCTCGCCCGGTTCGATCGAAAGTTCGGCTTTTTCCAGCAGCAGGGGGCCGCCGACGCTGAAGTCGACGTTCTGTAGAGTAATCAGGGGCATGCACATAGTGTACGGCCAATCGGGGATGCCGGCCGGCGTTCGGCGCGTCGCGACGGGCGCGCGGTTACAATGGGCGATGACTGACTTCTCGACCCTGCCGCTCAGCCCGGCCCTGCTGCCCGGCCTGGATGCCCTCGGCTACACCCTCATGACGCCCGTGCAGGCGCAAAGCCTGCCGGCCATCCTGGCGCGCCGCGATGTGATCGCGCAGGCGCCCACCGGCAGCGGCAAGACCGCCGCCTTCGGCCTGGGCCTGCTGCAGACCGTGGATCCCGGCGTGTCCCGGGTGCAGGCGCTGGTGCTGTGCCCCACCCGGGAGCTGGCCGACCAGGTCGGCAAGCAGGTCCGCCGGCTGGCGACCGGCATCCCGAACCTGAAGCTGATGGTGCTCACCGGCGGTACGCCGCTGGGTCCACAGCTGGCCTCGCTGGACGCCCAGCACCCGCACGTGGTGGTCGGCACGCCGGGCCGCGTGCAGGAACTGGCGCGCAAGCGCGCGCTCAACCTCGGCGCGGTGCGCACGCTGGTACTGGATGAAGGCGACCGCATGCTCGACATGGGCTTCGAGGAGCCGATCCGCGAGATCGCTGGCCGTACGCACCGCGAGCGCCAGACGCTGCTGTTCTCGGCCACGTTCCCGGACAGCATCCGGGCCATCGCGCGCGACCTGCTCAAGGACGCGGCGGAGGTGACCGTGGACGGCGCCGAGCAGGCGCCGGCGATCAAGCACCTGTTCTGCGAGGTGGAGCCGGCGCACCGGCAGAAGGCACTGGCCGGGCTGCTGCTCAAGTTCACTCCCGAGTCCGCGGTGGTGTTCTGCAACACCCGCAAGGACGTGGACGAGGTCGCGCAGTCACTGCAGCAGTTCGGGTTCTCCGCCCTGCCCCTGCACGGCGACATGGAGCAGCGTGACCGCGAGGAAGTGCTGCTGCAGCTGGCCAACCGCAGCTGCAACGTGCTGGTGGCCAGTGACGTGGCGGCGCGTGGGCTGGATGTGGAAGACCTCGCGGCGGTGATCAACTACGAGCTACCGACCGACGTGGAGACCTACCAGCACCGCGTAGGCCGTACCGGCCGTGCCGGCGCCAGCGGCCTGGCCATCAGCCTGGTCGCCAACCGTGAAAAGAACCGTGCCGAGGCCGTGGAAGCGCAGCGCGGCCAGCCCCTGGACTGGCAGAAGACGCCCTTGGCGACGGCGCGTCCGGCCGAGCTGCCGCAGGCCGCGATGCGTACCCTGCGCATCGACGGTGGCAAGACCGACAAGCTGCGCCCGGGCGACATCCTGGGCGCGCTGACCGGCGAGGCGGGCCTGGCGGGCAAGCACATCGGCAAGATCGCGATCTTCGCCACGCGCTCCTACGTGGCCATCGCACGCGAGCAGGTAAACCGTGCGCTGGGCCAGCTTGAAGCAGGCAAGATCAAGGGCCGCCGCTTCCGCGTCCGCGCGATGTAGCCGCCGGGTGCGGGGCGGCCTCGCCGCCTCGCACCGGACGCCGGGCCCGTCATCCGGGCCAGCGCCCCAAAGGCCTGCCGTATCCGTGCCTCAGAACCGCAGTTCGGTGTGCAGCGGCAGCCCGGCTTCCCAGCGGCCACGGCCACCGAGGCCGTCAAGCTCCACCAGCACACCCGCCCCGACGACCTCCACGCCAAGGCGGCGGATCAAAGACAGCGCCGCCACGAGCGTGCCTCCGGTCGCCAGCACGTCGTCGATGACCGCCACCCGGGCACCGGCCGGCAGCGCGTCGGCATGCACCTCGATACAGTCGCTGCGGTACTCGAGGGTGTAGTCCTCGCGCAGCACTTTGCCCGGCAGCTTGCCCGGCTTGCGAACCGGTACGAACCCGACACCCAGCTCCAGGGCCATGGCCGCGCCGAGAATGAACCCGCGCGACTCGATGCCGACCACCGCATCCAACTGCAGGTCACGCCAGCGCGCGCTCATGGCCTGGATCGCCGCACGGAAATCATCGCCGTTGGCCAGCAGCGGCATGATGTCCTTGAACAGGATGCCCGGCTTGGGGAAATCGGCGATGTCGCGCAGGCGCGAAGCCCAGGCGGGGACGGCCACGATGGCGTCGGTCATTGCAGCTACCAGCATGTAGGGCGCCATAGGGTAACCGCTCGGCCGGGTGCTTGCCCGTGTGATCGCGGCATCTGCGCGGGTTGCCCGCCTAGGCTTCCCCAGGAACGCCATTTTCGCACGCCTGTGCGATAATCGCCGAAACCGATCTTCCCGTCCTCCGGCCTCGCGATCAGCCTCCTGATCCGCCCTGCCCGGCCCACGGCGCGAGACCCGGTGGTCCCCGCCACGCATGGCGCGCGCGGGCCTTGCCCGTCCTGAGCGGGTTACCGCAACGAGGTTCATTGATCGTGGACGAAACGAAGAAGATTTCCGCGCCGGGTCGGCTGCTGCTGGTCGTAACCGGCCTGCTGGTGGCCCTGTTCGGGCTGGCGCTGCTGCTCGGTGGCGTGCGGCTGCTGCAGTTGGGTGGCAGTGTCTATTTCCTGCTGATGGGTGGGGCGTCGCTGGTGGCAGGTGTGCTGCTGCTGCGACGACGCCCTGGCGGCGCACTGCTCTATGCGGTCGCCTTCCTGGCAACCCTCGCCTGGGCCCTTGCCGATGCCGGGTGGAACTTCTGGCCCCTGGTTTCACGGCTGGTGATGCCGGCCGTGCTGGCGCTGCTGGTGGCGCTGGCGTGGCCGACGCTGCGGCGCAGTCGTGGCGTCCACGCCGGACGTGGGGCCTACGGCGTGGCCGCGCTGCTGCTGGCAGGGCTGGTCGGCACGGCCGTATCCGCCTTCCAGCCACGCCCGATCGTCACCGCCACGGGCGACGTCCCGGCCGTGGTACCGGTGGCGCAGGGCAGTCAACAGCGCGACTGGATGCACTGGGGCAACACCACCGCGGGCACCCGTTTCGCCGCGCTGGACCAGATCACGCCGGACAACGTGCGGACGTTGCAGGTCGCATGGACCGCGCACACCGGCGATGTCCCTGAAAGCGATGGGTTCGGCGCCGAGGACCAGAACACGCCGCTGCAGATCGCCGACACCCTGTATGTGTGCACGCCCCACAACCGTGTGATCGCCCTGGATGCCGACTCCGGCACCCAGCGCTGGGCGTTCGATCCGAAGGCAACGGCACCGAACTGGCAGCGCTGCCGCGGGTTGGGTTACTTCGATGCCAGCCAGCCCGTCGCCGGCGCCACCGGTCCTGCGCCGGTGCCTGCCGTGGACATCCCGGCAGGCGCTGCCGCACTCTGCGAAAAGCGCATTCTGATGACGTCCGTCGATGCGCGCCTGTTCGCGCTGGACGCCGGGACCGGTGCCTTGTGCCCGGATTTCGGCCGCAACGGCGTGGTCGACCTCAAAGCCGGCATGGGCGATGTCAAGCCCGGTTTCTACACGCTCACCGCCGCGCCCCTGGTGGCGGGCGAGCTGATCGTGGTGGGCGGCCGCGTGGCCGACAACATCGAAGTCGGCGAACCTTCCGGCGTGGTGCGCGCCTACAACGTGCGCACCGGTGCGCTGGCCTGGGTCTGGGATCTTTCGAAGGAGACCCCGGACGTGCCGCTGGATCCTTCGATCCATTACACCCGTGCCACGCCCAACGTGTGGACCTCGATGGCCTACGATCCGCAGCTGGGCCTGATCTACCTTCCCACCGGCAACACCACCCCGGACCAGTGGGCCGGTGAACGTACGCCGCAGGATGACAAGTACAGCTCGGCCGTGGTCGCGCTGGATGCAGCCACGGGCAAAGAGCGCTGGGTCTACCAGACCGTCCGCCACGACCTGTGGGACTACGACCTCCCCGCGCAGCCGACCCTGACCGATGTGCCCGATGGCAAGGGCGGCACGCTGCCGGCCCTGCTGCAGGTGACCAAGGCCGGGCAGATCTTCATGCTCAACCGCCAGACCGGCCAGCCGATCACTGAAGTGCGGCAGATCCCGGCACCGCAGGGCAACGCCGAGGGCGAGCGCTACGCCGCCACGCAGCCGCTGTCAGTCGGAATGCCACAGATCGGCACGGAAACGCTGACCGAGTCGGACATGTGGGGCGCCACGCCGATCGACCAGATGCTGTGCCGCATCCAGTTCAAGCAGTTCCGCTACGAGGGCATGTACACCCCCCCGGGCGAGGATCTCGCACTGCAGTGGCCGGGTTCGCTGGGGGGCATGAACTGGGGCAGCGCGTCGGTGGATCCGACCACCGGCTATCTGTTCGTCAATGACATGCGCCTGGGACTGTGGACGAAGCTGATTCCCCGCGCGCAGATGACCGCCGGCGCGGGCGGCGTGGAAATGGGTGCGGCCTCGCAGACCGGCACGCCGTACGGCTCGCTGCGCGATCGCTTCCTCTCCGGGCTGGGCATTCCCTGCCAGAAGCCGCCCTTCGGCACGCTGTCGGCGATCAATCTGGCCACCCACCAGCTGGTCTGGCAGGTGCCGGTCGGTACGGTGAAGGACACCGGGCCGATGGGTATCAAGATGGGCCTGCCGATTCCCATCGGCATGCCGACCCTCGGCGGTTCACTGGCCACCCAGTCCGGCCTGCTGTTCTTCGCCGGTACGCAGGATTACTACCTCCGCGCCTATGACAGCCGTACCGGTGAAGAAGTGTGGAAGGCGCGCATGCCGGTGGGCAGCCAGGGCACGCCGATGACCTACATCTCGCCGAAGAGCGGCCGCCAGTACGTGGTGATTTCCGCAGGTGGTGCGCGGCAGTCGCCCGACCGCGGCGACTACGTGATCGCCTACGCGTTGCCACCGCGGCAGTGACATCCATCGCGCCGCGACGCTGCCTGCTCGCGGCGCGATGGTTCCGCTCCCCCGGCACAGCGCTTACCATGCAAGGTCGACATTGATGAAAGCTGCTGCCATGTCTGCGCCCCCTCCCAGCCGCCGCCCCGGGCGCGCCCCTGCCCCGCCGCCGGACCGTGGCCTCGCCCACGAGCTGATGCAGCAGATCCAGGACTACCAGGGTGATCCGGATTTCATGACCTCGCTCGGTCGTGGCCTTGCCGTGCTGAGTGTGTTTTCGCAGCACCCGCGCGAAGTGACGATGTCCCAGATCAGCACCGATACCGGCATCTCGCGTGCGGCGGTGCGACGCGTGCTGTACACGCTGGTCAAGCTCGGCTACGTCGGTGAGCAGGGCCGCGGCTACGTGCTGCTGCCGCGCGTGCTGGGCATCGGTGGCGCCTACGTGGCGTCGTCCTCGATGACCGCTGCGGCGCAGCCGGTGCTGGATTCACTGCGCGACGACGTCCATGAGTCCTGCTCCCTGGGCGTGCTCGATGGCGATGACATCCTGTACGTGGCGCGGGCGGAAACGGTGCGCATCATGTCAATCGGCCTGCGTGCGGGCAGCCGCCTGCCGGCGTACTGCACATCGATGGGCCGGGTGCTGCTCGCGGCGCTGCCGCGCGACACGCTGGACGGCTACCTCGACCGCACCGCCCTGCGTCCCCGCACCGAGCGCACCATCACGCGCCGGGAGGAGTTCCTGGAGACCCTGGAACGGGTGCGCCGCGAGGGCGTGGCACTGGTCGACCAGGAACTGGAGATCGGGCTGCGCTCGGTCGCGGTGCCGGTGCGGTCGCGCAGTGGTGCGGTGATCGGTGCGTTGAACATCGGCACCCAGGCCGGCCGCGTGGGCCTGGGCGTGATGCAGTCGCAGCTGCTCCCGCGCCTGCGTGAAGCGGCCCGGCAGCTGGGCGCGCTGCTGCACTGAGGTCCGTGCAGCCGCGCGGGTCAGCCCTCGGCGGCCTGCGCTTCCAGGATCGGTCGCGCCAGTGCGAACGCGTGGTTGGCCGCCGGTACGCCGCAGTAGATCGCCGCCTGCAGCAGCGCTTCCTTGATCTGCGCGGCGGTCACGCCATTGTTGCGTGCCGCCTGGATGTGCAGCTTGAACTCCTCGTCGTGCCCCAGGGCCACCATCATCACGATGGTCAGCAGGGAACGGGTGTGCCGCGGAAGACCATCGCGCGTCCACACGGTGCCCCATGCGGTGCGGGTGATGAATGCCTGGAATTCCTCGGTGAACTCGGTGCGCGCCTCCAGCGAGCGTTCGACATGGGCCTCGCCGAGCACCTCGCGGCGTACCGCCAGGCCGGCTTCGTAGCGTTGCTGTTCGTCCATCGGGGTTTACCTTGCTGAGCGTGGGTGGGAAGCCGCTTCGGGCATCGACAGGTGGGTGGCCAGCGCGGCCGTGAACGCTGCGGGCGATTCGAGGTTGCACAGGTGTCGGCCCGGCACCGCCAGCCACTGACCGGACACCACGCCGTCGGCAATCGCACGCAGGTCCGGCGGCGGGCAGACCGGATCCTGATCCCCCGCGATCGCCAGCAGCGGCGTGTCGATGCGGTCCAGTTGCGTGCGGAAATCCGCCGTCGCCACGGCGTGGCAGCAGCCGGTGTAGGCCTCCACGTCCGTGGCCAGAAAGCGCTGCAGGACGTCATCGACCTGGGCAGTGTGCGACTGCGCGAACGCGGCGCTGAACCAGCGCTCGCCGGTCCCGGCCACCAGGGGACGCAGGCCATGCTGGCGTACCTGCGCGATGCGGGCCTGCCAGCTCTCGGCACTGCCGATCTTCGCCGCCGTGGCGGCCACGGTGAGCGTACGCAGGCGGTGCGGGGCGTGCACGCCCAGCCACTGGCCGGTCAGCCCGCCGATGGACAGCCCGCAGAAATGGCTGCGCTCGATGCCCAGTTCATCCCACAGCGCCAGCACGTCAGCGGCCAGGTCCGCGACGTCGAACGGCCCGGGGGGCGCGCCGGACTGTCCATGCCCGCGGCGATCGTAGCGCAGGATGCGGAAGTGTCCGGCCAGCGCGCTCACCTGGGGCGCCCACATGGTCAGGTCGGTGCCGAGGGAATTGCAGAAGGTCAGCCAAGGCGCGTCCGCGGGCCCTTCGGCGAGGTAATGCAGCCGATGCTGCGCGAGGTCCAGGAAAGGCATGCGTGCTCCAGCGTGGAAATGTCGGTCAGCCGCGCGCAAGCACGCGCTGGATCCAGGTTTCGGCCATGCCGCGCCAGCTGTCGGTGGCGAACAGTGCCTCGAGCTGCTCGCAGGACAGCACGGCGCTGACCTCCGGCATCTGTGCGAGCACCTCGCGCAGAGGCGTGCCTTGCGCCAGCGCGCGACGGGCCGCCGTGTCCACCAGCGCGTGCGCCGCCGACTTGCCGATGTGCTCCCCCAGCGTGATCGCCACGGCTTCTGCGTAAAGCAGTCCCCCATGGCTGTCCAGGTGCGCCTGCATGCGCGCGCGATCCAGTTCCAGGCCCTGCACCACCGTGGTCACCTGGGCCAGGCTGCCGGCGCACAGGCGGACGATGTCAGGCAGGGTTTCCCATTCGGCGTGCCACTGTCCTGCCGCGCGCTCGTGCGGTTGTGGCAGCGCGCTGTACAGCGTGGACAGCAGCCCGGGCACGCGGGTGGCGGCGGCGATCGCGGCCACGCAGCCCACCGGGTTGCGCTTGTGCGGCATCGCCGAGGAGCCGCCCCGCCCCTCGCCGGAAGGCTCGAACGCTTCGGCCACTTCGGATTGCATCAGCAGCACGATATCGGTGGCGATCTTGCCCAAGGTGCCGGTCAACAGCGCGAAGACGCTGCCGAGTTCGGCTATGCGGTCACGCGCGGCATGCCAGGGCAGCGCCGGCACCGGCAGCCCAAGCTCCTCGCCCAGCGCCTGGGCCACGTCCAGTCCGCGGGATCGCAGCGAGGCCAGCGTACCGGCGGCGCCGCCGAACTGCAGGACCAGCGTATCGTCTGCCAGCGCGTGCAGCCGTCGCTGGCTGCGCTGCAACGCATCGAGCCAGCCGGCCGCCTTCAGTCCAAAGGTCACCGGCACGGCCTGCTGCAGCAGCGTGCGACCCGGCAGGCCGGTCGCCCGCTCCGCGTCGGCCAGCGCGGCCAGTGCACCGCACAGCACCTGCAGGCGTTCCCGTACCGCCTCGACAGCTGCCCGCACCTGCAGGATCGTGCCCGTATCGATGATGTCCTGGCTGGTGGCCCCCCAGTGCACCCACCGCGCCGCCTCGGCGTCGGCCTGATGCACCTTGGCGGTCAAGGCCTTGACCAGGGGGATGGCGGGGTTGCCGGACAACGCAGTGGCCGCGGCCAGCGCGGGCACCGCGTACAGATCCGCCCGGCACGCCGCGTCGATCGGCGCCAGCGCACGGGCGGGAACCACGCCACAGCGCACCTGCGCACGTGCCAGCGCGCGCTCGACATCAAGCATGGCCTGCACGCGGGCGCTATCAGTGAAGCATGCATCGACGGCAGGGTCGCCGAACAACCCCCCGAGCAGGGAATGAAAGTGGCTCATCGAAACAGTCCATCCAGGGTGATGCCAGCTTACGCGTGCCCGCAGCCCAGCGACGCTCAGTACGCGAAGAACACGGTCTCGTCCGGACCCTGCATGCGCACGTCCCAATGGTAGGCGCCGTTGCCCTGCGCCCGGGCCAGGAGCGTGTGGCGGCGCTCGGCCGGCACCCTCTGCAGGATGCCATCCTCGCCGTTGGAGGCGTCATCACCGAAGTACAGGCGCGTGCGCGTGGCCTGCAGCAGGCCGCGCATGAACACCAGGATGACCAGGTGCGGTGCCTGTGGCTGCCCGCGCAGGCCAGGCACGCGACCTGGCTTGACGGTGGTGAAGGCGAAGCGTCCCTCCGCGTCGGTCGGCACCCTGCCCCACCCGTTGAACGCAGGGTCATGCGCCTGCTGGCGTGGGTCTTCGGCATGGGCGTAGATGCCCTGCGCGTCGGCCTGCCAGATCTCGAGCACGGCGTCGGACACCGGCACGCCATCGCCGTCGAACACCTGCCCACTGACCTCCACGCGCTCGCCCAGGGCCTGGGGTGGTGCGATCTCGGTGCGGTACAGCGGCTCCAGGCCCAGACGGTAGTACGGCCCGACGGTCTGCCACGGGGTGGATTGAAAACTCATGTGCTTACTCCCAGACGGTCATCTTGCGACCGCGCAGTACGATGTCGAAGCGGTAGCCGAGCGCGAATTCGTTGGCGGTGTTTTCCCAGTCGAAGCTGGACACCATGCGCGCGCGCGCCTTGGCATCGTCCACGCAGTTGTAGATCGGGTCATGGTCCAGCAGCGGATCGCCCGGGAAGTACATCTGCGTGACCAGGCGCTGGCCGATGCCTTCGCCGTGCAGCGAGAAATGGATGTGCGCCGGGCGCCATGCGTTGTAGTGGTTGCGCCAGGGATAGGCGCCGGGCTTGATGGTGGTGAAGCGGTAGCGGCCTGCATCGTCGGTCAGGACCTGGCCGGTGCCGGTGAAGTTGGGATCCAGCGGTGCATCATGCTGATCGCCCTTGTGCAGGTAACGGCCGGCGGCGTTGCACTGCCAGACCTCGACCACCGTGTTGCGCACCGGGCGACCGTTCTCATCCAGCACGCGTCCGCCGACGATGATGCGCTCGCCCAGGGGCTGGCCTGCGAAGCCGGCGGTCAGGTCAGCCGCATGCGCGCCAAGCGTGGTGCGGTCCAGGCGGGGGCCGGTCACCTCCGAAAGCGTCACCGGAATGCTGATCGGATCGGTACCCGGGCCGCGCTTGGCGGTGGATGCGTAAGGCAGGTGGATGCGCTGCGGCTGGCTGCCGGGATACGGCGTGCGGTAGCCGCGCAGGTCGGTGGGATCGCTCATGGCGTACTCCTGTTGGCGGGCGGCCGGGCGGCCGCGGCTGTCATGCAGATAACGGAATCGGACGGGCTCACACGCGCTCGATGGCCAAGGCCACGCCCTGCCCCACGCCGATGCACATCGTGGCCAGGCCACGACGGCCGCCGCTGGCTTCGAGCTGGCGCAGCAGGGTCAAGGCCAGGCGCGCGCCACTCATGCCCAGCGGGTGGCCCAGGGCAATCGCACCGCCGTTGGGGTTCACGTGCGCGGCGTCGTCGGGCAGGCCGAGCTGGCGCAGGCAGGCCAGGCCCTGCGAGGCAAAGGCCTCGTTCAGTTCGATGGCATCGAAATCGGTGAGGGCCAGGCCCAGCCGTGCCATCAGCTTCCGGCTGGCGGGCACCGGTCCCATGCCCATGATCGCCGGTTCCACGCCGGCGCTGGCAAAGCCGAGAATGCGCGCCCGCGGGGCCAGCCCGAGCGCCTTCACCTGCGCACCGGAGGCGAGCAGCAGCGCGGCCGCACCGTCGTTGATGCCCGAAGCGTTACCGGCGGTGACCGAGCCCGGCTGGCGGAACAGCGGCTTCAGTTTGGCCAGGGCCTCGGCGGTGGTGTCGCCGCGCGGGTGTTCATCGCGGTCGACGCTCACGGTTTCGCCGCGTCTGCGGCCCGGTACGTCCACCGCCACGATCTCGCCCTCGTAGAAGCCACGTGCCTGTGCAGCAGCGGTGCGCTGCTGGCTGCGCAGCGCGAAGGCATCCTGGTCCTCGCGGCTGATGCCGTAACGCTCGGCCACGTTCTCGGCGGTCTGGCCCATGGTCTCCACACCGTGCAGTTCACGCAGGCGCGGATTGATGAAACGCCAGCCCATGGTGGTGTCTTCGATCTGCTGGTCGCGGGCGAAGGCCGCGTTCGCCTTGCCCATCACCCATGGCGCACGCGACATCGACTCCACGCCGCCCGCGATGGCCAGGCCCAGCTCGCCGGCGGCGATGCCGCGCGCCACCGTACCGATCGCGTCCAGCCCGGAGCCGCACAGACGGTTGATCGTGCTGCCGGGCACGCTCACCGGCAGGCCGGCCAGCAGCAGGCTCATCCGTGCCACGTTGCGGTTGTCCTCACCGGCCTGGTTCGCACAGCCGAGGTAGACGTCTTCGATCAGCGCCGGGTCCAGCTGCGGGTGGCGCGCCAGCAGCGCCTTCAGCGGAATCGCGCCGAGGTCGTCGGCGCGCACACCGGAAAGCGCGCCGCCGTAGCGGCCGATCGGGGTACGGATGCCATCGACGATGTAGGTCTCGTGCAGGGGCATTTCAGGCTCCCTCGGCCAGTGCCAGCGGCAGGCCGGTCAGTTCACGCAGTTGATCGATGTCCACGCCCTCGACCATTTCCAGCACGGTCGCGCCGCCGGCACCAAGGTCGAACACTGCCACATCGGTATACACGCGCGACACGCAGCGCAGGCCGGTCAGCGGATAGCTGCATTCGGCCACCAACTTGCTTTCACCCTTTTTGGTGAACAGTTCCATCATCACGAACACGTGCTTGGCACCGATGGCCAGGTCCATCGCGCCGCCCACGGCGGGAATCGCGTCGGGCGCACCGGTGCTCCAGTTCGCGAGATCCCCGTGCTCGGACACCTGGAAGGCCCCGAGCACGCAGATGTCGAGGTGGCCGCCGCGCATCATCGCGAACGAGTCGGCGTGGTGGAAATAACAGCCCCCGGTGAGCAGCGTCACCGGCTGCTTGCCGGCGTTGATCAGGTCAGGATCCTCCTGGCCGGGTGCAGGCGCCGGTCCCATGCCCAGCAGGCCATTCTCCGACTGCAGGAAGATCTCCTTGTCCGCCGGCAGGAAATTGGCCACGGTGGTCGGCAGGCCGATGCCGAGGTTCACATACGCGCCCTCGGGAATGTCGCGCGCCACGCGTGCGGCCATCTGTTCGCGGCTCAAGCGTTTCATGCCTGCACTCCTTCCGCGCCGACCGCGACCACGCGCTGCACGAAGATGCCGGGCGTCACCACGGCTTCCGGATCCAGCGCACCCAGCGCCACCACTTCGCGCACCTGCACGATGGCACAGCGCGCGGCCATCGCCATGAGAGGGCCGAAGTTGCGTGCGGTCCTGCGGTAGACCAGGTTGCCCCAGCGGTCGCCGCGATCGGCCTTGATCAACGCGTAATCTGCGTGCAGCGGGTACTCGAGCACGTAGTGGCGGCCGTCGATCTCACGGCTCTCCTTGCCCTGCGCCAGCTCGGTGCCGTAGCCGGTGGGGGTGAAGATCGCGCCCAGTCCCGAGCCCGCCGCGTGGATGCGCGCGGCGAGGTTGCCCTGCGGCACCAGCTCCAGCTCGATCTCGCCGGCGCGGTAGGCCGCATCGAAATGCTGCGAATCGGCCTGCCTCGGGAACGAGCAGACGATGCGGCGTACCCGCCTGTGCTTGATCAACGCGGCCAGGCCCGTGTCACCGTTGCCGGCATTGTTGTTGATGATGGTCAACTCGCGCGCCCCCTGCCCGATCAACGCCTCGATCAAGCAGTCAGGCATGCCGGCGGTGCCGAACCCGCCGATCATCACGGTCGCACCATCGGGGATATCAGCCACGGCCGCCTCGGCATTGGCTACGGTCTTGTCGATCACTGCATTGCTCCTTCCACCACGCCGGGCTGCGCCGCGGCGGCAGGGCGTGGTGCGACATGCGGGGTTGAAGCGGGAAGGGATATCGTCGTCAGCGCGATCCGTAACGTCAATTCGATATTCGAACCAATATGCGATAATCGAACATCGCGCGCTGACACCACCTTTCTCATGTGCGCGCCTGCCCAACGCCGACCCGCAGCTTCAGGCAGGCCCATGCGGCCAGCGCCAGCGGCAGCGCGCATACCACGTAGAGCGTGGCCGGCCGCCAGCCGGCATCCACCAGCAGCCCTACCGTCAACGGCGACATGATCGCCCCGACACGCCCGATGCCGATCGCCCAGCCGAGCCCGGTCGTGCGCACATCGGCGGCGAACACCACCGGCGCTGCGGCATACAGCCCGGCCATCGCCCCGAACAACGCCGCGCCGATGACGAACGCCACCGGAAACGCGATGCCAAGTGCGGTGTTGAACGCCGCGAACACCAGCATCCCGAGCAGGGCCACCACGAGCGTGGCCGCGGTCAGCCGCGACAGCGCCATGCGCGATGCCAGCCACCCGAACAGGCTGCCGCCGACGATGCCGCCGAGATTGAGCAGCACGCCGCCGGTGATGCCCTGCTGTTCGGAAACGCCGGAGGCGACCAGCAGCTTGGGCGTCCAGCTGAGCACGAAATAGAACGCGAACATGTGCAGGAAGAACGCCATCGCGATGAACACCGCCACCCGACGCAGGTCGCCGCCGAACAGGGCGGCGTACCCCTTGCGACGTGCCGCGCGCGCCGGCGGCGGCGGCAGGGCGTGCAGCGCCGGCATCTGCATGCGGGTCAACAGGGCGTTGAGCCGCGCCAGTGCATCGGGCGGGCGGCGCGCCACCAGGAAGTCCAGTGATTCGGGCAGGCAGCGAAGCACCAGGGGAATGCACACCAGGGACGCCGCAGCGCCGGTCAGGAACACGCTGTGCCAGCTGAAGTGCTGCAGCATCCACGCCGCCAGCACGCCGCCGAGGGTGGCACCGATCGGGTAGCCGGTGGCCTGCAGCGCCACGGCCGTACTGCGCCACTTCAGGCTCGCGTACTCGGCGGTGATCACCCCCACGCCGGCCAGCATGCCGCCGATGCCCACGCCGGTGAACACGCGCAGCGCGGCAAGCTGCCATGCACTGGCGGCCAGCGCGGACAGCGCCATGCCGAGGGTGAGGATGAGCAGGCAGCACAGGATCATCGGCCGCCGCCCCCAGCGGTCGGCCAACGGCGCAAGCAGGAACGAACCCAGCGCCATGCCGACCAGTCCCGCACTGAGCATCATCCCGAGCGCCTTGCCGGACAGGCTCCAGTCGCTGGACACATGCGGCGCGGTGAAGGCCATGACCATCACATCGAAGCCGTCGAGCATGTTCAACACCACGCAGATGGCGATGGCGGTCCACTGGAACGGGGTCATCCGTTCGAGCGCCAACGGCGAAACGGGGACGGCGGCATGGCTCATGCGGTGCACCTGCGGGAGTGGACGGGAGGGCGGGACAGCGGCGGTGGCTTCACTGGCCCGCCGCCTGTGAGGCATGGATGACGTCCAGTACCGAGCGCAGCGGCTCCACCTCGACCTGGCCCGGCGCCGAAGGCGTACCGATCATGCCGAAGGTCATCGCCTGGCCGAAGGTTTCTCCGGCCAGCCGCGAGACCACACCCGTGCCCCCCATGGACATGGTCAGCAGCGGCCGGTCGCTGCGCTGGCGCACCTGCCAGGTGGCGTCCAGCAGGGTCAGAACGTCACCCGCATCACGCGGCATCACCGCGATCTTCAACACGTCCGCGCCCATGGCCTCCTGCTGCAGCAGGCGCGAGACGATTTCTTCGCGCGGGGGCGTGGCGCGGAAGTCATGGCTGGACATCACCACTTTCACGCCGGCCGCGTGCGCGGCCTTGACCAGTCCCGCCACCACCTGCCGGTCACGGAACATTTCCACGTCCAGCAACTGCGCGAAACCGCCCTGCAGCAGCGCCTGGTTGAGCGCACCGTAGTCCGCATCACTGATCGCACTGGCGCCGCCCTCGGCCTTCGTGCGGAACGTCACGATCATGGGCTTGCCGCCCAGCGCCTGTTCAATGCGCTTGCCCAGGGCCACCAGTGCAGCGCCATCGATGGCGCTATCCAGGAAGTCGATGCGCCACTCCGCAAGATCCGTCGCCGGGCTGGCCGCGATGGCGGCGGCCTGCTGCAGCGCCAGATCCGCCTGCGCCGCGGTGATCGGCACAATGGTTTTCGGCCGGCCCTCGCCGATCCGCAGCGCGCCCACCTGCAAGGGCGTGACAGCTGTTTCCGTGGCCTGCGCGGCAGGGGCGAGCAAGGCGCACGTGGCGGCCAGCAGCAGAGCGGCGGGACGCAGCGGCGAACGGACGCGAAGGAAACGAGGCATCAGAAAGTCACCTTGGCCTGGACGCCCAGCGCCCAGGCATTGTCGGTACGGGTGTAGGCGAAGGTCCCCGGATTGACGATGTACTGCACATCCGGACGGATCATCAGCCAGGGGTTGACCTGCACACTGTAGGAAAGCTCGAACAGTTCTTCGGCCTGGCTGAGCCGGTACAACGGGGACGCGGGCGGAACCTGTGCACCGGCGAGCACGGCGCGGCGTGCGTCGACCAGGCGCCGGTTGATGTCGGCGCCGACGTAGCCCAGCGCGATGCTGTCCTGCGCCCGTCCGCCGATGCCCTGGTACACGCCGCCGAGCGCATACCAGCGGCGGATCTGGGCCGTATCGGTATCGGACACCATGTACTGCGCAAACGCCGTCAGGCCGCGGCTGGCATCGCCGGCTTCATGGGTCAGGCGCTGCTCGGCGAGCACGTAGGCGCCATGGCGACCGGTCGTCGGCGAGGCATCGAGGCCACGCCGTTCCACGCGCGAGGAATCGTAGTAGGCACCGAACTTGTACACGCCCTCGTGCGCACCGCCCTTGCCCGGCAGCCAGGTCACCTCCACCGGGTACAGCGAGCCGGTGGTGCCGCTGGCGAACGGGCGGAATGCAGTGCGTTCAACCGTGCCGCCCAGGGCCGGGTTGACCTGGAACCATCCGGCGCGAAGGTTCCATTCCGGCCCGATCTGCCGGGCCACCTCGCCGCCCCAGCGGGCAACCGGGTAGTTGTACCACCCGCTGTTGCCTGACATCGCCAGCGGGTGCGCGCAGAAGGCGGCGTTGACGAAATGGGTGAGCAGGCTGTGCAGCCCGAACTGGTTGCCCATGGCGTAGTAGCCCAGCTTGACGTAGGACGCGCCGTCACCGGATGTCTGGTCATAGCTGAGTTCGCTCAGCCGGGTGTACTGGCCGCCGTAGGCTTCCTGGATCGGAAAACGGTTGCCGACCAGGTCCGCCGACGCACTGCGGCCACGGCGATCGTTCAACGTCAGGTGCACCACGCCCCCCTCCCAGCCGGCCAGCGTGGCCATGTCCAGATCCAGGCCGAGCCGAAGCTGCTGCGTGTAGCGGGCGCCGGTTTCGCCGTAGCCACCGTCAACAACGCCCATCGCCTCGCCCACGTAGTCACCGCGGAAGAGGACGCCGCGCGCGGCCAGCGCGCTGCGCCGACCCTCCCAGTCGCCGGTCAGGGTGCTGTTGCGGTAGTCGGAGGACGCGGACTGGCCATTGGCCACGGCCGGCGCCAGCAGCGCCGCCAGGATCGTCAGCAGCGGAAGGACGGAGGGTGATGTCATGCCAAAGGCCTCGCGGCAGGTCAGTGCAGCGCCAGCGGCGCGCTCAGGGGAGAGGTGGCGCCCTGTGCCGAGGTCACCGTGGCGGTCAGAGTGGCTACGTCCTCCAGGTTGCGGCCCAGCTGCAGCGGAACACTGAAGCGGCCCTGCCCCTGTGCATCGGTGACCGCCTGCACGGTGCCCAGCACGCGCTCGGCCTCATGATCGTGCGCGGCCGTGTTGCCGAACAGCTCGACCTGGAAGCGCTGGTTGGGCGGCCCGTTGAACACCCCGTGCACGCTGCGCCCGGACGCCCCGCCCTGCACCGCCTGGAGGACCGGCGCGCGCTGGCCGAGGTTGGGCGGCGGCTGGCAGTCCGCCTGCGCGTCGGCCGTACAGATGCGGGCGCGCCTGCCCGGATCCGTCTCGACGCCCCGTCCGCGCGAGCCCTTGAATGCCGCGTGCTCAAGCCCGGGAACACCGAACACGATCGCCCCGCGCGGCGCAGCGTCCGAACAGACCCCGCCGGCTTCGCAGCGCTCGATCCGCAATCCGTTGCCGAACAGTCGGTTGGCGGTGAAGCGGTTCGGTGCACTTACCGGCTGCGGGCGCACCGCGATGCCGATCCCGTTGGCCGACAGCGTGTTGCCATCGACCACATTGCCGCTGCCGGTGATGCTCACGCCGATGGCATTGCCGCTGAAGGTATTGCCCGCGATGTAGTTGCGGTTGCCCCAGTTGATCTGCAGCCCATCGGAGTAATCGACGAACCGGTTGCCGATCACCTGGTTGTCGTTGCCCCACAGGATCTCGATGCCCTGCGACGGCTCCGGATTGGCCGGGGTGGACTGGAACAGGTTGTCGGCCACCAGGTTCCAGGCGGCACCCCGGGTCAGTTCAAGGCCATCGCCATTGTCGATGAACTCGTTGCGCACGATCCGGTTGTGCACCGTCGTGGCCGGCGTGGACTGTCCCGTGCCATCGTCACCGGTCAGCATGATGCCGGCGCCGCCTTTGTTGGCGACGATCCGGTTGTCGTGGATCTCGCTGTCACGGGAGCGGTTGACCAGCACCCCGATGCAGAAGTTGCGGATCTCTAGCCCGGCAAGCTCCACGCCGCGCGTGTCGCGCAGCACCAGTCCGGGCAGCGTGGTCGTGCGCACATTGGTGCCGGATTGCCCGCGCTCGGCGCCAGGACACGCATCGGTGCCGGTACCGGTCACGTAAGCGGATCCGTCGATCGCCACATGCTGTCCATCGCGCGCCCACGGCACGCCGATGATCTGCACCGGGCCGGTGATCTCCGGCAGCGGCGAGGCCGGACGGATCACGTAGGGCGCGGCGCCAACGGCCCCGATCTCGATGCGGTAGCGACCCGGCGCGCTGTTGGCGGTCGTGATCGCCCAGCGCAGCGAACCGGCCGCGTCATCGTCGGCATAACGGGTTACAGGCAGGACCTGCACCGCGGCGGGCGCCGGCTCGGCCTGGTAGGCCAGCGCCACGCAGGGCAGTGCCGCGGCTGGCAGGCACAGGGCCGGGAACAGAGACAGGAACAGACGATGACGGCGCATGCAGACTCCGTACAGAAGGAGGAGCTCCGGCGGTCTTCCCCCTGCACCTGGCGTCAGCACCTGTCGCGCTGCCCGCGTCCCGCCGAGGGTGGATCGCTTGGAACGACGGTGACGTTAGGTTTATCGCACTGCACCATTCAAGTGCGTTTATCGCTCGCGTGTGCGATTAACGCACACTGCGTGGCTTGGCACGTGTGCACGGTCGCCGTCAGGCTGCCAGGCAGCGCGCTCGTCGTGCCAGGCCCGTGCCGCCCCTCCGCTCAGGAACTGCAGGAGAGCATTGAACAGCCGGCTTTGTGGTCGGCCCACGCAGGACGTGGCTGTGCGTAATGCGTCAGCCCCGCGCGCTCGGTGTACGGCTCACGCAGCACGTCCTGGAGCGCGTGCACACCGCCCATGTCACCCTGTTCCGCGCGCTCGATGGCCTCGTGCGCCAGCCAGTTCCGCAGTACATAGACCGGGTTGGCCCTGCCCTGCACCCGCGCACGTTCGGCCGCCGTCAGCGGATCCCCGCCCAGGCGCGCGGCGTAGTCCTGCAGCCAGGCGTGGAGCGCTGCGTCCACCGCTGCGGCCCGAGCCGGGTCGTGGAACACCGCCGCCAGCAGCGCCGTGGAGGGTGCCGTGATATCCAGCCGCATCAGCGCACGGTAAGCCAGCGTCATGTCCATGCCACCGTCGGCCATCAGCTGCTGCCAGCGGGCGTGCAGCGCCAGGTCCGCCTCACCGGCGGCGGACAGGCCCAGCTTGGCGGCGATGTCACGGCGTGTGCAGGCTTCCAGCGTGCGTTCGAAGGCCTGCAACCCCGCCTGCAACGGCTCGACGTCGGCAAACAGCGGCGCGATGGCCTGCGCCAGGCGCGTCAGGTTCCAGAACGCGACCTGCGGCTGCGTGCCGTACCGGTAACGCCGCCGCTGTGCATCGGTGGTGTTCGGGGTCCAATCGGGGTCGTATTCCTCCAGCCATCCGTAAGGCCCGTAATCAATGGTCAGCCCGAGGATGGACATGTTGTCGGTGTTCATGACGCCGTGCACGAAACCCACGCGCATCCAGTGCGCGACCATCTCTGCGGTGCGCGTGCAGACCTCGCCGAACCACGCAGCGTAGAGCGCTTCGCCCTGGCCCTGCAGGCGGGGGAAATCACGTCCGATGCAGGTCCTGGCCAGCTGTTCCAGCAGCGCATCGTCGCGGCGCGATGCAGGCAGTTCGAAGCTGCCAAAGCGCAGGAACGAGGGCGCCACGCGGCACACCACGGCGCCTGGCTCGGGCCGGGGATGGCCGTCGTAGAACATGTCACGTACCACGTCCTCGCCGGTCGCCACCAGCGACAGCGCGCGCGTGGTGGGTACCCCGAGATGATGCATGGCCTCACTGCACAGGAACTCGCGGAGGGAGGAGCGCAGCACGGCGCGCCCGTCCGCACCGCGCGAATAGGGCGTCGGTCCGGCTCCCTTGAGCTGCAGCTCCCAGTGCTGCCCCGACGGGGTGACCAGCTCGCCCAGCGAGATCGCCCGGCCGTCACCCAGCTGGCCTGCCCAGTGCCCGAACTGGTGTCCTCCGTAGTTGTGGGCCCACGGCTGCATGCCCTCCAGCAAGGCGTTGCCGCCGAACACCTCGGCGAACGCCGGGCTGGCGAGGAAGTCAGCCGGCAGTCCAAGCAGATCGGCCACCTCATTCCAGCGTGCCAGCAGGCGCGGATCGGCGACCGGGGTGGGCATCACCGGTGACCAGGCCGCGCCCAGAACCTCGCGCCGTCGCGGCCCCTGTTCGGGATCGCCGGGAAGCTGCCGCAGCAGCCGGTTGTCGAAACGGGGGGGCAGGTTGTCCATCCCCTTCAGGTGGGGGTCGGCGCCGGCCGGCGCAAGCTCAGCCGCCGATCGGCGTCAGCGCGCCGCCGCGCGCCACGGCCCGCTGGTACGCAGGTCGACGCTCGATGCGCTGCAGGAAGGCCGCCAATGCGGGGCGCTCACCGAGCCCGTCACCGCGCCCGGCCGCCGCCTGCAGCGGGAAACTCATCTGGATATCGGCGGCAGTGAAGCGCTCTCCGGCGAACCAGGGGCTGCCTGCCAGGCGCCGCTCCATCCAGTCCAGGTGCAGGTGGCGCTGCGGCCCGACGAACGCGGACTCCATCCTGTCAGCGATGGCGCGTGCGATGGGCCGGGCGAAGAACGGCATGGGCGCGCTGCGGATGCGCCCGACAACCAGCGTGAGCAGCATCGGCGGCATCGCCGAGCCTTCGGCGTAATGCAGCCAGTAGCGATACTCCAGACGCTCGTCCGCATCGGCCGGAGTGCCCGCTGGTGAAAGCGTACGCTGGCTGTCGTACTGGTCGGCGAGGTATTCGAGGATCGCGCCGGATTCGGCCAGGATCCTGTTGCCATCCTGCAGGATCGGCGCCTTGCCCAACGCGTGGACCTGGCGCAGCGCGGCCGGCGCCATCAGGGTCTTGCGATCGCGTGCGTACTGCTGCAGTTCGTAGTCCAGGCCGAGCTCCTCCAGCATCCACAAGATGCGCAGGGAGCGGGAGTTTTCAAGATGATGGACGACGATCATGTACGGCTGCCGGAAAAGGAGAGCCTCAGATGCTAGAACCACGCCACGGTCTGCCGCGTGATGAGCCGGCGAGGCGCTGGGGCATGAGCGCGCATGAGCAAAAAAAAACGCCGGAAGCTTGCGCTTCCGGCGTCTCTGGCTACCTTCAAGGCAGCAAGCGGATCAGACCGCCTGCACCTGGTCAGCCTGCATGCCCTTCTGGCCCTGCACGGCGACGAAGGTCACCTTCTGGCCTTCCTGCAGCGACTTGAAGCCGTTGCCCTGGATGGCGCGGAAATGCACGAACAGGTCCGGGCCGCTTTCCGGGGTGATGAAGCCGAAGCCCTTGGCATCGTTGAACCACTTGACGGTACCGGTCTGACGATCAGACATCTTTGAAACTCCTGAACAAAAAAAAATAAATCGCAGCCACCGGGTATCGGGGCCGAGACTGAGTTGCAGGCGTTGGCAAAGCGGATCGATGGAGCGGATCGTGAGATCAACTGCACCAGGCCACGATTTACGGTGACCCTAGCAAACACAGTGAGACGGACGATACGCGGGTTCGCAGCAAAAAGCGATAGGCACGTCGTTAATCCATGAACACGTTGCCGTCCCACGTGGCGCAAGGGCCTGCCCCGTGTCGGCTGTCGCCGGAACAGCCTATTCAGACTTTTCCGACGCCAGGATGCGGATCACCCTCACGTCAGCGTCAGACTGCGCATGCTCCGAAAGCAGCGCTCGGCCCCATCGAGGGGGTCGGTGAAGGTCAATTCGCGGGCCAGCAGTTGCAGGGGCGGGGAAACGACGCTCTCCTGCTCGCCGGCCAATGCCGGATAGAGGTCATCGCCCAGGATCGGTGCGCCCAGCGCGGCCATGTGGACCCGCAGCTGATGCTTGCGGCCGGTAAGCGGGGACAGCGCATAGCGCCAGACCGGCCCGACCTCGCCGAGCACGTCGATCCGGGTCTCGCTGTTGGGATGGCCCTCGGCTTCGCGCATGCGGAAGAACGGGTCTCCCGGGACGATCCGGCTTCGGCGTATGCGTGGAAAAGCGTGGCCGGGCAGTGCCGGGGCCAGCGCTTCGTAGCGCTTGCCGATCTGCCGTTCACGGAACAACCGCTGATAGGCATCGCGCGTCTGGCGATGCGTGGAGAACAGCACCAGGCCGGCGGTCAGCCGGTCCAGGCGGTGCAGCGGCACCAGGTCCGGATTGCCGGTGGCGGCGACCAGCCGCGCCAGCGCGGTCTGCGTCACGAAGCGTCCCGCTGGCATGACAGGAAGGAAGTGCGGTTTGTCGACCACCAGCAGGTGGTCATCCTGGTGCAGCACCTGCACCTGGAAGGGGATCACCGGCTCGTCGTCCACCTCGCGGAAGTAGCGCACTTCCAGGCCCACCCGCCACGGGTGCCCGGGCGCCAGCGCCCTGCCCTGGGCGTCCTGCACGCGCCCGCGTGCGAAACGCTGCTGCCACTGCGCGGCGCTGATCCGCGGGAAGCGCGCGCACAGCCCCTCCAGCAGGCTCGACCAGGGACCTGGCGGCAGCTGCAGGCGGCTGGCGGGAACGGCAGCGGTGATGGGATCGGACGGCGGCATGGCCCACCCATTATCATGGCGCTCTTTGCTCACGGAAGTCCCATGGCCCTCACCGCCACCATCCGCAAGGCCGAGCTGCAGATCAGCGACATGGATCGCGGTTACTACGCGAGCCACAACCTCACCCTCGCCCAGCACCCGTCGGAGACCGACGAACGCTTGATGGTGCGGCTGCTCGCCTTTGCGCTCAATGCGGAGGAAAGGCTCGAGTTCGGCCGTGGACTGAGCACCGACGACGAGCCCGACCTGTGGGAGCACGATTACACCGGCGACATCCTGCGCTGGATCGATCTGGGGCACCCGGATGAATCGCGCATCCGCAAGGCCAGCAACCGCAGCCGGAGCGTGCAGGTTGTGACCTATGCAGGCCACGCCTCCGACGTGTGGTGGCAGAAACAGGGCAAGGGGCTGGAGCGCTTCGGCAATGTGTCCGTGCTTGACCTTCCCACGGCGTTCGTCGAGCCCTGGTCGCAGCAGATCCAGCGGGCGATGCGCTGGAGCGTGCTGATCCAGGACACCGAGGTGCAGCTGATCAGCGACAACCTGCAGCTCGACGTCACCCCGGTCTGGCGCAAGCGCGCCAAGGACTGACCGCATGGCGACGATCCGCTGCGACGTGCTGGTCATCGGCGCCGGCGCGGCCGGGCTGATGTGTGCGCTGACGGCCGGGCAGCGCGGCCGCAGCGTGCAGGTCATCGACCACGCCAACAAGGTCGGGAAGAAGATCCTGATGTCCGGCGGTGGCCGCTGCAATTTCACCAACACCGGCACCACCCCGGCGCAGTTCCTTTCGGCAAATCCGCACTTCTGCAAATCGGCACTGGCACGCTACACGCCGGCCGATTTCATCGGGATGGTCGAGCGGCACCGCATCGCGTATCACGAAAAAGAGCTGGGTCAGCTGTTCTGCGATGTCTCCTCCAAGCAGATCGTGGCCATGCTCGTGGACGAGTGCCAGGCCGCCGGCGTGCAGATCCGCACGCAGTGCGCGGTCACCGCCCTCGAGCGCGGCGCCGACGGGTTCCGGGTGCAGACGACGCAGGGCCTGTTCCAGTGCGCCTCGCTGGTGGTGGCCACCGGCGGGCTGTCCATCCCGAGCCTGGGCGCCACCGGATTCGGCCATGACATCGCCCGGCAGTTCGGCCACAACGTGCTGCCCCTGCGCGCCGGGCTGGTGCCGCTGACCCTCAGCGGCACGCACCAGGAGCGGCTGGCTGACCTGAGCGGCGTGGCCCTGCCGGTGGAAGCCCGCTGCAATGGCACGGCGTTCCGCAACTTCATGCTGCTCACCCATCGCGGTGTCAGCGGGCCGGCGATCCTGCAGATCTCTTCGTACTGGCAGCCCGGCGATGCCTTGACCCTGGACCTGCTGCCCGGCGAGGACGCCCTGGCGTGGCTGCGAGGGATGAAGCAGGCGCGTGGCGCGGCCGAGCTGCGCACCGTGCTGGGCGAGGTGCTGCCCAAGCGCCTGGCACAGCGCCTGTGCGAGCACTGGTTGCCTGACCGGCCGGTCAGGCAGATCGATGAGCCGCAACTGCGCGAGGCGGCGGCGCTGCTCGGTGCCTTCCCGCTGGTGGCCAGCGGTACCGAGGGTTATCGCACAGCCGAGGTGACGCTGGGCGGGGTGGATACCGCGCAGGTGGCCTCCTCCACCTTCGAATCGCGCGTGGTGCCCGGCCTGCATTTCATCGGGGAAGTGCTGGATGTTTCCGGGTGGCTTGGCGGCTACAACTTCCAATGGGCCTGGGCGAGCGGCCATGCCGCTGGCTGCGCGGTGTAGCGCGCCACCCGGCGGCATCGGTCCGTGGGCACGCGCTGGACTGGCGCATGGACCTGCGGACGTGCATCGTGTATCAAATGCGCAGCTTGGGGAGCTTTTCAAATGCACAACGGCAATGACATCACCCTGCGCCTGGTGATCGTGGACGACAGCGGCGAGAACGCCGAGGCCATCGTCAGCGCGCTGCGCAACGGCGGCATCGCCGTGCGTCCTTCGCGCCCGCAGGACGCGCAGGAACTGGGACAGGTCCTCCGCGCCCAGCCCATCGACCTGGTGCTGGCCGCCGGTTCGCAGGCCATTTCGCTGTCCGCAGTGGCCCAGCAGATCGCCGCCAGTGGCAAGGATGTGCCGGTGATTCTGCTGGTGGACCGGATCGAGGAAGACACCCTGGTGGAAGCCAGCGCGAGCGGCATCCGCGCCCTTGCCCTGCGCCAGCGCCCGGGCCACCTGCTGGCCGTGGTGCGCGACCAGTGGGTGGACCTGCAGGCCCGCCGCGGGCTGCGCCGGATCGAGGCACAGATGCGCGAGACCGAGCGCCGCTGCGACGCCCTCATCGCCTCCTCGCGCGACCCTATCGCCTATATCCACGAAGGCATGCACATCCGGGCCAACGACGCCTACCTGGAGATGTTCGGCTACGAGGCCTTCGATGACATCGAAGGAATTTCGCTGCTGGACATGGTCGCCGCCCAGCATGTGGAAAGTTTCAAGCAGCTGCTGAAGTCGCTGGCCAGGGGCGAGCCGCCGCCGCCGCAGTACCAGATCGACGCGCGTCACCAGGATGGCAGCGTGTTCGCCGCCACCATGGAGTTCACCCCCGCGACCTACGAAGGCGAAGCCTGCCTGCAGGTGGTGTTCCGGCGCCGCATGGAACTGGATGCCGAGCTCGCCCGGGAAGTGGAGGACCTGCGCCAGCGCGACCTGGTGACCGGACTGCTCAACCGTCCCACCTTCATGGTGCATGTGGAGAATGCCGTGGCCCAGGCGAGCCGCAGCGAAGGCCAGTGCGGCCTGCTGCTGGTCGAGCCGGATCATTACGCGCGGCTGCTGCCGGACATCGGCCTGGACTCGGCCGATGCCCTGATCAACGGGCTGGCCCGATCACTGGCCGCCACGGTGGGCGACAGTGCCCAGGTGGCCCGCTTCGGCGAGCATAGCTTCGCCGTGCTGGTGGATGGTCCGTACGCGGCGACCATGGCGCTGGCCGAACGCATCCGCGAAGGGTACGCCGCCGAGGTGTTCAGCATCGGCGAGCGCTCGGCCACGGTCACGGTGAGCATCGGTGGCGTCCAGGTCGGCGAGAAGATCGCCAGCATCGGCCAGGTTCTGGCCCGCGCGACCCATTGCATGCAGGCCGCCGCCGAGCTGGGCAACACCGTGCGGGTGTTCGACCCGGCCGCTTCGGACCGGGTCGAGGAAGAGCGCGTGGCACGCTGGGTGGAGCGCCTGCGCGACGCCCTGGACGGCGACGGCTTCCAGCTGCACTACCAGCCCGTGCTGAGCCTGCAGGGCGAACCGCTCGAGCTGTACGAAGCCTACCTGCGGCTGGAGAGCAACGGCGAGCTGCTCAGCCCCACCACGTTCCTGGGCATCGCCGAGGACCATGGGCTGCTGGCCGACATCAACCGCTGGGTCGTCAAGCGCGCCCTCGTGGTGCTTGGCGAACGCGAGCGCGCTGGACATCCGACGCAGATACTGGTCCGCGTCACGCCGGAGTCGTTCAATGATCCGGGGCTCATCGCCACGCTGCGCGAAGGCCTGGCCGCGCAGGGCGTGCCCGGGCATCGGCTGTGGCTGCACGCACCCGAAGCCAAGGTGTTCACCCACCTGCGCAATGCACAGCAGTTCCTGCAGGATGTGGCACCGCTGGGTTGCCGTATCGGCCTGGAGCAGTTCGGCTCGGGCCTGGACTCGTTCCAGCTGCTGGCGCACTTCCAGCCGCAGTTCGTCAAGCTCGACCGCAGCTTCACCCGCGATGCCACCGCGACCCGGGAGAATTTCGAGAAGGTCCAGGAGATCACCCAGCGCGCGCAGGCGGCGGGCATCACCACGATGGCCGAGTTCGTCAGCGATGCGAACTCCATGACCCTGCTGTTCAGCGCCGGCCTGGGCTACGTACAGGGAGATTTCGTGGGCACGGCCTCGCCGTCCATGGCGTTCGATTTCGGTTGAACCACACTCGGCGCGCGCGGGCCATCGCGGCCCGCGCCGGCCTCACCCGTCGGTGCGGTGCAAGCGGCACTGCAGCCCCGCCACGAGGCAGGCGCGCGCGTTGGCCTGCCAGTGACGACGCGCCTGGGCATCGAGGGGCTGCGCGCCCCAGGCCGCGCTGGCACGCTCCCACACCGCGACCAACGGTGATTGCAGGCGCCCCTGCCGCATCGCCTGCGCGGCCGCCATGCAGGCCTGCGCATGCTGTCCCTGTCGATGGCGTGCCTCGACGGTGCGGACCCATGTCTGCGTGCCGAGGTCGCAGCGGGTGTGCTGCTGATCGGCGTGTTGCTGGGCCAGATCGCCTACCGCAGAGCCGCAGGGAACCGATTGTCCGGCTTCCTGGGCGAGCTCGATCGCGCGGCGGGCCTGCTGCACCCGGACGGCCAGGGCGGGCTCGGTGGCGGCCAGCGCCAGATGGTGCGCCGCCTGTCCACGCAGTGCGTCGGCCAGCGCCGGTGCCGCCCGCTCGGCCCTGACCAGGGCGACACAGGCGCAGACCAGCGCCGCGGCCGCTGTGCCTGCCTGTGCCAGCGATGCCTCTGCGGCGCTGCCCGCACGCAGCAGGAGGGCTTGCTGGTGACCACCCTGTGCCAGGGCGGCGCGCTGCAGCAGGCACTCGGCGAGCCGCTGCTGCCCAAGCGCGCGCGTTTCCGGCGCCTGGATCAGCGCTTCACATACCGCCTCCGCATCCGCATGGCGTGGCAGCGCCGCGGCCTCGGTCGCTTCCTCGGCCCAGGTGCGCAGCACGTGGAGCCAGACAATGCGCACCGCCGGCGCGTGCCGGCAGGAAAGCGCAGCGACCCTCGCGCGCAGGCGGTGACGGCCGATGATGCGCAGGGCCGGCTCCATTTTCTGCAGCCAGGCATGCTGCACGCGCAGCTGCAACGCCTGCCAGTCGGCGTGCGTCAGCTCGCCCTCCAGTCCGTCCTGCTGTGCGAGCGCCAGCGTCTGTTCGTACACCCGCTGCAGCGGCGTGCCGCGCCGGCGGAAGCCGCACCCGAGGTGGATCTGCACACGCACCCACCGCGCCATGCCGGGGGACAGGCCATGAAGCATCAGGCGCATCGTCGTATTGCCCGGCGTCTGGCACGGCGCGCGCTCACCGGGCACAAGCCAAAGTGCAGCCGTTCCCTGCATCTGCACCACGTGGAAGCGGTCGTTGCCGAGTACCGCATCCACCCGGTCCTGCAGATCGTGGCGGGTGGTGCCCTGCCCTGCCGCCTCGAAGGCGGCGCGCACGGTCTGCCGCCTCCCGGCGCAGCCGATGGCACGCACATTGTCACGCGGCGGAAAGCCGCCGCGCGTGACCGCCGCACGCGCGGCAGTGTCGATGGACGCGGTAGCGACAAATCTTGCTGGCAAGGCAGGCTGGTTCACGGGCGGGCTCCCTGACGGATCGGCATCCCGGGGGCGGCGCCCCTGCTGCGTAACGGCGCCGACACCGGTCTTGACGCCACGGTGCCGCCAGCGCACAGCACGGACCATCGGACTCGGCCTGAAAGAACCGCCGCGGTCTGGGCCCGGAAGGGAAAAGGCCGGCATGGCCGGCCTCTTCGCGCCTGTCCGGGCCGTGCGGCCGCTCAGGTCAGGTCGATCAGGTCCGGAATCCGCACTTCGGGATCAACGTCGGCCTCGTAGTCCACGCCGTCCACGCCGAACCCGAACAGTCGCAGGAAATCGGCCTTGTAGCCGGCCAGATCGCTGATCTCATACAGGTTGGCATCGGTGACCTGCGGCCAGAGTGCGACGACCTGTCGCTGCACCGCCGGCGACATTTCCTTGTAGTCGGCCCGCAGCCGGCCTTCCTCGTCCATCAACGCGATCTGCCGGCCGTCGTCAGCCGTCAGCGTGGTGCGCAAACGCTCCACCGCCGTGCCTTCGGCGGTGCCGCCGTAAAGGATGTCGTAGAGGGTATCGAGCTGCTCGATACAGCCCTCGTGCGTACCCTCGGCCTTCATGACCTTGAACAGCAGCGAGAGGTACAGCGGCATGGTCGGGATGGCCGAGCTGGCCTGGGTCACCACGGCCTTGAGCACCGAGACGCGCGCATCGCCGCCGATCGGTGCCAGCTTCTCGCGCAGGCCCAGCACTTTCTGGTCGAGGTCCTTCTTGGCCGCACCGATGCTGCCGTTCCAGTAGATCGCCTGGGTGATCTCCTCGCCGACGTAGGTGAAGGCCGTGGTGGTGCAACCATTGGCCAGTACATCGGCCTCGGCCAGTGCGTCGATCCACATCTGCCAGTCCTCGCCCCCCATCACCGCGACGGTGCCGGCGATCTCCGCCTCGGTGGCCGGTTCCAGGTGCGTTTCGGTCAGCTTTTCCTTGTCGGTGTCCAGTCCGCGCAGCGTGATCGGGGCGCCGATCGGCTTGAGCGTGGAATTGATGATCTCCCCGGTCTTCGGATGACGACGACGCGGTGCGGCCAGGCTGTAGACCACCTGGTCGACCTGACCGAGATCGGCCTTGATCTGCTTGATGGTCTCGGCCTTGACCTCGTCGGAGAAGGCGTCACCGTTGATGCTCTTCGCATACAGGCCCGCCTGCCCGGCGTATTTGTGGAAGGCGGCCGAGTTGTACCAGCCGGCGCTGCCGGGCTTGGTGTCCGTACCCGGTTTTTCAAAGAAGACGCCGAGCGTCGCAGCGCCACTGCCGAACGCAGCGGTGATGCGCGCGGCCAGCCCATAACCGGTGGACGCGCCGATCACCAGCACGCGCTTGGGCCCGTTCTGGATCGGCGGGCGCGCCTTGATGTAATCGATCTGCTGCTTGACCGCCGCGTCGCAGCCGGTGGGATGGGTGGTGACGCAGATGAAGCCGCGAACGCGCGGTTTGATGACCATGAAGACCTCGGTATTGGCGGGTGCGGCAGGCGCACTGCAGGAACAGCGCACGCGGGTGCATGCGAACGGCAGAAGCGTAGTGCGCGGGTCGCCATTGCACAACCGACGGCGGCGTATGCTCGGCTGCTTCGGTTGCGGGCCCATGAAAAAACCCCGCCGTGGCGGGGTTTTCCGGACGACCTGGACGCGTGGCTTACGGGCGACGTGCCAGCGCTTCCACATCCTTGGCCTTCGGCAGCAGGTCCTGCTTGGTCACCGCAAGCACGCCCATGGTCAACAGCGGGCAGGCAATGAAGATCGAAGACAGCGTACCGATCACCGCGCCGATCATCTGGCTCAGCGCCAGTCCTTCCAGCGAACCGCCGCCGTACAGGTACAGCGCCAGCACCGACAGGAAGAAGACCAGCGAGGTGATGATGGTGCGCGACAGGGTCTGGTTGATCGAGCGGTTCATCACTTCCAGCGGCTCGACACGCAGGCTGCGGAAGTTCTCGCGGACACGGTCGAACACCACGATGGTGTCGTTGATGGAGAAACCCATCACCGAGAGCAGGCCGGCCAGCACGGTCAGATCGAATTCGCGCCCACTGAGCGAGAAGTACCCGGCCACCACCAGCACGTCGAACAGCGTGGTGATGATGGCGACCACGGCGAACTTCCACTCGAAGCGGAAGCCGATGTAGATCAGGAAGCCGATCAGCACGAACAGCGCCGCGTACACGCCGTTCAGCGCCAGCTCCTTGCCGACCTGCGGGCCGACGAACTCCGAGGAGAGCACCGTGGCCGCGTTGCCATCCAGCGACACCGCCGTACGCACGGCCTCGGCCGTACGGGTGTTGGCATCGCCGGCGCTTTCGCCCTGACCCAGCTCCTGCGGCTGCAGGCGGATCAGCAGGTTGGTACCACTGCCGAAGCTCTGCACCTGGGCGCCGGCATACCCGGCGGTCTCCAGGTGCTCGCGCACCGCGTCGATATCCGCAGCGCGTTCGAACCGCACTTCCACCACGGTACCGCCGGTGAAGTCCAGCGCATAGTTGAAGCCCTTGCCCACGATGCTGCCGAAGGCCACCAGGAACACCACCAGCGCGATGCCGATGGCCACCCAACGGGTGCGCATGAAGTCGAACTTGGTGTCGTTCGGGATCAGGTGAAGCGGAAACAGTTTCATGGTTGCGTTCCTATCCCGTCAGATAGCCAGGGTCTTGAGCTTCTTGCGGCGGCTGTACGTCAGCACGGCAAGGGCACGGGACACGGTGATGGCAGTGAACATCGAGGCGATGATGCCGACCACCATCGTGACCGCGAAGCCTCGCAGGGGACCGGTACCAAAGGCGTACAGGGCCACGCCGGCGAGGATGCCGGTCAGGTTGGCGTCGAGGATGGTACCGGACGCCTTCTCGTAGCCGGCCACGATGGCGGCCTTGGCCGGCATGCCGGCACGCAGTTCCTCGCGGATGCGCTCGTTGATCAGCACGTTGGCGTCCACCGACAGGCCGATCGAAAGCGCCAGGCCTGCAAAGCCCGGCAGGGTCATGGTCGCCCCGAACAGCGACATCACCGCGACCACGATCAGCAGGTTGAACAGCATCGCGATGGAGGTGATCACACCGAAGGCGCGGTAATAGACGGTGAAGAACACCAGGGTGAACAGGAAGGCGAAGCCGACGGCGGTGACGCCGCGCTCGACATTCTCCGCACCCAGGCTCGGGCCGACGATGCGCTCTTCCACGAAGTCCATCGGCGCGGCCAGCGAGCCGGATTTCAGCAGCTTGGCCAGGTCCTCGGCTTCCTTCTTCTCCAGGCCGGTGGTCTGGAAGTTCTTGCCGAACACACCATTGATGTTCGCTACGGAAATCACTTCTTCCTTGACGCGGAAGCTGCGCACTTCCTTGCCATCCACCGTCTCCACCGTGGGCACGCGTTCGGTGTAGACCACGGCCATCGGCTTGTTGACGTTGGCGCTGGTGAAATCGAACATGCGCTGGCCGCCGGCGTTGTTCAGCGTCACGCTCACCGCCGCGGCACCGTTCTGGTCGGTGGTGGCCTGCGCGGCCACCATCTGGTCGCCGGTGACGATCACGCGCTTGGCCAGCAGCACCGGGCCGCGGTTGTCACGCTGCTGGTACACCTTGGCCTCCGGCGGAATGCGGCCGCTGGCGATGGCGTCCTGTGCGTTGCCTTCGATCACCGCGCGGTATTCCAGCGTGGCGGTCGCGCCGATCATGCGCTTGGCTTCGGCCGTGTCCTGCACGCCCGGCAGCTGCACGACCACGCGGTCGGCACCCTGGCGCTGGATGATCGGCTCGGCCACGCCCAGCTGGTTAACGCGGTTGCGCAGCGTGTTGACGTTCTGCTCGATCGCCCCGTTGGCGATGTCGGCGATCTCGCTCTCCGGAACCGAAACGGTCAGGCGGTTGCCCACCACTTCGTAACCGAGCGTGGGCTGGGTGGCGAAGAGCGCATCGCGCGCGCGCAGGCCGGCGCCCTCGCCCGCCGAGGGGCTGAGGTTGGCGACAATGGTGTTGTCCGCACGGCGCTCCACCGACTGGTATGGAATCCTGGCCTCGCGCAGGCTCGTACGCACGTCCTCGGTATAACCGTCCAGGCGCTTGTCCAGTGCGGCCTTCTGGTCCACCTGCAGCACGAAGTGCACGCCGCCCTGCAGGTCAAGGCCCAGCACCATCGGCTGCGCGCCGAGGTTGGCCAGCCATTCCGGCACCGTGGAAGCCAGGTTCAGCGCGACCACGTAATCCTCGCCGACGCTCTGCTTGAGCACGTCGTTGGCGGCCGTCTGCGTGGCCGGATCGGGCAGCCGCACGATCAGGCTGTCGCCTTCCTGTTCGACCGCCAGCGGCGAGACATTGGCGGCCTTGAGGTCGGCCAGCACCCGGGTACGCAGGGCGTCATCGATCTGTCCGCCACGGTTGGCGGTGATCTGGATGGCCGGGTCCTTCTGATAGATGTTGGGCAGCGCGTACAGCGTGCTGATCGCCAGGACGATCAGGATGACGAAGTACTTCCAGCGAGGAAATTCGAGCATTGCTTGGGTCCCGCGCGGCGCCATCCCCGGCGCCGCGGTTGTGCTTCGGAAAGGGTGTGGCTTACTTGGCCGAGTCCAGCGTGCCGGTCGGCAGCACGTTGCCAACCGCGCCCTTCTGCACGCGGATGCGGACGTTGTCAGCCACCTCCAGGGTCACGAAGTTGTCGCCGATGTCGGTGACCTTGCCGGCGATGCCGCCGTTGGTCAGTACTTCATCGCCGCGCTTGATCTTCTCCAGCATCGCCTTGTGCTCCTTCTGCCGCTTCATCTGCGGGCGGATCATCAGGAAGTACATGATGGCGATCAGGATCACCGGGAACAGCAGGGTGCTCAGACCCCCCATGCCCGACGGCGGCCCACCGGCGGCCTGGGCGTGGGCGGTGGGGATCAGGAAATCGAGCAGGTTCATTGGAGTCCTTTGGTTGGGCCGCGTCCCGGCCAGGGAGGGCACGGGCGCAGGCGCAGATCGGGTCAGCCTCGAAGTATGCCACGGCCCCGGCGCTGCGTCCTTGGGCCGTTCGGCGGGGGCGCCCGCTCAGAGCGCCGGCGCCACCGCCCGGCGGGCTGCGTAGAAGGACTCGCGGAAGGCGGTGAAAGTTCCCGCTTCGATGGCCGCGCGCACGTCGGCCATGAGCTTTTCGTAGTAATACAGGTTGTGCAGAGTGCCCAGCATGGGCGCCAGCATCTCGTTGCAGCGGTCCAGGTGGCGCAGGTAGGACCGGGTGAAGCCACCGGCGCAGGCGTAGCAGCCGCAGCCCGGCTCGATCGGTTCCATGTCACGCTCATACCGGGCGTTGCGGATGCGTACGGTGCCGAACGAGGTGAAATAGTGGCCGTTGCGGGCATTGCGGGTGGGCATCACGCAGTCGAACATGTCCACCCCGCGCGCCACGCCCTCTACCAGGTCCTCCGGCCGGCCCACGCCCATCAGGTAGCGCGGGCGGTCCGCCGGCAGCAGCGGATGCAGGTGCTCGAGCATGGCATTGCGCTCGTCCTCCGGCTCACCGACGGCCAGCCCCCCGATCGCATAGCCATCGAAACCGATGGCCTGCAGCGCATCGGCCGAGCGGCTGCGCAGGTCGGTGTGCACCCCGCCCTGCACGATGCCGAACAGGGCCGCGTCGTTGCCCAGGCCGTCGTGGGCCTCGCGGCTGCGCTGCGCCCAGCGCAGGCTCAGCTCCATCGAGCGGCGGGCGACGTCCTCGGTGGCCGGGTACGGCGTGCATTCGTCGAAGATCATCACGATGTCCGAGTCCAGCACCTTCTGGATCTTCATGCTTTCCTCGGGGCCGAGGAACACGCGCGCACCGTCGGTGGGCGAAGCGAAGGTCACGCCCTGCTCGGTGATCTTGCGCCGATGCGCCAACGAGAACACCTGGAAGCCACCCGAGTCGGTGAGGATCGGGCCGTCCCAGCGGGCGAAGCCGTGCAGGCCGCCGTGGTCGGCGATGACGTCCAGGCCCGGCCGCAGGTACAGGTGGAAGGTGTTGCCGAGGATGATTTCCGCGCCCAGCGCCCGGATGTGCTCCGGCAGGATGCCCTTGACCGAGCCATAGGTTCCCACCGGCATGAACGCGGGGGTCTCCACGGTGCCACGCGGGAAGGTCAGGCGGCCCCGGCGGGCACGGCCATCAGTGGTCTTGAGCTGGAACTGCAGTCGGGACATGGCGCGGTTGTTTGGACAGATAGCGGGCCATTGTCTCGCACTTTGCCGCAGGCCGCCCAGCAGGGCCTCATTTCCCGGGGAACAGCAGCATCGCATCGCCGTAGCTGAAGAACCGGTAGCGCTGCGCGATCGCATGGCGATAGGCCTCGAACACCCGCTCCCTGCCGGCGAAAGCCGAGATCATCATCAGCAGCGTGCTTTCCGGCAGATGGAAGTTGGTGACCATGGCGTCGACGCTGCGGATCCGGTACCCCGGCGTGATGAAGATCTGCGTCTCGCCCGCGAACGGGAGCAGCTCCCCTTCGCGCATCGCGCTTTCCAGCGCACGCACCACCGTGGTGCCCACGCCGATCACCCGGCCACCGGCCTGGCGCGTGTGCCGTACCTGCTCCACCAGCTCGGCCCCCACGTTCAGCCATTCGCGGTGCATCACGTGGTCCTCCAACGCCTCGGCGCGCATCGGCTGGAAGGTGCCGGCCCCTACATGCAGCGTCACATGGCCGAAGGCCACGCCCTGCCCGCGCAGGGTGGCCAGCAGGGCATCGTCGAAATGCAGCCCTGCGGTCGGCGCAGCCACCGCGCCCACCTCGCGCGCGAACACGGTCTGGTAGCGTTCCCGGTCATCCAGCCCGGGCTCGCGCTGGATGTAGGGCGGCAGCGGCAAGCGGCCCGCGTGCAGCAACCACTGCTCCAGCGGCTCGGGCACGTGGAACGCCAGCACGAAGAACTCGCCGTCACGCCCCAGCACCTCGGCCTCTCCGCCGGCGTCGAGCGCGATGCGGCTGCCTGCTTTCGGCGTCTTGCTCGCACCCACCTGCGCACGTGCCTGCTGGCCCCCCAGCAGGCGCTCGATCAGGATCTCCACGCGGCCGCCGGTGGCCTTCTGCCCGAACAAGCGTGCCGGAATCACGCGCGTGTCGTTGAAGATCAGCAGATCGCCTGGCTGCAGCAGTGACGGCAACGCATGCACGTGCGTGTCCTGCAGCGCGCCGGGTGCGGGCGGGACCACCAGCAGGCGGCTGGCAGAGCGCTCGGGCAGCGGCGCCTGGGCAATCAGTTCAGGGGGCAGATCGTAATGGAAATCGGACTTTTTCAAAGCTGCGCGCGCCAACGGGTCGACAATGGCGCGCATTGTACGGGCGGCTGCCCGCAACGCGCAGTCCAACACGCATCGTCAGCGAAAATGCTGCCATGCAGCAGGAAAACGCCGGGGTTATCGCCCTAAAACGCCCATGCTAGGATCGGTCGATACGTCCCCCGCACGGCGCTGGCGCTGCCCGGGACGAGGACGCGACCCGTCTGAGCGGGCCTGCGAACTTCATGCTCCAGGAGATCTGCAATGAGCTTCATCGAACACCTTGCCCCGTTGCGTGCCCAGCCCGGCCACCGCCTCACCTCCGGCCTGGATGACGCCACGCTGGAGCGCCTGGCCGCGTCCCACCCGCAGCTGGTGGCGGCCGTCGAAGCAGCGGGCGCGGCCTTCGCGGCGACCGTCGAGGACCTGCAGGCATCGAACCTGTCCGGCCTGCTTGCACTGGATGAACAGGCGCAGGTGGAGGCGATGCAAGAAGGCTTCATCAACTTCTACGCCGACGATGCGGTGACCCCGTACGTGGCGTTTATCGCGCGCGGCCCGTGGGTGGTGACGCTGAAGGGCGCGGTACTGTACGACGCCGGCGGCTACGGCATGCTCGGTTTCGGCCACACCCCGCAGGCGGTGCTCGACGCCATGGCGCGTCCCCAGGTGATGGCCAACATCATGACGCCCAGCCTGTCGCAGCAGCGTTTCGTCGGCGCACTGCGCCGCGAGATCGGCCATCGTCGTGGCGACTGCCCGTTCACCCGCTTCATGTGCCTTAATTCCGGCTCCGAGGCCGTGGGCCTGGCCGCCCGCATCGCCGATGTGAACAGCAAACTGCAGACCGACCCGGGCGCGCCGCATGCCGGCGCCACGGTCAAGCGGGTGGTGATCAAGGGCAGCTTCCACGGCCGCACCGATCGCCCCGCGCTCTACTCCGATTCGAGCCGCCGCACCTACCAGCAGCACCTTGCCAGTTACCGCGACGAGAACTCGGTGATCGCCCTGGCGCCGTATGACGAGGCCGCCCTGCGCAAGGTGTTCGACGACGCCACCCGCAACCAGTGGTTCATCGAGGCGGTGTTCCTGGAGCCGGTGATGGGCGAAGGTGATCCGGGCCGCTCGGTGCCGCCGGCGTTCTACGCGCTGGCCCGCGAACTCACCCGGGCCCATGGCAGTCTGCTGCTGGTCGACTCCATCCAGGCCGGCCTGCGCGCCCACGGCGTGCTGTCGGTGGTGGATTACCCCGGCTTCGAGGCGCTGGATCCGCCGGACATGGAAACCTACTCGAAGGCGCTCAACGCCGCGCAGTACCCGCTGTCGGTGCTGGCCGTCAACGAACGCGCCGCCCAGCTCTACCGCAAGGGTATCTATGGCAACACCATGACCGCCAATCCGCGGGCATTGGACGTGGCCTGCGCCACCCTGGCGCAGCTCACCCCGCAGGTGCGCGCCAACATCATCGAGCGCGGCGCCGAGGCGCTGCAGCGGCTGGAGGCCCTGCGCAAAGAGCTGGGCGGACTGATCACCAAGGTACAGGGCACCGGCCTGCTGTTCTCCTGCGAGCTCGCGCCGGCATTCAAATGCTATGGCGCCGGCTCGACCGAGGAATGGCTGCGCCAGCACGGCATCAACGTGATCCACGGCGGCGAGAACTCGCTGCGCTTCACCCCGCATTTCGAGATGGACAGCCAGGAGCTGGAGCTGCTGGTCAGCCTGGTGCGCAAGGCGCTGCGCGAAGGCCCACGGCGCGAGGAAGCGGCAGCGGCGTAAAGGATGTCCGTGCCGGGCGTCCGGCCGCACATTCGTCAGGCAGGGGCCGACCGGCGATAATGGTCGGCCCTTCTTTCATCGACTGATAAGCCATGAAGTCCGTCTGTGTGTATTGCGGCTCCAACGCCGGCAGCAAACCCGTCTACGCTGAACGCGCCCTCGCCCTTGGCGAGCGGTTGGCGCACGATGGCCTGCGGCTGGTCTACGGCGGCGGCAATGTCGGCCTGATGGGCACGGTGGCCAACGCGGTGCTGGCCGCCGGCGGCGAAGTCACCGGTGTGATCCCGCAGCAGCTGGCGGACTGGGAAGTGGCCCATCGTGGACTCACTTCGCTGGAGATCGTCGGCTCCATGCACGAGCGCAAGTCGCGCATGTTCGACCTGGCCGACGGCTTCGTCGCGTTGCCAGGCGGCTTCGGCACCATGGAAGAGATCTTCGAGATGCTGACCTGGCGCCAGCTCGGCATTGGCAACAAGCCGTGCGCGTTCCTGGATGTGGACGGTTTCTACGCCCCGCTGATCGGCATGATCGACCGGATGGTCGAAGAGCACTTCCTGCACCCGGCCCAGCGTGCCGACCTCTGGTACGGCTCGGACATCGACCAGATGCTGGCCTGGATGCACGCGTACGAGCCCGCCCAGGCCTCGAAGTGGATCGACGAGAAGCGCCGCAACGCGCTGCGCTGAAAGAGGGTCGGGGTAGACCAGGGCGCGTCCGCCGCGGGCATGCAGGCCCGCGGTGCGCTTACGCCCCGCCGTCCTCCCGCTGGGGGCGCCCGAGCAGATAGCCCTGGCCGTAGTCGCAGCCCAGCTCCAGCAGGGTCTGCCGCTGCGCTTGGGTTTCGATGCCCTCGGCGATCGTGGCGATGCCCAGCGTGCGCGCCAGCGAGACCACGCCCTCCACGAGCGCGTGCGTGCTCTGCGCCTCCTCGCCATGCAGACCGGCGATGAAGCTCTGGTCGATCTTCAGCGTGGAGATCGGGAAGCGGTGCAGGTAGGACAGCGCCGAGAACCCGGTACCGAAATCATCCAGCTGCACCACGATGCCACGCTCGCGCAACGTCTCCAGGATCCGCAGCGTACGCGGGCCGCCGTCCAGCAGCGCCACCTCGGTGATCTCCAGCCGCAGCCGGCGGGGATCGGCGCCGGCTGCGTCGATGAGCCCGAACAATCGCTGGGTGAAATCACGCGTACGGAAATGCCGCGGGGACACGTTGACCGATACGTAGCCGTGGCCACCGCGGGCCAGGGCAGCGATGACCTGTTCGTAGATCAGCCAGTCCACCTGCTCGATCAACCCGCTTTCTTCGCCAAGCTCAAGGAAGGCCCCGGGCAGCAGCAGGCCACGTCGCTCGTGCTGCCAGCGCAGCAGCGCCTCGTGTCCCACGACCACGCCATCGCTCAGGCGCACGATGGGCTGGTAGAAGGCGAGGAAATCGCGGCTGATGATCGCCCGCCGCAGATCGGCCTCCAGGTCCAGGCTGCGCATGGCCTGGTTGCGCATGTCCTCATCGAAGATCGCACAGCGGTCCTGGCCCTGCGCCTTGGCGCGGTACATCGCGGCATCGGCATCGCGCAGCATCTCCTCGCCGGCCAGGTACTGCCCGTTCCAGAGCGCGATACCCAGGCTCCCGGACGGAAACAGTTCGCGCCCGGCCACCCACATCGGCTCCTGCAACGCCAGCAGCAGGCGCTGCGCGAAACCCAAAGCCTGCGCCAACCCCTGCGGGCAGCGCAGCAGGATCGCGAACTCGTCACCGCCCAGGCGCGCCACCACATCGCCGGTCCCGAGCAGTCCGACGATCCGCCGCGCGACCTCCTCCAGCATGCGGTCACCGGCGGCGTGCCCGATGCTGTCGTTGACCAGCTTGAACCGGTCCAGGTCCAGGAACAGCACCGCGAACAGCGCCTGGTCCGGCGCGTGCCGCGCGGCTGAAATCGCATCCTGCAGGCGGCTCAGCAGATGGGCACGGTTGGGTAGTCCGGTGAGCCCATCGTGCATGGCCTGGTAAGTCAGTCGTTCCTCCGCGCGCAGGCGCTCGGCGATCTGTCCCAGCAGCCTTCCATTGACATCGGCCAGCTCGCGGGTGCGTTCATCCACGCGCTTCTCCAGCTCGGCGTGCGCCAGGCGCAGGCGCTCCTGGTCGCGCTGCCGGGCCAGCCCGGTGCCGATGTTCTGGGCGACGAAGGTCAACAACCGCTGGTCATCGGTGGTGAAGGCAACCTCGGCCGTGTAGCTCTGCACCACGATCGCGCCAGCCACCTCGCCATCGAACACCAGCGGCACACCGAGCCAGCACTGCGAACGCGCGCCGAAGTGCTCCACCTCGCCCGAAGCACACATGGCATCGATGCGCTCGCGCGAGGCCAGCAGCGGTTGCCGGTGACGCACCACGTATTCGGTCAGTCCGTTGCTGAAACTGCGCGGCGTGCGCGCACTGGTGTGCTCATCCACCGAATAGACGAACTCCAGGCCTTCACCACTCTCGTCCAGCAGCGCGATGTAGAAATTCCGTGCGTCCAGCAGCGTGCCGACCATGCCGTGCACCTGCACGTAGAACCGGGCCAGGGTCTGTTCGCGCATGGCAAGCTCAGCGATGCCGTACAGCGCGGCCTGCAGCATCTCCGCGCGCCGACGTTCCACCACTTCTTCCTGCAGGCTGCGGTTGGCGCGCTGCAGCTCCAGCGTGCGCAGCTCGACCTGGCGCTCCAGCTGCACCTGCGCCTGCCGCCGGTTCATCGCGGTCAGCACATGCTGGGCGACGAAGCCGAGCAACGCACGGTCGGATTCACCGTACTGGTCGCCCTGATCGTAGCTCTGCACCACGATGGCGCCGCACACACGACCCTCGCGCAGCATGGGCACGCCCAGCCAATCCTGGCTCTGTGGACCGCGGCGCTGGTGCGCCGGCTCGCCGAGCTGCTCCAACAGCGTGCGCGAAGGGCCGCTCAGCGGCTGCCCGTGGCGGAGCAGCGCGAACGTCAGGCTGCCTGCCAGCTCGCTCTCCGCATAGGCATGCTCAGGGTCGGCCACGAAGTCATCGATCTGGTCGGCAAAGTACAGGAAGCGAAGGGTATGCCGCACATCGTCGTATTCGACGATGAAGCAGTTCTGGGCGTACATCAGCGTGTTCAACACCGCGTGCACGTGCCGCAGCATCTCGGGCATCTCAAGGTCCGCGCCGGCCAGGTCGGCGATCTGGAACAGCGCCTGCTGGAGCCGTTCGGCCCCTTCCAGCGCGATGATCTGACCGGCCTGGCGCCCCCGCTGCAGTGCCAGTTCCAGGGTCTGCCGGGCCAACGCCCACCAGGCGGCCGGTGCCTGCGCCTGCTCGATCCACACCGACAGGACCGCCCCGTCATGTTCCCAGCGCTGCATCCGCGCCGAAGGGTCCAAGGCGGCCGGCCAGACGGTCTCTACCGGGGGCGTGGCCGGGGGATGGCTGTGTCCCCCCCGTCCCAGCATCGGATCATCCCAGCCCACGTGCAGCACGCCGCCAGCGGGCAGCAGCGCATGCAGCGATTCCAGCAACGCAGGCGTGACCGCGGGTTCGCGGTGCGGCTCCACCAACGGCATGATGATCTGACTGGACAACGTAGCACCCCATGACGCTCACCGCAGCGCGGCTCCCCTGCCGCCGAGCATAGCGCGTTCCCCGGTCGGCGGCGCCCGGACCGTCAACCCCACCCGGACCTGTCGTGCGTTTGCACTGAAATGCCAGCAACCGCCGCACCCTTGCCGCCCGCCCTGCCCCCCGGCCACGCCCTGTCCGGCTATGCGCCGCAGCGGCCAGCGCTTACCCTTGGTCGCGTGGATACCAACGCCCTGCCTACCGACGAAGCCTTGATGCTGGCCTGGGCCGGCGGGGACGTGCAGGCGTTCCAGGCCTTGTACGAGCGCCACCGCCGGCGCCTGTTCGGCTTCCTGGTGAAGCAGCTGCGCGATGGCACGCTGGCTGAAGAACTCTTCCAGGATGTCTGGCAGAAAGTCATTGCCGCGCGCACCACGTGGCAGCCCGAGGCCGCCTTCGGCACCTGGCTGTTCCGCATCGCACACAACCGGCTCAACGACCATTGGCGGGCCGCACGCCATCGCCCTGCCGCGCCCGCCGACGCCGAAGCGCGGCTGCAGGCCCTGGTCGACCTCCGCACGCCGGAGAGCGCGTTGGGACGCGAAGACCAGCGTCGCCACGTGCAGCAGGCCATGGCGGCCCTGCCGCCGGAACAACGGGAGGTGCTGCAGTTGCGGCTGGAACAGGAACTGACCCTGGAGCAGATCGGCGAGATCACCGGCGTCGGCAGGGAGACGGTGAAATCCCGCCTGCGCTATGCGATGGACAGACTCCGCGCGGGAGTGGACGCATGAGCCGGCACGAACCCCTGACGCCCGAAGAACGCGCCTTGGCTGCGCTGCTGCGGGACACGCTGGCAGCGGAGCCTTCCGCTTCGGTGGACGCGGCCGTGCTGGACGCGGCGCGCGCGGCGCTGGCGGCCGATGCCGCCCGCGAGGGGGACGCCAGCGCTCCGACCGGCCCGCGTGCCGGCGTGCCTCGCCGGGTCCGGCGGCGTGCGCGCTGGCAGCCGCTGGTGGGTATCGCGGCATCGGTGGTGTTCGCGGTAGGCATTGCCTGGCAGCTGCAGCCCACGCCAGCTGGACGTGAGGTGCCGAGCCTGCCGGAAGCCCTCTCGATGACGGCGGAAACGACTGCGCAGCCGCCGTCCCATGATCCTGCGCCACAGCCGGCCCAGCCGACGGTGGCCGAACCCGTCGCCCGCGCCCGGACGCAGCTGCCTGCCGCAGCGGCGCCTCAACCGGCACGTGGCGCGCCGGAACAGCGCCGACCCGCCCCGCGCGTCGCTGCGCAGCCGCCACCACAGGGGACGGCCAAGCCTGCGATGGAGGCCCCTGCTGCCAGGACGGTGGCACCTGGGCGGGGCCGCGATGGCCTCGCGGCGAAGGAGGAGGTCCAGCAGGAGCGCATGCCGGCCAACCGGCCGCACGCATTCGCATCCAGCACGGTGGCACCGGCTGCCGCCCACGGCAGCGCCGACGCGGCCACGCCAGCCCAGGCGGAACCCGCGGCGAGGTCGATGACCGCGCCCCCCCAGCGCGCCCTGATGCGCGCGCCCCAGGTGCCCATCACCCAGGCTGCGACCGACCTCGCCGGACAGGTGCGCGACGATGCCCGACTGCCCCGCCGCCAGTGGCTGCTGAAGATCCGCCAGCGCAATGACGCAGGGGACGTGGACGGCGCGCGCTCCAGCCTCGAAGCCTATCTGCAGGCCTATCCAGCAACCCGCGTGCCCGCTGACCTGCGCGCCCTGCTGGATCGTTGAGCCCCGATGCGGGCTGCGCGGTGCCGCGATGGGTGCGCCCGGTAGAATGGTGCCGATGCTCGACACTCTGCCCGCTCCTGTCAGCCATGCGCTGGACATCAAGCACAGCCGCTTCATCGCCCACGCCGCGCCGGTGGACGATGGCACGCAGGCCCTGGACTTCCTGCGCCAGGTCGCGGTGACCGAAGCGACCCACAACTGCTGGGCCTACCGCTGCGGCGGCGATTACCGTTCCAGCGATGACGGCGAGCCCGCAGGCACCGCCGGACGCCCGATCCTGGCCGCCATCGATGGGCAAGGCTTCGACCAGGTCATGGTCGTCGTTACCCGGTGGTATGGCGGAATCAAGCTCGGCGCGGGCGGTCTCGTGCGTGCCTACGGGGGCACGGCGGCCGAGTGCCTGCGCACGGCGCCCCGGCTGCCGCTGGTTGCGCTGAGCCGTGTCTGCATCCGCGCGGGGTTCGAGGATCTGGGCGCGCTGCACGCCGCGCTGGCGGCGCACAGCGCCCGGAAACTGGACGAATCGTTCGACGCCGACGGCGCCCTGCTGGAGGTCGAAGTGCCGACTGACGCGATGGACGCATTGAAAACGCGCCTGCGCGACGCCACTCGTGACCGTACCCGCATCATCGAAGCGAGCGCATGACCGAGCCGACGCCCTCCTCCCCTCCGCTGCGCCGGCTTGGCAGCCTGGCCACCCTGTGGCCCTTCGTACGGCGTCACAAGGGTCTGTTCTGCGCCTGGCTGGCGGCCCTTGCGGTGTCTTCAACCGCCACCCTGAGCCTGCCGCCGGCCGTCAAGCAGATGATCGACCATGGCTTCACCGGTGGCGGCCAGATCAACCGTGCCTTCGCGCTGCTGTTGCTGGTGGCCATCGTGATGGCGCTGGCCACCGCCGCGCGGTTCTACTTTGTTTCACTGCTCGGCGAAAAGGTGGTGGCTGACCTGCGCAGCCAGCTCTACGCCCACCTGATCACCCTGGGCGCCGGCTTCCACGACCGCAACCGCAGCGGCGAGCTGGTCTCGCGGCTCACCGCCGACAGCGAACTGCTGCGCAGTGTCATCGGCTCGACGATGTCGGTCGCACTGCGCAGCAGCGTCACCGTCGTGGGCAGCCTGGTCATGCTGTTCGTCACCAGCCCCCACCTCGCCGCGTGGTCGCTGCTGGGCATTCCGCTGGCGGTGTTGCCGATCATCCTGGGGGCACGCCGGCTGCGCGGCATTTCGCGCGACAGCCAGGACCGCATCGCCGATGCCAACAGCCTTGCCGCCGAAACGCTCGGTGCGGTGCGCACGGTGCAGGCGCATGCGCGCGAACCCTATGAACGGGGTCGCTTCGACCGCGCACTCGGCGATGCCATCGGTGCTGCGCGGCGGCGCATCGCAGCCCAGTCGCTGGTGACCGCCAGCGCCATCCTGCTGGTGTTCGGCGCGATCGTCGGGGTGCTCTGGCTGGGCGCGCACGACGTCATCGCCGGCCGCCTGAGCGCCGGCACGCTCGGACAGTTCGTGCTCTACGCCCTGATCGGCGGCGGCTCGGTGGGGGCGCTTGCCGAGGTCTGGAATGAACTGCAGCGGGCATCGGGCGGCATGGGCCGCATCAGCGAACTGCTGCACGAAGAGGTGGAGATCCGCACGCCCGGCACGGCCACCGCACTGCCATCGCCGCTGCGGGGGGAGATCCGTTTCAACGACGTGGTGTTCCACTACCCGCAGCGCCCCGACCAGCCCGCGCTGGACCACTTCAACCTGCACGTGCGGCCGGGCGAGACCGTGGCCCTGGTGGGCCCTTCCGGTGCCGGCAAAAGCACCGTGCTGCAACTGCTGCTGCGCTTCCACGATCCGGCCGCCGGACAGGTTGACGTGGACGGCATCGATGTCCGCCAGCTGGATCCTGCCGCGCTGCGGGCCGGACTCGCGCTGGTGCCGCAGCAGCCGACGCTGTTCGCCGCCAGCGCACGCGACAACATCCGCTACGGTCGACTGGACGCCAGCGATGCCGAGGTGGAGGACGCCGCGCGCGCCGCCGAAGCCGACGAGTTCCTGCGCGCGCTGCCGGAAGGCTATGCCAGCGAGCTCGGTGAGCGCGGCGCCCGTCTGTCCGGGGGCCAGCAGCAGCGCGTGGCGATCGCGCGCGCACTGCTCAAGGACGCGCCCATCCTGCTGCTGGATGAAGCCACCAGTGCGCTCGATGCGCAGAGCGAACGTTCGGTGCAGCACGCGCTCGAACGGCTGATGGCCGGCCGCACCACGCTGGTGATCGCGCACCGCCTGGCGACGATCCTCAAGGCCGATCGCATCGTGGTGATGGATCACGGCCAGATCGTCGCGCAGGGCACCCACGCGCAGCTGCTGGCCGAGGGGGGGCTTTACGCGGAACTGGCGAAGCTGCAGTTCATCGAGTGAAGACGCGCGCATAACGCCGTGCGGCGCACCGTGCATGGCATGCCCCCCGAGCCCCTGCACGGCGCCGCCGAAGAGGAGATAGCCCATGTCCTTCAGACAGTTTCCTGCCACCGACGCCAACGGCGAGAGCCATGTCATCATCGAGTTCAAGACCGAGGGCGCAACCTCGGGCGATGGCCAGGCCCCGCCGCGCTACGAGCTTGAAGACGGACGCGTGCTGATTCGGGCCGGCCGCGAATTCACCACCCAGGGCGGCGACCTTCGGCTGCACCTCTAGCCACAGTGTCGTGCGGATGGTGTGCTGACAAGCGGTCCGTCCGGGAGTAGCGACTGGGTGGTCAATAAATCACCACACGTCTTGACAACGTTGTCCCGCAAGCGGCGCACGCACTTATCCACATGTTTGTTGGAAAACCATCCACACCGCCTGTGGATGAAATGCGTCAGCGCGCGAGCACGCGCCCGATCCCTGTCGCATCGACTTCGGCCGCCGCAACGGCGATCCGGGCGATGTCGCTGCCTGCAACGAAACCGATGCGGAAATGCACGTCACCGGACGGCGTGCGCGAGGAATGGATCGATGCAAGGCTGATGCCGTGGGTCTCGAAGACGTGCAGCAGGGCGCGCAGCGAGCCCGGGCGGTCCTCCGGAAGATGCACGGACACCGCCTGCGTCTCGGTGAGATCGGCCAGCAGGTAGCCGACGCGTTCGAAGGTGTAGTTGCCCTCGGCCACGCCGGCCTCGCCGAGTACCGCGCGATTGTCCTGCAACCACTGCCGGCGGAACCCGGCGCGCGCATCGTCATCCCCCTGCGCCACCTGCGCATGCAATGCCTGCAGTTGGGTGACCAGCTGCTGCAACATCGGCGGCACGTGCGGATTGCCGAACTGGAGGTCTTCGTAGATGGCCGGGTTGAGCGCGAAGATGCGCGCGATGATCGCCGCATCCAGTTCGAAGGACGCTGACCGGAACGGCATCAGCGCGGACAGCTCACCGAGCAGAGGCTGATAGCTGCGCAGCACGCCGGCCTGCGCCAGGTGGGTGGCATGCACCATCGCCTGCACCAGCGCCATCCTCTGGTCATGCTGGGACGGCGTGGACTGCACGCACTCGGCCTCCAGCGCGGTGCACAGCGCCTGCACCCAGCCCTGCCACGCCTCCACGCGGGCCGGGCACACCACCAGCACGCGACCTTTGAGGGTCGGCGACTTGGGCGGCGCCGTCATCGGATGCAGGCCCAGCACCTCCGCCTGCGAAGCCAGCATCGCCTGCACGGGCGCCTCCTTCACCGAGGTCACGTCCAGCCACAGGCGGCCTGCTTCGCGGCCTGCCGATCGCTGCGCATACTCGGCGATCAGCGCCGGCGTGTGGCGGATGGGCGCGGAGAACACCAGCACATCGGCGCGCTGCAGCAGAACGTCGGGCGTGACAGACGCCGGATCGGCAGGATCGTGGCCGATCACCTCCAGCTGCATGCGATCGCGGAAAAAGCGCGCCAGCCAGCGCCCGTACGCGCCGGCGCTGCCGACGATGCCAACCACGCGCGGCGGGTGCGATGTCGGCACGCTCACGCCAGGCGCTCGACCGCAAAGCGTGGCGGGTCGAGCAGTGCGGCCGGCGCGGCGGCGTGCACATCGAACTCTTCCACACCCTCGGCAAGGGTGCGCTCCAGCGCCGCGTGGGTACCGGCCACCGCTCGCCCCACCGCCTGCTCCATTGATTCGCCGCGCAGCAGGAACGCCACTACCAGCGCCATCAGCACATCGCCGGTACCGGCCACATCCACCGGCAGCAACGGCGAACACCAGCGCCATACGCCTTCGCGGCCAACCGCCAGCGTGACCAGTTCGCCATCCTGCCCGGACACGCTATGCGCGATGACCCACTGCGGGCCGCGCTCGAGCAGGCTGCGCGCCGCGGCGATCGCGTCGTCCTGCGCCAGCGCCGCCCTGCCCGTCAAACGCCCAAGCTCGAAGGCATTGGGCGTGACCAGCCAGGCATGCGGCAGCAGCCGCTCGGCAAACACCTTTTCCAGCCCCGGCTCCACGTAGGGCCCGGTGTGCGTGTCACCGATCACCGGGTCGAGGCAGTAGCGCAGCTGCGGGCAGCCAGGCCGTACCGCGTCGAGCCAGTCGGCGAATGCGGCACCGTTGTCGACGCTGCCGAAGTACCCGGACACCAGCATCTTCGCCCGCTGCGGCACGCCCCGTTCGGCCGTGCCGCGCAGCAGGTCGGCGAACCAGTCCACCGGCAGCACGCGGCCGCGGGTGGTGGCATAGAACGGCGCATTGCTCAGCAGCGTCGTGGGGATCTCGGCCACGCGCACACCGAGCGCGCGCAGGGGTGGCGCGGCGGCACTGTTGCCGGCATGGCCGTACACCAGCTGCGACTGCACGGAAATGACATCGACCACGGCGGGGCCGTCAGGCCGCTGGCGGCGGCCATGTACCAGATGGTTTTCGAGGGATTCGCTCATGCAGCAAGTTTACGCCCGCGCAGCACCCGGCGTGGCGCGCCGGCGGACGGCAGAACGCCGGGCGCGGCCCGGCGCTCTGCTGGCAGTCAGGAGGTCATCCGGTCCCAGAAGCCCTTGACGCCGTCGATGAACGTCGCCGACTTCGGCGAATGCTTGCGCGCGTCCTCGCCCACGAACGTGGACTCGAACTGCTCCATCAGCTTGCGCTGGTCGGTGGTGAGATTGACCGGCGTCTCCACTACCACGCGGCAGTACAGGTCGCCCTCGGAGCGGCTGCGCACCGAGCGCACGCCCTTGCCACGCAGGCGGAACAGCTTTCCGGTCTGGGTCTCGGCGGGAATGCGGATTTCCGCTTCGCCGCCCAGCGTCTGCACGCGGATGGTGTCGCCGAGCGCGGCCTGGGAGATGCGGATCGGCACCTCGCAGTGCAGGTCATCGCCGTCGCGCTGGAATATCGCATGCTCGCGCACACGCACTTCGACGTACAGATCACCCGGCGGCGTGCCGGCCGGCCCCGCCTCGCCCTCGCCCGCCAGACGGATGCGGTCACCGGTATCGACGCCGGCGGGCACCTTCACCGAGAGCACCTTGTCTTCCTCGACACGCCCATTGCCTTGGCACGTCTTGCACGGGTTGGCGATGATCCTGCCGCGGCCGCCACACTGGTGGCAGGGCTGCTGCATGGTGAACGGGCCGCGCTGGATGTGCACCTGGCCACGCCCGCGGCACACGCTGCAGGTATCGACCTTGCCGTCTTCCGAGCCGCTGCCGTGGCAGTCATCGCACTCGGCCAGCGTGGGGATTTCGATACGGCGCTCGATGCCCCGCACGGCTTCCTCCAGGTCCAGCTCCAGCACGTAGCCGACATCGGCGCCGCGCCGGGCCTGGCGCGCGCCACCTCCGAAGATGTTGCCGAAGATGTCGCCGAAGATATCGTTGATGTCCGGGCCGCCACCGCCACCACCGCCCATGCCGTGCTCGAAGGCCGCATGGCCGTGGGCATCGTACATGCGCCGCTTGTTGGCGTCGGACAGCGTCTCGTACGCTTCCTTGCATTCCTTGAAGGCGGCTTCCGCCGCTGCATCACCGGGATTGCGGTCGGGATGGAACTTCATCGCGCAGCGACGGTAGGACTTCTTGAGTTCTTCGTCGGTCGCGGTCCGGGCAACGCCCAGGACTTCGTAATAATCACGCTTGCTCATGGAATGAATCGCTTTCCGGTACGTCGGGATTCGTCAAAGCAGAAGAGCGGAACCAGGTCCGCTCCTGCATCGGGCGCCCCGACACGCCAGGACGGCGGCCAGGACCCTGAGGCGACAACGGGGCACCGCCTTCCGGCAGTGCCCCGCATCGTCCTGGATCAGGACTTCTTGTCGTCCTTGACTTCGGTGAACTCGGCATCGACCACATCATCGTGGCGATCACCGGCCGCACCGGCGTCGGCACCCGGGGCACCGCCCTGGTCGCCGGCCGAGGCCGCGGCGAACAGCGCCTGGCCCGCTTCTTCCAGCGCCTTCGAGCGCGATTCGATCTGCGCCTTGTCGTCGCCCTTCATCGCGGTTTCCAGATCCGCCAGCGCCGACTCCACCTTGCCGATCACATCGCCGCCGACCTTGCTGCCGTGCTCGGTGATCGCCGAACGCGTGCCGTGGATCAGGGCATCGGCCTGGTTGCGCGCCTGCACCAGTTCCTGGAACTTCTTGTCTTCCTCGCGGTTGGCTTCCGCGTCGGCGACCATGCGTGCGATCTCCTCCTCGGACAGACCCGAACCGGCCTTGATCTCGACCTTCTGTTCCTTGTTGGTCTTCTTGTCCTTGGCCGACACGTGCAGGATGCCGTTGGCATCGATGTCGAAGGACACCTCCACCTGCGGCAGGCCGCGCGGGGCCGGCTCGATGCCGGAGAGATCGAACTTGGCCAGCGACTTGTTGAAGCGGGCCTGCTCGCGCTCACCCTGCAGCACGTGCACGGTCACGGCCGACTGGTTGTCCTCGGCGGTGGAGAACACCTGCGAGGCCTTGGTCGGAATCGTGGTGTTCTTCTCGATGATCTTGGTGAACACACCGCCCATGGTCTCGATGCCCAGCGACAGCGGGGTGACGTCCAGCAGCAGCACGTCCTTGACGTCGCCGCCGAGCACGCCGCCCTGGATCGCCGCACCCAGTGCCACGGCTTCGTCCGGATTGACGTCCTTGCGCGGCTCACGCCCGAAGAACTCGGTCACCGCCTGCTGCACCTTCGGCATGCGGGTCTGGCCACCGACCAGGATCACCTCGTTGATGTCGCTGGCGCGCAGGCCGGCATCGTTCAGCGCAGTGCGGCACGGCTCGATCGACTTGCGGATCAGCTCGTCCACCAGCGACTCGAGCTTGGCACGGGTCAGCTTGATGTTCAGGTGCTTCGGACCGGATGCATCGGCCGTCACGTAAGGCAGGTTCACCTCGGTCTGCTGCGCGCTGGACAGTTCGATCTTCGCGCGCTCGGCCGCATCCTTCAGGCGCTGCAGCGCCAGCGGATCCTTGCGCAGGTCGATGCCCTGGTCCTTGTTGAACTCTTCAACCAGGTACTCGATGACGCGGTTGTCGAAATCTTCGCCGCCCAGGAAGGTGTCGCCGTTGGTGGCCAGCACTTCGAACTGCTTCTCGCCGTCGACGTTGGCGATCTCGATCACCGAGACGTCGAAGGTACCGCCGCCCAGGTCGTACACCACGATCTTGCGATCCTTGTTGTCACCCTTGTCCAGGCCATAGGCCAGGGCCGCGGCGGTCGGCTCGTTGATGATGCGCTTGACGTCCAGGCCGGCGATGCGGCCGGCGTCCTTGGTCGCCTGGCGCTGGCTGTCGTTGAAGTAGGCCGGCACGGTGATGACCGCTTCGGTCACCTTCTCACCGAGGTAATCCTCGGCGGTCTTCTTCATCTTCTCCAGCACCTTGGCGGAGATTTCCTGCGGCGCCATGCGCTTGGCATCGCTGGTGGCCACCCAGGCATCGCCATTGTCGTGCGCCAGGATGCTGTACGGCACGTGGGCGATGTCCTTCTGCACTTCGCCGTCGGAGAACTTGCGGCCGATCAGGCGCTTGACGGCGTAGAAGGTGTTCTTGGGGTTGGTCACCGCCTGGCGCTTGGCCGAGGCGCCGACCAGCACTTCGCCGTCCTTGGTGTAGGCGACGATGGAGGGCGTGGTGCGGTCGCCTTCCGAGTTTTCAATGACGCGGGCCTTGCCGCCGTCCATGATCGCCACGCACGAGTTGGTGGTGCCGAGGTCGATACCAATGATCTTGCCCATGGGGAACTCCTGAAGATTATCCGGTGAATCCGGCCCACAGGCCGGTGTATGAATGGGATGTGGGGGAGGCTCGTGGAACATTCAAGCCATCCCGATGAATCGTTTCAGCGATCGGGCCGCGCCCGCCCGGACCGGGCGGCGCGTGACTCAGTCCGCGGCCACGACCACCAGCGCCGGCCGCAGCAGCCGATCGTTGAGCAGGTAGCCCTTCTGGAAGACGGTGACCACGCTGCCCGGGGCCACGCCCTCGGCCGGGACCTGGCTGATCGCCTGGTGGTGCTCCGGATTGAACGGCTGGCCGGTCGGGTCCAGCAGGGTCAGGCCGTTGTCGCCGGCGACCTTGAGCAGCTGCTTGTAGGTCAGGTCCAGGCCGTCACGGAGTGGGCTGGCCTGCTCGCCGGCGGCCTTCAGCCCGGCATCCAGGCTGTCGAACACCGGCAGCAGCTCGCCGAGAAGCTTCTCGTTGGCGAAGCGGCGCGCCTGGTCCACGTCGCGGACCATGCGCTTGCGCTGGTTCTCCAGGTCGGCGCGCTCACGCAGTGCATCGGCCTTGACCTGCTCCAGCTCGCCACGCAGCTGCTCCAGCAGGTCGTGATGGGTCGAGTCGGCTTCGGCGGCCGACGGGGAGGATTCGATATCGTGCTGATCTTGGTTCATGTGCGTTTCCCTGGCGGTGACTCCCCGCCTCCATCCCCCCTAGTGTGGGCGGGATGCTGCGTTTCAAGCGCCAGGGTGCCCCGGACGACGTCCGGTGGGTGAAAAAGCCTCACCAAGCACCTCGGCGGTGGCCTGAACCAGCGGGATCAGCCGGTCGTAGGCCATGCGCCGCGGCCCGATCACCCCCAGCACGCCCAGCACCTGGCCATCGGCCACGTAGGGCGCGGTCACCAGGGACACGCCCTCCAGCGATACCACCCCGGTCTCCTCGCCGATGAAGATGCGCACGCCCGGCGCCTGCTGGGTCCGCTCCAGCAGCTGCAGGATCTCGCGCTTGCTGGCGAACAGCTCGAACAGTTCGCGCAGGCGCTCCAGGTCGGAGAGGTCCTGCACCCCCATCAGCCGCGTCTGCCCGGCCACCAGCATGTCGTCGGCCGGTGGCGCGAAGGCTTCTTCGGCCAGGGTGATGCTGTGCGCCAGCAGCTGCTCCATTTCATTGCGGGCGTCGTGCAGTTCGTGCAGCAGGCGGTGCCGGATCTGCGCAAGCGGCAGCCCGGCAAAGTGCGTATTGAGATGATTGGCGACCCGCTCCAGCTCGGCCGGCTCCCACGCGCGGCGGCTTTCGATCACCCGGTTCTGCACCTCGTTGTCGGCGAAGACCACGATCGCGAGCACGCGCCGGGCATCGAGCGCCACGAAATCGATCTGCCGGAACGCGAACTGCTCGCGCCGCGGCGCGCTCACCACGCCGACGAAATGGCTCATGGCCGAGAGCAGCTCTGATGCACTGCCCAACAGGGCCTGCGTGCCTGCGCCACTGGCCAGCTCGCTGCGCAGCCGGCCCATTTCCTGCTCACCGGGCGGCTGCATCTGCACCAGGCTGTCGACAAACACGCGGTAGCCATGGGCGGTGGGAATGCGCCCGGCCGAGGCATGCGGCGAGCTGAGCAGACCCAGGTCTTCCAGGTCGCCCAGAATATTGCGGATGGTCGCTGCGCTGACATCCAGCCCGGCGGTGCGCGCAAGCGTCTGCGACCCGACCGGCTCGCCATCCTGGATGTGGCGGGCGATCAGGGTCCGCAGCAGGTGCCGCGAACGGGGAGCAAGGTGGTCATGGGAACGCGCCATCGGATCAGCCGGTGAGACTCAGCCACTACATAATGCCCCCTCCCCGGCTTGGCAAGTCATTGGACCGACCTGCCCTGCATGCTAGCTTTGCGCGGCTCCAGAGACTGCAACCCATGCTCAGACATCTATCCATCAAGGATTTCGCCGTAGTACGCGCCACCGAACTGGAATTCGGCCCCGGCATGACCGTGGTATCGGGTGAAACCGGTGCCGGTAAATCGCTGATGGTGGACGCGCTGGGCTTCCTGTCCGGCCTGCGCGCCGACAGCGGCGTGGTCCGCCACGGCGCTGCGCGCGCCGAGCTGTCAGCCGAGTTCGCGCTCGATGCCCAGGCCGGCGCCCGGCGCTGGCTGGCCGAAAATGAACTCGACGACGAGGACCACTGCCAGCTGCGCCGGATCATCCGCGCCGATGGCGGTTCGCGCGCCTGGATCAACGGCCGCCCGGTCACGCTGTCCCAGCTGACCGAGCTGGCCGCCTTTCTGGTGGAGATCCACGGCCAGCATGAACAGCAGGCGCTGCTGGCTCGCCCTTCGCAGCTGGCCCTGCTGGACGCCTACGCCGACAACGCCGAGCCGCGGCGCCTGGTGCGGCAGGCCGCCGCGACCTGGCAGGCGCTGGTGGACGAGGCCGAGACGCTCTCCCAGCAAGGGGATGTCAGCGACCGCATCGGGTTCCTGGAGCATCAGCTGCGCGAACTGGAGCGCGAGGACCTGGACGCCGACTCGATCATCGCCCTGGGCGCCAGCCACCGCCGGCAGGCGCACGCCAGCGCCCTGCTGGCCACCTGCGAGACCACCACCTCGCGCATCAGCGGTGACGAGGGGCCCTCGGCGCTGGAGCTGCTGCAGCAGGTCCGCGGCGACCTCGGCCGGATGGTCGAGCATGACCCGCGCCTGGGCGAGGTGGATGCCCTGATCGACAGTGCCAGCATCCAGCTGCAGGAAGCCCTGGTGCTGCTGGACCGCGTACACGACGACCTGGACGCCGACCCGGAGCAGTTCGAGGAGAACGAGCGCCGGCTGGGCCGGCTGCACGACCTGGCGCGCAAGCACCGCGTGCCGATGGAAGAACTCGGCCTGCAGCGCGATCGCATGCAGGCGGAAGTCGAGCAGCTGCGAGGTGCCGATGTGCGCCTGCAGAAGCTCGCCGGGGAGATGGAAAAGGCCGTGCAGGCGTGGCGCGAGGTGGCCAGCAAGCTCACCGACAGCCGTCAGCGGGCCGCCGCCGAACTTTCCACCACCACCACCGAGCTCATCGCCGAGCTGGGCATGGGCGGTGGCCAGTTCCTGATCCAGCTGGAGCCGCAGGACGCGGCGAAACCGGACCCGCAGGGCGCCGAACGGGTGGAGTTCCTGGTGGCCGCCAACGCCGGCCAGCCGCCCCGTGCGCTGCGCAAGGTGGCCTCCGGCGGTGAACTGTCACGCATCTCGCTGGCCATCGAGGTCGCCGCGCTGGATCTGGACGCCGTGCCGACGATGGTCTTCGACGAGGTCGATTCGGGCATCGGCGGGGCCGTGGCGGATATCGTGGGGCAGAAACTGCGCGCGCTCGGCGAGAAGCGCCAGGTGCTGTGCGTGACCCATCTGCCGCAGGTGGCTTCCAAGGGCCATGCGCATTACCGCGTCAGCAAGGCGCCGGTGGACGGCATGACCCAGAGTGCGGTGGAAAAGCTGGATACGCGGGCCCGCGAGGAAGAACTGGCGCGGATGCTGGGCGGCGTGGAGGTCAGCAAGGAAGCCCGGGCGGCCGCGCGCAGACTGCTGGCCGGCTGAGCGGGCGCTGAGGGGAATGGAAACAGCCGGGCAGCGCCCGGCTGTCAGGCAACGCCCGTCAGCGACGCTTCTTGCGCACGTAGAGCACGAGCGAGTGCTCTTCCAGATCGTAGCCATGCTCGGCGGCGATCTTGCGCTGCAGTTCTTCGATCTCCGCGCTCTCGAACTCGATCACGTTGCCGGAGTCCACGTCCACCATGTGGTCATGGTGGCCACCGCGGTCAAGTTCGTACACGGCCTGGCCGCCCTCGAAGTTGTGCTTGAGCACCAGCCCCGCGGCCTCGAACTGGGTCAGCACCCGGTACACCGTGGCCAGGCCGATCTCATCACCGTGCTCCAGCAGCTGGCGGTAGATGTCTTCGGCGGTCATGTGGTGCTGGGGAGTGCGCTCGAGCAGGGCGAGGATCCGCATCCGCGGATGCGTCACCTTCAGGCCGACTTTGCGCAGGTCGTGGGTTTCCATAGGTCTCCGTTCATTGGCGATTTAGCGCCAGCTGCCTCGGATTGGGTCGCGGTGGCACGCCGGGAGTGTATCATCGGTTCGTTTTCACCAACCGCCATTCCCGATGCGCAATCTCCTGCTGGTCGCCGCCGTTGCCCTGTCCACCACGGGCTGCGGCATCATCTACAAGCAACCCATCTATCAGGGAAATCTGATCCGGGAAGATGCCGTGTCCAAGCTCCAGGCTGGACAGAGCAAGCAACAGGTCACCGAGCTGCTCGGCACCCCGTCCATCGCCGATCCGTTCCACGCCCAGCGCTGGGACTACACGGCGAGCCAGCGGGTCAACCGCCTGGGGCGGACCGAGGTGAAGAACTTCACCGTGTACTTTGACAACGACGTGGTCAGCCGCTGGGATGGCGACTACTTCCCCTCGCAGGATGCCACCCTGGCCCGGGAGACCGTCCGCCAGTTCGGCCGCAACCTGCCGAAGGACAAGAAGAAGCGCGGACGCTGAGGCGCACGGTCGGTCTCCAGCGTACGGGAGGGGACGCCCGTCCCCACAGGTGCCGGCCGCATGGCCGGCACACTGCTATCTGGCGGCCCGGGCGCGGCGGCGGCGATTGTCCTTCGGATCGGCCAGCAACGGCCGCAGCAGTTCGATGCGGTCCCCGTGCTGCAGCTGCTGGGCAGGCTGCGCCAGGACGCCATGCACTGCGATGGCCGGGCACAGGATCGCCTCCTCGATCGCGGCCACGCGCAGCGCGTCGGCCACGGTGGCGTCTTCGGCCAGCTCCAGCGTCCGCTGGATCACCCGCTCCGGCCAGGCAAGCACCACATCGACGCGGATCACCGTTCAGCCCTGCTCGTCGGCTACGCGCACGAAATCGTTCACCATGCGGTCGGCCAGGCCCTTGAAACCGAGCGACAGCGCCGGGGTGAGCAGGCGCGAGGTCGGTTCGAAATCCAGCGACAGCGAAACCTTGCAGGCGTTCTCGGCCAGCGAATGAAACTCCCAGCGGCCATGCATGCGCTTGAACGGCCCCTCACGCAGCTTCATATCGATGCTGCTGGGCCGCACCAGCGCGTTTTCGGTCATGAACCAGGTCGTGAACGAGCCCAGGCCGAGGTCCAGGCGGGCGACGACGCGGTCCTGGCCCTGCTCGATGATCTGCGCATCCGAGCACCAGCGGAAGCGGCGTGGATAGGCGGCGACATCGTTGACCAGGTCGAACATGTGCGCGGCGGAATGCTCGACGAGAGCGCTACGGCGGATGATTGGCATTTCAGGTCTACTGCAGTGATCGACCCGGAGGCCCCGGATCGGAGAGAATAGGAAAATGAGCAAGAACAGCGGCAAGGATAAAGCAAAGGACGCGACGGCCAATAAGACCATCGCGTTGAACAAGCGTGCGCGCCACGAGTACCACATCGAAGAACGCTTCGAGGCCGGGCTTGCGCTGCAGGGCTGGGAGGTGAAATCGATCCGGGCCGGGCGCGGCAACATCATCGACGCCTACGCCTATGTGAAGCAGGGCGAGATCTTCCTGATCGGCGCGCAGATCACCCCGTTGATCCAGGCCTCCACCCATGTGGTGGCCGTGGACCGGCGTGAGCGCAAGCTGCTGCTGCACCGTCGCGAGATCGACAAGCTGGTCGGCAAGGTGGAACGCGATGGCTACACGATCGTGCCCACGGCGATGTACTGGAGCAAGAACAAGATCAAGCTCGAGGTCGCGCTGGCCAAGGGCAAGCAGGAGCACGACAAGCGCAACACCGCCAAGGACCGCGAGTGGGCGATCGAGAAGCAGCGCGTGATGCGCCGTGGCAACCGCGACGCTTGACTGCCTTGGATAGCGCGGCCGGCAACGAAGCTGCCGGACTTCGCTTCCAATTTCCGATCCTTTTCGTGACTATTCAGCCGAACAGGCGTAGCATCACTCGCGTTGGGCAGCCAGTGTCCCGTCGCATCGGATTCTGGCCAGTACTTGCAAGCATCTGTAGAAACCGGGGGTGCATTGGTTTCGACGGGGGTTGTGAAGTCGCTTGGCGCATGCCGAGGGGGTAGCTTTCCTCGTAAATCCAGCTGCAAAACTCTAGTTGCCAACGACGACAACTACGCTCCGGTCGCCCTCGCAGCCTAAAAACTGTGGTGTGTGACCTTCTGCCGACTTAGGCGGAGCCTCGAAACTGCTTGTGTCCATGCTCGCAGTGTAGAGTCATTATCATGGAATCGAGCCGGGCGGCTGCCTGTCAGTCCGGCACTAGAACACAGCAGGCTTGTCCCGGGATGTGCTTCGCACACCGTGCTGTTCCGGGGCGAAATCCAACGGTGAGCTAAGCATGTAGTGCTGGGGATGGAGTGCCTTCGGACGGCGGTTCAATTCCGCCCACCTCCACCATCTGTAAGCAGTTCAGCTGTATCTTGCTGATTCTGTTGGGTTTTGGCAGGGCGCGATACCGAAAAACGATCTTTCCAAAAGGATCTTTTGAGGTATCGCCCCTTGCCTAAGCCCTATCTTCTACGCCGACCTAGCGGACTTCATGTCCGCTTTCTTGTTCCTGTAGACCTGCGCGAGGCTATCGGCTCACGCTTCTTGGTCCGCCGCCTTCCTCCGTCTGCTGCTGACCTTGCCCGCCTCGTCGCGGCCCGCATGGCTGTGGCACTCTCCGAAGCATTCGAGCGCTGGAGGGGTAGCCGCATGGATGACAAGGATAGAGAAGACCTGCTGAAAGTCGTCAGCGGCTCCATCAACCAGTGGACCGGAAACATCCAGCTGCCGAATGGGACTAAGCTCACCGGCCTGAACGTCAATGGGCGAGAAGATGCTCAAGCACTTCTGGAAACGATCAGAGGCTTGGCGTTGCCTGAGCTCTCGGTTGTGGGACTGCCCAATGGACCCACCCGCGCAGATTTCACGCTATGCGACCGCATCGCCCTGTATCTGGCGGACCTGAGGAATGCCAAGACCTCACCCGGCAATCTTCTAGATAGTGAGAACACGCTCATCATCTTCCAGGAAGTTGCAGGACCTGACCTGCTGATGTCGAAGGTCGGGGAAGCTCAAGTCAGAGCGTTTCTGACAGGACTCCATCACTGGCCAAGCAATGCGAGGAAGAAGAGTGAATACAAAGAGCTGACTGCACCACAGATCATGGCCAAGGTCAGGCAGCAGAGAGATAAGGGCATCGTTGTTGCCGGTCTCTCAGATCGGACCCTCGGAAAGCACCGAGACCGGCTTGCCAGCTTCTTTAACGCACAAGTGGCCAGCGGCATCATCGCGCGCTCGCCCTTGGACGGGATCAAACGGCAGAACTCGGCACAATCTGTGGCTGCCCTGCCCCGCCGTCAGTTCACGATTGAAGAGATCAACAAGATCTTTGACCCAGAGAATTTCCTGCCTTGGGCTAAAGGGCGACCTGATCGCTACTGGGGCGTGCTGCTGGCGGCAGGCACCGGGGCGCGGGTCAACGAAGTTGGCCAGCTTTATGCGGAAGATGTTGCAGAAGTGAACGGCATCTGGGGGATCCACATCCGCGCCGTCCATCGCGACCAGAAGCTGAAGAATGCCAACTCGCTGCGCTTCATCCCACTACATCCCCGCCTCTTGGATGCTGGAATTCTCACCTATGCCCGCGATGTCATGGAGGCAGGCCATGAGCGCCTGTTTCCCCACCTGCCTTGGCATAAGAAGGCAGGCTACGGGGATGCCCTCGGAGATCAGTTCCGCGCCTATCTTGTTGGCTTGGGCATGATGCAGCCCGGCATGGGCTTCCACTCGTTCCGACATACTGCGAGCACTCGACTTCTCTACGCGGGGGTGCTTAGCTCTATTGCCGCAGCCATTACGGGGCACAAGGCGCACATGCCCGGCGAGCTCGGAACCTATGTAGATGTGCCGACACTCCAATCGCGCGCAGACGCCGTGGCGCTTCTCCCCGTTCCCGAAGGTCTGCCGGTCTATCAGCCGGGAGAGGCAGCGCAGTCTCTCAGGCAAGCGCAACTCAGAGCGAAGCGGAGGGCGGTCAATGCAGCTGCACGTGAACGAAAAGCGGTCGCTCTTGCCAAAAGCGCGCACTCCACGACGCCAGCAAGTCGCGTGAGGAAGCCATCGAAGGCGTCGTAGCGCCCGGGGGATCGCGGCGACAATGATTAGGCAACGCCATCAACTGGCGGAGGCGGCCCAGGATTGGGGTCAAAGTCTTGCGATCAACGCAAATGATGGTTTTATGAAAGCTCCCCCACGTTAGGAGCTTCATATGCCGTTAGAGAGAAAGTTGGCTATCGCTAGTCGAGTGCTGTGTCCGTTGATCGCACAAGACCGGACCCGAGACACTCAAGAGCGGATCGAGGACATCATCCATGCCCTCGAAATCGCCGACGAACTGATTAATCGATGCATGGTTCCAAAACCCCCGGCTGACGACCACACTCTGAAACCTGCCGTTAGGGTCAGAGAAGCCGTGGTAGAACGCGATCAGGTGCAGCTGAGCGACATGATCACAGAACGCCGTGGCGCAGTGTCCAAGCCCACTCGCGGGCCTACCTACCACTGAGTTTTCGAAACGAGGTTGGCTAAAGCCCCGGCTCGCCGGGGCCTTCGCTTGTCGGTCAGTGCAACCGGGCACCAGGCTCCTTGCTCTGCTTCATTGCCAGCAAGGCATCAGCAGGAATAGTCGCTGCGGGAGCATCAGTGGGCGCGTCCCCCAACACCGGATATCTACGCAGCAACACTTCACTCCAATTCTCCAGCTGCGAGAGGGACTCATCCGTCTGACGGTTATAGTCCTTCTGAGCGGCGGGGCCAGTGGCCTCGTGAGCGCGTTGATACTCCAGGCGCCCCAGTTCGAAAGCCCGAACCCGGCGCGCTCGGCGACGCGACCAATCCGACCGATTCAAGAGGCCCGGCCTTGGGTTCTGGCTTTCGAAGTTCTCCAAGGCAAATTCTGCTTGGGCCAATATGTGCTGGGCTCGATGTTCAGCTTTCAGCCTACGCTTGAAGCGTAGAGCGTCCCGCTTCAACTTCTTCAGTCGCACGAGCAGCTCTTCCAAGTCGCCACGGAGCTTGGGCGCCGATACATGAGCGGATATCAAAGCGGCACTGTTGCGCAGCAACCTGCGCGTGAATTTGAGCCTATCTCGAAGCGCCTCAATCCACGCCTCGGCCCAAATTTCTAACACAGCCTTCAACGCCTGCTTGGATGCGGTGGCCTGTGGCTGCCGCGCCTCGTCATCGGCAATCGCTTCAACTGGCAGACTTCCCTTCACCGCTTCAACCACAGGGCTCACCACGTCGGAAGACAGCATTGTTTGGATGGCAGGATGCGAAGGAGCCGCGCGCGGGCCGACCAAGATGGCTTGATCGGATGCCGGTTCCATCAATCTGCCCTGCTCCGCCAAGTCAGCGACGGCGCGATCCCAAGCAGCGCTGTTAGCCTGAGCAATTCCGTCATTGCCCTGCTTAAGGACTGTATCGGCGCCTCGGCGATGAAGCGCCGTCGCGTCTTTGCCCATGTGAAGTCCTGGAGCACGGGAAAGCTCCGCTGCTGTGAGCTCATCTCCTTGCTCTGCGGCCTCTGCCGCTTGGTCCTTAAGGCTACGGTGATCGACACGGGCCGAGATACCTGCAGCAGCAAGATGGGCATTGATGGCTTCCCCTACCATTGCCCGGATCCACTCGACTTCCCCTCGACCCGAAGGGCCGCCGTCTAATTCTCTGGTCTTGTCCTTCAGCCCCTCTGCGTCAACCCGCCTTGTAGTCGCCAAAATATGAACGTGGTAGTTAAGCCCGTCAGCGGTTTGCGGCTCATGGATGCTGGATTGGACAGCGAATCGGTAGCGCTGGACCAGACAGCGCGAAATCTCAGCCGCCAGATCTGAACGCTGCTCGTTGCTCAGTTCGTGTGGCAGCGCCACCTCGAACTCACGGGCAACGGTAGCGTCTTTTCGGCGCTCTGAGGCCTCTGCTGCGGGCCAGAGCTGCCGAGGATCGAAAGCCCAGTCAGGCGCCTCATCCGGCGCCAGGCAGCGGGTTTCGACTACGCCCCCACGCCTTCGGTAGTCGTGCCGGAGACCGGTGCGGTCATCGATGATGAGCAGGCCTGCGCGGTAGGCTGCTGCAGCGGTGGATGCGTGCCCCTGGGCACGGCTAAAGGTCTTTACTCTGGTGTGATAAATGGCCATTGATGCTCCTTGTTCTGGCCCCCGCACTTGCCTTTATGCCTACGATTTAGGCTTTGGCAAGCGCTTTTCCAAGGGGTCAAGGGGCACAGCCTCTTGCGCACGCATTGCCCGCAGGGCAATGCCTAAGTGCGCTCTTGCTAGCGCTTCGCTGTCTGCTTTGACCGTACTCCCGACGTGTATGGCCAAGTCTGGCCATGCCGAAAAGCACGCGGCGACGCGCCACAAAATGTGACAGGCATCAAACTATTGAACAGATGGGCTGCCTGAGGCAGGATCTCATGACTGAAGGGCGAATCAGCCAGGGAATTTTCAGGGGGGAGGTAAAATTTCGCAGGAGGCGTCAAGAAGCCCGGCAGATGTATCTGTCAGGATGATGATTGTAGCGCAGGATGAAAACGGCCAACAAATATGCCGACATCTACACGCGCGCGCAATGGACATCTCACGTCAGCCGATGCTGACAAATACGGCGCAGGGAGAATGCGCTGCCCAACTTCGCATGAGCAGAATACGTATCCAGGAGAACAAGCGTGTCTAGCCCGTTCCAAGATGTCGCACCCCGCATTACTGGAAATCCGAAGGTCAGAGAGCCGCAACAAGGAGCCTATGAGGCGCTAGCACAGCATGTAGCTGATGGCGTGGACATAAGAGAAGTTAGCGTAGTACTGCCAGTGGGTTGCGGAAAGTCAGGAACTATAACGCTGACTCCATTTGCGTATAAATCGAAACGAGCATTGATCATCGCTCCCGGCGTTGCGATTGCGACGCAGCTGGCAGCTGATTTCGACTTTAGCAGCGAGAAGCTATTCTATGCCCGCTGCGATGTCATGGACGGCCCTAATTATCCAGAACCAGTGGAAATAAGAGGCACCGATGCAAATCGAAGTGACCTTGACGCCGCACACGTTGCTATTACAAATATCCAGCAGATTTCCGGCGATGGGAACAAGTGGTTGCGAACGCTTCCTGCCGACTTCTTTGACCTGATCATTTTCGATGAGGGCCATCATAGCGTTGCAGCAACCTATGAGGCCCTGAAAGCAAAATTCCCTGCAGCCTCGGTCGTGAACTTCAGCGCCACGCCTCTTAGAGCTGATGGCCAGATGATGAGCGGTCCCATCGTTTACTCATACCCAATCTTCAAGGCGATCAGAGCGGGCTATGTTAAACAGCTCAAAGCAATCCAACTCAATCCGAAGACCTTACGCTATGTCAGGCGACCAGGCGATTCGGAGGTAGAAGTCTCCCTAGATGAGGTCCGTCGCCTAGGTGAGGAGGACGCGGATTTCCGCAGAAGCATCGTAACGTCCGAAGAAACGCTGAATACCATTGTTGATGCGTCCCTCCGGGAGCTCGACCGGCTCCGCAACTTGACAGGCGAGCCACGCCTAAAGGTAATCGCCTCGGCATTGAATTATGAGCATTGCATTCAGATTGTGGAGGCTTATCGCGCACGGGGAAGGAAGGCCGACTTTGTGCATTCCCGCGAGAGTAAAAAGAATGACCAAGTCATGCAAAGGCTGGCGAATCATCAACTGGACGTGATCGTACAGGTCAGAAAACTTGGCGAAGGGTTTGACCATCCGTTCCTGTCGGTAGCGGCGGTCCTTAGTGTGTTCTCCAACCTGTCTCCATTCGTCCAATTCGTTGGGCGAATCATGCGCGTAATCAAGCAAGATGCGCCTGGGGACGTTCTAAACCAAGGCAGTGTGATCTTTCATGCGGGCGGCAACATCGCCGCCAGGTGGGGAGACTTCCAGCAGTTCAGCGAAGATGACCAATCCTTCTTTGACCAGCTTCTTCCTCTTGAAGGCCTGGATCCTGCAGATCCCACGGAGCTCCGTGAGTATGCACCTCGCGACACTACCAATGGAAAGCCCGAGGTCAGGGAGCAATCCGAGGTGGAACTGCAGGAAATCCACCTACTAAAGCAGGAAGAGGAAGACGCCATTCGCCTGTTGAAGCAGAGCGGAATAATCCCGGCAGACTTTGATCCTACCACCCAAGCCCTCAAGCCCATCGCTGTCCCTAAGGCAGCAAAACGACAGGCCGCCAGAGACGCTCTTAACGAGCTTATTCAACTCCACGCAGGACGAATTCTAAATGAGCGCGGAATTAAACATGGCGGGCGAGAGTTGGATCACAGACGGCTTGGTCGCGACAACTACGTAGTGGTAGTCACCTCTCTCAACGAGGCGGCGAACACCTTGGTCGGCCGGAAGCCAAAGGAAAGAAGTGAGATGTCACAGGTGGAACTGGACACCATTCGGGGGCAGTTTGATGCCCTTACAGCAGGCGTTTGCAGGAAGCTGTTCGATGGCGACTAAGTCCTTGATAGTCTCAACAATGGTAGACAGGGCGAAGAAGGCCCACAACTGCCAAGCTAACAGTAAACATAGGATCGAACGCGGAGACATTCGACTAGGGGTGCGAAAAGACCGGGGCTGGGATCGATACTGTGTTGCTTGTGCGCAGAGCATGATCGAGCGCGGCTTATTGCGACTGGGAGAACTGAGCAAGTTGGAGCCTGAGGAAAGCGAAGACTAAGAAACAACATAGGTCCATCCTTCCGCACATGGAGGATGGACCACTCTGCTTTCCTGCCTACCTGCATTCGCTGGATTTGGTGCTGCTTAGATGGTCCGCGTTTCAGTAAGCCAAGCTTTCATCCTAGCGAACCATTCATCCCTCTCAGTCTCGTTGACAGCTGTGCTCTTGAGCCAACGGTCAGAGTGGCGGACGAACGGGACAAGCCAGAGCGGGTGAACAACGTCCCGGACTTGGACTTCCAGGCGATGGGTGATCACTCCCTTGTAGTTGTATTCCCCAGTGCGGATTGCGAGCACTTCAGATCGCCGCAGATAGCGCTCGCCCTTCCCAGGGTCCCGAACCCAGATGGCGTCCCTGCCGAGGTCCAAGGCAATGTGATCATGGGATACCGTGGGCTCAAACTCTTCAAGGCTATGCTTCTTCAGCTGGGGCGCTCGGCGCCGGAACAGCCACGGCAAGCCCCACAGTAGCGCAAGGGGCCAGAAGACCAGCTGCCCGAACAGCATCAGGCCGAAGACTGCTCCGTCAGCCGTCGTGCCCTCTTCGAACACCACGCTGCACAGCCACCACAGCGAGAGACCGGTGATGATCCAGCGGACTACCTTGAACAAGGTCCACATACGAGCTTCCTAGCGATGGTTGGGGAGGACCAGCGTCAGCGACGGTCTACGACAGTCCAGTTGCCGCCAACTTTGTCGATGACGAAAGTGCCGACAAGCTGCTGTTGCTCAATGCGAGTGCCCAACTGATATCGCGCGATTCCGGTCACACTACATGCATAGCCCGGGCTGTCCCCACGCACGCACTCTCCTACCTTCAAGTGCTCAAACGTCATCGTCGTTCCCGTCGCTTCCTTGAAATACACGGCCAAGGCCTTCTCAACATCGCCATTGCCGGGCCCACCAGAACAAGCCGCCAGCAGCGCAGCAACCGAAAGCATCCAGATCCTCTTCATCTCAGTTCCTTGATCAGTCGACAAGTAGGCAGTGACTGCCCTGATTCGTTGCAATGCCAGGCAGGACTTCGCTATCGATCACGGACCCAGCCTTATTGATGACGATCACGATCTGACTAGGCCGCGCAGAGGAGTCCTCCTCACGCTCGCCGAGGTAAGCCAGAGCGATGGCGTCCTTGAAGTCATAGACTTTGCCGAAGCCAATGACGCTATGCGCTTCGGGAGGCAGCAGAACCGGCTTTCCATCGAGCTTGATAGCGCGCTTGTAGTCCCGGCCTTCGACGTGGTCGATGCGGCCGATGCTGGTTCGGATGGGGCCAGTAGGCATTGCAGAGCCATGACCCGTGGCCCAGATGAACTCGGAGACCTCGGGCTTCCCTTTCCCCTCCCCCGGAAACTGACCGCTCTGCAGTTGGCACGACAGGCTCGGCGCAGCGTCGGCAGAAGCAGCGAACGCCAGAAGACCCAGAAATCCAAAGCACCTCATATCCATACGACAAGCTCTCCGACGAATATTTGCGTTGAACGCAAATGACCGGCTAAGCTTAGATCGGCACACTTCTGGGAGTCAACGTCTTTGTTGTTCTCGGATGCCCGCCCCTCAACCTACGCCTACTGTTCTTGGCCAACGTCTTCGCGCCGCCCGTGTGGCTAAGGGGTGGACACAGGCGCAGCTTGGGGAATTGCTTTTGGGCGTGGACGACCCGAACACGGTGGCTCCCCGCATCAGCCGTTACGAACGAGGCATGCACAAGCCCGATCTGGCGACCATTGAGAGACTTGCGGAACTGCTGGATCTGCCCGCGGCTTACTTTCTTGCTGCTTCGGACACAATGGCTGAAGCCATCTTGGTGCTATCGCAGCTTGATGACAGGAAGCAGAAGGAAGCACTGGTACTGCTAAAGCAGCTCGCTTCGCCTTAGCCTGTCAATGCATGTCTTCGGTCGGAATTCGGCCGGAGAGCACCTTGCAGAAGAAACCATCGTCCGCGATTTTTCAAGCGAATGACAGTGGTACTCTCTTTAAAGACCAGACGCGATACGGATCCATTAGTGCTTTCAGCCGGAACACCGATTAGAACAAGCATAGGTCTGGCGCGGTTGTCCAAGCAGGAGTTAATCTAGAAGCATCGGGAACGAGTCACAGGGGACTTGAAGGATGCAAGAAGCTCTGGATCGAAGAACCAATCACGAATACACCGCTTTAGAGATTTCGCTGCTCACGGAGGCCCAGCGGGAGACCTTTAGGGGCCACCTGAAGTGCTTGGGCTGTGAATCAACCGCTCACTTTCGCCGAGAGACCGATCCAAGTCCGGGAAGGAGGGGAAGAATTGCGCATTTCTATTGTCGTCCACATGCGGCCAACTGCAGCCTCATCCAGCGCAACGCAGATCCATGGGAAACAAATGAGAGTGATGCGACTGTTGCTCAATGGGTGGAACGCAATCAGACACTGATTGTCAGAATTCAGACACCAGTCGAATCTTCGGAGGTGAATTCTGAAGACGGCGAAGATGCTGACGAGGGCAGCAGAGCTGGCGGAGGCTCGGCCTCCCGAACACGCCGGTCGACGACTATATCTCGCGGGCCGCAACGGCTACTTGAACAATTAGTTCACTGGCCAAGCTTCAAAACAAGTCCAGTCCGGATACGGCTCCCAGATCCTGCTCATACGGAGGTGCCGGTCCATGACGCCTTTGTACGGTTTGAGGACGCCCGAGTCGATCTACATACGGAGCGTTGGCTTGGATTCTGGGGAATAGTGCGCTCTTTTAGCTTTTGGCCCCTTGGCAGTAGCTACTACTCAAACTTTGGCGCCGAAAACAGCAGCTTTCGCATCTCGATTCACCAGAGCCACGCCGATGCTATAGTGCAAAGGTATCGGCTAGAGAGCATTCATGACCTGGTTGGCCACCATCTCTTGCTCTTCGACCGTGCTCGCGAATCTGCATCAGGCCGCTTCACTGCAGACGTAAATTCAGTTCATCATGTTGGATTTGTCCGCAGTACGGATTAATGAGAATAGGTCGTCAGGCTCATGACCGCGAGCTAGTGTTACGACACACGTTCAGCAAAATTCGCCAGCACTTAAATAATGTGATAACGGTCGCAATGCCTAAATGCCATTAGTGTAAGAAAGCACGCTTAGGCGTAAGCACTCTAAAAATCGTACAGTACACAAATGACTGCAAGATAGAAGCGGTCACCCAAGGCAAACCATTACGCGACAAGGCTCCAAAAGGCACATTGGACTAATTCACCAGAAAAGTATTCGCGTTAATTTCTACGTTCCGGCGAATGCCTAAGCAACGCTCCAACCCTCTAGATCTCGTTTGACGAATCAAAGCTAGGCCTTAGCACTGCTCCCATCAACCACGGAGACAGTGCAGTGCCAAATACAGTAAAGAATTTCCTTAGGGACTTCCCGTTCAATCCAGACGCCGAGGACACGCTGCACCTTAAGGGCATCAAGATCGGACGCTTCCGGATTGATGAGCTGGTCATCACCGGACGCGAAGCAGCCATCCATGCGCAAGAAATCCTCAACGCTGCGATGGAGCGCTCCCGACGCTCTCGCATCAATGCCGCAGGAACGCGCTACCTTGAGCCACTCTCCGCAGGCCACCCCGCCCGCCTTCTGTCCGTAGAGATCAAGGACTACCTGGGGGACCGGGAACGCCGCTGCCTCGCACAAGAGACCATCGACTCCACGGCGCGCACGCTGCGGCTTCTCCAGATGACCTGCGGCGACATCCCCGTCTCTCGCATTGACCACCCGCACATCTACCGACTCTGGGACCTCATGCGCTGGTCACCTCCAGGCCTCTTCTCTGACCCCGCCTATCGAGGGATTAGCTATGAAGAAGCCATTGCCTGCGGCAAGGAGCTAGACGTTCCTCAGCTTGCTCCTGCAACACTTGAACGACATCGACGCTTCCTGGTCTCCTTCTTCAATCAGCTGGTCAAGACGAAAGCCATTGAAGCGTCTCCCATGGCTGCGTTCGCGGAGATCAAGAAAGACCTGGTCACCGATCCCAACAAGCCTGAGCGCCTCTTTGATGAGGAAGACCTAAGGCGCATCTTCGACCCAAAGACCTTCATTCCTTGGGCAAGCAAGTATCCGCATCGCTGGTGGCTTCCCATGATCGGCCTGTATACGGGCGCACGCATCAACGAAGTCGCTCAGCTGAAGGTGGCCGACATCGTCCAGGAGAGCGATGTCTGGTGCATCCGCATCCAGAAGACCGTAGATCCTGACCTAGCGAACCGGACCCGGCTCAGGAGTCGTCAAAGCCTAAAAGGCAAGGCCTCTATCCGGACCATCCCTATCCCGAAGCCGCTGCTGGACGCAGGCTTCCTAGACTTCATGGATGACATCAGAGAGTGCGGCCACCCTCGCCTCTTCCCACACCTATCCGCTGGTGTGAACCGTAAGACAGGTGAGACCAATGCTCGATATAGCCTGGCAGCGCTTAGCCAGTTCAGCCGCTACATGAAGGACCTTGGTTTCCCTAGAGGTGTTGGTTTCCATGCTTTCCGCCACACAATCGCCACCGAACTCCACCACCAGAACGTCCCTGACGAAGACATTGCTCTGATCACCGGCCACTCCGTCAGCAAGCGTGTGCCCGTGCTTCACGAGGCCTACTTCCACAAGAAGCCCGCCCTGATGCGCAGGAAGCAGATAGAGACTTTGGAGAAATACCGACCTGCAGTCGCGCTTCCGGTCTATGCCAAGGGGCAGTTCAAGCGTTGCTTGAAGGACAAGAAGAGGTTCTATCCATGATGGCGACCCCACGGGTGATTCGCAGTGAGCTCGCCCTGCTCGCCGCAGATGTTGCGGCGACCGTGAGAGGGTCCAACCGGAAAGCGGAACGTCATGGTTCTGATCCATCACCAGTAGAGGTTGCTAGCTTTTTCTCGATCACTGGCCACCCTGCCTTCTGATAGTCAACAGTGGTCCCGGCATAGCCAACGACATCAAACACCAATCTCTTGAAGGTCTCTATGCATATAAAAAATCGGTCGTACATTTTCTGATGCTCTTGGTCCGTGATTCCAAGCAGCTCTCCATGCGCAGCCTTGTGACGAATCTTGGTCCACGCCTCGAAGAGCTTTGGATTCAGAAGCCCGCGACGAATCATACTCTGGAAAACGCTCTTTATACCTGGTCGTTCTGCGTTCTCCTTACTCTTCGTCAAGAGCCTTACAATCCTCTCATCCAGATCGAGACCAGCGCTTGAAGCCGAATCAAGCGTCACTTCGATAAGCCGAGCAAACTCCAGATCCTTATCGTCGTTCGTCATAAACAAGCTTGCGAGCATGCCCTCAATAGAAGAGGAAAGAACCTGCGCTCCGTTCTCGATACCTTCTTGCTGGGCGTAGCAGATGCGGGCAAAGTGATGGAAGATGAATGTCTGTGCTCTACGGTCGCCTACTTGACGCTCGACGGAAATCCACGCCTCCAAAAACTCGTTCCAAGATATGGCATATCGCCACGCACGTGGAACAAAAGGGACCATCACTTTTCGATGAGGGTCGCGTCGCCACCCGAAGATCTCTACTACTTGCCGGTCGCCAAAGAAACGATACCCGCACATCGGCGAAAGTGGACGCCCACACAGCATCGCTACACCACGCAGGAAGTCCTCTGATCGTTGCTTGAAGCCCTCTTGGGGCGCATGGAACGAGAGTTCTGAATTTCCATGATGATCGACCACTCCCTTCCAGGAAGTCGAGCCACGCTCATGCTCCCACTTCTTCGAATGCGGTCGAGTCGGCATCTTCAGATCACCTGAAAAGTACCAGCCTTGGTATTCCTTCTCCAGTTCCTTTCGGGATGACTTCTGCTCCGCAACCAGGTTTGTTAGATTTGAAGTGAGCCTTAACTCTTGCCCTTGGTCTACGCCCAACATCTGACGCTGACACCGCCACCGTATTCCAAGCGAGTCGTGCCCCGAAATGTTATAGCGACTCCTGTCTTCCACCAATTTGCCGGGTTCCAAGTCGCTGAAAAGCTCTACGAATGGATCGAAGCGAGCGTCAACCTTCTGGCACAGGAGCGTGAATTCAATGCTTCCATCCTTCGCCTGGCTGACGACGCCAATCCCCTCGAAGACCAATGGCTCGTTCTCGACGCATTGCACCGCCTTGCAGTCAAATAGTTCTACTCGAAATTCGCCAGCGACAAGCTGATCTCTGATGTTCTCGAACATCCTACTGCTGACCGCTACAAGCTCACCGTCCGAAGTCGCGGTGCTCGATGTTTCTCCCATCCCTTCTGCCTCTCATAGGTTCATGGTGAATGCGTTCGAGTTCAGTCCTACAGCTAACGCAGCTACAGGACTAGTGGAGGCGCCATGTTAGACAAGCACCGGAAGATGAAGCGTACAACTGGCCGTATTTGCTGGCGAGAGGCTATGAAAAAAGAAGCCCCGCATCTGCGGGGCCCTAGACTTCAGTAGCCGTAACCGGATCGACGCTGCTGCGTCTTCGGCTGGTTGTAGGGGCTACCGTATGGATTACTCTGCGTCGGCTTGTAAGGATCTACAGTCCCGGACTTCCCGTTGTAGGGGTTGTAATTTCCTTGGGTGCTGTAGTTGTCCAGCTTGGTGGAGTTCGCATTGCTACGGTGGTGAGGCTGGACGTATGTACCGTCCGAACGATAGTGCCCCTTTACCGAATGGCTCTGAGCCGCAACGGAAAAAGAGGCCGCCAGAGCGAAGCCTGCGGCTACAGTCAGTGGAATCCTTTTCATATTTCCCCTTGAATTCAAATGCTCCGAATCAGTTCAAATTCAGCTGCAGATCGAGCTACATACAAAATACAAAGAGCGATAAGCGGCGATAGAGCACCACTTTACTTAAATCAAAACCGTGCTATTTATATTTCAAATTAAAAGCACGGAACTAATTTATGTTAATGATTGCATTTGCCATAGTTATTTATGCAATTCTACTGTATCTCACCTTTAAAAAGAAACTCGATTCACCATCCCAAGAGAACAAGCAATCTGGAAACGCCAAATCCAACCAGGAGGATGGCGATATAGATAAAAATTAAGGTTGTTCGCAGCTTGATTAACGTCCTACCCACCTGCATAACGCTTAGGTAAATGCTATCAGCAATAAATGTAATCGCCATCACGAACGCTAAGCCGATGCCGATGCGCAATCCTAAACTAAGCGCCGGATTGTTTATGACAGGACATACAATCCACAGCCCGGCGGAGACGACCGCTGCAACCCCAATAAGACCAACTGCATCGCTTTTTTTCCACATTAGAAATATTCCCTTTTATCGAAAAATTCAGCATTCCGTCTTTGCAAATTATTTAATCTGGCGAGATAGACCAAACCACCGATCATCATATCGGCCGGGAAGCTAGATTCTTTAGAGGCAAATAGATTCCACCGAAGACCCCATGCTTTGGCATCACAAATCAAGTAACACCAGCAATTGAAAAGTGCAATAAAGAGCCCCGCAGCGCTCTTTCGGGCATCCTTAGGGCTGCAGAGCTTAGCTATCAAATGATGGGATTACGGAGCGTAGTCCGCTCATGTCGCCCGGAAACAAAGGGGGAAGTCCATCTGGCACTCTCCTCCATGCCAACTCCACAAACTCTCTATCCTGCTCGAAAGTGTGCATGACCCTGAACTCCGTCACTCCGATGGCGTGAGATCTTCTCCTGTTGTGCAGACTCATTGCCCGGAACTGGATTGTCCGCATAAGTAGAGAGTAGAGGGACCGCCTCGCCTCAGAGTTGAGCTGAGACGCGATGGCCTGAAGCTGCGGCTGCTTCTCTATATTGGGAATCAGTTCCAGCATCCCAATCAGCTGGGCCTTGTTAGTCTTTGAGTTGAAACTCACTGAGCAGCACTTACACAGCTGTTTCAAGTCAGCAACCTTCATCCGCTGCAACAATGAAGAAACGGATGGCCGCTGAGACGGCACGGGCTGAGGAAAGTTGAGCGGGAAGCGACCCAGTTCCGAGAAGACCGATAGCCATTCCTCATGCTCAAGCCATCGCCAAGAACGACCTGCGAAGTAGTTCTCCCATACGTGCTCGTAGTATCCGTGAGCATTCAAGAAGCCGCCTTCAACAGCCATGATGTAATCCTTGATGGCGTCTACGTCTTCGGCAGGCATACCTGACACCTTCGCCATCGCTTGGTCGAATACGGCGTCGTAGCAATCGAACACGTCATCGCTTGGCGTGATTTCGAGCGCCTTGTAGTCAGCCTCTTGCGGCACCTGACCTTGAGGAACGTCAGGAGGCCTTGTCCCCAGAAGCGACTTCAGAAAGCCAACGACCCCCATAGCCCCCCCCTAAGCCTTCAGCCTACTTGTACCGCTCTTCTTGCGTTCCTTCCAGGTCTCCACAACAAACAAGCACAGTGAGTGCGCGGAGTGGACAACTAGTCGAGCATGGCGCGGAGCGACCTTATACGTGCGCTTGTGTTGCCCGTGGGCGCTACCCGCATGAGTCCGGAAGGCACCGATGCCATCAATGATCGAGCTAAGCCCTGCGAGAACTCGCTTGAGATCATCATCTTCCAACTGCTCAGGCGACAGCTTCAGATGCTTAGCAACCACTACCCAAAGTGGCTTGACGGTCTGGTTTGAAGGAAGCTCAAGCCCCTCTGTAGCGATGTAGTGCTTGCACAACGCCTCAACAATCGCACATGCCGCCGTAACCGCTGCGGCTGGATCGGATTCAATGAACCTGACGGCGCGTTCAAACTCCTCTTCAACTTCGGAGACAGAGAACTCCTTCAGCGCTTCGCCGAACGCCTTGCTCGGAGCAGTGACCGAGTGCGCACCCAGAATCCGGCCACCGAAACCGTAAGACAGCTGATAGCGCGCCAAGGCATCATTGATTCGCTTACGAGCGTTGAGCTTCTTCTCTGGCTCCCAAGAGGGGAGTTCGCCATCCATGATGTCTTCGATCAGATTGCCCAGGATGGAGAAGGACTTAGATACGTCATCCCTGCCTTCCCTGACCAGCCAGTTCGTCACCTTATCGACGCAGTTGCCTTCCGGAATGTCCCCGGACGCGCCCGCCTCATACAGCATGGTCTCCAGGCGCCGATGACTGTAGTAGTAGGAACCCACAACGTCACCAACTGTTATCGCGAGCGGCTTGGGAAACTCTTTCAACATCGCGGTGCCTAGTCAGTGGGTCGATGGTTGAGTGAAGAGTGCTACCTGCTGGCGTCCTTGCAGGCGCTTCCGGGCGAACTATGAGTATCGGCGATGCATGGGCCTTGTGCTGCCCCATCCGTTCGATCTACGATCAAGTATCGTTTGAGGTATCGTCGCACTAACGCACCCATATTCAAAATGGCTATTGGAATCAGTGGGTTAGAGGTCTTTTGAGACCTCTCCGCCCACCTCCACCAATGAAAGGTCCTTCACGGGCCACAGAAAGCCGGAATCCCTGGTGAAACAAGGGGTTCCGGCTTTTTTGTTGTCCGGGGTCGTCCGGTCGGTTCCATTGCAGCCTGTGAGACGGTTGGGGTATTCCCGTAGGCAGCGAACGGCCATGGCAGCGCGATGCCCAGGCGCCGCTGCACCTTTCGCCCTTTTCAGCCCCCGATCAAGCCAAGCAGATGCATCCACAGGAACTGCAGGGGTGCCAGCACCAGCAACGTCGCCAGTGCCAGCCATAACGCAAGCCTGATGCCCTGGCGCAGCGGCACATTGGCCATCATCATCGCGACCACGATCGGCGAAGCCTGGTAGGGAAACAACGGGGTTGAGTAACTGAGGACCTGGAACATCAGCACGGTGGTCAGGGGCAATCCCGAGGCGTGGGCGATGTCCCCTGCCAGCGGCGTGAACACCGCCGGCACGCCGTTGGCCGTCGTCACCGCATTGAGCAGTTCGCCCAGCCCGAGCACGGAAAGGTAACTGGTGAAGGGATTGACCGGATCCAGCGGCAGCAAGGGAATGACATGGTCACCCAGTGTGTCGCCCAGCCCGGTCGCGGCAACGAAGGCGCTGAGGCCAAGCAGCCCAGCGACATACAGGCAGGTGCGGAAGTTGCTCGCTTGGCCGAACTCATCGCTGGTGAGGAACCCGACGCGCGGCAGAAGGCACACGCACGCGGCAACCAGGCCAACCCAGGCAGGCGAGATGCCATGCAACGCGTCGGTGACCCACATGCCGAGCGTGCACAGCAGGACGATGCCCAGGCGGCGCTCCCGCGAGCTCCAAGGGACAGTGCTGGCCACCGTCTTGATGGGTTCCGGGCAGGCCGGAAACAGCCGGTGCACCAACGCGACGACCAGACCGCCCTTCAACAGTCCCAGCACCGGGGTGAACGTGATCAAGTACGGCAGGTAGTGCAGGTGCATGCCGTAACTGGATTCGATGGCTCCGGCCATGACCAGGTTCGGCACGTTCGCAGGCAGGATGCTGGCCGACAGCTGGAAGGTGCCGAAGCCCACGGCCAGCGCAAGACCGAACCAGCCACGCGACCCCGGAGGGATTCCGGACCTCTCGGCGATGGCCAGCACCATCGGCATCAGCAGGGCGATGCGCCCCATGTTGGAAGGCATCACGAAAGCAGCGGCGTAGGTGACCGCGACCGTGCCACCGACCATGCGCAGCCAAGATCCGGCCAGATGAGGCTGGAGCGCGCCCGCGAGCCGGTCGGCCAGGCCGGTTTTCTTGATCGCAGCCCCCAGCACGAACCCGCTCAGCACAAGCCAGAACGCGGCTGACGCGAAGCCGGAGAAGATCGTGGCTGCCGGCACGGTCGTGGTGACCGTGGCCGCGGCGAAGAAGATCAGTGCCGTGAGGTACTCAGGCAGGCGTCCGGTGGCCCACAGGGCGACCGTTACAAATACCAGTGTGGCGGCTACGAGCAGGTCCATGGTGATAGCGGCCATCCTTGCCAGGCATGAGGCGTCTGCAGCCCTTTATTCTGCCACTGCATCGGCCGGCGGTCAGCGGTCAGCGGTCGGCGCAGCCTGCGCTGTCCCGCAAGGATTCCAGGCCCGCCCCGTTGCGCCGGCCCCCTCCCCCGCTCAGGGCAGCGTGAACTTGCGCGCCATGCGCTGCGGCCACACCGAAGTGAACTGCGCGCCACCCACCAGGCGATATGCGGCCGAGACGCTGTGCATGACGCCCAATGCCTCGAGCACATCCTTGGCGCGGCGGAACGCCGGACGCGGCTCGGCAGTATTCATGAACAGATTGATTTCTTTCGCGCTCACGTCGAAGCCATCCAGCACGGCAGTCTTTCCCAACGCGCTCGCGAGCTGGGCTTCGAGGATCGGCAGGAATGCTTCGTCATCCAGCGACTTCCTCCAGAATTTGATGATCAGCTGATAGTCCATCGGGGTAGTCCTGCGGCAATCGGGAGAAGGCCATCGTAACGTGCATCCTCAAGATGCGTTCTGCCCGCATAAGCCAACCCGATGGCGGCCTGCCGGGCACCCACAACGAAAAACGCCGCGTCGAATACCGACGCGGCGTCAGGGTCACCGGAACGGGAAACGGTCAGGTGACTTTCTTGGCAATCGTCATGCCCAGCACGAACAGGATCACCGCAACGATGATGCCCGCCCAGAACAGGAACTTGGCAATGCCCATGGCGCCGCCGGCGATGCCGCCAAAGCCCAGCACACCGGCGATGACGCCGATGATGGCGAAAATGATGGCCCACTTGATCATGTCGTGTCCTTTGAAACAGATGCGAATCGCGTTGTCATGAACCTTACTGCGCGCGATGTGGGCGAGAAGTGAGCGCCCCGCCACCCGGCCATGAAGAGTGCGCGTCGTGCGCCGGCCTGTGCGAGACTTCGCCGTAAACGTTTCCACTTGAGCCCGCCATGCTGAAACATTTCCAACGAACTGCTGCCGTCCTGCTCCTGGCCATCACCCTGCCCACCGCCGCCGCGCCGCTGACCGTGATGTCCTTCAACGTGCGCACCCCGGCCGATACCGAACAGGGCCGCCGCTGGGAGGACCGTCGCGAGGCCATGGTCGCGGTCATCAAGGACGCCAGGCCCGTGGTGATGGGAACGCAGGAACTGGTCAAGGCGCAGGCGGATTACCTGGCCGAACGCCTGCCGGGCTACCGCTGGTTCGGCGAAGGACGCCGCGGCGGCGACGGCGACGAGCACATGGGCATCTTCTACGACGGCGCGGTGGTTGCGCTGGAGCAGTCGGGCAATTTCTGGCTGTCCGATACCCCGGCGGTGGCGGGCAGCATCAGCTGGGGCCACCCCTATCCGCGCATGGTGACGTGGGGCCTGTTCAAGCGGCTCGATGACGGGCGCCAGTTCTATCTGCTCAACACCCACCTGCCCTACCGCGAAGAAGACGAAAGCGCGCGCGTTCGCGGGGCGCAGGCCATCATCGCGCACATCGCCTCACTGCCGGCCCGCGTGCCGGTGGTGCTGACCGGCGATTTCAACAGCGAGCCCGGCAGCGAAACGTACAAAGCGTTCACCACGGCACTGCGCGACGCCCGCACCCAGGTGCAGACACCGCAGGGTCCGAAGCCCACCTTCCACGATTTCACCGGCCAGGCCACCCGGGAACTGGACTGGGTGCTGGTGCGCGGCTTCACGGCGCGCCGCTTCGACACCGTCGATGCCAAGGTCAATGGCGTGCTGCCATCGGACCATTTCCCGCTCGTGGTGTCGCTGGACTGGCCGGAATGATCGCCCTCCCCAGGCGCGGGTGACCATGCACCGTCACCCGCGCCTGGGGGACGGTCAACCTTCGTAGACCACCCGCCAGATGGTGTTGCCCGCATCATCGCTGACCAGCACGCTGCCATCGGCCAGGACCGCGGAGGCTACGGGTCGTCCGTAGGCCTCGGTCGTGCTGCCTTCCTTGACGAACCCGGTCAGGAAATCTTCCGCCGCATCCACCGGCGCGTTGCCGCTGAAAGGCACGAACAGCACCTTGTAACCATTGAGCTGCGCACGGTTCCACGAACCGTGCAGCCCCACCAGCGCACCGCCGCGGTATTTGGCGGGGAACGCCGTGCCGTCGTAGAAGGTGATGTCCATGGCGGCCACGTGCGGCCCCACCGAGAAATCCGGCACCCGTGTCCTGCTCACCCGTTCCGGCGCCTTGCCCTTCAGGCGTGGGTCTTCGATCGGGCCGAAGTAAGCATAGGGCCAGCCGTAGAACGCGCCCTGCTCCACCTCGGTGATGTAGTCCGGTACGAGGTTGTCCCCCAGGTGATCGCGCTCGTTCACCGCCGTCCACATGCGGCCCTGCTTGAAGGCGATGCCGTTGGGATTGCGGAGGCCTGCGGCGTACACCGTTTCATCGCTGCCATCCGGACGGATGCGCAGGATGTTGGCACGACGCTTTTCTTCCTCGAGCCCATACTCGCCATTGTTGCTGGCCGAGCCTACCGTGACATACAGGTACTGGCCATCCGGACTGGCCAGGATATTGCGCGTCCAGTGGTTGTTGTAGCCACCGGCCGGCAGGTCGAGAATCTTGCGGCCCTTGCCGGTAAGGGTGGTCTGCCCGCGCGTATACGGGTAAACGTACACACCGTCGGTGTTGGCGACGTAGAACTGGTCGCCACGCTGCAGCATGCCGAATGGCTGATTGAGATCGGCGAGGAAGCGATGGCGCAGCTCGGGGACGCCGTCGCCGTCGGCATCGCGGAACAGCGTGATGCGGTCGGCGCTGACGTCGTCCGGCGAGTCATTGGTCTGGCCCTTTGGCCGGGTCTTCGCTTCGGAGACGAGGATGTCGCCATTTTCAAGCACATGGATCCATCGCGGATTGTCCAGGTCTTTGGCGAACGCTGTGACCTTGAAGCCGGCTGGCGCGGTGGGCGTACGGCCTTCGGGCCAGCCGATGACCCTGGAGCGGACCTCGACGGACTCGGTGGCATAGGGCTCGGGCAGTTCGGCGGCAACCCTGGCCCCGGGCCCGACCAGCGGCCCGGCGGCGTGCGAGCTGAAGGTGGCCAGTGCCAGCAGGCAGGCGGCGGCGAGTGATGTCGTACGCATCGGTGGTCCTCGTCGTGGGGAGTAGAGACGCAGCCTAGCGAGCGGGCGATGAGCGGGCTGGCTAGGCAGGGTTCACGCCGTTTCGACCGATGGCCTCCATCGCGGCAGCTGGGATGGCAGGACCGGGCCGTCCCTGGCCCGGCGTACTTCAGTGGTCCAGCAGCGCGACGGTGGGCTGGGCGGCCTGACCCCAGCCACCGAGCGCCTTGTACACCGCCACCACGCTCACGTTGACCTCGGCTTCGGCCGCCGCCAGCGCATCGTCGGCGGACAGCTGGGTGCGCTGCGCATCCAGCAGCGTGAGGAAGTCTTCCGATCCTTCCCGGTAGCGGATCTGCGCCAGCGCTTCGGCACGCCGTGCGGCCTGCGCCTGCTCGGCGACGATCGCCAGCCGTGCCTGCTGCTTGGCATAGCGCGTGAGGGCGTTCTCGGTGTCCTCCAGCGCCAGCAGCACCGCCTGTTCGTACTGCGCGGCCACGCCATCGGCCTCGGCACGGGTGGCCTTCAGCCGCGCGCGCACGGTGCCGAAATCAAACGCCGCCCAGCTCAGCGAAGGTGTGAGCGACCATGCCTTGTTGCTGCCGTTGACCAGTCCGCTGGCATCGCCGCCGAGGAAGCCGACGAAGCCGGTCAACGTCAGTCGCGGAAACAGGTCCGCCGTGGCCACCCCGATGCGCGCGGTCGCCGCGGCCAGCCGCCGCTCCGCGGCACGCACATCGGCACGCTGGCGCAGCAGCTCACGCGTATCGCCCAGTGGCAGCGCGCGTGCAAAGGCCGGCACCTCGCGCGGGGCCAGCAGCCCGTTCAATGCATCCGGACGCAGGCCGAGCAGCACCGCCAGACGGTGGCGCGACTGGGTCTGCGCCACCTCCAGCAGCGGGATGTCCGCCTCGATGGCCTTCAGCCGCGCGCGGCTGCTCTGCACCTCCAGCTCGCTGCCCGCGCCCAGGTTCCAGCGGGTCTCCGTCAGGTTCTGGGTATCACGCAGGTTGATGAGCGTGTGCTCGGCCACGGCTATGCGTTTCTGCGTGCCACGCAGCTCGAAGTAGTTGCGCGCCACTTCGGCGGCCACCAGCACCTGCGCGTCGGCGAGGTTGGCCCATTCGGCGTCCAGGTCGGCGCGGGCGGCCTCGGCCGCCCGGCGCTGGCGGCCGAACAGGTCCAGTTCCCAGCCGGCGTCGAAGCCAAGCTGGTAGCTCTCGCTGAAGACCCGCTCGCCGCCGGCCAGCGGGTCCGGCTGCTTGCGGCGATCGTAGGTGCCATCGGCGGTCACGTGCGGCGCCTGGTCCAGGCGGCGCTCGGTGAACACGGCCCGTGCCTGCTGCACGCGTGACACCGCCACGCGCAGGTCCAGATTGTCCGTCAGGGCGTTGTGCACCAGCTGTTCCAGCACCGGATCGTCGAACTGCGCCCACCACGTGGCCACCGGGGCTTCGGTGCTGTAGACCGGCGCGGCCGCACCCTGCAGCGTCACCGGGGACGGCGGTGGCGCCTTGTAGTCCGGGCCGACCGTCATACAGCCTGCCAGCAGCACGGTGGAAAGTGCCACGGCGAGGGTTCTGATCACCACGGCAGCACCTCGCCCAGGTAGGTGAAGCTGCCGTTGGGGCCGTCGGCATCCAGCAGGGCCATCTGCACGCTGGAGTGTGCGCCCACGGCCACTTCCAGCTCACCTTCGCCACGGTTCATATCGGTTTTCACATAACCGGGGTGCACGGTGTTGACCTTGTGCGCGCTGTCGCGCAGCTCGTAGGCCAACTGCACCGTCCAGGCGTTCACCGCACTCTTGGACACATTGTAGGCAGGTACCATGAAGCCATGGATCGGCGAGCCCGGCTGGCTGTGCAGCGTGATGGAACCGAGCATGCTGGACACATTGACGATGCGCGCGCCGGCCGACTGCCTCAGCAGCGGCAGGAAGGCCTGGGTCACTGCGATGACGGCGAACACATTGGTGTCGAAGGTACGGCGCCAGGTGTCGAGCGATTGCTGCGAAGGCGGCAGCGCGGTGTCGTCGAGCAGGATGCCGGCGTTGTTGACCAGGATGTCCAGGCGGCCGTGGCGTTGGCTGACGTGGGCCACGGCGGCGGCGATGCTGGCCGCATCGGTGACGTCCAGTTCCAGTGCTTCCACCGGCAGGCCTTCGGCCTGCAGCGTCAGGGCGATCTCCACGGCGGTATCGCGGCGGCGGCCGGCCAGCAGTGTATAGACGCCCTGCTGGGCCAGCTGGCGCACGGTCTCCGTGCCGATGCCGCGGGTGGCGCCGGTGACCAGGGCGATCTTGTGGGTGAGTGCGTTCATGGATGGATCTCCAGTGGGTTGTGCATCAGGGGCGCGCCGGGACGGTCCCGGCGCCGCCAGGGAATCGGATCAATGCTTGAGGGTGGCGTGGCCGTGGCTGACCAGCTGGCCACCACCGTTGCGGCTGACGAACTTGCGCAGGGCCACGTAGAACACCGGGGTGAGGAACAGACCGAACAGCGTCACGCCGAGCATGCCGGCAAACACCGTGATGCCGGTGACAGAGCGCACCTCCGCACCTGCACCGTGCGAGAGCACCAGCGGCACGGTGCCGGCGATGAAGGCGATGGAGGTCATCACGATGGGACGCAGGCGCAGCCGGCACGCTTCCAGCGCCGCTTCCACGATGCCCTTGCCCCCCATCTCCAGCTCACGGGCGAACTCCACGATCAGGATCGCGTTCTTGCATGCCAGGCCCATCAGCACCACCAGGCCCACCTGCACGAAGACGTTGTTGTCACCCCCGGTCACCCACACGCCGAAGAGCGCGGACAGCAGGGTCATCGGCACGATCAGGATCACCGCCAGTGGCAGCGACCAGCTTTCATACAGCGCAGCCAGCACCAGGAAGGCCAGCATCACCGCCACCGGGAACACGATCAGTGCCGCATTGCCCTGCGTGGCCTGCTGGTAACTCAGGTCGGTCCACTCGGTCACCATGCCGACCGGCAGCACCTGCCCGGCGATCTCGGTGAGCTTGGCCATGCCCTCGGTGGACGACAGCAGGCGCGGATCGGTTTCACCGGCCAGGTCGGCGGCCGGGTAGCCGTTGAAACGCAGCACCGGATCCGGGCCGAAGGTCTGCTTGACGGTGACCATCGAACCGATCGGCACCATTTCGCCACGATCATTGCGGGTACGCAGGTTGCCGATGTCTTCCACGCTGTCACGGAACTGTCCGTCGGCCTGGGCGATGACCTGCCAGGTACGCCCGAACTGGTTGAAGTCGTTGACGTAGGACGAGCCGAGGTAGGTCTGCAGCGTGTCGAACAGTTCGGTCAGCTGCACGCCCTGCGCCTTGGCCTTGACCCGGTCCACTTCCGCATCCAGCTGCGGCACGTTGGCCTGGTAGCTGGTGATCGGGTAGGCCATGCCCGGCGTCTGCGCGACCGCGCCCTGCATGTTCTGCACCGCGTTCTGCAGCGCGCCGTACCCGAGGTTGCCGCGATCCTCGATGAACATCTGGTAGCCATTGCCGTTGCCCAGGCCGAGGATGGGCGGCGGCATCATCGAGAAGGCGAAGCCTTCCTGCAGACCGGCGATCTTCTGGTTGATCTCGGCATTGATCTGCGCAGCCGTGCGGCCGTTGCGCTCGCTGAAGGGCTTGAGCGGAACGAAGGCCACGCCGGTGTTCGGAGTGTTGGTGAACTGCAGTGCATTCAGGCCGGGGAAGGAAATGGTGTGCGCCACGCCGTCGGTTTCCATGGCGATCTGCGCGACCTTCTTCAGCATCGCGTCGGTGCGGGCGATGGACGAACCTTCCGGCAGCTTCACGCCGGCGATCAGGTACAGCTTGTCCTGGGTGGGAATGAAGCCCGGCGGCACCAGCTTGAACATCACCCCGGTGCCCACCAGCAGCAGCGCGTACACCACGAATACCGCACCACGCTTGCCGAGGATCTTCGACACGCCGCGCTCGTACTTGTTGGAGCTGGCATTGAAGAAACGGTTGAACGGGCGGAACAGCCAGCCGAACAGGCGGTCGATCAGGCGCGTCGGAGCGTCCTTGGGCGCGTCGTGGGGCTTGAGCAGGCGCGCGGCAAGGGCCGGCGACAGGGTCAGCGAGTTGATCGCGGAGATCACCGTGGAGATGGCGATGGTGACGGCGAACTGCTTGTAGAACTGACCGGTCACCCCGGACAGGAAGGCCATCGGCACGAACACCGCGCACAGCACCAGCGCGATGGCGACGATCGGGCCGGACACCTCGCGCATGGCCTGGTGGGCCGCTGCCGTGGGCGAGAGTCCCTCTTCGATGTTGCGCTCGACGTTCTCCACCACCACGATCGCATCGTCAACCACGATACCGATGGCCAGCACCAGCCCGAACAGGCTCAGCGTGTTGATCGAGAAGCCCAGCAGGTACAGCGCGGCGAACGTACCCACGATGGACACCGGCACGGCGATCAGCGGAATGATCGAGGCGCGCCAGGTCTGCAGGAACAGGATCACCACCAGCACCACCAGGATGGTGGCTTCCAGCAGCGTGGACACCACGGCCTTGATCGAATCGCGCACGAAGATGGTGGTGTCATACACCGCCTCGTACTTGACGTCGGCCGGGAAGGTCTTCTGCATGTCATCCATGGTCTGGATCACCGCATCCCGGATTTCCAGCGCGTTGGCACCCGGTGCCTGGAAGATGCCGATGCCCACCGCGTTCTTGCCATCCAGCTGCGAACGCAGGGTGTAATCACCGGCGCCCAGTTCCAGGCGGGCGACGTCGGACAGGCGCACCACTTCACCATCGACGCCGGCCTTGAGCACGATGTCGTTGAATTCCTGCTCGTCCTTGAGCCGGCCCTGCGCATTGATCAGGGTCAGGAACTGGCTGCTCGGCATGGGCTCGGCGCCGAGCTGTCCGGCCGAGACCTGCACGTTCTGCTCGCGCATGGCGCGCACTACGTCGCTGGCTGTCAAGCCACGCGCAGCGATCTTGTCCGGGTCCAGCCAGGCGCGCATGGCATAGTCACCGCCACCGAAGATCTGCGCATCGCCGACGCCCTGGATGCGCGAGAGCGCGTCCTTGACGTGCAGGCGGGCGTAGTTGCGCAGGTACAGCGTGTCGTACTTTCCTTCTGGCGAGGTCAGGTGCACCACCATCAGGAAGGTCGGCGACTGCTTCTGGGTGGTCACGCCCTGGCGGCGCACGTCTTCGGGCAGGCGGGCCTGGGCCTGGGCGACGCGGTTCTGCACCTTCACCGCCGCCGCATCCGGATCGGTGCCCGGGCGGAAGGTGATGGTCATCTGCAGCACGCCGTCCGAACCGGCCACGGACTTCATGTACATCATGTCCTCCACGCCGTTGATCGCCTCTTCCAGTGGCGTGGCTACGGTTTCGGCGATCACCTTGGGGTTGGCGCCCGGATACACCGTACGCACCACCACCGAAGGTGGCACCACGTCGGGGTATTCACCGGTGGGCAGCAGCGGGATGCTGATCAGGCCGGCGGCGAAGATGATGATCGACAACACCGCCGCGAAGATCGGCCTGTCGATGAAAAAGCGGGAAAAATCCATTGGGAATGTCCTTGATGAGGCTGCCGCGGGCATGCAGCTGCCCTGCCCCTGCCGGCGTGGCAGGGGAACGGTGGTGCGTCGGCGCGGGTCGGTCGGATCAGTTCAGCGAAGCGGTCTCGGTACCGGTGGCGGCCGGCTTGGCCCCTGCCGGTGCGGTGGGAGCGGCCGGTGCGGTCCCGGGCTGCATGGTCACGGCCTTGGCCTGCACCGGCATGCCGGGCATGAAGATCTTCTGCACCCCGCCGATGACCACGCGATCACCCGCGGCCAGCCCGCCTTCCACGATGCGCAGGCCCTCGGCGCTGCGGCCAAGCTGGACGTCGCGGCGCTGTGCCTTGCCGTCCTTGTCGACCACGTAGACGTACTTGCGGTCCTGGTCGGTTAGCACCGCTTTCTCGTCGATCAGCATGGCGTTGAACTGTCCGCTGCCGAGCAGCTGCACCCGGGCGAACAGGCCCGGCGTGAACTGGCGGTCGGCGTTGTCCAGCAATGCGCGCACGCGGATCGTGCCGGTGCTGCGCGCGACCTGGTTGTCGAGGAAGTCGACGGTGCCCTGGTGCGGGAAGCCCTCCTCGCCGCTCAGGCCGATACGCACCGGCAAGGCCGCCTCGCGCTCGCTGGGGCGCGTGCCCTTGCGCGCCATCTGGGCGTAGCGCAGGAAGGTTGATTCGTCGGCATCGAAGTACACGTGTACCTTGTCCAGCGAAACCAGCGTGGTCAGCACGCTGGCGGCGTCGCCGGCGGTGACCAGGTTGCCTGCGGTCACCATCGCGCGCCCGGCGCGGCCACTGATCGGCGCGCGCACCTTGGTGAACTCCAGGTTCAGTGCGGCGGCATCGAGTGCGGCCTGCGCGGCCTGCACCTGCGCGCCGGCCTGGTCGGACGCCGAACGGCGCTGCTCCCACGTCTCGGTGGAGATCGCCTGCTGCTCGCTCAGGCGCTTTGCACGCTCGGACTCGCTGCGCGCCAGCGTGGCCTGTGTCCGCGCGCGGGCGAGATCGGCACGGGCACGATCGTACTCGGCCTGGTAGCTGCGCGCATCGATGGTGAACAGCACATCGCCCTTGCGTACCTCCTGCCCTTCCACGTAGTTCACTTTGTCGATGTAGCCGGACACGCGCGGTCGCAGCTCCACGCTTTCCACCGCTTCAACGCGGCCGCTGAAGTCGTCCCACTGGCTGACCGCCTTCACCAGCACCGGTGCGGCGCTGACTTCGGGCGGTGGCGGCGCACCGGCCTCACCGGCCTGGCTGCCACTGCACGCAGTGAGGATGGCGAGGGCGAGTGCGGAGACAGTGGCCAGCGCCACACGGCGCGTGCGTTGTTGCAGGGAGGGGGAGAGGTTCATGGCAATGAATTCCGTAGAAGGTGGTGAGGCGTTGAGTCGAAGATCGAAGGCCGTGACGGGCGGCGTTACGGCGGGCGGCGCAATGGTGGGACCTCAACAAAGGTTGAGGTCAAGCACTCCCGCAGGCGTCGCGCCATTGCAGCGGGCCATCCAGGTTGAGCAGTCCGCGTGGCAGCTGCGCATCGCGGTGGTCACAGCGGACGATGGCGCGGTTGTCGTTGCACTGGTCAAGCAGGGACACCACGCGGCGGCCCACCATCAACGCGCTGGGCCATTCGCTGCAGGCGTTGGCGGCGTTGAACGGCGTGCAGACCGGATCGCCCACTTCCAGCATCTGCGCCCGCACGCCGATGGCCTGCGCTTCCTGGTGCACGACCTGCGCATACATGCGCAGCGCCGCAGCACTGACGGAGGAGTCGCCGTGCGCTGCCCAGGGCTTGACGCCAGCCGGACTGCCGATCATCACGAAACGGCGCGGATGCGGGTGGTCCTGCAGCAGGGGCAACAGATGCCGCACGGCATGTACATGGGGCATGAGGTCCAGCTGCAGTGTCTGCAGCAGGGCATCGCCCGGTCGGTCCAGCACGCGGCCGCGGGCGGTGGGGCCGCCCAGTGCGGCGATCACCGCACCCAGCGGGCGCGGGCGCGCCGAGATGCGATCTGCAAGGGTCTTGGCCGACTCATCGTCCGCTACCGAGCCCAGCAGCGTGGTCAGTGCCGGCTCGTCGGCGAAGCAGGCGTGCAGGGCGGCCAGGCGCCCCGGATCGCGGCCAGCGACAAGCACCGGACTGCCCGCTTCAAGCAGCGCAGCGACGATGCCCTGGCCGACCGCACCGGTTCCACCAAGGACCAGGACCTCGGGCGCCAGCGTCCCATTCACGGGATATTTCCTCCCATCCCCGGGACAATACCCATCGAGGCGAACCGATCGGCCCGGTGGGGGGCAACGGATAGTGCACCACCGCGCTGGCTGCGCGCAGGTGCGGTAAACTCGCGGAAATCCTTGTGTACCAGGGCACTCGGCCGCGCTTCCACGGTCATGGCCGCGTCGAGGGACGCGGCACGGAGCGGCATGAGGTGACGGAGAATGTTGCGCAGGCGCATCGGAATGAGCCTCCAGTTCGGGAATGGCGCCATCATGATCCGCAAACCCCTACTTGATTAGTCCTGTTTAAGGGGAATAATCATCCCGCTCCCGGTCCAATCTTTTTGTCACCATAGTCACGTCCCCGACGTCCAAGGCGCCTGCCATGTCCCACGATCTCAACGAAACACTGATCTTCGTCAAGGTGGTCGAGCAAGGCAGCTTCATCGCTGCAGCCAAGACGCTCGGACTGCCCAAGACCACCGTGAGCCGTAAAGTGCAGGAGCTGGAGACGCGCCTCGGCGCCCGCCTGCTGCACCGGACCACGCGCCGGCTCGGGCTGACCGAAGCCGGCTCGATCTACCACGAACATTGCCAGCGCATCGCACGCGAGCTGGAAGAGGCCGAGAGCGCGGTCAGCCAGCTGCAGTCCGGTCCGCGCGGGTGGTTGCGCTTCACCGTGCCCTACTCGCTCGGCATCACCTGGATCGCGCCTCTGCTCGGGCAGTTCCACGCGGCGTATCCGGAGATCAGGCTGGACATGCACCTGGGCAACGAAAAGCTCGATCTCATTGCCGGTGAAGCCGATCTCGCGCTGCGTGTCGGCGCTCTGCCCGATTCGAACTTCGTTGCACGCAAACTCGGGACGCTGCGCACGCAGGTATTTGCCAGCCCGGCCTACATCGAGCGGCATGGCGAGCCGCTGCATCCGGACGAACTGCAGTTCCACCGCATCCTGGCCATGCGCAAGGCGCACCACACCAATCCGAACCGCATCACCTGGCAGCTCGGTGAGAACGGTGGCGATCTGCGCGATTTCCCGGTGACGCCTTTGATGATGGCCAATGATGTGTCCGCACTCAACGGTGCGCTGGTATGCGGCGAAGGGTTGCTGCTGACCGGCGATGTGATGGCCAAGCCCTTCGTGGAGACCGGCATGGTGCGCCGTGTGCTGGCCGGCTGGACCGGGCCCGAGGTGGACTTCAACGCCGTCTTCGCCGGCGGCCGGCTGGTCTCGCCGAAGGTGCGCGCGTTCGTCGATTTCCTGGTGGAAAAACTCAACTTCGATGCGAGCTACATGATGGCCCAGTGCCCTGCGGCAAAGTATGCGCAGCAGCAATCGGCAACGTCAGAGAAGGCCGGGACGGCGGACAGCGCGACAGAGACCGCGGCACTCGGCCAGCGCGTGCTGGAGACGGTCACCGCCGCCTGAGCAACCGGCTCCGCGCGCCGACGCGCGCGGTCATTCCCGCTCGCGCAGGTACGCCACCAGCGCGCGCAGTTTCGGCTCCGCCTGCCGCCGTCCGGCGTAGTACAGGAAGAATCCCGCAAAGCGCGGACAGAAGGGCTCCAGCACCGTCACCAGGCGGCCCTGGGCGACCTCGGCGCGGAAGGTATCTTCCATGCCGAACGCAAACCCGGCGCCGGCCAGCGCAAGGCGGACCATCGTGCCCATGTCGTTGCTGGTGATTTCCGGGGCCACGTCAACGCTGAACTCGCGGCCGTTTTCTTCGAACTCCCAACGATAGGGCGCCACGCCCGGCGCGCGCCGCCAGCCGATGCAGCGATGCGCCGGCAGCTCGCGCGGATGCCGCGGCGCGGGGTGGCCCCGCAGGTACTCCGGTGCGCACACCACCTGTTGCCGCTGCCGCGTTGAAACAGGCACCGCCACCATGTCCTGGTGGATGACCTCCCCCAGCCGCACGCCGGCATCGAAGCCTGCACTGACGATGTCGAATTCTTCGTCGGTCACGGTGATGTCCAGCTGCAGCGCCGGGTGCCGGGCCGCGAAGCCGGCCAGCAGCGGACCGGCCAGGAAGCGCTCTGCGATGGACGAGACCGCAAGGCGCAGTTGCCCACTGACCGCCTCGCCCTGGCGTACCGTTGCGTCCACGGCGGCATCCAGTTCCGCCAGCGCCGGCCCGATGGCCGCGCGCAGGGCCCGCCCCGCATCGGTGAGGTTGACGCTGCGCGTGGTGCGCTGGACCAGCGCGACGCCAAGCTGCTGCTCGAGCCTGCGGATGCTCTGGCTGACCGCCGATCGGGTGACACCCATCCGGGCGGCCGCCGCAGCGAATCCACGTGCGTCGGCCACGTACTGGAATACCCGCAGCACATTGAGATCGGCCGGCATGGGTTAGCGCTCCTTACCACGGCATTCGGGACGGGCCATCTTATCGTGCCACGGCGAGCGCCCTAGCCTGTGTGGACCGGGCCCTTCCCGCGCCCTTTCCCACAGCAGGAGTCACGCCATGGCCACATCCCGTACAATCCTCATCACCGGCGCATCCAGCGGCATCGGCGCCGGCATCGCCCGCGCACTGGCCGGGCCCGGTGCACGCCTGGTGCTCGGCGCCCGCCGCGTGGACCGCCTTGCAACCCTGGCCCAGGACCTGCGTGGACAGGGGGCGGACGTGCTGGTGCATCCGCTGGATGTCACCCGCCGCGACCAGGTGGACGGCTTCGCCGACGCGGCGCGGCAGCGCTTCGGCCAGGTCGATGTCATCGTCAACAATGCCGGAGTGATGCCCCTGTCACCGATGGCCGCGCTGAAGGTGGACCAGTGGGACTGGATGATCGACGTGAACATCCGCGGCGTCCTGCACGGCATTGCCGCCGTGCTGCCTGAAATGGTCGCCCGCGGCAGCGGTCAGATCATCAACATCGCCTCGATCGGCGCCTTGTCTGTCGTACCGACCGCCGCGGTGTACTGCGCGACCAAGCACGCCGTGCGCGCGATCTCCGAAGGGCTGCGGCAGGAGCATCGCACGCTGCGGGTGACCTGCATCCACCCGGGCGTGGTGGAGAGCGAGCTGGCGGACACCATCACCGACCCGACCGCCGCACGGGCCATGGTGGACTACCGCGCCGTCGCACTGCAGCCGGACGCCATCGGCCGCGCGGTGCGCTACGCCATCGAGCAGCCCGACGAGGTGGATGTCAACGAGATCGTGGTGCGACCGACGGCGGCCGCCTGAGAAACGGGGCCGCTTGCCTGGTCCACCGTCCTGCGCCGGGCCGGAACCCGGGTGCAGGAATGGCGCCTGCGAAGGCGCCATTCCCGTGTGCCGGCGATCCTTGCCGACCCTGCGCAACCGCTGCCGTGCGACCGTTACTGCTGCAGCGGAATGACGCGGATTTCCACGCGGCGGTTCTTGGCGCGGCCTGCGTCGGTGCTGTTGTCGGCGATCGGATAGGCCTTGCCCGCGCCCAGCGTCTCGATACGCGCGCGCTGCACGCCCTGCCCGCCCAGGTATGCCGCCACGGCATCGGCGCGTTCCTTGGACAGGCGGTTGTTCACCGCATCGCTGCCGATGCTGTCGGTATGGCCGACCACTTCGATCATCGTCTGGTTGTATTCGGACAGCGTGCTGGCCACACCGTTGAGCGAACCATAGAACTGGGGCTTCAGCGTGGACTTGCCGAAATCGAAGGTGATGCCGTCCGGGAGGTTCAGGGTGATGTTGTCACCCTGGCGCGAGACATCGATGCCGGTGTTGGCGGTGCGCTCGCGCAGCGCGCGTTCCTGCCGATCCTGGTATTGGCCCACCGCGGCACCGCTCAGTGCGCCGATGCCCGCGCCGATCATGGCGTGCTGGCGGCGCTCGGTGGCGCTGTCACCGGTGAGCAGGCCGGCGGCCACACCGATGGCGGTGCCGATCAGCGCATTGCGCCCGGTCTTGTTCTGCTGCTGCGTTTCATTGCCATACGGATCGCTCTGCACATAGGAGCCGCCGGTGGCGCACGCGGTGAGCGCGGCGGCGGTCATCAGGGCGAGGGCCACGTTACGGGGAGCGGATCGGATCATGGAGTTTCTCCTATAAGGCCGGGCAGTTCCGGCGTGCTGACGGCGGTGAGCATAAACAGCGCGGCGCGATGTGGGGATGAGGATCGTGAACGCGGCCCCAGCCCCGTTCAGGTTCCAGCACAACGACGCCCGCGCACTCGCCTCGCCCCTCATCCCCTGCCGGTACGCTTGTAGGCGGCCAATGCCGCATCACGGCCCTCTGCCAGCCCCACCAGCGGTTCACGCGGATAGCCCGGGGCTTTCTCCGCAAGCAACGCCGGCTGGGTCCAAGGTGCGAAGCGTGCCTTCACCGGCAGCGCGGCCAGTTCAGGAACCCAGCGGGTGATGTAGCGCGCCTGCGGATCGAACTTCTCGGCCTGCGTGACCGGATTGAAGACCCGGAAATAGGGTGCGGCATCGGCACCGGTCCCAGCCACCCATTGCCAGCCCATCGTGTTGTTGGCCAGGTCCGCATCCACCAGTGTGTCCCAGAACCAGCGCGCGCCTTCCAGCCAGTGCACGCGCATGTGCTTGCACAGGTAGCTGGCCACGATCATCCGCACGCGGTTGTGCACGTAGCCGGTGTGCCAGAGCTGGCGCAGCCCGGCATCGACGATCGGCACGCCCGTGCGCCCGCGCTGCCACGCCTCCAGGTCCGACGGCGAGGGCGTGACCCAGGTGAATCCATCAAACCGCGGATTGAGGTTTTCCGTGGTGGTCTGCGGGAAGTGGTGCAGCAGGTGGTGCGCGAACTCGCGCCAGCCCAGCTCACGGATGTACGCATCGATGTCCGCGTCACGGCTGGCGCGTCGCTCGGCTTCCAGCGCGCGGACGATCTGCCAGGGCGAAATCTCGCCGAAATGCAGATGCGGTGACAGCAGCGAGGTACCGACCCGATCCGGCAGGTCGCGCTCTGTGCGGTAGCCCTGCAGCGCGCCGTCGATGAAGGTGCCCAGCGCGTCCTGAGCGCCGTCCTCGCCGGGCTGCCAGTGCTCCCAGAAGCCCGAATCCCAGCCAAGCGCCGGCTGCAGCCCGAGCGCGTCCAGATCCCCGCCACGCACGCTATGACGCCGCAGCTTTGCGGGTGCAGCATGCGCTTCGGGAAGGTGGAGTCGGGTCAGTGCGTTGCGCCAGAACGGCGTGAACACCTTGTAGGGCTGGCCCTGCTGCGTGCTCAGATCCCAGGGCTCGAACATCAGGCTGGCATTGCAGCTGTCCGCCTGCAGGCCCTGTTCGCGCAGCGTGCGCTTGATCAGTGCATCGCGTGGCTGGGTGGCCGGGGCGTAGCGGCGGTTCCAGAACACCGCCTCCGCGCCGGTCTCCTTGATCAGTGCCTGCAGCTCGGCCAGGCTGTCCCCCTGGCGCAGCACCAGCGCGCTGCCACGTGCCTGCAACGCCTCGTCCAGGCCCTTCAGTGAGCGGTGCAGCCAGGCATTGGAGGCCGCGCCCGGTGCCCATTCGCCCTCTTCGTGGGGTGCATGGATGTACACCGGGACGATGGCATGGCCGGCCTCGAGCGCAGCGTGCAACGCGGGATTGTCGGCGAGGCGAAGGTCACGACGGAACCAGACCAGGGCTGTGGACACGCGGCATACCTTGCAGGTGGGGGCCGGCAATCATACCCAGCCGATGTCCACGCGGCGGTAAGGCCGGCGCGGCAGCACCGCTCAGTGCGCGGCGTCGAAGCGTTCCATCGAGGCCTCGATGAGCACCTTCGCTTCGGCCGCCGTGCCCCAGCCGTCCAGCCGTACCGGATTGCGACCCATCGGCAGGTCCTTGTAGATGCGGAAGAACGCCTCGATCCGCTGGCGCTCGATCAATGGCAGGTCGGACAGATCGTGTATCCCCGAGTAGGTGGGATCAAGCGCATCGGTGGGCACACCGATGACTTTCTCGTCCTGCTCGCCGTCGTCGACCATCTTCAGGTAGCCGATCGGGCGGAAGCGCACCACTACGCCGGGATGCAGCGGCTCGCGCGTCAGCACCAGCGCATCGAGCGGATCGTCGTCCCCGGCACGCGTGCGCGGCATCGAACCGTAGTTCGCCGGATACGCCACCGGCATCGACTGGAAGCGGTCCACGTGGATCAGTCCGTCCTGCTTGATCTCATATTTGGTGAAGCTGCCGGCGGGAATCTCCACCACCAGGTTCGCTTCCGCCGGCGCCTGTTCCGGCTGTGCGGCCAGGAACGGGTGCAGCACCGGACCGGCGGCCACGCTGGCGCCCGCCATCAGGACCAGTCCCGCTGCCAGGGCCAGCAAAGGGGCACGTCTGTTCATCAGCATCTCCAGGCTCGTTCACTCTGCACGGCGCGCCGGGAAGGAAAGGCGTCCCCGGCGCAATCGTTCACTCCCAGCACCGATCCTCGCGGCCGGTGGGGGCATGGGGGCGCGGGCAGCGTCGCGGTGCGATCCGGCCCGCCTCCAGCTCCACCCGGCGCACGCTGCCATCCGAGCCACGCTGCAGCTCGAAAGCGTCGTACACCTGCCCGGTTACCGTACGGGCTTCGTAGTGCAGGCGCTGTGGATCGATCCGCAGCACCTGGAACAGCTGGGTGTCTTCGGCCACCGGAGACATCGTGGCCAGCGCTTCGCGGGAGAGCCTGTACTGCTTCGGGCTGGCATTGCTGACCACGAACTGCGGCGTCGCCTCGCCCTCCTCCCCGCGGCGGCCGTAGGTATGGTCGTGCCCCTGCAGCACCAGATCGACGTTGTGCCGGCGTACCACGGGCAGCAGCGCGTCCTGCAGCACGGGGTTATGGCGTCCGCGCGCCGGCGAATAGAACGGCTGGTGAACCACCACGATCGTCCACGGGCGCGTGTTGGCGGCCAGGACCGCATCCAGCCACCTGGCCTGCGCATCGGCCGTGCCCAGATCCATCGCAGAGGTGCCGTCGAGCACCACGAAGCGCACGCTCTGGTAATCGAACCAGTACGTGCTCTTCTCCACGCCCGGCGCGCCGTTGCCGGGCAGCGCGAACGTCGCCGGCCAGTGCCGCGCCATGACCCGGCGCTCCTGCGGCGTGTCCTCGAACTCCTCGAAGTACTCATGGTTGCCGATGGCCGGGGCAAGCACCGTCTCCTGTGCCAGCCAGCCCACCGCAGCGAACCACTCGCCCCACTCACTGTCGTCGGCGTTGTCGCCGCCGCTGACCAGATCGCCGGCGAACAGGCTCAGGTCCGCCGCGGGTGCGGCTTTCTGCGCGGCCCGCACCACCCGGCTGACGTGGCTGAGGTTCTTGTTCTGGGTATCGCCGAAGTAGAGGAAGGTCATCGGCTGGTCGGCCTGGCCTGCCGTCCGCAGCTGGTTCCAGGCACTCCAGGTGTCCTTGCCCTGCACCCGGTAGACGTACAGCGCACCGGGCTGCAGGCCGGTGACATCGGCGCGGTGATGGTGGGAAAGACCGTTCTCGGTCTGCAGCGGACTGCTGCGCGCGGTCACGCGCGTGATCGGGCCAAAGCCCGGGCCTGCATCGGCCGGCGCGATTTCAAGCACGGGCGCCTGCACGCTGCCGTCGGTGCGCCAGCGCACCGCGAAACCCCGCGATGCGTCGGCCGCCGGCGAAGCCACGATGCGGTCCGGGAACCCGGTGGCCGCGTAGTGGCGGCTCCCGGCGGGTACCTGCGTGTTGGGCTCCACGCGCGAGGCCAGCGCGTCGGCGGCAGCGGCAGGCCCGCCCATCGCAAGCAGCAGTCCCATGGCGAGTGCGCCCGGCATGAAGCGGCTCATGCGCCGCACGCCGTGGGCAGCGACAGCGCACGCGCAACCTGCGCCCAATCGAAGGCCACCACGCCCTGGTCGTCATGCACGGCGTACAGCGCGCCCTGCGGGAAACGCGGGGTCGCGTGCTGCATCATCCAGATCCCATCGGTGTTGGCCACGGTGGTGCCCTGGAAGGCCCCCACCGGCTTGAGCGTATGCCGGTCGAAGAGGTGGAACACGCTGCGTCCCTTGCCCTGTTCGGTGGTGATCCACCAGCCGCCGCTGCCGCAGGTGCGCAGCATCACGCCCTCCGCCTGCGCCTTGAAGACGTCGCGCCCGAAGGTGGTGCCGGTGAAACGCCCTTCCAGCGTATAGACCTTGAATTCGTTGGCGTAGGTCTCGTCTTCCTCGGCGATGAGCAGGCGGTCATTGGCCGGATCGCCCCAGATCGACTCCACCACCCGCAGCGCGCCGGCTTCGGTGGTGTCACCGATGCTGGCCGCCAGCGTGGCGGTCAAGGTCGTCCCGTCGCGCTGCACGTCGTAGCGGCGCACGCGCTTGTCCAGCTGCGCCAGCGGCGGCAGGATGTCGTTGCCCTGCGCATCTTCGCCGTCGTCCCAGGAATCGGTCACGTATACGCTGTAGCGACCCTCGCGGGTGTCGACCCACAGCCCGTAGGGTTTGCGCAGATCATCGGCGCCGAACACCGCCAGCGGGGTGAAGTCGGGCAGCGAGAACACCTGCACGCGGTGGTTGTCGCGCTCGACGATCCACAGCAGATCATCGGTCACGGCGATGCCGTTGGGGCGATCGAACTGACCCAGGCCCGCGCCCGCGCTGCCGATATCGCGTATGTGCCTGCCGGTACTGCCGTCATACACCACCAGCTTGTCGGTGGCCTTGGCGGTGGCGATCAGCCAGGTGCTGCCATCCGGCGCCTGCCAGGCCGCCGGTGAGTCGATGTTGTCCTTAGGCGTCATCGGGCTCAGGAACGCCTCGGCCACCGTGGCGATCCGGCGCTCACCTGCCGCTGCAACGCTTCCGGCCGGCGTGGCCAGCGTGGCCGCTGCCGGACCGGCGGCGCCGATGGATGCCGGCTGGCAGCCCGTGGCGAGCACGGCCAGCAATGCAGCGGTGAGCACCGCAGTGCCGCGCGCGATCACAGGGCCACCTTCAGGCCGACCGCATACGTGCGACCGTATTCTTCCAGCTGCAGGGTGCGCGAACGCGCGCCCTGGTAAAGCTCGAGCGGCTTGTCCAAGAGATTCTGTGCCTCGAAGTAAACGCTGACGCGGGGGCTGAAGCGGTAGTCCAGCGAGAAATCCAGCTGTGTATGGGGCGCGACGTAGATATCGAACGCACGACCGGCACCCAGCGCGTCCAGGTACTCGCTGCGGTACACCGCCGCCAATCGCGTGCTCAGGCCCTGTTTCTCATAGCCGAGGTGGGCGCTGTACACGTGCCGGGAGGCACGCGGCAGCATGAAATCCTCACCGGCACGGTCGTCCAGGCCCGGATTGAAATCGGTATCCAGCCAGGTCCCGCTGGCACCGACCAGCAGGCCATCCAGGCCCGGCGGCAGGAACGCCAGCTGTTGCTGCCAGTTGAACTCGGCACCCCGCACGGTGGCCTTGTCACCGTTGATCGCGGTAGTCACATCAAAGCCGTCGAACGCCGGATCATTCAGGCGCGTGGTCTCCACGATGTAGCCGTCGATGGACTTGTGGAACACGCCAAGCGAGACGATGCCGGTGCTGCCGATGTATTTTTCCACCGAAAGATCGATGTTGCGTGACTCGTAGGGATCCAGCGCCGGGTTGCCGATGCGCACTTCCTCGTCGCCGCGGTTGAGCCCGACGCGCGGGGAAAGGTCGCCGAACGAAGGCCGCGACACGGTCTTGTTGGCCGAGGCGCGGAACACCCAGTCATCGGCGGCGTCGTACCGCAGGTGCAGGCCGGGCAGCACGGTGCTGTAGCTGCGGTCAGCCTCCACCGGGGTCACGGTGAAGGCACTGCCATCGACATCCACACGGTTGCCGGTGGCCGTGAAGCGGGTGTTCTCCACGCGCACGCCACCGATGACCCGCAGCGCGCCGATGTCCCAGGTGCCCATGGCGTAGGTGGCGAAGATGTCCTCGCGCGCGATGTAATCCTCTTCCAGCGACGCGGTGGCGTTGCCTGCCACGTCCTGCGGACGGGCACTGTAGCGGTCTGCATTGGCAGCCCAGTAGCGGCGCATCGCCTCCGAGCTCATGCCCTGCCCCAGCGGGCCATGGCGATGCTCCGGCGCCTGGCGGCTCCAGCTGGCCAGGTCGATCCCCGGGCCTCGGCGCAGCTCGGCTTCGTCGGTGTTGACGTCGCGGTCGCGCCAGCGCCCCAGCACGCCGAACTTGTAGCTGGCATTGCCGGCATCGAAACGTACGTTGATCTGCGCGCTCGTCTCCTCGTCGTCCACCTGCTTGGGCGAGAGCACCATGCGGTCGAAGCCGTAGTTGGCGTTGTCCAGCCACTGCGGGTTGTCGAGCGTGAAGCGCGGCAGCCGGCTGCGCTGGTCCAGCGTGCCGCCCATATCGTCACCGTCAAGAGTGAAGCGGGCTTCCATCTCGTCGTTCACGCGCTCGCGGGTTCTGGTGTAGCCGACCTTGTAGTCGAGTACGGCCGAGGACAGCCGGTTCTCTCCGCCGGCACTGGCGGCGAAGGTGTTCTCGCGCTTGGTGCGGTAGCGCATGCGCTTGTCGATCGCATCGGCCGGCAGGTCATCCAGCCGGAACTGGTCCACGCCGGTGGCCACGCGCTGGGCCTCGTCGAAGTTGACGATCACGCGCTGGCGCGTTTCCGCGTCATCGAAGCGGCTGTACAGCGTCCGCAGGTAGTACGCATTGTCGGCATCCGGGCGCCAATCCAGATTGAGGTTCGCGCCGACGCGCTTGCGCTCGATCTCGTACTTGCGGCGCTGCAGATTGATGGCGGTGACGTCGCCGGGCCGCGCGTCATCCTCCCCTTCGTACTCCACCTCGGAGTTGTCGGACTCGAAGGCGCGGTTCTGGTAATTCACGCCTGCGGCGATGCCGAAGGTATCGGCGAACACCTCGCTGTAGTTCAGCGCCGCCTTCGGGCTGGTCTCACCGGACAGCGGCTGGTGGCTGGCTTCGAGCCTGCCGCGCAGGCTGCGCCCGTCGCGGTCGAACGCCGAGGCGGACTCGACCAGGATCGCGCCGCCGATGGCATCGCCGGGCATGTCCGGCGTGGGCGATTTGACCACGCGCAGGCGCTCGGTGGAATCGGACGGAATGACGTCCAGCGGCGCGGCACGGCTGGAATCTTCCGGGGTGCCCACCGCGATGCCATCGATGCTGACGCTGTTGAGGTTGGCATCCAGTCCGCGCACCACGACAAAACGGCCTTCGCCCTGGTCGCGGGTGACGCTGACGCCGGGCAGACGCTGCAGTGATTCGGCCACGTTCTTGTCCGGGTACTGGCCCAGTGCATCCGAGGAGACCGCGTCTTCGATGGCATCGCTGCTGCGCTTGAGGTCGACCGCGCGGACCTGTGACTCCAGCTGCGCGCGCACTTCGACGCGGTCCAGGTCGGTCGCATCTGCCAGGGCGACGCCGGTGGCGATGGCAGCGCCATGGCCCGCGGCGGCGAAGGGGACGGTGGCGCCCACCGCAAGTGTGAGGGTTATGGCGAGCGCCAGCGGCGTCTTGGTCTGCACGGATGAATCCCCATTCGGTGTGAAGAATGGGAGAGCACGGTATGTCGCCAACGTTGCGTGCCCATGACACCGGGGGAAGGTTGAGGCGGCCCATCCGTTCCCGACGCTGGCCCGCCCTGCCGTGACGCGTCAGAATAGCCACTCTGCCTTTCCCGTACGCCATGCCATGAAAATCGTTGAAGTGCGCCATCCGCTGGTGCGGCACAAGATCGGTCTGATGCGTGATCCAACGCTCAGCACCAAGGATTTCCGCGAGCTCGCCAACGAGCTGGGCACGCTGCTGGCCTACGAGGCCACCGCAGACCTGGACACCGAAGCACACACCATGACGGGCTGGGCCGGCCCGGTCACGGTGCAGCGCATCGCCGGGGCCAAGATCACCGTGGTGCCGATCCTGCGTGCCGGACTGGGCATGCTCAGCGGCGTGCTGTCGCTGATCCCGGCGGCGCGTGTGAGCGTGGTCGGCCTGCAGCGTGATGAAGAAACCCTGCAGCCGGTGCCCTATTTCGAGCGCCTGACCGGCCGCCTCGAAGAACGCGACGCGCTGATCCTGGACCCCATGCTGGCCACCGGTGGCACGCTGATCGCGACGATCGACATGCTCAAGCGCGCCGGGGCACGCCGTATCAAGGGCATCTTCCTGGTAGCCGCGCCGGAGGGTATCGCCGCCGTGCAGGCCGCACACCCGGACATCGAGATCTACACCGCCGCCATTGACGACCACCTCAACGAGAAGGGCTACATCCTGCCTGGCCTCGGCGACGCCGGGGACCGCATCTTCGGTACCCGCGTGATCGGCTGAAAAAGCGGACGGAGGCCATCGAATCGCAGGCCGTACGCAGTGGGCCAGATGCGACCTGGTGCCCACTGCCCTCCTTTTTCACGCTCCGGTGAGTTCACGTTGCTCGTTGAGGGTCACGAAGCGGCCCTTCTCGTCGCGCCCCAGTTCGGCCAGTGCGACCTCGGGGTCGTGGGTGAAGAACAGCTGCACGTTGCGTGCGAGCTTGTCTTCGAGGAACTGCTTTTTCTCATCGATCAGCAGCTCGGCATTGCGGTCGTAACCCATCGTGATGGGCACATGGACCCACGAGCGACCCGGGACCAGATCGGCGCAGAAGACAACGCCGCCACGGCTGCTGCCATCCGGGCCGGTTTCACCAACGATCTCGGCCAGCATCAGGCCCGGCGTGTGGCCGTCGCTGAAACTGAAACGCACGCTGCGACCCAGCGCGTTGGAATAGGCCCCGTCGACCACTTCAAGCCGGCCGCTGCCGTCGAGCAGGGCCGGCAGCTCGGGAATGAAGCTGGCGCGGTCGCGCGCGTGCGGCGACAGCGCGCGCTGCCAATGCGCAGCGCCGACCACGTACGTGGCATTGGGAAACAGCAGCTCGGGCGCGCGCCCTTCCACCCACGGCGCCAGCAGGCCGCCGGCGTGGTCGAAATGCAGGTGGCTGAGCACCACCACGTCGATGTCTTCGTGCTCGAATCCCGCCGTGCGCAGTGAATCGATCAGCACGTGCTGCGGCTCCTGCACGCCATAGCGGTCGCGCATCCGCGGTTCGAAGAATGCGCCGATGCCGGTTTCGAACAGGACGGTGCGTCCGTGCAGCGGGCTGGCAAGCAGGGCCCTGCACGCCAGTTCGATGCGATTGTGTTCATCCGGGGCGGCCCATTTCTCCCAGAGCGCGCGCGGGGCGTTGCCGAACATCGCGCCGCCGTCGAGGCGCTGCGTGTTGCCGAGGATCGACCAAAGTTTCATGCGCAAATTATCGGTGCGCAAGCGTTAAATAATGGTTCATCGCCGCTGGCGGCGTGGCGGACGGCGCGGCCCGTCATGACCCGGGCCATGCGGTGCGCCGCCCGCGCGCGCAGGCGGGGCCGCAGCGGGCGAACCCCTCAACGCGCCGCGCTGACCTCGGCACTGCCCACCGGATTGCGTGGATCACTGCCGCCCTGCAGCGTGTTGTCCACGCGGTCCCATTCCACTGTCTGCAGGTTGCCCCACACGTGGCTGGAACCGCGCCCACCGGCCGCGACGTTGCCGGGCAGATCAATCGTGTGGCCCATGGCCTGCAGCTGCTTGATCGTGTCCGCGTCGAACGCATCGGTTTCCGCTTCGATCACGTCCGGCAGCCACTGGTGGTGGTAGCGCGGCAGCGCCGCGACCTGCTGCGCCGACAACCCATCGTCATAGCCGAGGATCCCGAGCAGCACCATCGTGATGATGCGGCTGCCGCCCGGCGTGCCCAGCACCACGACCTTGTCCGCGTTCTCCATGAACGTCGGCGTCATCGAACTGAGCATCCGCTTGCCCGGCTTCGGCGCGTTGGCCTCGTAGCCCATCACGCCGAAGGCATTGGGCGTACCGGGCTTGAGCGCGAAATCGTCCATCTCGTTGTTGAGCAGGACGCCCGTGCCCTTGGGAATCAGCCCGGAGCCGTACAGCAGGTTCACGGTCTGCGTTGCGCCTACCCGGTTGCCCTCGCCATCGATGATGGAGAAGTGCGTGGTTTCATCATCCTCCAGCGGCGTCGGATTGCCCGACAGCAGATCGCTCGGCGTCGCCTTGTCCGGGTGGATGGTCGCCCGCAGTCCCTGCGCGTAATCCCTGCTGGTCAGCACGCCCTGCGGGATATCCACGAAATCGGGATCGCCGAGGAAGAACGTGCGGTCGCGGTAGGCACGACGCATCGACTCCACCACCAGGTGCGCGCGGTGCGCCGGGTCCATTTTCCTGATGTCCCAGCCTTCGAGGATCTGCAGCATCGCCGCCAGCGCGATGCCACCGGAAGACGGCGGCGGCGCGGTGGTGATCTTCCAGCCGTTGTAGGCGAAGACGATCGGCTCGCGCTGCTTGACCCGGTAACCGGCCAGCTCCTCGGCGGTCCAGCGGCCGCCGGCCTGCTTCACCCCGGCCAGCAGCAGGCGGCCGGTCTGTCCGCGGTAGAACCCATCGAACCCGCCGTCGGCCAGCCGCTCCAGCGTGCGGGCCAGTTCGGGCTGCTGGAAGACATCGCCCTCGGCGATGGGCCGGCCGTTGCGCAGATAGACCTCGCGCGTGCCGGGAAAGCGCTCCATCACTTCGCGCCGTGACTGGTAGCCCCTGGCCATGCGCGCATACACCGGGAAGCCTTCCCGTGCGATGCGGATGGCAGGCTGCAGCGCGGCTTTCAGCGGCAGCTTGCCGTGCTTGGCCGACAGTTCCACCAGGGCCGCCGGCAGGCCGGGAATGCCCGCCGACCAGGCACCGTTGACCGAGCGATCGCGGTCCAGTTTGCCCTCCTTGTCGAGGAACGCGGCCTCGGTCGCGGCCGCCGGCGCGGTCTCGCGCGCGTCCAGCATCAGGTCCTTGCCACTGGCCGCATCATGCAGCAGGAAGAAGCCGCCCCCCCCCAACCCCGAGCTGATCGGCTCGACCACCGCCAGGGTCGAGGACACTGCCACGGCGGCATCGAATGCGTTGCCGCCCTGCGCCAGGATTTCCATGCCGGCACGGGTTGCCAGCTGGTGGCCGCTGGCAATGGCCGCGCCCTCCGGGTGGGCGGCGCGCTGCGGATCGGCGGCGACGGCCAGCGGCGCGGACGCCAGCAGGCCGAACAGCAGCAGTGAGCGGGCAATCAGGTTCATGGGGAACGGGGCTCCACGTAGAGTTCGGGATGATCGTGCTGCAGGCCACGCAGCTTGGCCAGCAGCTGGTCTTCGGTCTCGACGATGTCCGGGTCCGGATCGATGCATTCCACTGGACAGACGATCACACACTGGGGCTCGTCGAAATGACCGACGCACTCGGTGCAGCGGGCCGGGTCGATCACATAGATGGTTTCACCCATCGCGATGGCCTGGTTCGGGCAGGCCGGCTCACAGACGTCACAGTTGACGCAGAGCTCATTGATTTTCAGCGACATGGCGATGACTCCTCGCCCGCGCAGGGCAGCCCGCCACGTCGTGGCAGGCCGCTGGACTGGCCCCGGCCGGCGCGGGCGCGCCGACCGGTCAGGGACGATGCCGGCAGGCACCGTCCACGACCACGCCCTCGGGCGCGGCCGTTACCACACGGGATTACTTGGCTTCGACGAATACGTACTCGGCGCCGGTGGGCTGCACGACGGACTGCACGCGGGCATTGTCGGCGGCATCGCCGATGAACACCACGCGCACGTTCTTCATGGAGTCCGGCGAGACGTCCTTGAACACGGCCTGGATCATGTCGGCCATCTTGCCCGAGGCAGACGAACCGAAGGCCAGCATGTTGCCCGGCTGCACGCCACGGGCCACCGCGGCGGTCGCGCTCTCCACCTGGCGCTCGTACTTCTCGGCGAACTGCGGATCCGATTCCGGGGAGAGGTAATACAGGAACGGGCTGTTGGTGACGTTGCCCATGTTGCGGATCGCAACATCCTGCAGGTACTTCTTCCAGGCCGCGTCATCGTCCTTGGCCGGTGCGACCAGCGCCTGCTGCGCTTCGGCCTGGGCCGGGGCTTCTTCCTTCTTGCAGGCGGTCAGCGCCAGGGCGGTCATCGAGGCGAGCAGCAGCGCGCGCATGGTGGTGTTCATGGGTGGTCTCCCGTTGGTTCGTGTGGTGTTGGAGCGGTTGTCAGGGTGCCGGTGGCAGAGCGTCCGCGACCAGCGCAGGAATCAGGCCTGTGCGGCCCGCGTTTCACGCACGCGGCGCAGCGCTTCGAGCACCGACGCGGGCACGAAGCCGGAGACATCGCCACCGAGCCGCGCGATCTCGCGCACCAGCGACGACGAGATGAAGCTGTGCTGCTCGGCGGGCGTGAGGAACAGCGTCTCCACTTCCGGAATCAGGTGGCGGTTCATGCTGGCCATCTGGAACTCGTACTCGAAGTCGGACACCGCGCGCAGGCCGCGCAGCAGGATGCCCCCCTGCACCGAGCGTACGAAGTGCGCCAGCAGCGTATCGAAGCCGCGCACCTCGACGTTCCCGTTGTGCTGCAGGGCTTCGCGCGCCAGCTGCACGCGCAGCTCCAGCGGCAGCGTCGGGCCCTTGGAAGGGCTCTGGGCCACGCCCACGACGACCTTCTCGAACAGCGGCGCGGCCCGGTTCACCAGGTCGATGTGGCCGTTGGTGATCGGGTCGAAGGTGCCGGGGTAGACGGCGATGCGACGGTTGGCCACGGTCATGAGCGGTCGTGAACGTTCAGAATGGGTCAAAGTGTAGCAGTGGTGTGCCGGTACAGGGCGAAGCGCACGTCCCGGGTACTGCCCTCGCGGTGCAGCAGCCATTCCGGGGGCAGGCGCGGGGCCTGCCCGGCAGGCGATTCCAGGTACAGCCATGGCGCCCTGCCCAGGTGGCGCGGGAGCACCGCCAGCGCCTGCTCCCACAGCCCGTCGGCGAACGGCGGGTCGATGAACACCAGCCCGGCCTGCAGGGGCGGCGCGGTCGCCAGCCAGCGCAGGGCGTCGGCCTGCACCACGGCCACGCGTTCGGCGGCCTTGAGCTTGTCCACGGCTGCCTGCAGGTTGCGCACCAGCTGCGGATCGCGCTCGATCAGCGTGGCATGCGCGGCGCCGCGCGAGACCGCCTCCAGCCCCAGTGCGCCACTGCCGGCGAACAGGTCCAGCACGCGGGCACCGCCCAGCCGCGGCATCAGCCAGTTGAACAGGGTCTCGCGCACCCGGTCGCTGCTGGGGCGCAGGCCCGGCAGCGTCGGGACCGGCAGGCGCGTGTTGCGCCACTGCCCGCCGACGATGCGGACCTGGCCTTCATTGCGGTCGCGGCCGCTCACCGGCGGCCCCGGCGGGTCATGTTGAGCGTCTTGAGCATGCCGTGATTGTAGAACGGCCGGCCGGCCACGGGCACCACGATGCACCTGCGGCCTTGATTTCGCAGCTTCCGCCCCTACCCCTTGGCCAGGCCGCACACGCTGGCGCGGCACGTACATGGAGCCCTACCGATGACCGAGACGACCCAGACCGAAACCCTTGGCTTCCAGACCGAGGTCAAGCAGCTGCTGCAGCTGATGATCCACTCGCTTTACTCCAACAAGGAAATCTTCCTGCGCGAGCTGGTGTCCAACGCCGCCGACGCCGCCGACAAGCTGCGCTTCGAAGCGTTGACGCAGCCCACGCTGCTGGAGGATGACAACGAGCTGCGCGTGCGGGTCAGCTTCGACGCCGACGCTCACACCGTCACCATCGAGGACAACGGCATCGGCATGAGCCGCGAGGAGGCCATCGCGCACCTGGGCACCATCGCCAAGTCCGGCACTGGCGACTTCCTGCGCCAGCTCTCCGGCGACCAGAAAAAGGATTCCCAGCTGATCGGCCAGTTCGGCGTGGGGTTCTACAGCGCGTTCATCGTCGCCGACCAGGTGGACGTCTATTCACGCCGGGCGGGTGCGGCCGCAGCCGAGGGCGTGCACTGGTCCTCGCGTGGCGAAGGCGAGTTCGACGTGGCGTCTATGGAGAAGGCCGAGCGGGGTACCCGCATCGTGCTGCACCTCAAGGACGGCGAGCATGACTTCGCCGACGGCTGGCGCCTGCGCGGCATCCTCAAGAAGTACTCCGATCACATCGGCCTGCCGATCCAGATGCCCACCCAGGCGCCGCCGTCCGGGGACGAGGCCGCCGCTCCGGCGCTCGAGTGGGAGACCGTCAACCGTGCCAGTGCGCTCTGGACGCGCCCGCGCACCGAGATCAGCGACGCCGAATACACCGAGTTCTACAAGCACGTCGCGCATGATCACAGCGATCCGCTGGCGTGGAGCCACAACAAGGTCGAAGGCAAGCTCGAGTACACCTCGCTGCTGTATGTGCCTGGCCGCGCGCCGTTCGACCTCTATCACCGCGAGGCACCGAAGGGACTGAAGCTCTACGTGCAGCGCGTGTTCGTGATGGACCAGGCCGAACAGTTCCTGCCGCTGTACCTGCGTTTCATCAAGGGCGTGGTGGATTCCAGCGACCTGTCACTGAACGTCTCGCGCGAGATCCTGCAGTCCGGCCCGGTCATCGATTCGATGAAATCGGCACTGACCAAGCGCTCGCTGGACATGCTGGAGAAGCTGGCCAGGGACAAGCCGGAGCAGTACGCCACGTTCTGGAAGGAGTTCGGCCAGGTGCTGAAGGAAGGCCCGGCCGAGGACTTCAGCAACCGCGAGAAGATCGCCGGGCTGCTGCGCTTCGCCTCCACCCGTGGCGAAGGCGATGCGCAGTCCGTGGCGCTGGCCGATTACGTGGGCCGCATGGCCGAGGGCCAGGACACGGTGTACTACCTCACCGGCGAAAGCTACACGCAGGTGCGCAACAGCCCGCACCTGGAAGTGTTCCGCAAGAAGGGCATCGAGGTGCTGCTGCTGACCGACCGGATCGATGAGTGGCTGATGGGCTATCTGACCGAGTTCGACGGCAAGCGCTTTGTGGACATCGCCCGTGGCGACCTCGACCTGGGTGCGCTGGAAAGCGAGGAAGACAAGCAGGCGCAGGAATCGGCGGCGAAGGAAAAGCAGGCACTGGTGGAGCGCCTGAAGAGCGCGTTGGGCGATGACGTGGCCGAAGTGAGGGTGTCGCACCGGCTGACCGATTCGCCGGCGGTGCTGGCCATCGGCGCGCAGGATCTCGGCCTGCAGATGCGGCAGATCCTCGAAGCCAGTGGACAGAAGGTCCCCGACAGCAAGCCGGTGCTGGAAATCAACCCGGGTCATCCGCTGATCGCCAAGCTGGAGGCCGAAGCCGATGGTACGCGCTTCGATGACCTCGGCCGGGTGCTGTTCGACCAGGCGGCACTGGCCGCCGGTGACAGCCTGAAGGATCCCGGCGCGTACGTGGCCCGCCTCAACCGGCTGCTGCTGGAACTGTCGGCCTGACCGGCCGTCACGCGCGGTGCCGGCGGTCCGCCGGCACCGCGCGCGGATGCTCTCCACGCGGGCCCGACCGGGCCCGGTGGTACCCTGTCGCCTGATCTGGAACCGCCCTCGCCCCATGCTCAGTTTTTTCCGCCGCAAGAAGCCCGAAGACGCGCCGCAGGGCGAGTCGCCCAAGACCCAGCACTATTCGGCTGAAGAGCTCGCGGCCGCGTTCCCCACCGCGCGACCCGCGCCGGCCGACACGCCGGTTGTCACGCCGCCGGTTACGCCGATCACCGCTGAGCCGCCGCGCCAGCCCGCGCCGGTCGTCGTGCGCGAGGCGGCGCCTGCTCCGCTCGACCCTGTTGCCCCGCCTGCCCCACCACCCGTGGCACCGGTGGCTGCACCCTCCGTTGCCGTGCCGCCTCCTGCCAGCGCACCTGTGCCTGCCGCACCTGTGCCTGCCGCACCTGTCGTTGCGCCGCCGGCCGTGCAGCCGCCGCACGCCCAGCCCGTCGCCCCCTCCGTCGCCGGCACGCCCAGCCCGGAACGCGCACCGGAAAATTTCCTCGAAGAGGCCCTTGCCGCCGCGGCCGTGCTGGCGCCCATCGCGCCGGTCACCCGTGCGCCCGAGCCCGCCGCGCCCGCTGCGGACCTGCCGACGCTGGTCGATGCCGCACCGGCACCGGCCGGCAAGTCCGGCTGGCGCGACCGCCTGCGCAACAGCACCTTCGCACGCAGCTTCGGCGGCCTGTTCTCGCGCAACCCCAAGCTCGACGATGACCTGCTCGACGAGATCGAAACCGCGCTGATCACCGCTGACGTCGGCATGACCGCCACCACCACGCTGGTGGACAGCCTGCGCCGGCGCATGAAGTCGCGCGAGTTCGCCGATGCGCAGGCCCTGCTCAAGGCCCTGCGCGCCGACCTCATCGGCATCCTCCAGCCCGTATCCAGGCCGCTGGTCATCGACCGCAGCGCCAAGCCGTTCGTGATCCTCACCGTCGGCGTGAACGGCGTCGGCAAGACCACCACCATCGGCAAACTCGCCAAGCGCTTCAAGGACGAGGGCAACAGCCTGATGCTGGCCGCCGGCGATACCTTCCGCGCCGCAGCGGTGGCACAGCTGCAGGCATGGGGCGAACGCAACGGCGTGGCCGTTGTGGCGCAGGGGCAGAACGCCGACGCTGCCTCAGTGGCCTTCGATGCGCTGCAGGCTGGCACGGCCCGCGGCACCTCCGTACTGATCGCCGATACCGCCGGCCGCCTGCACACGCAGTCCGGCCTGATGAACGAGCTGGGCAAGATCCGCCGCGTGCTGGGGAAGATCGATCCGGCCGCACCACACGAAGTGCTCATGGTGATCGATGGCACGACCGGCCAGAACGCGCTCTCGCAGCTGCGCCAGTTCAACGCCGCAGTGAATGTCACCGGCCTGGTGGTGACCAAGCTGGATGGCACCGCCAAGGGCGGCGTGGTGTTCGCCCTGGCCCAGGAGTTCGGCATTCCGATCCGGTTCGCCGGCATCGGCGAGCGACCGGAGGACCTGCGCGTGTTCGATCCGGAAGCCTTCGTCGACGCGCTGCTGCCCGAAGCCCTTGGCAGTGCCTGAGCCGCTCTGCGCCGTCGCCACCGCGCCCGGTCCGGGTGCGGGCGTCGGCGGCGGCGATGCCTTCGTCGCGCGCCTTCTGCACTGGTTCACCGGGCATGGTCGGCATGACCTGCCCTGGCAGCACCCACGCACGCCCTACCGGGTCTGGCTGTCTGAAATCATGCTGCAGCAGACCCAGGTAGCCACGGTCATCGGCTATTTCGAGCGTTTCCTGCACCACTTCCCCACCCTGCCGGACCTGGCCGCCGCCGACAACGATGCGGTCATGGCGCAGTGGGCCGGGTTGGGCTACTACGCCCGCGCACGCAACCTGCACGCGGCGGCCCGACACTGCATGGCTGCCCATGGCGGCGACCTGCCACGCGATTTCGATGCCCTGCACGCGCTGCCCGGCATCGGCCGCAGCACCGCCGGCGCCATCCTCAGCCAGGCCTGGAATGATCCGTTCGCGATCCTGGACGGCAACGTCAAGCGCGTGCTCAGCCGCTACCACGGCGTGACCGGATTCCCGGGCCTGCCAGTCATCGAGCGTACGCTGTGGACGCACGCGCTCGGCCACGTCGCGCACGTGCCGGGCGGTCGCATGGCCGATTACACCCAGGCCCAGATGGACCTCGGCGCCACGGTCTGCACGCGCGCGCGCCCGGCCTGCGTGATCTGTCCACTGCAGCAGGACTGCGTGGCACGCAGGGAGGGGCTCACCGCGCAGCTGCCCACGCCCAAGCCCGGCAAGGTGCTCCCGGAGCGTTCCGCCGTTGCGCTGCTGCTGCGCGATGCGCAGGGGCGCGTGCTGCTGCAGAAGCGTCCCCAGACCGGTATCTGGGCCTCGCTGTGGACCCTGCCGCAGGCCGACACCGAAACCGCCGCACAGGACTGGTTCGATGCCCATGTGGACGGTGCCCTGGAGCCTGCGCAGGCACTGCCACCGGTCCGCCACGCCTTCAGTCACTACCGGCTGGAGCTGCAGGTACTGCAGGTCCAGGTGGACGGACTGAAGGCGGCCGGCCCGTCCGCGGCAGACCCCTCCCTGCGCTGGGTGCACCTGCACGATCTGTCCACGCTGGGCCTGCCGGCGCCGATCCGCACACTGCTGCTGGCCCGCCTGTGACCCGCGCCGCGCCACCTCAGCGGCACAGCACGGCGTCAAACCACCGCAACCTGACCACGAGAGATCCCATGTCACGCACTGTCTTCTGCGAACACGAGCAACGCGAAACCGAAGGCCTGGAGTACGTGCCTTACCCGGGCGAGCTCGGGCAGCGCATCTTCGGCAGCATCGGCAAGCCCGCATGGACGGCCTGGCTGGCACACCAGACCATGCTGATCAACGAGAACCGGCTGTCCCCGCGCAATCCGGAGCACCGTGCCTTCCTGGAAGGCGAGCTGGTGAAGTACCTGTTCTCCGGCGATACCGCCAAGCCCGCAGGCTTCGTTCCCGAAGCCTGACACGGCCGGTCATGGTTCAGGCTGCGCGTCCGCCGGTGTCCGTTCCTGCGCATCGGCCTGACGCAGCGCCTGCTCCGAAGCGCGCAGCGCCTTGACGTCCAGGGGGCGGATGCTGCCGATCCGGCACGGCATCTGGATGCCCGGCCCGGCGTCGCGCACCCGTACCTCGTCAAAGCGCGCCGAAACCCGGCCGCCCTGGCTGGTCAGTCCGATCGCGGGGGTATAGGGCAGCTGCGGGCAGGCGCCGGCCAGCTCAAGCAGGTAGGCCTCACCCGGGCGCGTCCAGACCGCCAGGGCGGTTTCGCCAAGCTCGGTCCAGCCGTTGAGCCGGCCGGTGAAGCGCATGTCCTGCTGCGGCGCACCGGCGTGGGCGCGGTACAGCGCCAGGCGTTCTCCGGTACTGAGGCGGCCGGTGGCACAGCCGGCCAGCAGGGACGCACACAACAGCGAGGCAATCAGCACAGGACGCATCATCGGCTCCAGGGTGGCTGGGGAGGACCCGACCGCCACGGCGGCCGGCTCCGTCGCACCCAGTACAGCACAGGGGCGTGTCTAGACCTCGTCGCGCGCCAGTGCATGCAACCGGCCTTCACGCAGCTCCAGCACCCGGTCCAGCTTGCGTGCGAGGCTGCGATCGTGCGTCACCAGCACCAGGGACGTGTGGCGCGCACGGTTGAGGTCCAGCATCAGTTCGAACACGGTCGCGGCGGTGCGATCGTCCAGGTTGCCGGTCGGTTCGTCTCCCAGCACGCAGGCCGGCTGGTTCACCAGTGCACGCGCTACCGCGGCGCGCTGGCGCTCGCCCCCGGACAGCTCGCTCGGCTTGTGCTGCAGGCGGTGGCCCAGGCCGACCGACTCCAGCAGCTGCTTGGCCCGGTCGTTGGCCGCAGCCACCTCGCCGCCGCCCAGCAGCACCGGCATCATCACGTTCTCCAGCGCGGTGAACTCCGGCAGCAGGTGGTGGAACTGGTACACGAAGCCGAGCGCGCGGTTGCGCAGCTGGCCACGCGCGCCATCGGAGAGCGCGGACATGCGCTGTCCGGCAACGTACACCTCGCCTGCGCTCGGCACGTCCAGCCCGCCCAGCAGGTGCAGCAGCGTGCTCTTGCCGGCACCGGAGGCACCGATGATCGCCACCGTTTCGCCGGCATCCACCTGCAGGGACAAACCATCGAACACTGGCGTGCGCATGCGGCCCTCGGCGTAGGTCTTGCCCAGCGCCTCGGCGCGGATCACTTCCTGGCCCGGGGTGAGCATCTCATTCATAACGCAGGGCCTCCGCCGGCTGCGTGCGCGCTGCGCGCCAGGCCGGGTACAACGTGGCAAGGAAGCTCATCAGCAGGGCCACCAGCGTGATCACGATGATGTCCGCGGTCTGCATGTCGGTCGGCAGGCCGGTGATGTAGTACACGTCCTCCGGCAGCAGCTTGACGTTGAACACCGATTCGATCGCGCCCAGGATGCGCTCCAGGTTGAGCGTGAGGGTGATGCCGCCGATGACGCCGGCCAGCGTGCCGAACACACCGATCAGCGAGCCCTGCACCATGAACACTCCCATGACGCCGCGCGGGCTCAGGCCCAGCGTGCGCAGGATGGCGATGTCCGCCTGCTTGTCCGTGACCAGCATGACCTGCGAAGACACCAGGTTGAAGGCTCCCATGGCGATGATCAGCGAGAGCAGGATGCCCATCACCGTCTTCTCCATGCGCAGCGAGTGATAGAGATTGGCGTTCTGCTGGGTCCAGTCACTGACCCGGTACGCACCGCCGAGCCGCTCGGCCAGGCCCACGCCGACCTCCAGCGCCTGGTCCATGTCATGCAGCTTCAGCCGCACGCCGGTGGCCCCGTCGATGCGCAGCACGCGCTCGAGGTCCTGCATGTTGGCGAAGGCCACGCCACGGTCGATCTCGTTATAGCCGGCTTCGAAGATGCCGCTGACGGTGAAGCGCTTCATCCGCGGCACCGCGCCCATCGGCGTGCCCTGCACCTCGGCCAGCGTCACCACCACCTGGTCACCGACCCCCACGCCCAGCCAGATCGCCAGCTCGGAGCCGAGCAGCAGGTTGTAGCGCCCCGCCTCAAGGCTGTTGAACTCGCCTTTCTTCATCTTCTCGGCGATGACCGAGACCTTCGGTTCCATGGCCGGGTCGATGCCCTGCACGATCGCACCCTGCACGCGCGAGCCGCTGATCATGCCCTGGATCTCGATGTAGGGCGCCGCACCGGCCACGCGCGGGTCCTTGTAGGCGGTATCCACTGCCCGCTGCCAATCGCTCATCGGCTCGCCATCACGGCTGATCGTGGTGTGCGCGGACATCTGCAGCAGGCGGTCACGGATCTCCTTCTGGAAACCGCTCATCACCGCCAGCGTGGTGATCAGCACGGTGACACCCAGCGCGATGCCGAGGATCGACGCCATGGAGATGAAGGAGATGAAGCCGTTACGCCGTTTGGCACGCAGGTAGCGCAGGCCGATGGCCACAGGAATGGGTTTGAACATGCAGGTGCGCCGATGGAATCCGGCTATGGTGCCATCGTCGGGGCATTACGGGAAATCGCCCGCGCACGAACGGCCAGTCGCAGTTCACGTCGCTGCGCGGGCCGCAGCGTATCCGGCCAGAACAGCAGGCTGCCACCGCGCCCGGGGCCCGCCCAGCGCAGGTGCAGCCAGGCGCCTCGAACCTGCAGGGTGGGCGCCTCCAGTTCCTGCCCATCCAGCAGCAAGGGCCCGGGCAACGCCTGCAGCCACAGCAGCCGCGGCGCCCGGTACAGCTCACGTGCCAGCAGCAGGCCACCGCACACCCAGTAGATCAGCACGGCCGGCGGTCGCCATGCCTCGGGCAGGTCAGTGGCGGCGATCAGCCACGGCGCACCGGCCAGCACCAGCGCTTCGGCCAGCGCGCGTAGCCGCGAAGGACGCCACTCAAGCCTTGAGGGCGCGCATCTTGTCGAGCAGGGGGACGGCATGTGCATGCGGACAGGCCTCGTAGCCCATGAACCACCGCCACAACTTATCGTCCTCGCAGTCGAGCAGGAACAGGAAAACCTCGCGTTCGTCGTGCGGGGCATCGCCCCAGCACCGCGCCAGGTACGCCTCGAACAGCTGGTCGAGCTCGCGCATGCCGCGTCGGCAGCGCCAGTGCAGCTTCTTCAACAGTGTCGCTTCGTCCATCTCAGGTCCCGGATAGAACGACGCCGAGCAAGGCTCGGCGTCGTGGGTCGATCAGCGCAGCGTGGGCCGCTCAGGCGCGACGCGCCATCATCAGCTTCTTGATTTCGGCAATCGCCAGCGCCGGGTTCAGGCCCTTCGGGCAGGTCCGCGCGCAGTTCATGATGGTATGGCAGCGGTACAGCTTGAACGGGTCTTCCAGGTCGTCCAGGCGCGCACCGGTGTCCTCATCACGCGAGTCGATGATCCAGCGGTAGGCCTGCAGCAGGATCGCCGGACCCAGGTAACGCTCGCCGTTCCACCAGTAGCTCGGGCAGCTCGTGGAGCAGCATGCGCACAGGATGCACTCGTACAGGCCGTCGAGCTTGCGACGGTCTTCCGGCGACTGCAGCCGCTCACGGTCCGGCGGTGCGGGGGTCTGCGTACGGATCCACGGCTTGATCGAGGCGTACTGCGCGTAGAAGTGGGTCAGGTCGGGCACCAGATCCTTGACCACGCTCATGTGCGGCAGCGGGTAGATCGGCACTTCGGCCTTGTGGCAGTCGGCGATGGCGCGCGTGCACGCCAGCGTGTTGGTGCCATCGATGTTCATCGCGCACGAACCGCAGATACCCTCGCGGCATGAACGGCGGAACGCCAGCGTCGGATCGATCTCGTTCTTGATCTTGATCAGCGCGTCGAGCACCATCGGTCCGCACGCATCCAGGTCGATCTCGTACGTATCGGTACGCGGATTGCTGTCGTCGTCGGGGTTCCAGCGGTAGACCTTGAAGGTCCGCACGTTCTTGCCGCCGTTCTTGACGGGGAAGTGCTTGCCCTTGGTGATCTTGGAATTCTTGGGCAGGGAAAACTCGGCCATGGCTGCTCTCGTTGGCTCAGGCGGCCCGCGCCATCACGGCGCGGATTGCATGGTAGGCGGGGGTCGCGATCAGTACACGCGCGGCTTCGGCGGCACCACGTCAACCTCGTCGGTCAGCGTGTACATGTGCACCGGACGGTAATCGAAGCTGCACTTGCCCTTCTCGTCGACCTTGACCAGCGTGTGCTTGTGCCAGTTGACGTCGTCGCGATCCGGGAAGTCTTCGTGCGCGTGCGCACCGCGGCTTTCCTTGCGCTGCTCGGCCGAGTTGATGGTCGCCACCGCGTTGAGCAGCAGGTTGTTCAACTCGTAGGTCTCGATCAGGTCCGAGTTCCAGACCAGCGAACGGTCGCTGACCTTCACGTCCTGGAACGAATCGAAGATCCCGGCCATCTTTTCGCAGCCTTCCTTCAGCGTCTGGCTGGTGCGGAACACGGCCGCATCGGCCTGCATCGTCCGCTGCATGTTGTCGCGGATCACCGACGTCGGCGTATCGCCCTTGGCGTAGCGCAGTTTGTCGAGCAGGCCCAGTGCCTTGTCGCAGGCGTCGGACGGCAACGGCTTGTGCGCGGCACCCGGCTTGATCGTCTCGGCGCAGCGGTTGGCCACGGCACGACCGAAGACCACCAGGTCCAGCAGCGAATTGGAACCCAGGCGGTTGGCACCGTGCACCGAAACGCAGGCGGCCTCGCCGATGGCGTACAGGCCCGGGATCACGGCATCCGGGTTGTCGCCGTCGATGCGTACCACTTCACCGTGGAAGTTGGTCGGGATGCCGCCCATGTTGTAGTGGACCGTCGGGATGACCGGGATGGGCTGCTTGTGCACGTCCACGCCGGCGAAGATACGCGCGCTCTCTGCAATGCCCGGCAGCTTGTCGTCGATCACGCCCGGGCCAAGGTGGGTCAGGTCGAGCAGGATGTGGTCCTTGTGCTCGCCGACGCCGCGGCCTTCGCGGATTTCGACGGTCATCGAGCGCGCGACGACGTCACGCGATGCCAGATCCTTGTAGTGCGGCGCGTAGCGCTCCATGAAGCGCTCGCCGCTGCTGTTGCGCAGGATGCCACCTTCGCCACGCACGCCCTCGGTGATCAGGCAGCCGGCCCCGTAGATGCCGGTGGGGTGGAACTGCACGAACTCCATGTCCTGCATCGCGATGCCCGCGCGCATGGCCAGGCCACCGCCGTCACCGGTGCAGGTGTGGGCGGAGGTGGCGCTGAAGTAGGCCCGGCCGTAGCCGCCGGTGGCCAGCACCACGCCCTGTGCGCGGAACAGGTGCAGCGAGCCTTCGGCCATGTCGATGGCCAGCACGCCGCGGCAGGTACCGTCTTCGTCGAAGATCAGGTCCAGCGCGAAGTACTCGATCATGAAGCGCGCATCGTGCTTCAGCGACTGCTGGTACAGCGTGTGCAGCATCGCATGGCCGGTACGGTCGGCCGCCGCGCAGGTACGCTGCGCCGCCGGGCCCTCGCCGTACTTGGTGGTCATGCCACCGAACGGGCGCTGGTAGATCTTGCCCTCTTCGGTACGGCTGAACGGTACGCCGTAATGCTCGAGCTCGATGATCGCCGGGATCGCCTCGCGGCACATGTACTCGATGGCGTCCTGGTCACCCAGCCAGTCCGAGCCCTTGATCGTGTCGTAGAAGTGGTAGCGCCAGTCGTCCTCGCCCATGTTGGCCAGCGCAGCGGAGATGCCGCCCTGCGCTGCCACCGTGTGCGAACGGGTCGGGAAGACCTTGGTCAGGCAGACGGTCTGCAGGCCCTTGGCGGCCAGTCCGAAGGTCGCGCGCAGGCCGGCACCGCCGGCGCCCACCACGACCATGTCGTACTTGTGTTCGGTGATCTTGTAAGCGGACATCTGTTCTGGATTCCTGTCTTGTGCCTGGGCTCAGGCAACGCCAAGCGCGATGCGGGCGACGGCGAAAATACTGACGATCGCGCCGAGCACGGCAACGAAACGCACCGTGGTCTGCAGCGCCAGGGCCAACAGCGAATTGTGGACGTAGTCTTCGAGAACGACCTGCAGGCCGATCTGCGCATGCCAGAACATCGCCACCAGGAAGCCGACGATGAGAATGGCATTCCAGGGCTTGGCGACCGCTGCCGTGGCGGTCACGTAATCCGCACCGATCAGGCTCAGCAGGAACACCAGGAAATACAGGGCCAGCACGATCAGCGCGGTAGCGGTCAGGCGCTGCATCACGAAGTGTTCGGTGCCGGTCTTGGCGGCGCCCAGGCCGCGCACGTTCTTCAGCGGCGTGCGGTAACGGCTCATGCGGCACCTCCATTCATCAGCACATAGGTCCAGATCAGCGCGGTGATCACCAGCGAACCGATGACGGCCATCCAGCTGTTGCGCACGAAGGCCGGGATGCTCATCCCGAGCGCGAAATCCTGGCTCATGTGCCGGATGCCGTTGCAGAGGTGGTAACTGAAGGCCCAGCTCCAGCCGAACAGGTAAACCTTGCCGTACCAGGCGCCGGCGTGTTCAGTGAAACAGCTCCACGAGGCCGGGCCCATCATCAGGGCGAGCAGGCCGCCAGCGATGATCAGCGCGCCCACGGCGAGGACGATGCCGGTGGCGCGGTGCAGGATCGACCCGACCATCTGGATCTGCCAACGGTACACCTGGAGGTGCGGGGATAGGGGACGTTCTCTGCTGGCCATTCGCTGGGCTCGTTTTCTCGGCTGGGCGGCTGGATGCCGCGTTGGCTGATGCTGGATCAGAAATCGATGCAGCGACCGTTTTTTTCCCAATCCCCATACCGCACCGGATCAAGTCCACCACGGCCGCCATATTCCTTCGGCTCCACGGGCACACTTTCGGGCGCAGGCGCCTTCGGGTCCAGCGGGGCTTCAGTCACGGTATCGGGTTCGGGGGTTGTTTGGCCTATCATCAGGATTCTCGCAACGCACAAATTCTAGACCTCGTTCACGTGCCTGACAACCTTTATCCCGATTTTGTCTCATATGCGCAGTTGGCGGACCGTCAACTCGTGTCGCTCTCCGGCGCCGACGCGGTGACATTCGCGCACGCCCAGTTCTCCGCCGACGTGGTCGCGCTGGGCGATGGTCACTGGCAATGGAGCGCGTGGCTGAGCGCAAAGGGCCGCACGCTGGCGGTGTTCCAGCTGATCAGGATGTCTTCGCAGCACCTTCTCCTGCTGTTCGCCGACGGCGACGCCAATGAGATTGCGTCCCAGTTGCAGCGTTTCGTGTTTCGCCGCAAGGTCAGCATCACCGTGCGAACGGACCTGCGTGCGATCGGTGGATTCTGCGCACCTGCGCGCGCGCGGGGTGCGGTCATGGCGGGTACGCTGCCCGCCGACGGGGACGACGCCGCGTTCCTGGAACTGGACATCGGCAGTGGCGCCCTGCCCCGCACCCTGCGCATCGCCGCTGCAGGCGACCCCGGTGGTGCAGCGGGGGATGCGGCGTTCACCACCGCCTGGCGCGCGTCGGACCTGCGGTTCGGGCTGCCGCGACTTGTCCAGGGACAACGCGAACAGTGGACGCCGCAGCAGCTGGGGCTGGACCGCCTCAACGGCTACAGCGTGAAAAAGGGCTGTTATCCCGGGCAGGAGATCGTGGCGCGCACGCATTTCCTCGGCAAGGCGAAGCGGGGGGTGCAGCTGCTTGAACTGGACCGGCCCTGCGAGGCCGGCGCATCGGTGGAACAGGCCGGTGCCCCACTCGGGACCGTGGTGAGCACGGCCGGTACGCTGGCGCTGGCGGTCCTGCCGCTGGAGACCAGCGAAGCACCCGTGTCGGTGGACGGCCAGGACGCACGCCGTGTGCCGCTGCTGGATGGGCTGGGGCGCTGAGGCGCCGCTGACCCCGACGCTTCGGTCAGGCGGCGCAGCGGCGTCCGGCGTGGCGGCGGCCTACAGCCGCTCGCCGGTCTGGGCGTCGAAGAAGTGCAGCGCGTCCGGACGCACGGCCACCTTGAGCGTCTCTCCCACCGCCGGCAGCGCGCGCGGCGCCACGCGCATGGTCAACGCATGGGCCCCGCTGACCATGTTGACGAAGATTTCGTTGCCGACCGGTTCGATGCCCTCGATGCGCGCCTCGAACGCCTGATCGTCGCCCGGCTCGGCCGGCTGAAGATGCTCCGGCCGCACGCCGACCGCCACCGGACCCCCGAGCCAATCCGCATTGACCGTCGCCTGGCCGAGCGGCGCCTTCCAGCCTTCCGCTTCCACCCGCACGCCGGCCGCGCTGCCCTGCAGCGTGCCCCGCAGCACGTTCATGGCCGGGCTGCCCAGGAAGCCGGCCACGAACAGGTTGGCCGGGCGGTCATACAGCGCCATGGGCGTATCGATCTGCTGGATGATGCCGTCCTTGAGCACGACGATCCGCTGGCCCAGCGTCATCGCCTCGACCTGGTCATGGGTCACGTAGATCATCGTGGTGCCCAGCTTGCGGTGCAGCTGCGCGATTTCCGTGCGCACGCTGTGGCGCAGCTTCGCGTCCAGGTTGGACAGCGGCTCATCGAGCAGGAACACCGCCGGCTCGCGCACCAGGGCACGACCGAGCGCGACGCGCTGGCGCTGGCCACCGGACATCGCCTTGGGCAGCTTGTCCATCATGTCGGTCAGGCCCAGCGTCTGCGCGGCCTCGGCGATGCGGCGACTGATGGTTTCCTTGTCATGCCCGCGCAGCTTGAGGCCGAAGGCCAGGTTCTCGGCCACGGTCATGTGCGGATACAGCGCGTAGCTCTGGAACACCATGGCGATGTCGCGGTCCTTGGGCGCCACATCGTTGACCACGCGCTCGCCGATGGTCATCGTGCCGCCGCTGATTTCCTCCAGCCCGGCGATCATGCGCAGCAGCGTCGATTTGCCACAGCCGGAAGGCCCGACCAGCACCATCAGTTCGCCGTCGGCCACCTCGAAGGTCGCATCCTTCACCGCGACCTGGCCGTTGTCATAGACCTTGCGAACGCCCTGCAGCTGCACTTTTGCCATGTCACTCTTCCAGTCCGCCCGCACTCCGGGCCGTTGCATGTGGACTGCCTTCGGCCCTCCCGATGGCAGCGATTTTGCCTCAGTGCCGCATGACGGGCACCGATGCAATCGAATACAGTTGCGCATTCTGCCATGTAAACGTTTTCACGTGGCACTATCGAAAGGCGATACTTGTCATGTTTCCACTGCCACGATCATCAGGCTCGATCCGGAAAGTCCGCTTCCGGCGCCGGTCAGGTAGCCTTAGGCTGATGGACAGCACGACGTTCGGACCCTCCCTGGAACCCTGCCAGAAAGCGACTGACAACGATGTCACCCGGAACTGAAACCCGCGCAATGCACGATACCCTCTTCCTGTTCGGCGCCACGGGCGATCTGGCCCAGCGCTACCTCTTCCCTTCCCTCCTGCGCCTGCTGGGCGATGGCCTGTTGCCGGAAGATTTCCGCATCCGCGCACTCGCGCTTTCACCGCACGACACCGAGAGCTTCGCAGAGGTGCTGCGGCCACGCCTCCAGCAGGCCCATCCACTGGCCAGCGCCGAGGACATCGCCTCGCTCCTGCGCCGCATCGATTACCGATCGGTGGACCTGCGCGATCCGGCCTCGGTGGCCGCCGCGGTCTCCGACCTGGTCCATCGCCGGTGCGTGAGCTACCTTGCGATCCCGCCGGGCCTGTACATCTCCACCTGCGAGGGCCTGGCCGAAGGCGGCGCACTTGCCGCACCGCACCGCCTGATGCTGGAGAAGCCGATCGGCAGCGACAGTGACAGCGCCGAGCAGATCCTGCGCAGCGTCGCCCAGTGGATCGACGAAGACCGCGTGTTCCGCCTCGACCACTACCTGGGCAAGGCGGCCGTGCAGAACCTGCTCGCGCTGCGCTTCGGCAACACGCTGCTGGAAGCGGTGTGGAACCGGAACTACATCGAGTCGGTGCACATCCTGGTCTCCGAAAGCGAAGGCGTGGACGGCCGCGATGCCTACTACGCGCGCTCCGGCGCACTGCGCGACATGGTGCAGAGCCATATCCTCCAGCTGCTGTGCCTGGTGGCGATGGAGCCCCCGGCGTCGCTGGAAGCCGACCGCATCCGCGATGAGAAGGTCAAGGTGCTGCGTGCGCTGCGTCCGCTGGATTCCAAGAACGTGGCCCGTGACAGCATCCGCGGGCGTTATACCGCGGGCACGATCAACGGCCAGCCCGCACAGGCCTACCAGCCGCCGGAAGGCAGCGAGGTGGAGACCTTCGCCGGCGTCACCGCGCACATCGACAACTGGCGCTGGAGCGGCGTGCCGTTCCACCTGGTCACCGGCAAGCGCCTGCCCGAGCGCACCACCCGCGTGGTGGTGACGCTCAAGCCGGTCACCCACTGGCTGTTCGAGCGCCCCGCGCGCAGCCAGGCCACCCCCAACCGCCTGGTGTTCAAGCTGCAGCCGGAAGAAAACATCGAACTGGGCCTGATGAGCAGCCTGGCCGGCCCGGAATGGGGCGCGCTGGAACTGCACCCGCTGGAACTGGAATTGTCCGTGCCCACCGGCCTGCACCGCCGCATCGCCTACGAGCGCCTGTTCCTGGATGCCTTCAACGGCAACCATGCGCTGTTCGTGCGCGATGACGAAGTGCGTGCGGCATGGCACTGGATCGACAGCGTTGCCGATGCCTGGAAGGCCGCCGATCTGCCCCTGCAGCTGTACCCGGCCGGTCAGTGGGGTCCGGATGCGGCGGCGGGCTTCCTGCCCGACGATGTGAGCGTGGACACGCAGGAGGTGCAGTCTTGAGCGCGCGGCAGCAGCCGGTGCTGGTCGCCGACATCGGGGGAACCAACGCCCGCTTCGCCCTCGCTGATACGGGCCAGGCCTCGCCGCTCATCGATGCGAGCATCCGCGAATTCCCGGTCGTCGACTTCCCGTCCCTTGGCGATGCCGCCCGCCACTACCTGCAGGACGTCGCCGCTGAAGCCACGCGTGGCGTGTTCGCCGTCGCCGGCCGCGTGGACGGTGACGAAGCCCGCATCACCAACCATCCGTGGGTGATCTCGCGCAGTCGTACCGCCGCCATGCTCGGCTTCAGCGAACTGCACCTGATCAACGATTTCGCAGCGCAGGCCATGGCGATCTCGCTGTTGCAGCCGCAGGACGTGGTGCAGATCGGTGGTGCGCCGTGGCGTCCGCGCCTGCCCCATGCCGGCGCCAACTACGGGGTCATCGGCCCGGGCACCGGCCTGGGCGTGGGTGGGCTGGTGATCCGCCACGATCGCTGCTACCCGCTGGAAACCGAAGGCGGCCACGTGAGCTTCCCGCCGGGCACGCCGGAGGAAATCCGCATCCTGGAGATTCTCTCGGAAACGTTCGGACGCGTCTCCAACGAGCGCCTGATCTGTGGCCCGGGCCTGGTCAATATCCACCGTGCCGTGTGCGAGATGGCCGGCTTCGATCCCGGCCACCTGCAGCCCGCCGATGTCACCGCACGCGCGGCGCAGAACGATCCGCAGGCGATGCGCGCGGTGGATCTGTTCTGCGCGATCTTCGGCGCCATCGCCGGCGATCTGGTGCTGATCCAGGGCGCCTGGGACGGTGTGTTCCTGACCGGCGGCCTGGTGCCGCGCATGCTTGAATCGCTGCAGCATTCCGGCTTCCGCCAGCGTTTCGAACACAAGGGGCGCTTTTCTTCGATCATGGGCCGTGTTCCTTCGCTGGCCGTGATCCATCCCAATCCGGGTCTGCTCGGTGCCGCCGCCTATGCGGTGGATGCCGAGTGCGATACCCCCACAGGAGCCCTCGCCTGATGGCCGTTTCGTTCACCTCCGACCGCGTTGAATTCCACGCCCACCGCGAAGCCGATGCCTGGATCGAAGCGGTGGCCGCCGACATGGCCGCCCTGCTGCGCAGGGGCATCGCCGAGCACGGCCGCGCCCGCATGCTGCTCTCCGGCGGCGGTACGCCAGCCCCGGTCTACCAGGCGCTGGCCGAGCTGGACGTGCACTGGGACCGCGTGGAAGTCAGCCTCGCCGACGAGCGCTGGCTGTCTCCGCAGGACCGCGACAGCAACGCGCACCTGGTGCGGGAAAGTTTCCTGCAGCGCGCCGAGGGCGCACACTTCGACCCGCTGGTACGCATCGGCAAGCCGCTGGCGGAGTGCGTGTACACCGCCAACCTGCAGGCCCAGTACAGCCAGCCGCCGAGCGTGGTGGCCCTGGGCATGGGCAACGATGGCCACACCTGCTCGCTGTTCCCCGGCTCGCGCGATCTGCCGCGTGCGCTGGAAAGCACCCTGCCCTACGCGGCACTGGATGCCACCGGTTGCCCGGGCGCGAACCAGTGGCCACTGCGCATCACCCTGACCCCGCATGGCCTGCGCGCCTGCCGCCAACGCCTGCTGCTGCTGCGTGGCAGACAGAAGCTGGAAGTGCTGCAGCACGCGCTGGACAGCAACGACGTCAACCAGTACCCGATCCTCGCTGCCATCGACCAGCCCGGTCCGCGCCTGCGCGTGCACTGGGCCGATTGAACGCCCTCCTCCCGCCACCTCTTCAAGCTGGTAGCCCATGAGTCTGCATCCCCGCCTGCACGCCATCACCGAGCGCATCGTGCGCCGCAGTGCCCCTTCGCGCGCCGCCTATCTGGCCACGCTGGAGGCCGCCCTGCGCGATGGCCCCTTCCGCAGCCGCCTGAGCTGCGGCAACCTCGCCCACGGCTTCGCGGCCTGTGGTGGCACCGACAAGAGCCGGCTGCGCGGCGGCGTGACGCCCAACCTGGGCATCATCACCTCGTACAACGACATGCTCTCCGCGCATCAGCCGTTCGAGAGCTATCCCGAGCAGATCCGCCAGATCGCGCGCGAGCTCGGCGCCACCGCGCAGGTTGCCGGCGGCGTGCCGGCGATGTGCGATGGCGTGACCCAGGGCCGCGGCGGCATGGAACTGTCGCTGTTCTCGCGCGATGTCATCGCCCAGTCCACCGCGGTGGGGCTGAGCCATGACATGTTCGATGCAGCGCTCTATCTCGGGGTCTGCGACAAGATCGTGCCGGGCCTGCTGATCGGCGCGCTGGCCTTCGGCCACCTGCCCTCGATCTTCGTGCCGGCCGGCCCGATGACCCCCGGCATCCCGAACAAACAGAAGGCCGAAGTGCGCGAGCGCTACGCCGCCGGCGAAGCGACGCGGGAGGAGCTGCTGGAAGCCGAATCGGCGTCCTACCACGGTCCGGGCACCTGCACCTTCTACGGCACCGCCAACTCCAACCAGGTGCTGCTCGAAGCCATGGGCGTGCAGCTGCCGGGCGCCTCGTTCGTCAACCCGGACCAACCGCTGCGCGAGGCGCTCACCCGCCAGGCCACCGAGCGTGCGCTGGAGATGACCGCGCTGGGTGACGATTACCGTCCCCTCGGCAAGCTCATCGACGAGCGCGCGATCATCAACGCCGTCGTCGCGCTGATGGCCACCGGCGGCTCCACCAACCACACCATCCACTGGATCGCCGTGGCCCGCGCGGCAGGCATCGTGCTGACGTGGGATGACATGGACGAGCTGTCCCAGCTGATTCCGCTGCTCGCGCGCGTCTACCCCAACGGCGAGGCCGACGTGAACCGCTTCGCGGCGGCAGGCGGTCCGGCGTTCGTCTTCGGCGAACTGATCCGAGCCGGCCTGATGCACGGTGACATCGTCACTGTCGCGCGCGGCGGAATGGCCGACTATGCCCGCGAACCGCGCCTGCAGGACGGCCAGGTCAGCTGGGTGGACGGCATCACCCAGAGCGCCGACACCGACGTCGTGCGTGGTGTGGCCGATCCCTTCGAAGCCCAGGGCGGCCTGCGCCTGCTGCGCGGCAACCTGGGCCGCTCGCTGATCAAGCTGTCGGCAGTGAAGCCGCAGTACCGCACCATCGAGGCCCCGGCCGTGGTGGTGGACGCGCCGCAGGTGCTCAACAAGCTGCATGCCGCCGGCCTGCTGCCACAGGACTTCGTGGCCGTGGTGCGCTACCAGGGCCCGCGCGCGAACGGCATGCCCGAACTGCATTCACTGGCGCCGCTGCTGGGCCTGCTGCAGAACCAGGGACGGCGCGTGGCCCTGGTCACCGATGGCCGCCTGTCCGGCGCCTCCGGCAAGATCCCCGCCGCGATCCACATGACACCGGAAGCCGCGCGCGGCGGTCCGCTGGGCAAGCTGCGCGAGGGCGACATCATCCGCCTGGACGGCGAGGCCGGCACGCTGGAAGTACTGGTAGACGCGGCCGAGTGGGCCGCGCGCACCCACGCACCGAACACCGCGCCGGCCGCCAACGATCTCGGCCGCAACCTGTTTGCCGTCAATCGCCTGGTGGTCGGCCCGGCGGACCAGGGAGCGGTGTCGATCTCCTGCGGGCCGGCGGCCGCCGATGGCAGCGCATGGGACTACGACGCCGAATACGAGCTGGGTCATGACGCGGCCGCGGCCGAAGCGCCGCACGAGGCGAAGGACGCCTGAGCCGTCGCCCGGCGCCGGATTCGTTGATACACGTTGATTACAAGGCAAGGACAGAACATGGGTATTGCAGAACATCAGGCGCGCGCGATCAAACTGCTCGGCGCAGCGGGCATCCTGCCGGTGGTGACGGTGCATACGCTGGACCAGGCGCGTGCCGTCAGCGCGGCGCTGCTGGAAGGCGGCCTGCCGGCCATCGAGTTGACCCTGCGCACACCGGTGGCGATGGACGCCCTGGCCCTGCTCAAGCGGGAGCTGCCGGACGTGGTGGTGGGGGCCGGTACGGTGCTGACCGTGGAGCAGATGCAGCAGGCCATCGACGCCGGTGCGGACTTCCTGGTCACCCCGGGCACGCCCGCGCACATGGCCGATGCCCTGGCCGCTGCGCCCCTGCCAGTGGTGCCGGGTGCGGCAACGCCGACGGAGCTGCTGGCGCTGCATGCGCGAGGATTCCAGGTCTGCAAGCTGTTCCCCGCAACTGCCGTCGGTGGCCTGCCGTTGATCAAGGGCGTGGCCGGACCGATGCCGGATCTCAAGCTCTGCCCGACCGGCGGGATCACGGAGAACAATGCCGGCGATTTCCTCGAGCAGCCGAATGTCGTCTGTATCGGCGGCTCATGGATGGTGCCCGCCGGCTGGATCGACAACGGCGACTGGGACAAGGTCCGCGAAGCCTCCGCCCGCGCCGCGCAGGTGGTGGCGCGGGTGCGTCGGCACTGAGCCGACGGCCGGCTGACGGCCCGACGTGACCACGCAAAGGGGGGGGCGTTGTTGCGTCCCCGCCCCGTTACATCGGCCGTGCCGGATCCACCAGGCCGTACTGGCTGGCCATGCGGGCCAGCGCGATGTTGTCATGGATGCCCATCTTCTCGAACAGCCGCGCCTTGTGCGTGTTGATGGTCTTCGCGCTCAGGCTCAGGCGCCGCGCGATGTCCTCCTGCCGCAGGCCCTGGGTCAGCAGCAGCGCCACTTCCAGCTCGCGCGGGGAAAGATTGTCGAACGGCGAGGCACTGCCCTCGACGGTGGAAAGCGCCAGGTTCTGCGCGATGCTGCTGCCCAGGTAACGGCGACCCAGCGCGGCATCACGCACCGCCCTTAGCAGCTCCTGCGCATCGCAGCCCTTGCCGATATACCCGGAAGCGCCCGCTTCCAGCAGCCGCTTGGGCATCGGGCCGTCCTCCATCACCGAAACGATCACCACGCGCACCCCCTCCTGCCCCCGGACCACGCGTTCGGTGACTTCAAGCCCGCTCACGCCCGGCAGGTGCAGATCGCACAGGACCACATCGGGGTGCAGCTGGCGGATCTGCCGCAGCGCATCTTCCCCACTCTCCGCCTCACCGACCACGTCGATGTCGGTCTCACTCGAAAGAATCATTTTCATGCCGGTGCGGACCAACGCGTGGTCGTCCACCAGATAGACTCGGATCGTCATGCACGCTCCCCTTTGAGCACCTGCCGTGGCTGCCACGCTAGGCGTCCACCATGAACCCCACAAGCGCGAATGCCGACGCTTCACCCGGATTGCGCCCCAGGTCACAGTCCTTCTGTCCCCGACCCGGGCGCGGGCAGGTGCCGCCGACGATCAATATAGCCTATCGCCGACGATACTTCATGCATCGTTCACCTGGGCAGGCTGACGTGACCAACCCGCTCAGCTGGAACCGACAGGCCTTCGCCCCCAAGGGCGGCGCTGGCGGAACAGCACCAGGTAGCAGCCGACCACCCAGGCGATGGCCGCGCACCAGCCCGCCAGGATGTCGGAGGGATAATGCACGCCGAGGTAGATACGCGACGCGCTGACCAGCACCGCGAAGCTGATCGCGGCGGCGAGCACGGGCCAACGCCACCGGGTGTTCCACGTCAACAGGATGATGGCGCAGGCAAAGGTCATCGAGCCCATGGCGTGGCCGCTGGGGAAGCTGTAGGTGGGCTCGGGCGCGATCGATTCCCACAACGTGGGCCGGTCACGCTGGAAGAACTGCTTGGTGGCCAGGTTCAGCAGCGCCGAACCGGCGAAGGCGAGCGCGGTGAAACAGGCCTCGCGCCAGCGCCGCCGCAGCAGCAGCGCCAGCGGGATGAGCACGTCGGCCGGGACCAGGAACCACTCGTACCCCAGCCGGGTCACCAGCACCACGGCCTGGTCCAGCGCCGGTCCGTGCCAGGCGTGCATGCGCCACAGCAGCGATTCGTCGAAGTGGAAGGTTTCCAGCTCATGGACCTCCTCGGCCAGCTCCACGAAGATAGCCAGCGGGGCCAGCACGCCGAGGAACAGCAGCACGAAGCGCCACGCGTTGCCGCCAAGCCAGCGGCGGAACCCGGACGCTTCTTCCGGTGCGTCCTGCGCCGGGGTCTTACCCTGCGTGTCGGACATAGGTACGTTCGACGTACGCGTCGATCAGGGCCACGAACTCCTGGGCGATGTTGTCGCCGCGCAGGGTGACCGTCTTTTCGCCGTCCACGAACACCGGTGCGGAGGGTGTTTCACCGGTGCCGGGCAGGGAGATGCCGATGTTGGCATGCCGGGACTCGCCCGGACCGTTGACGATGCAGCCCATCACCGCCAGGGTCATGTTCTCGGCACCGGGATGGTTGACCTTCCACAGCGGCATTTTCTCGCGCACGTGGTTCTGCACCACGCCGGCCAGTTCCTGGAAGAACTCGGAGGTGGTGCGTCCACACCCGGGGCAGGCGGTGACCAGCGGGGTGAAGGCACGCTGCCCGGTGGTCTGCAGCAGTTCCTGCGCGACGATGACTTCCTGCGTGCGCGACTGGCCGGGCTCCGGCGTCAGCGAAATGCGGATCGTATCGCCGATGCCTTCCTGCAGCAGCACCGCAAGCGCCGCCGAGGAGGCCACGATCCCCTTGCTGCCGATGCCCGCCTCGGTCAGTCCGAGGTGCAGTGCGAAATCCGAACGCTGCGCCAGGTCGCGGTAGACCGCGATGAGTTCCTGCACGCCACTGACCTTGGCCGACAGTACGATGCGGTCACGCGGCAGGCCGAGTTCCACGGCCTGTTCGGCCGAATCCAGCGCCGAACGGATCAGCGCCTCGCGCAGCACGCGGCCGGCGTCCCACGGCTGTGCGCGCTGGCTGTTCTCATCCATCAGGCGTGCCGCCAGGGCCTGGTCGAGCGAGCCCCAGTTGGCGCCGATGCGCACCGGCTTGCCGAAGCGGACGGCGAACTCGATGAGCTGTGCGAACTGGGTGTCCTTCTTCTTGCCGAAGCCCACGTTGCCCGGGTTGATGCGGTACTTGGCCAGCGCCTCGGCGCAGGCCGGCTCGGCGCTGAGCAGCTGATGGCCGTTGTAATGGAAATCGCCGATCAGCGGCACGTCGATGCCCATCATCGCGAGCTTGTCGACGATGCGCGGAATGGCGGCAGCGGCCTCGACCGTGTTGACCGTCAGGCGCACCATTTCCGAGCCGGCGCGCCAGAGTTCGGCAACCTGCCTGACGCTGGACGCCACGTCGGAGGTATCGGTGTTGGTCATCGATTGCACCACCACAGGCTTGCCACCGCCGACCACCACGCCGCCAATGCGGACGGGCTGGGTCAGGCGGCGCGGCCACGCGGTGGGCTCGGCGGGAGGGGTTGGTCGGGAGACGGCGTCGTGCATCTGCACATTCTAGCGCCGAGCCGCGAAACGCGGGTGACTGCCGAGGTGGTCAATGCCGCGCCCGCTGCGGCGGATTGTCGCAGGCAGGTCACGCGCCGAGCGCATACGATGGCAGGCAATGACCGGCGCCGACGCTCCCTTCCTACGCACCCTGTGCAGCCTGCGCTGGCTGGCCGTGGCCGGCCAGGCGGCCACGATCCTGTTCGCCACCTGGCTGCTCGGGCTGCCGCTGCCACAGGTGCCGTTATGGGCCGGGGTGGGTGTACTGGCACTGTTCAACCTGTACGCCCAGCTGCGCGTGCACGGCCCCGACACCCAGCCGGTGACGGCCTTCGGCCATATCCTGGTGGATGTCACGGTGCTCACCTGGATGGTTGGCTGGAGTGGAGGCATCAGCAATCCGTTTGGTTCGCTGTTCCTGATCTTCATCGCACTGGCCGCACTGGCCCTGCCCGTCCGCTGGACCCTGGCGGTGGCCGCTGCCTGCCTGGGCGGCTATGCGCTCAGTGCGGCCTACGGGCGGCCCTTGCCCGCGGGCGGATACTTTGACGCCGATGCGTTGCTGCAATGGGGCGTGGTGGCCAATTTCCTGATCTCCACCAGCGTGGTGCTGGCCTTCTCCACGCGGCTGGCGCTGGCGCTGCGCCGCCGCGAACACGAGCTGTCGCTGCTGCGCGAGCGCTTCGCCCGCAATGAGGGCATCGTCGCACTGGCCACGCACGCAGCCTCCGTGGCGCATGAGCTCAACACGCCGCTGGCCACCATGACCCTGCTTGCCGATGACATCGCCGAGCAGAGCGAGGACCCCGTGCTGCGCGAGGACCTGGAAACGCTGCGCGAGCTGCTGGTGCAGTGCCGTGAGCGCGTGCTTGCCCTGGCGGCGCCGGCTGCCAGCGATGTGCCGGGACGCAGCAGCGCCACGGCCGGCCAGGTGCTCGACCAGTGGCGCCTGGTGCGTCCCACGATCACTCTCACCCGGAATCCGGATGCGCCATTGGACGTGCCGCTGGATCCGGGTATCGGCCACCTGCTGATGGTGCTGCTCAACAACGCGGCGGATGCCGGCGAGCAGGCCGGCCGCGCGGAAGTGGACCTCTCGCTGCGGATCGAGGAAGGCAGCCTGGTCGGCGAAGTCCGCGACCATGGCCATGGCTTCGATACCCGCGAGGCAGTGCTGCCGGGCACGCTGTTCGGTTCGGGCAAGCGCGAAGGCATGGGCGTCGGCCTGGCGCTGTCCCATGCGACCATCGAGCGCCTGCGCGGTGAAATGTGGATGCGCCCCGCCGACGGCGCCGGCAGCCGCGTCGGCTTCCGCGTTCCGATGCCCTCAACCAAGGACCCGAGATGACACTGACCGGCACGCCCGCTTCCGCCTCCCTCCAGGGCCATGGCCTGCTGGTGGATGACGATGAGCTCTACCTGCGCACGCTGCAGCGCAGCCTCGCGCGCAAGGGGCTGGAGACCCGCACGGCCCAGGACGGCGCGAGCGCGCTGCTGCTGGCGCGGCAGCAGCCACCCGACTTCGCGCTGGTGGACCTCAAACTCGGCAACGAATCGGGCCTGTCGCTCATCCAGCCGCTGCGTGCGCTGCGTGCGGACATGCGCATCCTGCTGGTCACCGGCTATGCGAGCATCGCCACCGCCGTGGAGGCCATCAAGCTCGGCGCGGATGATTACCTGCCCAAGCCGGCCACCGTGCCGATGATCCTGCGGGCGCTGGGCGAAGAGGACGAAGGCCCTGCCGATGACGGCGAGATGGATGTACCCGACGCCATGACGCCGATCAGCCGCCTGCAGTGGGAACACATCCAGCAGGCCATGCATGAAACCGGCGGCAATGTTTCCGCTGCCGCACGCCTGCTGGGCATGCACCGGCGCTCACTGCAGCGCAAGCTGGCCAAGCGCCCGAGCCCGGAACTGCCGCGATGACCACAATGAAGGTGACGCCGGGCCAGGCACGGCGCGCCCTTCCATGCGGGCTCAGGCCTGCAGCCGCGCCAGCAGCTCGCGCGTGAGCGGATCGGTGATTTCCACGGTCTCGCCCTGCAAAGCGGGCAGCAACTGACCCGCAAGCTGCTTGCCAAGCTCCACGCCGAACTGGTCGAAGGCGTTGATGTTCCAGATCACCGACTGCACGTAGACCGCGTGCTCGTACATGGCGATCAGCGCACCGAGCGCGTGTGGCGTGAGCGCGTCGAGCAGGATCATCGTGCTCGGCCGGCCCCCCGGATAATCGCGGTGCGGATCATCGCTGGACTGTCCGTTGGCCAGCGCTTCGGTCTGTGCCAGCAGGTTGGCCAGCAGGGCCTGATGGTTGACGGTGTAGGGATCGTCGCTGCGCACGCAGCCGATGAAATCGGCCGGGACCACGCTGGTACCCTGGTGCAGGGCCTGGAAGAAGCTGTGCTGCACATCGGTGCCCGCTCCGCCCCACCACACCGGAACGGTATCAGTGGCCACCGGCTGGCCGTCGCGCTGCACGCGCTTGCCCAGGCTCTCCATCACCAGCTGCTGCAGGTACGCCGGCAGCAGCGCCAGGCGCTGGTCGTAGGTCATCACGGCATGGGTGGCATGGCCGAGCAGATTGCGGTTCCAGATATCGGTCAACGCATGCAGGACCGGAAGGTTGCGCTCCAGCGGCGCCTGCATGGCGTGCAGGTCCATCTCCGAGGCCCCCTGCAGCAACGCTTCGAAGCGCTCGAAGCCGATGGCCAGCGCGATCGGGAAACCGACCGAGGACCACAGCGAGTAGCGGCCGCCCACCCAGTCCCACATCGGCAGCACGCGGCCTGGCGCGATCGCGAAGGCCGCCGCCGCACGCTCGGGGTTGGCGCTGACGGCGTACAGGCGCTCGCTGCCGCCGAGCCAGTCGTGCAGGATCCGGCCGTTCAGCAGGGTCTCCTGCGTTCCGAAGGTCTTGGAGATCAGGATGCCCGCCGTACGCGCCGGATCCAGCGTCGCCAGCGTGCGCTGCATGGCCGCGCCGTCCACGTTGGACACGAAATGCACGCGCATGCCCGTGCCATCGGCCGGACGCAGCGCATCGGCCACCAGGCGCGGACCCAGGTCCGAACCGCCGATGCCCACGCTGACCACATCGGTGATGCCACTGGACTGGAGCGCACGGACCTGTTCGCCCATGCGCTGACGCACGTCGCTGGCCAGTGCCGCCGCCTCGCGCGGCACGGGGGCATCGACGATATCGCCACGCAGGGCGGTGTGCAGCGCCGCGCGGCCCTCGGTCAGATTGACCTGCTCGCCACGGACAAGCCGCGTGATCGCCCCGGCGACATCGCGCTGGGCGGCCAGCGCCAGCAAGGCCTCCAGCGCCTGCGCGTCGTATTTCTGACGAGCGAAATTGACATACAACGGACCGACCCGGAGCGCCAGATCCTGCACACGCTGCGGCTCGGCGGCGAGCAGATCGGGGATGCGCGCGCCGCGGAGGCGCTGGGCGTGGGACTGCAGCGGGTCGAATCCGGTGTCGTTTGTCATGCGGCCTGGGTCGGAATGGTGTCGTTGGTGTGGGAGATCTGGTTGCGGCCGTCCACGTAGACGAGCTTGGGCTTGAAGCTGTCCGCTTCCTCTTCGCTCATCGTAGCGAAGGCGGCGATGATGATGATGTCGCCAACCTGCACGTGCCGTGCGGCACCGCCGTTGAGCGAGACCACGCCACTGCCGGCTTCGGCGCGGATGGCATAGGTCGAGAAGCGCGCACCATTGGTGACGTCCCAGATATGCACCTGCTCGAACTCACGGATGCCCGTGGCGGCCAGCAGGTTGTCGTCGATGGCGATGGAGCCTTCGTAGTTCAGCTCGGAGTGCGTGACCGTCGCACGGTGGATCTTGGTCTTCAGCAGGGACAGATGCATGGCACGACAACGGTAAAGGAAAGTGGCGATTCTACCACCCGGGGGCACAGCGGCAGGGCCCTGGCAGACGCGTAGCTGCATCGTTCAGCTGGTGGCCCGGGACGTGCGAGCGATGCGCGAAAGCGGGTGCCGAACAAATCGAGGTTCACTGCAACTCCCCTCAGGAGCCGACCATGCCCTTTTGCAGCCCTTCTCCCTGCGTAAGCCTCGCGTTCACCGGCCGCGCCCCCACGATCCAACCGGCCCCCACCAGCGGGACGCCGCAGTCCGCCGCAGAACGTCCCCTGCTCCGCCTCACGAGCAATTGCGAAGGCGTACCCGCGCCTGCTGACGTTCCAGGACGATTGACTGGGTTTGGCCTCGATCCGGAAAAGGTCGCCCAGTTCGAGCCTGTTGTTCTTGGAGTCAAGCGCCTGCATGCCGCCGTGTCCGTAGGCAACGGAGACCTGCTACGCGTGGCCGATTGCCTGCCCGTCCTGCTTCGCCTGGCTAGAGAAGGATTGGCTGGGGCGGCTGCCCACACTGCAAACCCGGCGCCGCCGGCCCGTGTCGAGTCCGCCGGGTCACTCCCCCCGACGAGCGGTCGGCTTTACCCGGAGCTGACGGACAGCCTCCTTCGGCCCTACCCGGGACTTCGGGAAAAGTTGCGGACGGGATGTGCGGATGACGGCTCGACGGACGCGCGGAACGAGTTTGTCTACATGGGCAGGACTGCTCTGCGCGCGGGGTACACCTCTGCAATCCGTCAAGGCAACTGCAGCGAGTGACCGTCGCGCGATATTCCGGCGAACGCGGGGTGAGCAGCAGTTCACCCGGCCATGGCGCGGGCGACGGGAGCATGGACGCCCTCCCCCACAGACGGTGTCGACCATGACCGAGCGCAACCAGTACGCGATGCAGAACCCACTGACCCAGTTCCCGCAGCCAAAGTATCCCGCCCAGACCCAGACCGCGCCGGGCACGGTCCACGCACTTTCGCCACGCGCCGACCATGGTGAGCAGAGCTATGTGGGCTTCGGTCGCATGGTGGGCCGCAAGGCACTGGTCACCGGCGCCGACTCCGGCATCGGCCGTGCAGTGGCCATCGCGTTCGCGCGCGAAGGTGCCGACGTCGTCCTGAACTACCTGCCCGAAGAAGAAGCCGACGCCGCCGAAGTGGTCGCCCTGATCGAGGCGGAAGGCCGCAAGGCGGTGGTCGTGCCCGGCGACCTGCAGGACGAAGCGTTCTGCACCGAGCTGGTGGACAAGGCGGTCCAGGCCCTCGGCGGGCTCGACGTGGTGGCCAACATCGCCGGCAAGCAGGTTGCCGTGGAGAGCATCGACGAACTGACCACCGAGCAGTTCGACGCCACCTTCCGCACCAACGTGCACGCGCTGTTCTGGGTCTGCAAGGCCGCGCTGAAGCACCTGCCCGCCGGCGCGACCATCATCAACACGACCTCCATCCAGGCCTACCAGCCCTCGCCGAACCTGCTCGACTACGCTCCCACCAAGGCGGCCATCGTCAATTTCACCAAGGCGCTCGCCCACCAGGTCGCCGAGCGCGGTATCCGTGTGAATGCCGTGGCCCCGGGCCCGGTGTGGACCCCGCTGCAGCCGGCCGGTGGCCAGCCGCCGGAAGCGATTCCGGAGTTCGGTTCGCAGACGCCGCTCAAGCGCGCCGGGCAGCCGGTTGAAATGGCGCCGGCCTACGTCCTGCTGGCCACGCAGGAATCGAGCTACATCACCGGCGAGGTGATCGGCGCCACGGGCGGCATGTTCCTGTCATGACGGCCGGTACGACCGGAGCCTTCGCGGATGCGGACCTGGCCCGCGACGACGAGGGCCATGCGCCGATTGCCGCCTATGCGGTGGTCGGCGATGGCCGGTCGGCGGCGTTGATCGCCGCCGACGGCAGCATCGACTGGTGGTGCGCGCCCTGCATGGATGCCCCGCCGCTGTTCGATCGGCTGCTGGATGCACCGGGCGGCGGCTACTTCGCTCTCACGGCGCGCGGGGTCACCCGCGTGCAGCGCCGGTACCGTCCCTGCAGCAACGTGCTGGAAACGCGGGTGCATACCCGCGAGGGCAGCGCACTGCTCACCGAATCGCTCAACAGCGGGCCGGCCGGGCGCCTGCCCTGGTCGGAGCTGGCCCGCCGCGTGGAGGGATTGCAGGGCACGGTGACGTTCGACCTGCGCTACCAGCCTGGCACCCGCGCCGGTCACCGAGCCCCGTGGATGGACGATACGCCCAACGGCTGCGTGCATCACGTCGGCCCGATGATGACGATGCTGCGGCACTGCGACGCCCTGCAGATCACCCACCGCGATGACCGCCGCGTCGAAGCCGAACTGACAGTGGCCGAAGGCTCCAGCGCGATCGTCGCGCTGCTGGTTTCCGAGGATGAATCGCTGCCGGTTCCGCCGCTGGCGGACATCGGGGCACGTCTGGAGCGCTCCGACCAGGAGTGGCGTGACTGGACCAACAGCCTGGTCTACCCGCCTGACTATGCGGCCACCGTCATCCGGTCGGCGCTGGCGCTCAAGTTCCTGTGGTTCTCGCCCACCGGTGCCATCGCAGCGGCCGTCACCGCCTCGCTGCCCGAGCGGATCGGCGGCGACAAGAACTGGGATTACCGCTACGCCTGGGTGCGCGATGCCGCTTACACCATCAAGACCTTCCTGCGCGTCGGCGCGCTGCCCGACGCGAAGGCCAGTTTCAGCTGGCTGATGACCACCATCAACCGCCACCGGCCCGGACTGCATCCGTGCTATTCGCTGCGCGGTGACCGCGTGGACCAGGAACGCCATATCGACATTCCCGGCTATCGCAACAGCCAGCCGGTGCGCGTTGGCAACCTGGCCACCGACCAGCTGCAGACGTGCGCCTACGGCGATGTCTTCGAGATGGCGGCGCGGTTCATCGAAGCCGGGCATGTGCTTGACAACACGACCTCGCGCCTGCTGTTCGACCTTGCCGAGGAATGTGCCGAAGGCTGGATGCGCAAGGACCACGGTTTCTGGGAACTGGAAGACGAGCAGCATTACACGATGTCCAAGATCGAGTGCTGGCTGGCCCTGCGTCGCGCGTGCGAAATGGCCGAACAGGGCCACCTCACCCAGGCCCGGCTGCCACGCTGGCAGCGTGAGAAGGCGCGCATCCTGGACTGGGTGGACGCCCACTGCTGGAGCGAACGCAAGCAGAGCTACACCCTGCACGCCGGCGATGAGCGGCTTGATGCGAGTCTGATGCTGGCCTCGCGCTTCGGGCTGGCGGATGAACGTCGCGAGCGGTTCATCGCCACGCGCGAAGCCATGCGCCGCGAACTCGCTGATGAAAGCGGGACGCTTCTATGGCGCTACACCGGCATGCGCGACTGCGAAGGCACCTTCCTGGCATGTGCCTTCTGGATGGTCGAAGCCTATGCCCTGCTGGGCGAACGTGACCAGGCAAGGGAAATCTTCGAAGCGCTGATCGGGCGGGTCGCCAACGAAGTGGGCCTGATGCCGGAAATGTACGATCCCCGGACCGGCGAGGGCCTGGGCAATGTGCCGCAGGGGCTGAGCCACCTGGCGCTGATCCATGCCGCGCTGTCGTTGAGCGGGGAATGATCCATCACATGCCGGCGGCGTCTACTGCCGGGGCGCAGGCCGATGTGGGCGCCAGGCCGCTGCCCGGCGCCCGACCGGTCCGCGCGGTGGGTCAGAACTCCAGGTTGTCGATCAGCCGCGTGCTGCCCAGTCGCGCGGCGATCAGCGCCACGCGCGGCCCGCCCTCATGCGGCGGCTCGAGCAGGTCCGGCGTGCGCAGCGCGGCGTAATCCACGGCGAAACCACCCGCCTGCAGTGCGGCCGTGGCCTCGGCCTCAATGCGCTCGCGCGACAGCCCCGTGATGTAGCCCTCGCGCATGCCCAGCAACACGCGATGGATCAATGTCGACGCCGGCCGCTGCTGCGCGTCCAGATACTGGTTTCGCGAACTCATCGCCAGGCCATCGTCCTCACGCACGATGTCACCCCCGACGATCTGGATCGGGAAGGCGAGGTCGGCCACCATCTGCCGGATCACCGCCAGCTGCTGGAAGTCCTTCTTGCCGAACGCGGCCACGTCGGGCTGTACCTGGTTGAACAGCCGCGACACCACGGTGCAGACGCCATCGAAATGTCCCGGGCGATGCGCACCTTCCAGCAGGCTGCTCATGCCCGGCACGTGCACGCTGGCCGCCAGCGCCACCCCGAACGGATACATCGATTCCACCGTGGGCAGCCACAGCACATCGCAGCCGGCGCCTTCCAGGCCGGTGGTATCGGCTTCGGGCGTGCGCGGGTAACGTGTGAAGTCCTCGCTCGGACCGAACTGGGTCGGGTTGACGAACACGCTGGAAACCACCCGGTCGGCGTACTGCCGGGCCAGAGTGACCAGGGAATAATGGCCGGCATGCAGGTTGCCCATCGTGGGCACCAGCGCCACGCGCAGGCCTTCGCGCTTCCAGCCGCTGACAACGGCACGCAGCCGGGAAAGTTCGGTGACGGTCTCGATCATGATGCGTAGGCGTGTTCTGCGTCTGGGAAAGTACCGTTGCGCACGGCAGTGGCGTAGGCCTGGACGGCACCGGCTACGGAGCCGCCTTCGGCGAGGAAATCCTTGACGAACTTGGGCCGGCGATGGCCGCTGTCCAGGCCGAGGAAATCGTGCATCACCAGCACCTGGCCATCGCAGCCCGGCCCTGCCCCGATGCCGATGGTCGGCACGGCAACCGCTTCGGTGACCTGTGTGGCCAACGGGGTCGGCAGGCATTCCAGCACCAGCAGCGAGGCACCTGCCTCCACCACCGCGCGCGCATCGTCCAGCAGCTGGCGCGCGGCATCGCCACGGCCCTGCACGCGGTAGCCACCCAGGCGCAGCACCGATTGTGGCGTCAGGCCCAGGTGTGAACAGACCGGAATCTCCCGCTCCACCAGGTGCCGGATGATGTCCAGCTTGAAGCCGGCGCCTTCGATCTTGACCATCTCCGCACCGGCCTGCAGCAGTTGCAGCGAGGCCTCCAGCGCGCGCTCGGGCGTGGCGTCGGCCCCGAACGGCAGATCCGCCACCAGCAACGCCCGCTGCAGCACTCCGGCCACGGCGCGGGTGTGGTAGACCATGTCCGCCACAGTCACCGGCAGCGTGGAGTCATGGCCCTGCACCACCATGCCCAGCGAATCGCCGATCAGGATCAGGTCGACACCGTTGGCATCGAAGGAACGCGCGAATCCGGCGTCGTAGGCGGTCAACATGACCAGCTTCTGGCCGGCGCGCTTGGCCTCGGCCAGCGCGGGAACGGTCCAGGGCTTGCTGTCTGCGTGGGAGCTCATCAGGAGATAACCGAGGGAGATGACGCGGACATTATCCCCCTATCGGCGCGATCCCGCAGGCATTGACCTGCATCGCTGCGTCCCGTACGCGGCCGTGTCCCGGAATCCATGCGTCCGGCGCGATCTCGGCCAGCGGCACCAGCACGAAGGCGCGCTCGTGGAGGTACGGATGCGGCACCTGCAGTTCGGGCAGGTCCACTGTCTGTTCCCCATACAACAGCAGATCCAGGTCGAGCGCGCGCGGGCCCCAGTGCACGGCCGGATCACGGATGCGACCGGCCTGCTGTTCCAGCGCCAGCAGTGCGTGCAGCAGCGGCAGCGGGGCGAGCCGGGTATGGACGACGGCCGCCGCGTTGACGAACGCTGGCTGGTCCTCGTTGCCCCACGCCGGCGTGGTGTACAGCTGCGATGCCAGGTGCAGGCGCGTTCCGGGCAGTTCATCGAGCGCCGCCAGGGCGGCGCGCAGCGTGGCCGCCGCATCGCCGAGGTTGGCGCCCAGGCCGATGCAGGCGGTTTCCATCACGCGCTCAGGGCGAACCGGCGTCAGCACCGGGACGCCGCCGGCGACGGCGGCGCCGGGTCGGCGCGCCGTCTTCGTCGAGCGGCTCCTGGGTATGCAGGTCGTCGAGCGTGGATTCCAGCTCGCGGCCGGACTGCTGCTGTGCCTCGCGCCAGAACTCCACATCGGCAGTGTGGTCGCTGGAGGCGACCTGGCGCAGGATGAGGAAATCGTAGGCAGCGCGGAAGCGCGGGTGGGTCAGCGTACGGAACACCCGCTTGCGCTGGCGCGAACCAAAGCGCGCCTGCAGCAGCCAGATCTCCTGCATCGGCAGCGAGAACCGGCGCGGCAGCGCGATCGTCGAAAGCTGGTGCAGCGTCACCCGGTCGGCAGCGCGGCGCTGTGCTTCTTCCGGTGCCAGGCCCTGTTTCTCCAGCGTGGCCAGCGTGCGGCAGAAGGCCGGCCACAGCAGCAGCGCGAACAGGAACGATGGCGAGACCGGTTCATCATTAGCCACGCGCAGATCGGTGTTGGCCAGTCCGGCCACCATCATGCGGCGCAGCGCCCCGCTGCGGTTTGCGCGCAGGGCCTTGCCGCTCTCGGGGAACATCACCTCGAACAGGCCGTAGCGCTCCAGGCCTTCGAAACTGGCCACGCCATGCCCGGAGAGGAACAGCTTCAACACTTCCTCGAACAGGCGCGCCGGCGCCGCCTCGTTGAGCAGGTTGGCCAGCTGCGGGATCGGCGCAGCGGTCTTCTCTTCGATCTGGAAGCCCAGCTTGGCCGCCAGCCGCACGGCGCGCAGCATGCGCACGGGGTCTTCCTGGTAGCGCAGCACGGGATCGCCGATGAGTTTCATCAGCCGCGCCTGTACGTCCTCGAACCCGCCGGTGTAATCGCGGACCGAGAAATCCTCCACCGTGTAGTACAGGGCATTGCAGGTGAAATCGCGGCGCACCGCATCGTCTTCGATCGAACCGTAGACGTTGTCCCGCACCAGCATGCCGTTTTCCATCTCGCGGTCACCGCTGCCGTCATCGGTGTTGGCCCGGAACGTGGCCACTTCGATGATCTCGCGGCCGAACACCACGTGGGCCAGCCTGAACCGGCGGCCGATGAGCCGGCAGTTGCGGAACAGCTGCTTGACCTGCTCCGGCGTGGCATCGGTGGCCACGTCGAAATCCTTGGGGTGGCCATTGACCAGCAGGTCGCGGACGGCACCGCCTACGAGGTAGGCGCCGAATCCGGAATCACGCAGGCGGTACAGCACGCGCAGCGCGTTCGGGCTGATGTCCTTGCGGGAAATGGTGTGCTGGTCGCGCGGGATGACGCGCAGGCCGATCGGAGTTGTAACGGAGGAAATGATGTTGGCGCTTCCGGTTGAAGTTTCGGGATTGCCCAATGGCATCGAGATGCATATACTAGCGCGCCTGCCTCGGCAGTGACACTGAAATGCTCCCTTCGTCTAGAGGTTAGGACGTGGCCCTCTCAAGGCTAAAACAGGGGTTCGAGTCCCCTAGGGAGCACCAGTCACTGCAGCAGGAACCGAAAAGCCCGCCGAAAGCGGGCTTTTCTGCGTTTTTGGCAAACGGCCGGGCGCTGCACCGCCACTGCCGTGGAGCCGGGCATGGCCCGGCTCCACGCGCCCTCACCCCTCCATCTGCTCCAGTTCCCTGCCCTTGGTCTCGCGCACGCAGCGCACCACGAAGAACACGGACAGGCACGCCGCTGCCGTATAGATGCCGTAGGCACCGGCCAGGCCGATCCCCGCCAGCAGCATCGGGAACGTGACGGTGATGGCGAAGTTCGAGGTCCACTGCGCGGCGCCGGAAACCGCCAGCGCCGACCCCCGGATCTGGTTCGGGAACATCTCCCCGAGCATCACCCACATCACCGGTCCCCACGACATGTTGAAGAACACGACGTAGATGTTGGCCGCGATGAGGGCCAGCCGCCCCATGCCATCACTGAGCTGGAGACGGCCATCGACCAGGCTGCCGCTGGCGAAGGCCACCACCATCAGGGCCAGCGCCGCCGACATGCCCACTGAACCGATCAGCAGCAGCGGCTTGCGGCCGATGCGGTCGATCAGCAGCAGCGCGATCAGGCAGGCCCCGATGCTCAGGCCACCGGACAGCACGTTGATCAGCAGCGCATCGTTTTCCGAAAAGCCCACGGCCTGCCACAGCACCGCACCGTAGTAGAACACCACGTTGATGCCTACAAGCTGCTGCAGCACGGCCAGGCCGATGCCCACCCAGACGATCCTGCGCAGCCGGCCGGTCGCCTTGTCCCTGAGGTCGGCGAAGGTCGGATGGTGCGCGTCGCTGGACAGGCTTGCTTCGATTTCGCCAAGCTTGGCGAGCGCTTCCTCCCGACCGTACAGCCGGGTGAGCACCGCCTCGGCTTCGACGCCACGGCGTTTGACCAGCAGAAAGCGCGGGCTCTCCGGGATCACCAGCAGCAGCACCAGGAACAGCAGCGACGGAATGGCCTGCATCCAGAACATCCAGCGCCACGCCTCGTGCCCCAGCCACAGCGCTTCGGTGGAGGCACCAGCGGCCCGGGCCAGCAGGAAATTGCTGAGGAACGCAGCGAACAATCCGCTGATGATGGCCATCTGCTGCACCGTGGCCAACTTGCCGCGGTAGCGTGCGGAAGCCACCTCGGCGATGTAGGCCGGTGACATCACGCTGGCCGCGCCCACCGCGAAGCCGCCCATCACCCGTGCGGCGATGAACAGCCAGGAGGCATGTGCGGCGCCGGCGCCGATCGCCGAAACCAGGAACAGCACGGCCGAGATGATGAGCACGCTGCGCCGTCCCAGCAGATCGCCCAGGCGGCCTGCCAGGAAGGCGCCGAAGGCACAACCCAACAGCATGGAGGCCACCTCGAAGCCCAGCGCGGCCTCGCTGGAATTGAAGGCCTGCCGCAGTCCATCGACGGTGCCGTTGATGACCCCGCTGTCGAAGCCGAACAGAAAGCCACCGAGGGTGGCGACACAACTGATCAGGACGATGAAAGTGGTGTTCTCGCCGTGACTGCCGGCGCCTGCCGGGCGTGTTGAAGACATGGGGTCATCCGTTGGAGTGGGTGGCCTGCTGCTCAGCGCAGCAGGTACTGGTTGAGCAGATTCTCATAACTTTCCTGTCGTCCGCTGCGCACCTGCAGCACGCCGCCCTGCGCGGCATGATCGGCCAACGCCTCCAGCGACAGGCGCCCGGCGGAGAACGCCGTACCGGGACCGTCCTCGAAGCTCGCATACCGCTCGCTGCGCCAGCGCTCCAGCGGCGATTCGGCGAGCAGGGCGTGGGCCACTTCAAGCCCACGCGCGAAGGCATCCATGCCACCGATGTGGGCGATGAACAGGTCCTGCGGATCCGTGGATTCGCGCCTGACCTTGGCGTCGAAGTTGAGTCCGCCCCCACCCAGCCCACCCTGCCGCAGCACCACCAGCATGGCGCCCACGGTGTCGTACAGGTCGGTCGGGAACTGGTCGGTATCCCAGCCGTTCTGTGGATTGCCCCGGTTGGCATCGATGCTGCCCAGCAGTCCGGCATCGGCCGCCACCTGCAGGTCATGGGCGAAGGTATGCCCGGACAACGTCGCGTGGTTGGCTTCGATGTTGAGCTTGAAGTCCTTGTCCAGGCCATGCGCGCGCAGGAAGCCGACCACCGTGGCGCTGTCGAAGTCATACTGGTGGTTCATCGGCTCCATGGGCTTGGGCTCGATGAGGAACGTGCCATCGAAACCGATGCTACGACCATAATCGCGCGCTGCTGCAAGGAAGCGCGCGAGGTGGGCCTGTTCGCGTTTCATGTCCGTATTGAGCAGGCTGGCATAACCCTCGCGGCCGCCCCAGAACACGTAATTGCGGCCGCCCAGCGCGACCGTGGCCTGCAGCGCGGCCTGCACCTGCACGGCGGCCCGCGCGACCACACCGAACTCCGGGTTGGTCGCCGCGCCATTCATGTACCGCGGATGCGAGAACAGATTGGCCGTGCCCCACAGCAGCTTCATGCCGGTCTGCTGCTGCAGGCTGCCGGCGAACTCCACCATGTGGGCCAGGTTGTCACGGTATTGACCGATGTCCTCCGCGTCGGGGGCCAGATCCACGTCATGGAAGCACCAGTAAGGCACGCCCAGCTTGGTGAAGAACTCGAACGCCGCATCGGCCTTGGCCTCCGCACGTGCCAGTGGCGTGGCCGCTTCGTCCCACGGGTGCAGGCGCGTGCCGGGACCGAAAGGATCATGGCCGGTGCCGCAGAAGGTATGCCAGTACGCTACGGCAAAGCGCAGATGCTCGGCCATGCTGCGCCCGCCGATCAGCTTGTCCGCCTGATAGACCTTGAACGCCAGTGGATTGTCCGAATCGCGGCCCTCGAACGGGATGGCGCCGATGCCGGGGAAGAACTCGCGCTGGCCAACATGGAACGAAGAACGCATGGGTCGGTTTCCTTTCTGGAGAACGGAGATCGGTACAGGATTCACGCGCAGGCATCCGCGATGGCACGCGGGCTGTCCTGGAACAGCGGCAACAGCGCCTGCAGGTGCGCCACGAAACGCTGATGGCCACGCGCGTAGGCCGCTGCGCGCGCCGGATCGGGCCGGGCCGCCAGCGCAGGATCAAAGCGCAGATGCACATCAACCAGGTCAGCCAGTGCCTGGTCCGGGTGCGCGCACGCCCATAGCGCCTGCAGGGCCGCACCGAACGCCGCGCCCTCGGTCTGCTCCGGCACCTCTACGGGCAGCTGGAACAGATCGGCGATCAGCTGCCGCCAGCGGGCACTGTTGGCGCCGCCGCCGGTGAGCACCAGGCGCTGGCCCTGCAGACCGCCCTCGCAGAGCGCGTCGTAGCCCAGCCGCAGGCTGTAGCTGGCGCCCTCCATCGCGGCGCGATACAGGTTGGCCCGGGTGAGATTGTGCAGGTCTACGCCGTGCAGGGCGCCCTTGGCCAGCGGCAGGTCCGGACTGCGCTCGCCGTTGAAGAAGGGCAGCAGCACCAGCCCGCCCGCACCCGGTGCGCTGGCCTCCATGAGGGCCTCGCCTTCCTCGCGGCCGATGCCGAGCAGCGCGGCGATCTGTCCCGTGGCCACGGTGCAGTTCATGGTGCAGATCAGCGGCAGCCAGCCGCCGTCGGACGCGCAGAACGCAGCCCAACGGCCGAGCGGATCGATGCGGGGCGTCGCGCTCCAGCCGAACAGCGTGCCGGAGGTTCCCAGGCTCAGGCTCAGCCGGCCTTCGCGCACCGCGCCGGTGCCGATCGCCGCCATCATGTTGTCCCCCCCGCCGACGGCCACCCGCGCCTCGGCGGGCAATCCCAGCAGCGCGGCCCGGTCCGGGCGCAGCGCGAAGGTCTGCTGCGGGCCCACCAGCGCGGGCAGCCGTGCCGCCAGATCCTGGTCCGGATCGGTGGCCGCCAGCATCGGCAGCGACCACGTCCTGGAGCGCACATCCAGCCAGCCGGTACCCGAGGCATCCCCGCACTCCATGAAGCGCGCGCCGGTCAACCACAGATTGAGGTAATCGTGTGGCAGCAGGATGCAGTCCAATGCGGCATGGACCTGCGGCCGGTGGCGACGGGTCCAGGGCAGCCTGGAGGCCGTGTACCCGACCCGCAGCGGGTTGCCGGCCAGCGCGATGCACGCCGCTTCGCCACCGGCCGCCGCGGTGATGGCGTCACATTCCTCGGTGGTGCTGGTGTCGCACCACAGCTTCACCGGCCCCAGCGGCTGGTCGTCGGTTCCTACCGGAACGAAGCCATGCTGCTGGCCCGACACCGCCAGGCCCCGCACCCCCCTGCGGACGCCCTCGGGAAGCTCGCCGATGCAGGCCGCCAGCGCGTCGGTCCACCACGCGGCCTGCTGCTCGCGGCCGCCATCTTCGGTACTGTGCAGGGCCAAGGGACGGGTGGCATGGGCCACGACCTGGCGTGTCGCCGGGTCGTAGGCGAGCACCTTGACGCTCTGGGTGCCTGCATCGATCCCCAGGAATATGCCTTCCAACGCCCTCATGCCCTGCCCTCCGCTACGATCCGCACCCGCGCGCCCCTTGATGTCTACCGATGGACAAGAGGATGGCTGGCACGCTGCGCGCTTGGCAATGTGCACTGCGGCAAACTCCGGGCGCGGCATCGCCGGGCAGCGCGTTGCACGGCGTCTGCCGACACCGGGGCCCAACCTGTTCTAGAATTGACGGCTTGAAAGACGGATCTGTCCCTCCCCATGCCCTTTGTCGTCACTGAAAACTGCATCAAGTGCAAACACACCGATTGCGTGGAAGTGTGCCCCGTGGACTGTTTCCACGAGGGCCCGAACTTCCTGGTGATCGACCCGGATGAATGCATCGACTGCACCCTGTGCGAGCCGGAGTGCCCGGTCAACGCGATTTTCCCGGAGGACGATGTACCCGCAGGCCAGGAAGCGTTCGTGGCGCTCAATGCCGAGCTGGCCAAAGCCTGGCCGGTGCTGACGGTACGCAAGGATCCGCCGGCGGATGCGGAGGAATGGGACGGCAAGCCGGACAAGCTGAAGCTGCTGGAGCGCTGAGGCGCGTTACGGCTGGACGATCAAGGCGCCGCAGGGCGCCTTTTTCGTGGGTGCGGACGGCGGCTGGCCCTGCCCCTGCCGCGTCATCGTGGTCCACAGGCAGAAACAGCGCAGGGCCGAGGCGCTGCGCTGTCCCAGGCAGGTGCGGACGGCCTGCGTTTACGGCGCCAGCTGGGCCTTCAGAGCGGCGATCAGCTTGACCGGCGCTTCGGCGGTGGCTGGCTGGCCACGCGGGTCCACCGCGGAGATGTAAGCGCCCGCTTCGACCGCCACCACGCGAACGAGGAAGTTGCTGCCTTCGAAGGCCACATCGTATGAGCCCAGCAGCTGGGCGCGGCTGGCGATGGTCACGCCCTGCAGGCCTTCCAGCGCCGTGCCGACCTTGCCGTACACCTCATCCTTGCTGCCGGGGATGGTGAAACCGGACGGCGATGCGGCGGCAGGCTGCGCGCTGCCCGCCGCCGGCGCGGCGGCCGGGCGCGAGGCCTGCGATGCAAGCACCGAGGTGCTGGCCGAGCTCGACGCGGCCGCTGCGGCGGCCGGATTGGGGTTGGTCAGGTCCGGCGGCACTTCCAGCGGACGCATTTCCGGGGCCATCGCATATTCGCCGCGCGCACCCTTCTTGAAGCAACCGGTGGTGGCTACCGTGGCGCCCAGGGCGAGAAGCGCGATGGACAGCACGCGGAAGGTGGAGGTGGATCGACGCATGTAAATCTCCTGGATCACGCAACGGCGGATCAGTGGCGGGAAAGGGTTTCAAGGTCGGCGATGGACGCGGCGAGCCGGTCGGCCGCAGCGGCGTGCGCGGCCGACAACGGCAGCAGCGGCAACCGCACATCGTGGCCGATCCCGAGCCGACGCAGCAGCGCCTTCACCGGAATCGGGTTGGATTCAACACCGCAGAACGCATGGAACGGCTGCAGACGTGCATCCCATTGGCTGAGTGCGGCCGTCTCACCCGCTGCCGCGAGCCGGCACAGGCGTACATAGGCCGCAGGCAGTACGTTGCTGCCCACCGAGATCAGTCCATCCATGCCGGCGTGGATCGAGTGGCCGGCCGTGCCGTCGTCGCCGCTGAGCACGGCGAACGCGGGGCCGCGCAGCGCCAGCAGCGCCTGCACCCGGCTCGCCTCAGCGACCGCCTCCTTGATCCCGACGATCCCCGGATGGCTGGCCAGGCCGGCCACGGTCTCCGGCAGCATGTCGCAGCCGGTGCGCCCCGGCACGTTGTACAGGACCACCGGCAGCCCGCCCTGTTCGGCCACGGCACGGTAATGCGCAGCCAGGCCGGCCTGGGTCGGACGCACATACGGCGGCGTGACCACCAGCGCGTGCGTCGCCCCGAGGGCCCCCGCGCGCCGGGTCTGTTCGAGGGTCCGGGCGGTACCGGAATGGCCGGTGCCCGCCAGCACCGCACAGTGACCGCCCAGCGTGGCCACCGCGCTGGACAGCAGCTGGTCGTACTCGGCATCGGACAGCATCGCCGCCTCGCCGGTCGATCCGGCCACGACGACACCGTCCACGCCTGCCTCGCGCTGGAGGTGCAGCAGGCGCTGCCACGCCTCGGAATCCAGGGAACCGTCGACCTTGAAGGGGGTCGCCAGGGCGGTGATGAGGCCGGAAAGGGACAAGGCGCGCTGCTCGTGACGGGGAGGGAGAAAAAGGCCGTCGCGCGGGGCGACAGATGGCCTGCATGTTACTTGCGGCGCGAAAGGGGGGGCAAGTATGCTGGACACCGGTGAATACCCGCCCCGTGCGGGCATTCAGACTCACGACGCATCACCCCGGAATCGCCTTGACCGACACCACCCCGCGCCCTTCGCCGAGCGAAAACCATCTCCTGATCAACGCGTACACGACGCATCCGGAGTCCCCCCTGCTGCCCGTCACCCGCCGTATCGCCGACAGCGGCTGCAACCTGGTGGATGCGCGCCTGTCCACGGTCGGCCGCGATGTCTCGGTCACCGCCCTGGCCACCGGCTCCTGGGACGCGGTGGCGAAACTGGAAGCGATGCTCACCCGCCTGGAACGCGAAGAAGGCCTGAAGCTGGTCTGGTACCGCACCGAAGCCAAGGGCGCGCAGTCCAACCTGCTGCCCTACATCGTCGAGGTGATCGCCGCGGACAAGCCCGGCATCCTGTTCCAGCTGGCCGATTTCTTCGATCGCCAGGGCATCACCATCGAGAACCTGCAGAGCACGCGGTACCGCGCGATGCAGACCGGTGCGGAGATGTTCAGCGCGCAGGTCACCATCGGCGTACCGGCCAACATGCACATTGCCGCGCTGCGCGACGATTTCCTCGAGTTCTGCGACCACCTGAACCTCGACGCGATCATGGATCCCATGAAGTTCTGAGCTTTCGCGCGCCCGTCACGGGTGCGCGATGTTTCATGCAGCTGTAGCACGCTGCAGTTGTAGTGGCACGACACGGCCCCGCTGAAGGACCCCATGGAAAACGGCGACACCCTGGACTCCACCACCCTTTCGCTGCCACTGGCACTGTCCGGCGGCGCAGGCACCACCACCCTTGGCGAACTCGCCGGCCACTGGCGGGTGCTGTACTTCTACCCCAAGGACAGCACCCCGGGGTGCACCACCGAGGGACTGGACTTCAACGCGCTGCTGCCGCAGTTCGAGCAGGCCGGGGCCAGGATCTTCGGCGTCTCGCGCGATTCACTGAAGTCCCACGATACCTTCTGCGCCAGGCAGGGCTTTGCGTTTCCGCTCATCAGCGATGCCGCCGAAGCGCTGTGCAGCGCGTTCGACGTGATCAGGCTCAAGAATATGTACGGCAAGCAGGTACGCGGCATCGAGCGCAGCACTTTCCTGATCGACCCGCGCAACCGCCTGGTGCAGGTGTGGCGCAAGGTCAAGGTGGCCGGCCATGCCGATGCCGTGCTGGCCGCGCTGAAGGCCGCGCAGGCCCAGTGACCCTTTCTTCTTCCGCCCATCTTCACCGCCCTGCCCCGCAGGTCGTGGTGAGTCCGGGCTGTCTGTCCACTAGGAGATGATGATGACCCGAGGCAAGCGCATCTACGTGCTGGACACCAACGTGCTGATGCACGATCCCACCGCGCTGTTCAAGTTCGAAGAGCACGATGTCTACCTGCCGATGCAGGTGATCGAAGAGCTGGACAACGGCAAGAAGGGGACATCCGAGGCCAGCCGCAACGCCCGCCAGGTCAGCCGCTTCCTCAACGAACTGGTCCAGGCCTCGGGCCTGGACAACCTCGCCGACGGCATCGCGCTGGAGCGTCCCAACGGGCTGCAGCTGCGCGGGAAACAGAGCGCCGGCAAGCTGCGCTTCCAGACCCGTCATTTCGATGCGGGGAAGAGCTTCGGCAAGGTCATCCCGGACAACGCGATCCTCGGCGCCATCCTTGCGCTGCAGGAGGAGCAACCCGAGGCACCGGTGGTGTTCGTGTCCAAGGACATCAACCTGCGGATCAAGGCGGCCATCGCCGGCATCGTGTCCGAAGATTACGAGAACGACCGCGCGCTGGATGATTTCAGCCTGCTGTACACCGGCGCGAACGAGCTGCCGGGCGACTTCTGGAAGCGCCACGGCAGCGATCTGCGCAGCTGGAGCGACAAGGGCCGCTCGCTGTATGAGATCCAGGCGCACGAAGACGAAGAGTGGTACCCGAACCAGTTCGTCTACCTGCCCGGCGACGATGAAGTCGAACTGCGCGTCAGCAAGGTCAACGGCGCCAAGGTCACGCTTTCGCTGGTGGACGACTTCCGCCACGGCAGCCACGCCGTGTGGGGGATCGGCGCGCGCAACCGCGAGCAGAACTTCGCCCTCAACGCCCTGATGGACCCGGACATCGATTTCGTCACCCTGCTCGGCACTGCCGGTACCGGCAAGACGCTGCTCGCGCTGGCCGCCGGCCTGGCGCAGACCCTGGACCAGCAGCGGTATCGGGAGATCATCATGACCCGCGCCACGGTCAGCGTGGGCGAGGACATCGGCTTCCTGCCGGGCACCGAGGAAGAGAAGATGACGCCCTGGATGGGCGCGCTCACCGACAATCTCGAAGTGCTGACCCAGCCGGCCGAGGGCGGCTCCTGGGGCCGCGCCGCCACCAACGATCTGCTGGCCAGCCGCATCAAGATCCGCTCGATGAACTTCATGCGCGGACGTACCTTCCTTTCGCGCTACCTCATCCTCGATGAGGCGCAGAACCTCACGCCGAAACAGATGAAGACGCTGATAACCCGCGCCGGTCCCGGTACCAAGATCGTCTGCCTGGGCAACGTGGAACAGATCGATACGCCGTACCTGACCGAAACCACCTCCGGCCTGACCTACGCCGTTGACCGTTTCAAGAACTGGCCGCACAGCGCGCACATCACGCTGCGTCGCGGTGAACGTTCGCGCCTGGCCGACTACGCCTCGGAGGTGCTGTGAGCAGGCGGGTGCGGAACACGCTGGCAGCGCTGGCCTGTGGCCTGGCGCTGGGCGCGTGCGCGACCGTGCAGGGACCGCCGAGCGTGCCCACCGCACTCAAGACCGGCCAGTCCTGGGTGGTGACGCGCCCGGTGGTGGCCGCGCAGGTGCTCGATACCTGTTCGCGGCCCAGCCCAGGACGTGATGCCGGGCGTGTGACCGGCTACTGGGCGCCCAGCCGCAGGCAGGTGGAACAGCTGGAAGCCGCACTGGCCCAGCTTCAGGCCCAGGTGCAGGCGCCGGCGGCGTTCGACCGGCAGTACGTCGGGATCGAAACCGAGGGACGCCAGCTGATCTACGTCAACGCGTTCAAGCTGCCCGACGGCAGCCAGATCGATCCGGCGCGCGAGGCCATCCGCGCCTGCGACGGCGGCCGGATGTTCTGGGGCGCGGTGTTCGATCCACAGACGGGTACGTTCGCCGAGTTCCAGCCCAACGGCAGCAAGGGCGAGTGAGCCTGAGCGCGCGCGCCTGCGCACTGACCATCGCCGGATCCGATTCCGGCGGTGGCGCAGGCATCCAGGCGGACCTGAAGACCTTCGCCGCGCACGGCGTGCATGGGCTGTCGGTCGTGTGCGCGCTCACCGCGCAGAACACGCGCGGCGTCACCGCCGTGCATGTGCCGCCGATCGACTTCCTGCGGGCGCAACTGGAGGCCTGCTTCGACGATTTCGACATCCATGTCGTCAAGCTCGGCATGCTGGCCAACGCGGCGGTCATCCACTGCGTGGCTGATACGCTGCAGGCGCGGCGTCCGCCGCACGTAGTGCTGGATCCGGTGATGATCGCCACCAGTGGCGCCACGCTGCTGGAAGAAAGCGCGCTCGACGCGCTACGCGCGCGGTTGCTGCCGATGGCTACACTGGTCACGCCGAATACGCCTGAGGCCGAACTGCTTGTGGGCCATCGCATCGGCGATGCGGACGATGCCGAGCGCGCGGCCGGCGTCCTGCTCGCGCGGGGCGTCGGCGCGGTGCTGCTCAAGGGGGGACACCTGCAGGAAGGCCAGCGCGTGGTCGACCGTTTCTACGACGGCGTCAGCAGCGAGGTCTTCAGCCATGCGCGGCTGCCGCTGGACGCTCACGGCACCGGGTGCACGCTGGCCTCGGCCATTGCCGCCCAACTGTGCAACGGGCTGAGCCTGGCCAACGCCTGCGAAGCCGCCATCGATTACGTTGCCCGCGGTCTGCGCCTGGGTTATGCGCCGGGACGCAGCGATGTGCGCGTGCTGGACCACTTCGGCGCTGCGTCGCACGCATGAGCGTTGCCGTCCGCACAGCTGACCTGTGCACAGCCGACGGCCATTGCTTCCAGGTGCAGCAGGTGCTGCCCGAGCGGCCGCGCGCGCGCCTGCTCTGGCTGCCGGCGCTGGGCGTGGCGGCACGCCATTACCTGCCTCTTGGACAGGCGCTGGCGGCGCGCGGCATCGCGGTGTATGTGCACGAATGGCGGGGGAACGACAGCAGCTCCCTGCGTGCCTCACGCGCGGTGGACTGGGGTTACCGGGAACTTCTCCAACACGATCTGCCAACCAGCCAGGGCGCACTGCAGGCCGACGACGACGCGCATGGGGCACTGCCCTGGATCATCGGCGGGCACAGTCTGGGCGGGCAGCTGGCGTGTCTGCACGCCGCCCGCGGCGCCCTGCCCGCCCAGCTCTGGCTGGTGGCCAGCGGTACGCCCTGGTGGCGCAGCTTTTCCGGCATCCGCGGCGGCGTGCTGCCGTTGGCCTATCGCTTCCTGCCGTGGCTGGCACGACGACGCGGTGCGCTGCCTGGACGCCGGCTCGGCTTTGGCGGCAACGAAGCGCGGGGACTGATCAGCGACTGGGCCCGCGTGGGGTTGAGCAACCGCTATGCGGCACGCGGGTTGGATGAGGACCTGGAACAGTCCCTGCGCGACCTCGAAGGCGACGCCCGGGCCGTGGTGCTGCAGGACGACTGGATGGCGCCGCCGGGCTCCATGGGTGCTCTGTTAGACAAGCTGCCAAGGCTGCGACGGAAGATCGACGTTCTGACCGCGCAGCAGCTGGGCGTGGCCGCCGATCACTTCGCCTGGATGCGTGCGCCAGATGCCGTTGCCGACACCCTGTGCCGGCCGTTTCAATGAAGCCTTTCACAAAAGACGTTGACGGACGCCGCGACAATCCGCATAATTCCGCTCCTGTTGCAGCGCGCCCGTAGCTCAGTTGGATAGAGTACCTGGCTACGAACCAGGCGGTCGGGAGTTCGAATCTCTCCGGGCGCACCATCAACAGACATCGACGCCGCCGTTGATGTGCACCATGCAACATCGCTGTCACCATGCGCCCGTAGCTCAGTTGGATAGAGTACCTGGCTACGAACCAGGCGGTCGGGAGTTCGAATCTCTCCGGGCGCACCAGTGACAGGCTCCACCGGTTTCACCGCAGTACCCCAGTGCGCCCGTAGCTCAGTTGGATAGAGTACCTGGCTACGAACCAGGCGGTCGGGAGTTCGAATCTCTCCGGGCGCACCAGATTCCAGAAACAGCAGACCCCGGTCTGCTGTTTTTTTTTGCGCTGGCGATCAGCCCGCCATCGCCGACCACCAGTGCTGCAACCGGTCCGGCGTGCCCAGCCGCTGCCGCCACCACTGCAGCGCGGCGCCGTCTTCACCGGTACGCCATGCGAGCCAGAAACTCTCGTCCGGTTTCTGCTCCTCCACCGCCTTGATCACCAGCTCGCCGCGTGCCACCGCAGCGCGCGCGCACGGCTCCGGAAGGAAGCCGAAACCCACGCCGGCACGCTGCAGCCGCAGCTTGCTCGCCATGTCCGGCACTGCCAGGGATTCCTGTCCCATCAACAGCCCGACCGTGCGCGGCAACAAGCGGCGCGCGGAATCGGACACTGCGACCGCGCAGTGCTCGGCCAGCTGCTCGCGCCCGAGTGGACCGGTCTCGCTGGCAAGCGGATGCGCCGGCGCCACGGCAAATACGAACTCCACCGTGCCCAAGGGCTCGACCACATACCCGCCGCCGCTGGGGCCCTCGCCCGCCGCGCCGACCAGCAGGTCCGCACGCCGATCCAGCAAAGCCTCCCACGTGCCCGAAAGCGCTTCGCTGATCAACCGCAGGCGGGTCGGCGCGGCTTCGCCACGGAAGGCCTGGATGTCCGGCCCGAGCAACCAGGCGGGGAACATCGAATCCACGGCCAGAGTGAGCTCGGCCTCCCAGCCGGAGGCCACCCGGCGCACCCGCAGTTCAAGCTCGCGCGCCGCGCGCAGCAGATGCCGCCCCTCCTCCAGCAGCGCGCGTCCGGCCGCCGTGAGGTCGGCACGCGGACCGACCCGGTCAAACAGCTGCACGCCGAGATCGTCCTCGAGCTTGGACACGGTGTAGGAAATCGTCGAAGGCACCTTGTGCAGCGCCTTGCCCGCGGCGGCGAAGGAGCCCCGCCGTTCGATGGCGTCGAGAATCTGCAGTGCATCGAGACTGACCTTGAGCATTCGAATAATTCGATGATGGACGTCGAAACTATCCGTTTTTCAATGCCGCGCCGCAAGCGGATACTTCTTCCCAACGGCGGATTCACAGCAGAAACGTGCAGACCGCATCATCGAAACCATCGAACAGGAAGAGACACCATGATCCAGATCCGCAAGAGCGCGACCCGCGGCGAAGCCAACCACGGCTGGCTGCATTCCATGCATACCTTCTCCTTTGCCGGCTACCACGACCCGCGCTATGTGAGCTTCGGCCCGCTGCGCGTGATCAACGAAGACAAGGTGATCGGGGGCCAGGGCTTTGGCACCCACAACCACGCCAACATGGAGATCGTTTCCTATGTCCTCGGAGGTGCGCTGGAACACAAGGATTCGATGGGCACCGGCTCGGTGCTGCGCTATGGCGATGTGCAGCGCATGAGCGCGGGCACCGGTGTGAGCCACAGTGAGTTCAACCACTCGCCCACCGAGCCGGTGCACTTCCTGCAGATCTGGCTGTTTCCGGACACGCAGGCCATCGCGCCGTCGTACCAGGAAACGCACTTCAGCCCGGACGCCAAGCGCGACCAGCTGCGCCTGATCGCCTCGCCCGACGGTGCCGACGGGTCACTGCTGATCCACCAGGATGCCCGGATCTACGCCACGATCCTGGATGGCAGCGCCCGCCTCACCCACGTGCTGGCCAACGGGCGCGGCGCCTACGTGCAGGTCGCCCGCGGACAGCTGCAGGTCAATGGCATCACGCTGGACGCCGGCGATGCGGTGCAGGTCAGCGACGAAACCACGCTGATGCTGGACCACGGGCAGGATGCGGAAGTGCTGGTGTTCGACCTGCCGCTGTAAGGTCACGCGCCCTGACCAACGCCGTTGGCAGGAGCCGGCTATGATGCCGGCTCCTGCCTGCACGAGGACCTGCCTTGCCTGCCGATGTCCGCCCGCGTTCCCAGGCTTGGCGCACGACGGCGCTCTGCACTGCCGTGGTCTGTGCGGGTGCCCTGCTGGCGTGGCTGTGGCACCTTCGCGTGCCGGACGTGGACACCGTGCAGGTTGGCGCGGCGTCCGTCCAGACCGCCGTCGGGCCCGCGACGCCTGCGCGGGCGGGTCCCGCCTACCCTCTGCCGACGAGGGGTGAACTGCAGCGCCTGAAGGATCATGTCCAACGGCTGCTCGACAAGGCACAGGCGGGCGATGCGGCCGCCATGCGCGAGCTGGGGGACATCGCAGACTTGTGTTTCATGCTTACCCTGGACCGCATTCCGCTGGAAAACGTACTGCTGCAGTCCGAGCACCGCTTGGCGATCCACCAGGGCGCCGCCGTGGCGGCGGTCTACCGAAGTGCCAGCGAGCGCCAACGGGTCCGGTGCAATGCGCTGCCGCGCAGCGGGACGGGAATGCGCGGCCTTCGCGAAGCCTGGCGCAGCAAGGCCGCCGCCGCAGGGGAACTGACCGCGCGCATCCAGGTTTTCCGCGCTGCAGAGCAAGGCCGTCCCGCCGACGTCGCGGCGTTTCTTGATGAAGCCCTCGCCAGCGACGATCCACGCGCCCTTCTCGAACTGGTGCCACTGCTCTGGACCGCGACCGATCCAAGACTGGGAGTGGGCAACGGCGACCTGCCGGGCTATGAGGGCCATGATTTCATGGGCCAGACACCCAACGCGCTGAGCCTCATCGCCTGCGAACGGGGCCTGGACTGCAGCGTCGGTTCGCCGCTGATGGACATGGCATGTGTGGGTGGCGCGCTCTGCGGTGTGCAGATGGACCTGCCCGCGCACATCAATTCTGCGGCCGACGCAACGGGGACGCGCGAGGAACTCGACGCAGCGCTGGCGCGGATGCACGCCCTGCTGGCAACCTCCGCGCCATCGCGGTGAGGCGCGAGGCCGGGCGTGCATGGCCCGCCTCGCGCCATCACGCAGGCAACCGTTTACAGACGGAAGCGCGCACCCACCGTATACGTCCGCTCCGGCGAGGCGAAATCGCGCGGGAAGGCCGCGTTGCCGAAGGCGTTACGCGTTGAGCCGCCCAGTACGTTGGTGGCTTCGGCGAAGAGCGTGATGTGGTCGTTCAGGTCGTAGTTGAAGGCCACGTCCAGCCAGTCCTCGTTACCATGGCGGATCGCATTGGGCTGGTCGCCGGAGCTGTTGAAGCTGGCCACGTAGTCGCTGCGGCGGTTGTAGGCCACGCGGGCGGAAAAGCGCGCGTACTGGTACATCAGCACTGCATTGAATGCGTGCCTTGACACGTTGGTGAGCGGCTGCATCTCCCCGGTCGGCGACTCGGCTTCGGCGCTGATCCGGGTGTAGTTGAGCTGCGTGCCCAGGCCGGACCAGGCACCGGGCAGGAAATCGTAGAACTGCGTGTACCCCACTTCGTAACCTTTCAGCGTGCCTTCGCCGGTATTGCGGGGGCGGGAGATGGAATACGTGGTGCCAGCAATGACTTCGTCACTGGCGTAGCGCTGCACGTAGCCGTCCAGGTCGCGGTGGAACGCGGCGGCGGAGAGCAGCGAGCCGGGGCGGAAATACCATTCGAGCGAGGCATCGAGGTTGCGCGATGACACCGCTTCCAGCTCCGGATTGCCACCGTCACCACGGGCCGGCAGGCTGTCGGTGGGCGCGTACAGGCTCAGCTGCGGATTGAGGTCGGCGAAGGCCGGCCGCGCAATGGTCTCACTGGCGGCCACGCGCAGGATCAGGTTCTCAGCCAGCGAGACGTTGACGTTGGCGTTGGGCAGGTACTCGGTCCGGGTGGTTTCAATCCGTTCGGGTGCCGGCACGCCATCCACCGTCCGGGTGCCGTTGAGTTCCGACGCCAGGCGGGTGGCGCGAACACCGATCCGGCCATCCACCGGGACGCTGCCCAGCGTGGTGCCCCAGTTGAGCTGCACATAGGCGGCCGTGTTGTCCTCGCGGTTGTCGAAGAACTGCGAGGCCACCTCGGCCGGAGTATCCGGCGATTGCCCCATCACCCCCCGCAGTACCGCGGTCTGCTGCAGCAGGTAGCCCGCATTGGCCACCGTCCAGCGGTCCGTGGAGAAGCGGCGCGCGCCGTCGAGCATGTTGCCCGGCGAAACCGCTGCCAGGCCCGGCACCTCGCTGGCGAACAGGCGTCCGCCGCTGAGGTTGTCCATGGCCTGCCCACCGCCACCGTGGTTGGTCGCCGTGCGGCGGCTCACCCGCACGCCCGCATCCAGGCTGCTGAAGAACCCCTCGTCGAAGTTGAAGGTGGCATCGCCGCGCCATGCCCACTCTTCGCCACGCTGGCGGTCCCAGTTGTCGTAGTACTGGCTCAGGTACCAGTTCGCCGGATCGGCGGTATCGAAGGCACTGCCATCGGCCTGGGTGACCCAGGTATCGGGCACGCCACCGGAATCGACCATATGCATCCGCGGTGCCTCCAGGCCCATGTCCAGCGTCAGGGCACGATGGCGGTTGGTGGACCAGGTGTAGGCCAGTTCGGTCGACAGCGAGACACGCTCGTTGTGCCACTTGCCGCCGATCGCCGCCTGCAGCGTGTCGGAGGTCTGCTTGTGGGCCTGGGTGCTGGAGAGGGTGTACAGATCGCGCGCAACGACGCCGTCCATGACAGCCGTACCGGGACGCAGGCTGACCGATTCCACGTTGTCGGCGTTCACCAGCCCGGGGAACGGCATCCAGTAATTGACCGTGTTCCGGCCTTCGTAGTTGACGTAGAACGCGTCCAGATAGATTTCGCTGTTCTCGCCCGGCGCCCACTGGAACGCAACGTTGGCCGAGCGTCGCTTGTGGTTGTTGCGCGCGACCAGCGCGCCGGCGTTGAAGGGCACGAAGATCTGCTGCGCAGGGTCGACCGGACTGGCCACCCGGTCATACGTCCCGTAGAAACTGTTGCTTTCCTGGTACGGCCGCTGCTGCAGCGAAACACTGCCCAGAATTCCCATGCGCCCATGGCCGCTGTCCCAGGTGTGCGCTGCGGTGAGGCTGCCCTGCGGCTTCGCTTCGCCGGCCTGGTCGCCCTGGATCGCGCTCAGGCTGCCCGCCAGCGTGGTGTCCTGGTCCAGGTCGAACGGTTTGCGCAGATGGACATCGATGGCGCCCCCGATCCCGCCTTCGATGAACTTCGCGCTGCCGGTCTTGTACACGTCCACGCTCTGCAGCAGATCAGCGGGGATGTCCTGCAGCGCGATACCACGCCCCGTCGCGGTGAACACATTGCGGCCATCGAATGTCGTGACCACATCGGGCAGGCCGCGTACCAGCACGGTGCCCACCTCCGCGCCACCGCGCGCCACCTGTACGCCGGTCACCCGCTGCAGCGCCGCCGCCACGCTGTTGTCGGGCAGCTTGCCGATGTCTTCGGCCACCACCGAGTCGCTGATTTCGGCCTTGGCCTGCTTGGCTTCCACTGCACCGATCGCGCTGCCACGAACGCCGCGCACCTGCACCGCATCCAGTTCCTGCGTCGCGGCGGCATCGTTGCCCGGGGGCGAGACGGGCACGCTCGCAGCGTCCTGTGCATGGAGTGCCCCGCAGAAACCCGCAAGCAGCGAGGGCAACAGGGCCCGACGCAACAGGACGGCGGAGGTGCGGACAGACAGCGGATTCGTAGCGGGTGCAATCATCGACAAGGGGGTCCTTCAAGCGCCGCGGCGGAACGTGGCGCGCACTGTGCCTGGCCACGTGGCAGTGGCCGCACAAGGGAGAGGGGGAGGCCGCCGTGGCATGCGCGCCAGTGCGACCTCAGAGGTGCCGACCCGTGGATCAGCGCCCGCATTAGAGCAACTGAAAACTTAAGATTCCGTTCCCGGCCGATGAGGAAATCATTCAAACGCGCCATTTCCTGCCGCAACCAACTCACTCGGCACGGCTTTCACCCGGGAGGCTGCCCTTAGAGGTTGCACCTGTACGGTCGCCGGGGTGCTAAGCTATTGCACTTGGTAATCATTATCATTTGATACAGTGCGATCCACGACTCTCCCCCTTGCGTTCATCGGCGTTGCGCTCTCCGCTGTGCTGTTCCCCGCATCAGCCGGTGCCCAGGCGTCCGCAGCAAGCGTGCGTCAGCTTGACGCGGTGCAGGTTACCGGACGCGCGCAGACGCTCTACAAGGCCGATGACGCCGCCGTCGCCACGCGCACCGATACGCCCCTCGAACGGGTGCCGCAGTCGGTGCAGGTGCTGCCGCGTGAATTGATCGACGATCAGGCGGCACGCCAGGTGACCGACCTGTACCGCAGCATCAGCGGCTTGAGCCTTTACAGCTATGGCACGGCGACGCTGCGCGGGTTCCGCCAGGACAACGTGCTTTACGACGGCCTGCGCGGCGATCCCTATGCCGGCTTTTCGGTACCGCAGTTGTTCAACATCGAGCGGGTGGAAGTGCTCAAGGGTCCCTCCGGCGCGCTCTTCGGCGGCGGGGATCCGGGTGGGGTCATCAACTACGTGACCCGCAAGCCGCGAGCGCGGGCGCAACGCACGCTCGAAGTGCAGGCCGGCAATGCGGGCTTCCGCGCCGGTTCGCTGGAAGCCACCGGTCCTCTGGGCGCCACCTCGCGCGTGCGCTACCGCGCCGGCCTCTATGCCGAAACCGAGGAGGGCGTGCGCTGGAACACCGACCGTGACGGCGTGATCGCCGATGGCTCGCTGGCGTTCGACGTCGGCCAGACCGGCGAACTGATCGTGCAGCTCACCGACATCACCCAGCAGCTCGGGGGCAACCGGCTGCGCGGCGTGCCCGTGGACGACAACGGCAACTTTCTCGCCAGCCGGCGCTGGAACCACAACGAGGCCAGCGACTTCCTCGACATGGACGCGAAGATCGCGCTGGTCCGCTACCGCGTCTCGCCGGCGGCGGACTGGGACGTGGATGTGGCCGCGCGCTGGTTCAGGAACAACGAGCACCAGATCTACCACGAGCCGATGGGGTTGATCGACCGCGATCGCGACGGCACGCCGGAGTGGATGACCCGCCAGCTGCGCAACCAGATCCGCGACAACAACGCCCTGACCGTGGCCGGCAATGCGGTGTGGCGCACGCAGACCGGCGGCATCTCGCACAAGGTGCTGATGGGGGCGGACGTGTATCGCAGTGATGCGGATTTCCGCGCGCAGACCGCCAACAGTGCCGACCTTGCGCGTGGCGCCGGCCCGGTGCCCGGCATCGCCCTGCACGAACCGGTCTACGGGCAGTCCTCCTACCGCGACTATGGCCTGGCCACCCTGCCCTGGCGGTTCACCGGCACGCGCAGTGATCGCTACGGCGCCTACCTGCAGGATGAGATGGAGATCACGCCGCGCTGGCTGGTGCTGGCCGGCCTGCGCTGGGATGGCTTCAAGGACACCGACACGATCACGGGCACAGACGTGGATGGCAACGACCTCAGTTGGCGGCTGGGCAGCACGTACGAGGTGGCCGCAGGGCTGAATCTCTACGCCAACGTCGCGGCCGGGTTCATGCCGCAGGTCGCCACCAACCGGGACCGCACGGCGGGCGGGCCGTTCGATCCCGAACGCAGTCGCCAATGGGAAGTCGGCATGAAGAGCCTGCTCGGCGGGCGCTGGACGGTGAACACCGCCGTTTACCGGATCGAGCGCAGCAACATCGTGCAGGCCACCGGCCAGGTGATCGGCGGCATCAACCAGCTCGAGGCATTGGGCCTGGTACGCAGCGAAGGCGCCGAACTGGACGTGCTGGCCGACCTGACCGAACACTGGGTGCTCAACCTGACCTACGCCTACAACGACGCCCGCGTCCTGGAGGCCGGCCGCAACGGCATCACCGACGCCGTTGGCGACCGCTTCGCCAACGCCCCGCGCAATACCCTGGGCCTGTGGACGCGCCACGATCTGCCATCGCTCAACTCCGCCGTAGGGTTCGGTGCCGAGTACATGGATGAGCGGGTCAGTCGCGACGGACAGCGGGTCAAGCCGTACACGGTCTTCGATCTGAGCTGGAAGACGCAGTGGCAGCAGTGGCAGTTCCAGGCCAACGTCAAGAACGTGTTCGACAAGGTGTACGCCGCCAGCGGATTCATCGCGCGCAATGGGCACTTCCCGGGCGAGCCGCGCCGGGTCTACGTGCAGGCGACCTATTCGTTCTGAGGCTGCATGGGAGACGGCCCCATCTGTTCGCTAGACGCCGTCGCAGATCGCACCGGCACAGGCAATCACCTGCCCGGCCGCCGTGCGGGCGCTGCCGGGTTCGAACACCGCGTTCGCCCTGTCATGACGGATGCTGACGCCCACCGACGAACCGTCCTCGAACAGGATGCGCAGCCGGAGGGGCGGGTGCAGACGCCAGCCGGCGCTTCCCTGGGGGGTGCCGATGACGTCCTCCCCGAGCGCCTTGACGAGCACATCCCCGCTGCCTGCCGCCGCGTTCACCATCGCCTGCAGGTTGGCGTCAGCCAGATAATCGAACGCCGTCTTGCGCTGCACCGGAACGTGCAGATTCAAGCGAGCCACCGGCACCTGCATCTCCGGCTCCGCCCGGGTGCTGCCAACCTGGTACTGGCTGACGGTGTTTCTGGCGAGATTGTAGGTGAGGTACACACCGGGACCGCGGCCAGCGGCGAGTCGGCGGAAGCCCGCTTCGACACACGTATCACAGCGGATTGGCACGGGGGCGGCGACGGCGTCCGCAGCGAATGCAGGATAAAGCGCGGCGAGCAGCATCAAGCGGATGATCATGGACGATGGGTCTCAGGCACCTGGGCGATGAACCGATTGGAAGCCTCCATGAGACGAACCGGCACGTCCCTATTCAAGCGTGTTCGACGGCGACGGTCTATCAGGGTTATCTGACCAGCAACAACAAAAAAGCCCCTGTTTCCAGGGGCTTTCTTGACAATCTGGCGGAGCGAGAGGGATTCGAACCCTCGATAGAGCTTTTGACCCTATACTCCCTTAGCAGGGGAGCCCCTTCAGCCACTCGGGCATCGCTCCGGGGTTTTTGCTACCGCTTGATGCCGTGGCGTCTCAGCGGGGACGCGAATAATAGCGTTATTCGGGTCACCAGGTAAAGCGTTATTCAGCAGTATTTTCGCCCGGAGTGACTTCGTCGCCACGCTGGATGCGCTGGTAGATTTCTTCGCGGTGCACGGCCACATCCTTCGGCGCCGTGATGCCGATTCGAACCTGGTTGCCCTTGACGCCGAGGACGGTCACGCTGACCTGGTCACCGATCATCAAGGTTTCGCCGACGCGGCGGGTCAAGATCAACATTGCAGTATTTCTCCATGGAACCGTGTGGAAGGGTATCCCCCACCGGCTTGACGACCTGGGGAAGGTCGCCTCGAGACAACGGGAAAAGATGACCAATGGTACCGTCAGCCCTCCCGCAGCCACAAGGCGCGGGAGGGGAGCGGTTCATCAGAGGCGGGGGCGGATCCAGTCGACCACGGCGGCCAGCGCCGTTGCAAGGGCGGGCCCGTCTTCGCCACCACCCTGGGCGAGGTCCGGGCGACCGCCGCCCTTGCCCCCGATCTGACTGGCCACATGCGCCAACAGTTCCCCTGCCTTGACCCGACCCATTGCACTGCCGTTCACACCGGCCACCAGCGCTGCCTTGCCATCCTGAGCACCTGCCAACAGGATCACGGCGTCACCCAGCTGCTGCTTGAGGCGATCAACAGCGTCGCGCAAGGCTTTCGCGTCAAATCCTTCCAGCCGCGCCACCAGGACCTTCACGCCAGACACGTCAACCGCCTGGCCGGCCAGGTCCGCCGTCGCGCCGGAGGCGAGCTTGGCTTTGAGCGACTCCAGCTCCCGTTCGAGCTGTTTCTGGCGCTGCACCTGCACACGGATCTTTTCGACCACGTCGGCCGCGCTACCGCCCAGCAGACCGGCGACCTCGGCAAGCCGCGCCTCTTCGGCCGCGACGTGATCGAGCGCACCCTGCCCCGTCACCGCCTCGATGCGACGCACACCGGCGGAGACACCGCCTTCGGAGGTGATCTTGAACAGACCGATGTCACCGGTGCGGCTTACGTGGGTACCGCCACAGAGTTCGGTGGAGTAGTCACCCATCTTCAATACGCGCACGTTCTCGCCGTACTTTTCGCCGAACAGCGCCATCGCACCGAAATCCAATGCCTCCTGCATCGCCATGTTGTGCACCTCCACCGCGTTGTTGGCGCGCACCTGCTGGTTGACCTTGCGCTCGATGAGCGCCAGTTCCTCGCCGGTGATCGGCTGGAAGTGCGCGAAATCGAAGCGCAGGCGGTCGGGTGCGACCAGCGAGCCCTTCTGCTGGACATGGGTGCCCAGCACTTCGCGCAGCGCCGCATGCAGCAGGTGGGTCGCGGAGTGATTGAGGATGGTCGCGCCGCGGCGGACATCGTTGACCTGCCCCGACAGCACGTCACCGACCGAAAGCGTGCCCTCCAGCAGCGTGCCCACGTGGCCGTGGAACTGCCCGGCGAACTTCTGCGTCTCGGTGACGTCCACACGCACGCCATGGTCACTCAGCACGCCCTGGTCACCGACCTGTCCGCCGGACTCGGCATAGAACGGGGTGCGGTCGGTCAGCACGATCAGCGCATCGCCGGCCTGCGCCGACTGCACCGGGCGTCCGTCCTTGAGCAGCGCCACGACACGCAGCGTATCGGCCTGCAGCGCGTCGTAGCCGAGGAACTCCGTAGGCTGGAGCGTGGCCACCAGCTCGGCCGAAAGCGTCACACCCCCGCCGAACTTGCCGGCCGCACGCGCGGTTTCGCGCTGCTGCTCCATCGCCGCGTCGAAGCCGGCCGTGTCCACGATCATGTCGCGTTCGCGCGCGATGTCCGCAGTGAGGTCCAGCGGGAAGCCATAGGTGTCATACAGGCGGAACGCATCCACGCCGGGGATCACACCGTCGGTTACCCGTGCCGCAACATCTTCAAAGATCTTCATGCCCGCATCGAGGGTTTCGGCGAACCGCTCCTCCTCGGCCTGCAGTGCCCGGGTCACGGTGGCCGCTGCCGCTGGAAGCTCCGGGTAGGCCACGCCCATCTGTTCCACCAGCGTCGGCACCAGCCTGCTGAAGAACGGCTGGCGCACGCCCAGCATCCACCCATGGCGCAGCGCGCGGCGGATGATCCGGCGCAGCACATAACCGCGTCCTTCATTGGACGGCAGCACGCCGTCGACGATGAGGAACGAGCAGGCGCGGATATGGTCGGCGATCACCCGCAGCGACTTGTTTTCCAGATCGCCCATGCCGGTCAGCTCGCTGGCCTTGCGGATCAGCGCCTGGAACAGATCGATCTCGTAGTTGGTGTGCACGTGCTGGAGGATGGCCGCCAACCGCTCCAGGCCCATGCCGGTGTCCACGCACGGCGCCGGCAAGGGCACCAGGGTGCCGTCGGGCTGGCGGTCGAACTGCATGAACACCAGGTTCCAGATCTCGATGAAGCGGTCACCGTCCTCGTCCGGAGAGCCTGGAGGGCCACCGGCGATATGGTCGCCATGATCGTAGAAGATCTCGGTGCACGGACCACAGGGGCCGGTATCGGCCATCTGCCAGAAGTTGTCCGAGGCGTACGGAGCGCCCTTGTTGTCGCCGATGCGCACGATGCGCGCTTCGGGGATGCCGACCATGTCGCGCCACAGCGCGTACGCCTCGTCATCGGTCTGGTAGACCGTCACCAGCAGGCGCTCGGCCGGCAGCTTCCAGACCTGGGTCAGCAGCTCCCAGGCCCAGGCAATGGCGTCCTTCTTGAAATAATCACCGAACGACCAGTTGCCCAGCATTTCAAAGAACGTGTGGTGACGGGCGGTGTAGCCGACCTGGTCAAGATCGTTGTGCTTGCCGCCCGCGCGCAGGCAGCGCTGGACATCGGCGGCGCGCACGTAACTGCGCTTTTCCGCACCGAGGAACACGTCCTTGAACTGCACCATGCCGGAGTTGGTGAACAGCAGGGTCGGATCGTTGCCAGGCACCAGCGGCGCCGACGGCACGATGGTGTGGCCCTTGCCCTTGAAGAACTCAAGGAAATCGCTGCGGATCTGGGACGTTGTGAATTTGGATGCGTTCATGGGGGCTGGCGGTCTGCGTGCCGGAGAGCCACCGCCGCCAGCCACGCTGGCCAGGGTCGGATTTCGGATCTCCGAAACCTTGAAGGGTAGCAGGCCCGAGGCCCTCAGTCCTCTGCATCGAAGCGGGTAGCGCGGCGGATCATGTCGCCATCGAACCCGCGACGGGCCAGAAGGTCGGCGGCCTTGCGCCGCTGCGGCAGATCCTGCGGGCCTTCCTCGCCGAAGCGCCGGCGAACCAGATCGCGCGCGTTGTCCAGGAAATCGCCCTCATAACTGTCCATCGCGGCGCTGATCGCTTCGCTGTCCAGCCCATGCGTGCCCAGCTCGGCCTGGATGTGCCGGGGCCCGTACCCGCTGTTGGCGCGGTTACGCACCAGGAACTCGGCAAAGCGTTCGTCGTCCTGCCAGCCTTCGCTGGTCAGCTTGTCCACCGCGGCCTGCGCCTGCTCGGGCTCGATACCGCGTGCGACCAGCTTCCGTCCCAGTTCCCTGCGCGAATGGTCGCGTCGTACCAGCAGGCCCAGCGCCCGCTGCAGGGGGGTCAGCTCGGGCCGACGGCGTTTGCGTGCGCCCGGAGCCGCGTCGGATTCGTCGTGCATGCTCATCCTCCACTCAGCGCCATCCCTGACGCCACGCCGTTGACCGGCGTGAAAAACTGCGGGACAGGACGACGTCACTGACGGCGCCGCCCTGCCCCGCAGCTACGTCTTACACGTCGTCTTCGCCGTCGTCCTCGCCCGCTTCCTTGGGCGCTTCGGCCGGCTGGAACTTCTCGCGCAGCTCGGCTTCCAGGCGCTGGGCCACGGCCGGGTTGTCGCGCAGGTAACCGCGGGCGTTGTCCTTGCCCTGGCCGATGCGTTCTTCCCCGTAGCTGTACCAGGCGCCGGCCTTCTCGACCAGCTTGGCTTCCACGCCCATGTCGATCAGTTCGCCTTCGCGGCTGATGCCTTCGCCGTACAGGATCTCGGTGACGATCTGCTTGAACGGCGGCGCCAGCTTGTTCTTGACCACCTTGATCTTGGTCTGGTTGCCGATGATCTCATCGCCCTTCTTGATCGCGCCGATGCGGCGGATGTCCAGACGGACCGAGGCGTAGAACTTCAGCGCATTGCCGCCCGTGGTGACTTCCGGGCTCTGGCCCGGCATCATCACGCCGATCTTGTGGCGCAGCTGATTGATGAACACCACCAGGGTGTTGGACCGCTTGATGTTACCGGTCAGCTTGCGCAGGGCCTGGCTCATGAGGCGGGCCTGCAGGCCCGGCAGCTGGTCGCCCATCTCGCCTTCGATTTCCGCCTTCGGAGTCAAGGCGGCGACGGAGTCGACCACCACGATGTCCACCGAATTGGAACGCACCAGCATGTCGGCGATTTCCAGCGCCTGCTCACCGGTATCCGGCTGCGACAGCAGCAGATCGTCCACGTTGACGCCCAGCTTGGCAGCGTAGATCGGATCCAGCGCGTGCTCGGCATCGATGAAGGCGGCGGTACCGCCCTTCTTCTGGCACTCGGCGATGGCCTGCAGCGTCAACGTGGTCTTGCCCGACGACTCCGGACCATAGATCTCGACCACACGTCCCTTCGGCAGACCGCCGATGCCCAGCGCGATGTCCAGCATCAGCGAACCGGTTGGAATGATCTCGACAGGTTCGACAACACGGTCGCCCATGCGCATCACCGAGCCCTTGCCGAACTGCTTTTCGATCTGGCTCAGTGCGGCGGCCAGGGCACGCTTCTTGTTCTCGTCCATTGTCTTGGTCCTTGGGGAAGTGGTCATCTTTTTAATCGGGGTCAACTCGGGTTCGGGGGAGACTGTAGCGGCCGTGCATCGCACAGACTGAGACGGCGGCCGGCAAGTCGAACATTATCGCCGCAGCCGTCAGTCCCCGCCGCCTCCTCCGTCACCGGTTGGGTCGAAGCAGTCCGCAGTACAGCCCTTCGATGGCGAAATCCTGGTCCGCGGACACCTCGATGGGGGCGTAATCCGGATTGCGCGGCAGCAGGCGGATGCGATCCTTGGCGATCTTCAGCAGCTTGACGGTGATCTCGTCATCGATGCGCGCGACCACGATCTGTCCTGACAGCGCGTCGCGGGTGCGGTGCACGCCGATCAGGTCACCGTCGAAGATGCCTTCGTCAATCATCGAATCACCCTGCACCTTGAGCAGATAGTCCGGCGCGGGTGAAAAGAACACCCGATCCAGAACGACGAAATCATCCGAGCCGATATCCGCACCGATCGGCAGGCCGGCGGCGACCCGGCCGAGCACCGGCAGTCGCAGCACGCTGTCGTCCTGCTCCGGTTGAGCCATCTGGCGGGGCGTCGGCGCCTGTACCAGGCGGATGCCGCGCGCCTGACCCGGTACCCGCCGGATGGCCCCGGCCTGTTCCAGTGCTTCGAGGTGGTACTGGGCCGCACGGACGCCCTTGAAGCCGAACGCGCGCGCGATCTCGGTCTGCGACGGCGGTGCGCCTTCACTCTCGATGCGCTCGGCGATCAGCTGCAGGATGGCCTGCTGGATTTCGGTCAGGGAGGTGGTGTCCATGGTTAGTAGTATTACTACTAACGCGGACCACTGCAAGTGCTTTATATCGCGGCCATGTCCGTGCGCCGGCAACCCGGCCGCCGACTGCTCAGCGCCGCTGCCGGCCGCTGCGCCAGATCGAGAACAGGATCCACACGCCGCACAGTCCGGCGCCGACGAAGCCGGTGACTCCCAGCGCCAGCAGCCAGCGGCTGGAGATGCCGCCCACACTGTGCATGACGATCGAGGAGCCGATGATCAACGCGGCGGTCAGGATGCCCACCACGAGGCGATTGGCGGCCTGGTTGACCTGGTCACCGAACCCCTTGAGCGCGTTGGTCTCCACCTTCAGCTGCAGACGCCCTCGTCGTGCCGCCTGCACCAGCCGCCGCAGGTCGCGCGGCAGTTCGCCGGCAAGATCGAACAGCCCCAGCAGGCTCCGACGCCCCCGTTTCAGCAGGGCACGCGGCGCGTACCGCTGCACCACCACCTGCTCGAGGAAAGGCCGCGCCGCGCTGGCCATGTCGAAATCAGGGTCAAGTTGCCGCCCCATGCCTTCCAGGGTCAGGAAGGCCTTGATCATCAGCGCCAGGTCCGCCGGCAGCATCAGGTTGTAGCTGCGCAGCAGCAGCGTGATGTCCGAAAGCATCAGGCCGATGCGCAGGTCCTTCAGCGGCACGCTGCGGTAACGGTCGACGAACTGGCTGATGTCCTGCTGCAGCCGGCCTTCGTCCACTTCCACGCCGCCCGCCCACTCCAGCAGGATGTCGGCGACCGCCTCGGGCTCCTGGTCCACCAGGCCATGCAGCAGCTGGGCGACCTGGAAGCGGCGTGTTTCAGACAGCGTGCCCACCATGCCGAAATCGATCACGCCGACCCGGCCATCGCGCAGGTAGAGGATGTTGCCGGGATGCGGATCGGCATGGAAGCAGCCGTCTTCCAGCACCATCTTCAGCACGATGTCCGCCCCGCGCTGGGCCAGCTTGTGGCGGTCCAGCCCGGCGGCATCCACGGCGTCAAGGTCGCGTCCGGGAATGCCATCGACGAAGTCCTGCACGTTGAGGCTTTCGCAGGTCCACTGCCAGTGCACGGCGGGAATCAGGATGTCATCGCGGCCGGCGAAGGCCCGCGCGATGCGCTCGGCGTTGCGGCACTCGGCCGCGAAATCGAGTTCGCGCCGCAGCGAACCGGTGAACTGCTGCACTACTTCGGCCGGGCGGTAGCGGCGGAGGTCGGGCAGCCGGGCTTCGATGATCTCGGCCAGGCGCGCCAGCAGGCGAAGGTCGGCTTCCACCACATCGCGGATGCCGGGACGGCGGACTTTCAGCACCACCTCGCGACCGTCATGCAGGCGGGCGCGGTGCGCCTGTGCCAGCGAGGCGGCAGCCATGGGCACTTCGTCGATCCAGGCGAAGACCACCGCAGGCTCGCCGCCGAGATCGCGCACCAGCTGCGGGTGGACCTGCGCATAGGGCAGCGCGGGCACGGCGTTCTGCAGTTCGGCGAACTCGGCGATCCACTCCGGCGGGAACAGATCAACGCGTGTCGCCAGCACCTGTCCGAGTTTGACGAACGTCGGGCCGAGCGTCTCCATCGCCTTGCGCACGCGCATCGGCGCGGTCATGCGCTCGCGCTGCGCATCGTCGCCCCAGTGCAACAGGCGCCCGGCGCGGGCAAGCACATCGGCCAGCCCCGTGCGGCGCACGAGGTCACCGAATCCGTAACGGATCAGGACAGCGGCGATTTCCTGCAGTCGTCCCAGGTCACGGACAGTGCCAAGCGTTTCCCACATTGGCGGCAGCTCCGGTTCGCAGAAGGCGCCAGCATCTCACAGCTGCGCGAGCAGTCCGTGCAACGCCGCCGAAACCGTCTGCCGGCGTACCGCATCGCGGTCGCCGTTGAAATGGAACAGCTGCGCGTGAGCCTGGTCGGCCCTGCGTTTCCAGCCGATCCACACACTGCCGACCGGCTTGTCCTCGCTGCCACCTCCGGGCCCGGCGATGCCGGTCACGGCAACGGCGATGCCCGCACCGGAGTTCACCAGCGCGCCGGAGACCATCTCCAGCACCGTTTCGCGACTGACCGCGCCGAACTGCTGCAGGGTCTGCGCCCGCACGCCCAGCAGTCGCTGCTTGGCTTCGTAGCTGTAGACCGCCATGCCGCAGTCGAAGAACGCCGAGGAGCCCGCGATATCGGTCATGCATTTGGCGATCCAGCCACCGCTGCAGCTTTCGGCAGTGACCAGCTGCAGCCCGGCCAGCTGCAGTCTCCTGCCCAGTTCGCTGGCCAGTGTGGCCAGCATGTCATCAGTGGGGACGGTCATCGGTCAGGCCATGGGATGGAACAGGAGAGAACGCGCACCATGGGCACGCGGCGAGCGCGCTGCGGGCATCACCACGCGGGAGGCTTTTCCGGCAACAGCGGACGGATCGCCGCGCCATCCTCGCTGGCGGCAAGCTTCTCGGCTTCCGCCAGCGGAATCTCCACCTGCAGCAGCCAGCCCTCCTCATCGGCCGTCTCCGCACGCACCACCTCGAGCTGGTGCAGGCGCGCGCGCAGACGCCCGGCCGAGGGCGCAAGGCGCAGCGCGCCGGCAACATGCTGCAGGCCCAGGCGCTTGCCCAGCACCGATTCCAGCACGTCCAGGCCCCGGCCGTCGCGCGCGGAAATCCAGACCCGCTCGCGCCGCGACTCGTCGGGCACGCCATCCTGCGCATCGTGGCGCACCTCGCCGCCTTCGATGCGATCAATCTTGTTGAAGACCAGCAGCTGCGGCAGGTCGCCTGCGCCCACGGCTTCGAGCACTTCATCCACCTGTGCGATGCGTTCCTCACGGTGCGGATCGGCGGCGTCGACGATGTGCACGAGGAAGTCGGCTTCGCGCGCTTCGGAGAGCGTGGAACGGAACGCGGCCACCAGGTCGTGCGGCAGATCGCGCACGAATCCCACGGTGTCAGCCAGCACGACGTTGCCGCCAGGCAACGCGATGCGGCGCACGGTGGGATCCAGCGTGGCGAACAGCTGGTCGGCGGCGTAGGCTTCGGCACCGGTCAATGCGTTGAACAGCGTCGACTTCCCGGCATTGGTGTAGCCCACCAGCGCCACACGGGGCAGTTCGCTGCGCAGGCGCGCGCGGCGCATCTGGTTGCGCTGCACCTCGACCTTCTCAAGACGTTTCTGCAGCTGCTCCACGCGCTTCTGCAGCAGCCGGCGATCGGTTTCCAGCTGCGTTTCACCCGGCCCGCGCAGGCCGATCGAACCACCACGCTGGCGTTCGAGGTGGGTCCAGCCGCGGATCAGCCGCGTGGACATGTGGCGCAACTGCGCCAGCTCGACCTGCAGCTTGCCGTCGTGGCTGCGCGCGCGCTGGGCGAAGATGTCCAGGATCAGCCCGGTGCGGTCGATCACGCGACGCTCCAGGAACCGTTCCAGGTTGCGCTCCTGGCCGGGGCTGAGCGCATGGTTGACCAGCACCAGGTCGGCGCCGGTCGCATCGGCGGCGGCCTTGACCTCGTCCAGCTTGCCGCTGCCGATCAGCGTCGACGGATTGGGCCTGTCGATCCGCGCGGTGACCGTCGCCGCGATGGTGGCACCTGCCGAGCGTGCCAGATCGCCGAACTCTTCCAGCACGTCCTCTTCGAGCTTGCCGAAGTGGGGCTGGATCAGCAGCGCGTTTTCACCTTTTTTCGAGCGATCAAACACTCATTGCTCCACGATTATTCTGCTGAGTCATCGTCCACCACCGTGCCATCGGCCGACTGCACATAGCCGCCACCGGGGCCAACCTTGACGTTGCGCGCCGGCACGACCGTTGAAATGGCGTGCTTGTAGACCATCTGGCTTACGGTGTTGCGCAGCAGGACCACGAACTGGTCGAACGATTCGATGGTTCCCTGCAGCTTGATGCCGTTGACGAGATACACCGACACCGGCACGCGTTCGCGCCGCAGGGCATTGAGAAACGGATCCTGCAGCGATTGTCCCTTGGACATTGCCAACTCCTGGTTAATTATTGTTTTTATGGGGTGCCAGCGGTCCTGTCGGCCGCCGCTTCGCGCAGCGCCCGTTTGACCGGCTCATCGATGGTACACGCAGCCCGCCGTGGGCGCGTCAGCCTGCGACGAAGCCCTGCACGGCCTGCGCAAGCCGCTCCGGCTCAATATGGGGATCGAACCAGCGTGCATCAAGCTCGCCGCGCAGCCAGGTGAGCTGCCGCTTGGCCAGTTGGCGGGTGGCGAAAATCGCCTTGTGACGGAAACCGGCAGCATCACCGTCCCCGTCCAGGTATTCCCATGCCTGCCGGTAGCCGACCGCGCGCACCGCCGGCAGGTCCAGGGGCATGGCCACCGCTGCCATCTGCGGCAATGCGCGCAGGGCCTGCACCTCCTGCAGGAATCCCTTCGCCAGCATCGCATCCAGGCGCTGTTCGATGCGCGCGTGCAGCACGCTGCGATCGCGGGGTGCGAGCACCAGCTTGAGTGTGCGGACCGGCAGGCGCCCTTCACCAGGCAGCTGCTGCCACGCACTGATCGGTCGCCCGGTCAGGCGATGCACTTCCAGTGCCCGCTGGATGCGCTGGGGATCAGTGGCATGGATGCGGGCGGCGGCGGCCGGGTCGACCCGGGCCAGCTCCGCATGCAGTGCCGGCCAGCCGCGCTCGGCGGCATCACTGGCCAGCCCGGCACGTACCGTGGCGTCGGCCGGCGGCATGGGTGAAAGGCCGCGCAGCAGGGCCTGGAAGTAGAGCCCCGTGCCCCCGGCGAGAATGGGCATGCGTCCGCGGGCGATGATGTCTTCGACCGCGCGCCGCGCGTCGGCCGCGAACTCCGCCGCCGAATAGCGCTGCCACGGGTCACGCAGATCAAGCAGGTGGTGCACAGCCTGTGCACGCTCGTCGGCATCCGGCTTGGCCGAACCGATCTCCAGGCCGCGATAGACCAGCGCCGAGTCGACGCTGACGATCTCACCATTCCAGCGCCGTGCCAGCGCGATCGCCGTTGCGGTCTTGCCACTGGCCGTGGGCCCCATCACTGCGATGGCCAGGGGCCGGGTGTCGACCGCCATCAGTCTTCGTCCGGCCACCGGATGGCCGGCGGTGCATCGCGCCGGGGCGGTTCCACCGCCGCGACGGCGGCCCACACTTTCAGTGCATCCACGGTCGCCGCCACGTCATGCACGCGGACGATGCGCGCACCGTTCTGCACCGCGATCAGGTGCGCGGCCACTGATGCGGCGACACGTTCAGCGGGCACCTCGCGTCCGGTGAGCTCGCCCAGGGTGCGCTTGCGCGAGAGCCCGGCAAGCATCGGCACGCCGAGATCAAGCAACTGCGCCGAGCGTGCGAGCAGGGCCATGTTGTCGGCCACCCGCTTGCCGAAACCGAATCCGGGATCGATGAGCAGGTTCTTTCTGGCGATCCCGGCCAGCTCGGCAGCGAACAGGCGCTGCACGAGGAATCCGTGCACCTCGGCCACCACGTCGTCGTACTGCGGATCGTGCTGCATGCTGCCCGGCTCGCCCTGCATGTGCATGAGCACGACCGGCACGCCGCTCGCGGCCGCCGCTTCAAGCGCGCCCGGCTGCCGCAGGGCGTAGATGTCGTTGATCATCCCGGCACCGGCGGCCACCGCAGCACGCATCACCTCCGGCTTGAAGGTATCGATGCTGATCGGCACATGCGTGCGCGCGGCGAGCTGTTCGATCACCGGCAGCACGCGCCGCAGCTCTTCCTCCAGCGGGACCGGCGTGGCGCCGGGGCGCGAGGATTCGCCCCCGATGTCGAGCACGTCCGCGCCCTCTTCCACCAGCTTCAGGCCATGTGCAACGGCGGCCTCGGTCTTGTCATGGGCCCCGCCATCGGAGAAGGAGTCCGGCGTGACGTTGACGATGCCCATCACCCGCGGGCGGTCCAGGCGCAGCACGCGGCCGGCACAATCGAGCTGGGGAACGGTATCGAACATGGCATTTCCTGCAACGGCGTGGACGCTAGTCTACGCCGCCACGCCATGCCCTCAGAAGTCGCCCAGACGTGCCTTGTCGGTGGGCGCCGCCAGCCATGCAGCGAGATCCTCGCCGATCACCCTCGCCGCGCGGTCGAGCACGGTGCACGAGCCCTTGAAGCCGGCCAGCGCACCGCCACGGGTGGTGCGCCGGGCCAGCACGGTGGCCACCTGGCGGCCATCCTCGAACAGCACGCCGCGTACCGCGGCGGACTTGAAGTGACCAATGAACGCATTGCCCGCGCTCTGCGCTTCGACGAACTCCAGCTGCAGCGACCGTCCTGCACCGCTGTCGGCGCCGACCGGGCCGGCCACCACCGTGGTCCCGGACCGGGCGGCACTTTCGCCCAGCGCGGACAGCAGGGTGTCGCTGATCGTGCACTCGGTCTTGATGGCGTCGGCGACGATCGCCGACTCGGCGAACGGCACGGGATGACTGGTGCGGATGTCGGCGGCGAAGGCCGCTGGCGCGAGCACGGCCAGGCCGGCGATGGCCAGCTGCAAAGGATGTTTCATGGTGTTCCCCCTGTTGACCCGACCGTCGTCCTGACGGCCGCGGCCCCACAGCGTGCACGTGAAGGCCGGGTGAATGCAAGAGGTGCCGCGTCCGGGGGAACCGGTGGGCTCATCCGATCAACGTGGAGGCATCCGCCGCCGACGCTCCACATACAGCGTCTTGCCGATGCTCAGGACCACCCCCACCACGATGCCGACGATGCAGCCCAGCAACAGGTTGTCCAGGCCCAGGCCGATGGCAACGCCCACGACCGTTGCGATGATCATCTCCAGCGTGTGGGACACCGGTTCGGGTGGAGCGGGAGACGGCGACATACGGGGTTGATCCTTGAAGCGGCGGCGGACGGGCCATTGTGGCGCACCAGGCCAGCGGGCGCATCTGCGGGGCTGAACGGAAAAGGCCGGGTTTCCCCGGCCTTTCCACGTGTCACGAGAGCTGGCGGAGCCCGGTCAGATCTGCTCGGCCGGACCCGAGATCGGCGCCACCGGGCGCGCGTCGCCGCCCTTGTCACCGTCGCTGCCACCACCATCCTTGTTGTTGCGGCCCCAGCCCATCGGCGGCGGCGGATCGCGGCCTTCCATGATGGCATCGATCTGCGGCGCATCGATGGTCTCGTACTGCAGCAGCAGCTGGGACATGCGATGCAGCTTGTCGATGTTCTCGGTCAGCAGCTGGGTGGTGCGCCCATAGGCCTTGTCGAGAATGCTGCGGACTTCTTCGTCGATGCGTCGCGCGGTGTCGTTGGACACGCTCTTGTGCTGCGTGACCGAGCGCCCCAGGAACACCTCGTCGTCTTCCTCGCCGTAGGCGATCGGACCGAGCTGCTCGGACAGGCCCCACTTGGTGACCATGTTGCGGGCCATCTTGGTCGCCCGCTCGATATCGTTCGACGCACCGGTGGTGACCTTGTCGGCCCCGAAGATCAATTCCTCGGCGACGCGGCCACCGTACAGCGAGCACAGCTGCGACTGGATCGCCACGCGGTTCATCGAATACTTGTCACCTTCCGGCAGGTACATGGTGACGCCCAGCGCGCGACCGCGCGGAATGATCGTCACCTTGTACACCGGGTCATGTTCCGGCACGAGGCGCCCGACGATCGCGTGGCCCGCTTCGTGGTACGCGGTGAGGGTCTTTTCTTCCTCGCTCATGGCCATCGAGCGACGCTCGGCACCCATCAGGATCTTGTCGCGCGCTCGGTCGAAGTGCTCCATGCGCACTTCCTTCTCGTTGCTGCGCGCGGCGAACAGCGCCGCTTCGTTGCAGAGGTTGGCCAGGTCCGCACCGGAGAAACCGGGCGTACCGCGCGCGATCACCAGCGGCACCACATCATCGGCCAGCGGCAGCTTGCGCATGTGCACCTTGAGGATGTGCTCGCGGCCCTTGACATCGGCCAGCCCGACAACGACCTGGCGGTCGAAACGGCCCGGGCGCAGCAGCGCCGGATCGAGCACGTCGGGACGGTTGGTGGCGGCGATGACGATCACGCCCTCGCCTCCCTCGAAGCCATCCATTTCAACCAGCAGCTGGTTCAGCGTCTGCTCGCGCTCATCATGACCACCACCCAGGCCGGCGCCGCGGTGGCGACCGACGGCGTCGATCTCATCGATGAAGATGATGCACGGGGCATGCTTCTTGGCCTGCTCGAACATGTCCCGCACGCGGCTGGCACCGACGCCGACGAACATTTCCACGAAGTCCGAACCGGAGATCGAGAAGAACGGTACCTTGGCCTCGCCGGCGATGGCCTTGGCCAGCAGCGTCTTGCCGGTGCCGGGCGGACCGACCATCAGCACGCCACGGGGGATCTTGCCGCCGAGCTTGGTGAACTTGGAGGGGTCACGCAGGAAGTCGACCAGCTCGCTGACCTCTTCCTTGGCTTCGTCACAGCCGGCCACATCGGCGAAGGTCACCTTGACCTGGTCCTCGCCCTGCAGCTTGGCGCGCGACTTGCCGAAGGACATCGCGCCCTTCGCACCGCCGCCGGCACCGCCCTGCATCTGGCGCATGATGAAGATCCAGAAGCCGATGATCAGCAGCACGGGCAGGAAGTTCATCAGGATCGCACCGAAGGAGATGCCGCTGGACGGCTCCTCCTGCACGATCTCCACGTTCTTGGCGCGCAGCACGTTGATCAGGTCACGATCAAACGGCGCGGTGATGGTGGCCGACTGGCCGCCGCGCGTGGTGTAGGTGATCTGGTTGGTGCCGCCGCGCATCTCACCGCCCAGGGCGACCTTCTGCACATTGCCGGTGTCCACCTGGTCCAGGAACTGCGAGTAGGTCGTGCCCTGTGCACCGGCCGTGGTCGTCTTCGGCGAGAAGCTCTGGAAAACCACCATCAGCACGACGGCGACGACCACCCATAGCAGGAGGTTCTTGGTCAAGTCGTTCATCCTCATTGGCTCCGGTTTTCCTCTTTGAACTGGCGTGATACGTGGATTCGAGCTTACTTCACTTCATCTGGGCGCGTTTGCCCTGGCCGAGGGCGTAGACCTCGGGGGAACGCTTGCGGGACGCTTCCGGCTTGCGGATGGAGACCTTGTCATACCGCCTGCGCAGTTCGCGCACGTAGTCATCGAAGCCAACACCCTGGAAGAGCTTGATCAGGAACGCCCCACCGGGTTTGAGGTGGTTGTCGGCGAAATCCATGGCCAGCTCGGCCAGGTGCATCATCCGCGGCTGGTCCACCGCATCCATGCCACTCTTATTGGGGGCCATGTCAGACAAGACAAGGTCTACCGGCTGATCGCCGACCATGGCCTCGAATGCAGATAGGACGGTCTCTTCCCTGAAGTCCCCGTGAAGGAACTCCACCCCGGCCAGCGGTGGCATCTCCAGGATGTCCAGCGCGAACACCCGTCCGGTGTCCCCCATCTGCCGGCGCACCTGCTGCGACCATCCACCGGGCGCTGCACCGAGGTCCACCACCACCATGTTCGGCTTCAGCAACCGGTCACGTTCGAGCAGTTCCTCCAGCTTGTAAGCCGCGCGCGAGCGCATGCCCTCGGCCTGCGCCTTCTTCACGAAGGGGTCGGAAAAATGCTCTTTCAGCCAGCGCTGGCTGCTCTTGCTGCGTGACACCATGGGAAAATACGGCCGGATGGGGTGGTCATGATACCCTGAACACCCAACGTCACCGCGCTTTCCTGCATGTCTACTGCCCTGACCGCTTCACAGACCCGATTCCTCCGCGGTCACGCCCACGACCTCAAAGCCCTGCTGCAGATCGGCGCGAAAGGGGTGACGCCGGCGTTCCTCGCCGAGCTCGAAGAGGTGCTGGAACGGCACGAGCTGATCAAGGTGAAGGTGGGCGCGGAAGACCGCGAGGCACGTGATGCCATGATCGCCGAACTGGTCTCCGCCACCGGCAGCGCACTGGTGCAGCGCATCGGCCACGTGGCCGTGCTTTACCGCCCGAGCCGGGAACAGCGCCAGATCGTGCTGCCGCGGGGCTGAGCGCCAGGAGACCCGGATGCAGCTCAACCACGAGTTCCCCGATTACGCCTACACCCTGCGCGGTGCCGATGGGCGCTCGGCACGTGTGAATGACCGCGAACTGGTACGCAGCTTCATCGTGACCCCGCAGGCGCTGGTGGAAGACTGGCCGGTCGCGTCCGTCGCGGACCTCGGACAGGCCCATCTCGATGCGGTCCTGGCACTGGAGCCGGTACTGGTCGTCCTGGGCACCGGCGCTACCCAGGTGTTTCCTTCCCAACAGCTCATGGCGGCCTGCCTGTCCCGCGGCATCGGCCTGGAAGTGATGAACAATCCGGCCGCTGCGCGCACCTTCAACATCCTTGCCGGCGAAGGCCGCAAGGTGGCCGCCGCATTCATCCTGGAAGGTTGAGGCGCAGCCGGTAGGCGGTGCGCGCCGCGCGGGGTCAAGGCGACGCAGCCGGCGCCGCGCACGACGCATCGGTTTCAGGGGAGGCAACGGACGGCGGAGAATTGCTTCAGCCGTCCGATCAGACTGCCGCCCTGCCCCCAGCGGATGTCCATGATTTTCCAGTCCTGTGCCTGCTTCTGGAGCAGAACACGATCCGTCCAGCGATAGCCGCCGGCCATCATCTCGACGCTGATCCATGCGGCATCGCCGCGCGCTCCTGAACGCACGACGTGGACCGTTTCCGGCCAATCCGGCGCCAGCAGGTAGGGACTCTGATCGAGCATGTGTGGCTTCACGTCGCGGGCAGCAAGCGCGATGCACGCCTGTTCGTAGGCGTGCTGGGCATCGATCGCTGCACGCAAGGAAGAGCCGAGCAGCGGCGCAATGGCCGAAGTGCTTGGCGGTGGCCCCTGCATCGCGGCGTAGAACGTGGTGGCCACTTCATACGGATCGGTGGCTGCAGCAGCCAACGGCGTGATGGCGAGCAGTGCAAAGGCGGTCGAAGAGCGGATCATGCGGCACCGGCGACGGCTGAGTCCGCGGAATGATGCCCGTCCGCGTGACGGCTGGGAAGGTGAACGAGGACCGGCGGTCAGTGTTCGGGCAGCTTGCCGCCGCGCATCGGCCGGCCCCCCGGCTGGGGCCCTCGGCAAGCGCCCGGCGCACTGCCCCGCACCGGAGCTCGCGGGCACGACCGGTGCAGGCCTACCTTGCCGGAAGATACTGCTGCGGATCGACCGGCTTGCCGTTGTAGCGGATCTCGAAGTGCAGCATGTCCCGGTTCGCCCCGGTCCGACCCATTTCAGCGATCTGCTGGCCCGCTTTCACGCTCTGTCCTTCGTTGACCAGGCGCTTGCGGTTGTGGCCATAGGCTGAGAGCCACTGCTCGCTGTGCTTGACGATGATCAGCTCGCCATAGCCCACCAGGCCCGCACCGGAGTACACCACCACACCGTCGGCGGCCGATTTCACGGCCTGCCCGCTCGTGCCGGCGATGTCCACGCCCTGCTTGGTCGTCTCGCCTGCCACGAAGCGCCCCACCACCGCGCCATCGGCCGGCCAGCGCCAGCTGATGTTGCTGCGCACGGGCGCTGCGGCGGGCGTGGGCGTGGACGTACCTCCACTACCACCCGGGCGCGGCGCGGTGACCACCGTTGTCGGTGCCCGCGAGCCGCCAGCGCCCTGCGGATACAGGCGGATGACCTGCCCCGGGTAGATGGTCGAGGGATTGCTGATGCTGTTCCACGCAACCAGATCGGCCGGGGTGATGTTATGGATGCGCGCCAGCGCGTAGATGGTGTCGCCACGCTGCACGCGCACGGTTTTGCCCGGTTGCGCCACCGAGGTCTTCGGTGTCGTGGACACGGCCCCGCCCGACCCGGCCGGGCGCACCACCGTGGCGGTGCCGCACGCGGCGAGCGTGGCGGCCATCATCGCCAGCGCGCTCACGCGCAGGCCCCGGTTCAAACGATCATTCATGCGAAGTAGGTCCTCCATACAAGCCAGGCGATCAGCAGCACGACAAGCGCGGTGGCGATCCAGCCCAGCGGTTCAATCCAGCGGCGCAGCACCGCCTCGGCGCGTGCGCCGCCGACACGGATCACCGCCGCCAGTACGAAGACACGCTTGGCGCGTCCCAGCAGCATGCTGAGCATGTAAGGCAGCAGCGGTACGCCGACGATACCCGATGCCCAGGTGAAGACCTTCATCGGGATGGGCATGAAACCGCCGAGCACGAGGAAGGTGAACACCGCCCACGGCGATTCGGCCATGCGCGCCTGCACGATGGCGATGCCGTTCTCGATGCCGGGCAGCATGCCCATCGCGGCCAGCAGCGGCTTGATCGCCTCGAAGGCGAAATGGCCCAGCGCATACCCCACCAGCGCGCCGGCCATGGAGCCGGCAAGGCTCAGCGTGGCGTACCACCAGCCGCGCCGGGGCTGGGCCACGCACATCGGCGCGAGCATCACCTCGGGCATGATCGGGAAAATGATCGCCTCGACGAAACTCAGCACCGCCAGATAGGTCGGCGCGCGCTCGTGGTTGGCCCACTTCAATGCCCGCTCGTAGAGCGGCCCGAAAATCTTCATGAATGTCGTGCTCCGTAGAATCAGTCCAGCATGCCAGACAGCAGCGGCACGAAGGTGACCGGCGCCAACACGCTCTGCTCGATGCTGCCATCCACGCGCCGGTCCAACTGCACCAGCGACTGCGCGCCCGCACCGCCGACCGGCGCCACCAGGCGCCCGCCCACGGCCAGCTGCTGCACCAGCGCATCGACCAGCGCCGGGGCCGCGGCGGTCACCACGATGGCATCGTACGGGCCATGCTCGGGCCACCCGGCGCGGCCATCATCGTGCTTGGTACGCACGTTCATGCCGAGCGAGCGGAAACGCTTGCGCGCCTGCCGCAGCAGATCGCCAATACGCTCGACGGTGTAGACCTCCAGCCCGACGGCCGCCAGCACGGCCCCTTGGTAACCGGACCCCGTGCCGACTTCCAGCACGGTCTTCGGCGCGACCTGGAGCACGGCTTCGGTCATGCGCGCGACGACCCACGGCTGGGAAATGGTCTGGCCATGGCCGATCGGCAGCGCGGTGTCTTCGTACGCGCGCGATGCCAGCGCTTCATCGATGAACAGGTGGCGCGGCACGATGCGGAGGGCGTTGAGGGTGGTCTCGTCGCTGATGCCGGCCTCGCGCAGGCGATCCACCAGGCGGTCGCGCACCCGCTGCGAGGTCATCCCGATACCGACCGCTTCGGGCTGCAGGCGCAGGCGCTGGCTCATGCCGGCACGTCCAGCGTGGCCGACAGGCCGCCGACCCAGCTGGCGACCTTTTCAAGTGCCTGGTAACGGGTGAGATCGACCTGGATGGGCGTGATGGAAATGAAGCCGGTGCGCACCGCGTGGAAGTCGGTGCCGGGACCCGAATCCTGCTCGCGGCCGGCGGGACCGATCCAGTACACGGTGTTGCCGCGCGGATCCTGCTGCGCGATGCAGCCCTCGGCCCGGTGACGGTTGCCGAGGCGGGTGACTTCGAACCCGGCCAGCTCGCTCCACGGCACGTCGGGCACGTTGACGTTGAGGATGGTGTCGGCCGGCAGCGGATCGGCCTTCAGACGCTTGACGATCTCCACCGCCGCCCGCGCCGCGGTCTCGAAATGCCGCGCATCGTGCCTGTGGCTGACCAGCGAGACAGCAACGGCGGGCAGGCCGAGATAGCGCCCTTCCATCGCCGCGGACACGGTGCCGGAATAGATCACGTCGTCGCCGAGGTTGGCAACGTTGTTGATGCCTGACACGACGATATCAGGCTCGAACTCCAGCAGGCCGGTCAGCGCGAGGTGAACACAGTCCGTGGGCGTGCCGGCCACGGCGACGCTGTCATCCTCGCGCCGGCGTACGCGGATCGGCGCATCCAGGGTCAGCGAATTGCTGGCCCCGGAGCGATCGCGATCAGGCGCGACCACCGTGACCTCGTAGCCGGCCTGGCGCAGTACCGCGGCCAGCATGCGGATGCCCGGCGCATCGACACCATCGTCGTTGCTCACCAGTACCCGCGTCTGTGATTGAACCGCTTGTTTGTCCAAGACTCTCGTATCCGTGACACACCGGTGGGGCGCAGTGGTGGCGCGGCTCGGTAAGTGCCGACGGTGCCACGACTGCGCCCCGTATTGTGCCGCATGGGGGCCATGCGGCCTACCCTGCCATGGGTCATTGCCCCGCTGCGTAGGCACTTCGGGCGGCGACAGGTACCCTAGGACCATGTCGCATCCGCATGACGATGATCCGGCCGAGCTGTTCCGCGCAGCCATCGGCAACGTGACCCCGCTGCGCAAAGGCAGCGGGCCACCGCCGGCTGCGCCGAAACCGCGCCCGCGTGCGCGGATGGCCGAGCTGGATGAGCAGGCGGCCGCCGGCGAGTTCGCGCGGCTGCTGCGCGAAGGCACCCCGCTGGAGGCCGGAGACACAGCGAGCTATCGGCGCGACACCCTGCCTCCGCGGATGTTCCAGCGCCTGAAAAAAGGACAGTATTCCGTGCAGGACGAACTGGACCTGCACGGTGCCACGGCGGCTCAGGCGGAGCGTCTGCTGCGCCAGTTCCTGCTGGAGGCGCATGCGCACGAGCATGGCTGCGTACGCATCATCCACGGCAAGGGCCTGCAGGCCGACGGCGGTGCACCGGTCCTGAAGAATCTGGTGGACCGGATGCTGCGGTTGCGCGCCGACGTGCTGGCCTTTCATTCGGCGCCGGCAGGCCAGGGCGGGACCGGGGCGATCCTTGTGCTGCTGGCCAGATGACGGGTTGTTGTCCATGCCAGGGCCGCGCCCCGGTGCCCCGCCGGAGCCCATGCAGGCCGCGCTTGCCCCGCCTCCGCACGATCCCCCCATCCGGCCTGGCCACACCATGAGCCCCGCCCGCTGCCACCGGGGGCTCAGCCGTCCGCCGGGCGCTCCTGCGATGCGTCCACCACCGGCCCCAGTTCATGCAGCACCGCCGTGGCATAACAGCCGGGGGGCAGTGCAAAGGAAAGCTCCAGCACGCCGTCATCCAGCCACTGGTGCTGCAGCAGCGCCGGCCGCAGCCGCAGCGCTCGCCGCTCCTGCTTCAACCGCGCATCCGCCAGCCCCGCACGCAACGCCACCGATTCGTCATCCGCCAGGGTCGCCTCCTCAAGGGCACGTACCGCACCTTCCGATCGCAGCTCGCCTTCGCCCCACAATGGCCCGCTGGGGTGGACGTCAAAGCGCGCCAGGCGCTCTGACAGCGAATCGGTGAACGGCTCCGGACCGAACACGCTGCGGCTGCCGTCGAGCATCCACACCTCACCCTCCAGCGGCGTGTCCCAGCAGCCCTGCGCCACCCGCGCGGCCAGCACGCGGTTGAACAGCGCCGAGCGGGCCGCCGAGAGCAGCAGCGAACGCTGATCCTTGCGCATGCGCCGTCCCCCGAACATCGCCAGCGCCGCCGGCACGTTGCCGCCGTCACGTCCGAAGCGCTGCTCGCCGAACCAGTTGGGCAACCCGCGCGTACCGATCTGCACCAGCCGTTCGGCCACCTGCGCCGGTGCGGCCTGCACATCGCGCAGCACCAGCCTGAAACGGTTGCCCGCCAGCGCGCCGCGCTGCAGCTTGCGGTTGTGCCAGGAGGCGTCCAGCACTTCGATGCCTTCGCCGGCCAGGGCCGCGAGGTCCGGCGCCACGCGCTTGGGCAGGTGCACACTGAAGCGCTGCGTAGTCACCGCATGGCGGTCCTTCATGCCGGCATAGCTGACCGCCATCTCCGGCAGGCCCGCCCAGCGCGCCAGCTGACCGGCCACGTGCACCGTGTTCGCGCCGCGCTTGCGGATGTGCAGCAGCAGGTGCTCACCTTCGCCGCTGGCCTCGAAGGCCGGCAGCTCATCGACCTGGAAATCCTCCGCTGTGCTGCGGATGCGGGCGCCTGCCCACACGGGCTCGCCGAAGGCCATCGGCAACGGGATCATGCGGCCACCAGCAGCACGGTGGCCTGTGCGGCGATGCCTTCGCTGCGGCCGGTGAAACCGAGTGTCTCGGAGGTCGTGGCCTTCACGCTCACCGTGTCCAGCGGCCGCTGCAGCAGCCCGGCCATGCGTTCACGCATGGCCAGCGCGTGCGGGCCGACCTTCGGCCGTTCGCAGATCACCGTGACGTCCACGTTGCCGACCTGCCAGCCCCGCTCGCGCAGCAGCGCATCGCAGTGGCGGACGAAATCGCTGCTGTCGGCCCCTTTCCAGCGGTCGTCCGAAGGTGGGAAATGCACGCCGATGTCGCCCAGCGCGAGTGCGCCGAGCATGGCATCGCACAGCGCGTGCAGGATCACATCGCCGTCGCTGTGCGCCAGGACGCCGGCGCTGTGCGGCACGCGCACCCCGCCGAGCATGATGTGGTCGCCCTCGCCGAAGGCATGGACGTCGTAACCCTGACCGATGCGGACGGGCGGGAAATGCGGGGTAGTCATGGCAACAACCTGTGCAGTGCGCGTCGGCTCAGCCTGCGCGACGGGAAAGTACGAATTCGAAACGGTCCAGGTCGGCCGGCGTGGTGACCTTGAAGTTGTCCTCGCTGCCTTCAACCAGCAGCGGCCGCTGGCCCTGCCGCTCCATGGCCATCGCTTCGTCGGTCACCTGCACACCGGCGGCAGCGGCATCGGCCAGGGCCCGGCTCAGCTGCAGGCGGCGGAACAGCTGCGGCGTCAGCGCGCGCCACAGGCGCTCACGTGGTTCGGTGCCATCGATGCCGCCGTCATCCCCGGCGCGCTTGAGCGTATCGCGCACCGGTGCTGCGAGGATCGCGCCCACCGGATCGGCGCGGCCCACTTCCAGCAGCCGGCTGAGATCGACCTGCGACAGGTTCGGACGGGCCGCATCGTGCACCAGCACGAACTCATCGGCACGCACGCTTTCGGGCAGGGCTTCGAGTCCGGCATGTACGGACGCGGCGCGGGTCTCACCGCCGACGGCGGTCAGCACCGGCCGGCCGCCCCACTCGGTCCAGCCCGGCCAGTCCACGTCCCCGGCGCCGATCACCACCATGATGCCGGCCACCGAAGGGTGTGCGACCAGCGCATCCAGGGTGTGCGCCAGCAGGCTCTGCCCGCCGGCGAGCAGATACTGCTTGGGCGTGGCGGCGCCGAAACGGGTGCCCCGGCCTGCGGCCGGAATCACGGCCCAGATCGAGGCGCTCATGGCACGTCCGCCGCGTGGTCCGCCGGGACGGGCGGCTCGGCCAGCGGCCGCGGCGGCGCGACGGGCGCATTCTCGACCACGCGGTAGAACTTCTCGCCCGGCTTGATCATGCCCAGCTCGCTGCGCGCACGCTCCTCGATGGCCGCCTCGCCGTCCTTGAGGTCCTTGACCTCGGCGGCGAGGGCGTCGTTACGCTGCTGCAGGCCTTCGTTGTCCCGTTTCTGGTGCTCGACCTGGGCTTCGAGGGTCATCACTTCGCCTGAATTGCCCGGGCCGAACCAGAAACGGTACTGCAACCATGCCAGCAGCAGGGCCAAGACCAGCAGCGCCCACCGCCAGTTGCGCATGGGATCAGCGCTTCAACGAAACGAAGGCGTCACGACCGGCGTACCGCGCACCCGCACCCAGCGCTTCTTCGATGCGCAGCAGCTGGTTGTACTTGGCCACGCGGTCGCTGCGGCACAGCGAACCGGTCTTGATCTGCGTGGCGGTAGTGGCCACGGCGATATCGGCGATGGTGGTGTCCTCGGTCTCGCCCGACCGGTGCGAGACCACCGCCGCGTAACCGGCACGGTCAGCCATCGCGATGGCCTCGAGCGTTTCGCTCAGCGTGCCGATCTGGTTGACCTTGATCAGGATCGCGTTGGCGGTACCCGAGTCGATGCCCTGCTGGAAGATCCTGGGATTGGTCACGAACAGGTCGTCGCCCACCAGCTGCACCTTCTTGCCGATGCGGTCGGTGAGCAGCTTCCAGCCGGCCCAGTCATTCTCCGCCAGGCCGTCTTCGATGGTGATGATCGGGTACTGCGCGGCCCAGTCGGCCAGGAAATCCACGAACTGCTCGGAGGTCAGGCGCTTGTTCTCGCCCACCAGGTTGTACTTGCCGTTCTCGTAGAACTCGCTGGAGGCCACGTCCAGGCCCAGCAGGATATCTTCGCCCGCCGTGTAACCGGCCTTGCCGATCGCTTCCAGGATGGTATCGAGGGCTTCGACGTTGCTGCGGAAGTCCGGTGCGAAGCCGCCCTCATCACCCACTGCCGTGCTCAGGCCGTGGCCCTTCAGCACCGACTTCAGCGCGTGGAAGATTTCCGTGCCCGCGCGCAGGCTCTCGGAGAACGAGGTGAAGCCCACCGGCAGCACCATGAACTCCTGGAAGTCCACGTTGTTGTCCGCGTGTGCGCCACCGTTGATGATGTTCATCATCGGCACCGGCAGCGACGGCGTGACGCCGGTCTTGCCGGCCAGGTACTGCCACAGGGCCTGCTTGCTCGATGCGGCCGCGGCATGCGCGGCGGCCATGGAAACCCCGAGCAGCGCGTTCGCGCCCAGGCGGCCCTTGTTCTCGGTGCCGTCGAGATCGATCAGGCGACGATCCAGGGCCTGCTGGTCCGTGGCGTCCAGGCCGGTCAGCGCACCGGCGATGGCGCCGTTGATGTTTTCCACCGCCTTGCGCACGCCCTTGCCCAGGTAGCGGGTCTTGTCGCCGTCACGCAGCTCTACCGCTTCCTTGGTGCCGGTCGAGGCGCCAGAGGGAACCGCGGCGCGACCGAACGAACCGTCCTCCAGGGTGACTTCGGCTTCCAGCGTGGGGTTGCCACGGCTGTCGAGGATTTCACGGGCATGGATGCTGCGGATCGTACTCATGGGCGGGCCGGTTACCTGTAGGAGGGGGCGACAAAACGAATGCCGCGTGATTATCCCCGGCTACCGCCCGCTTGCCAAATGGCAGGCCGCGCATCAGCTTCGATGGGCTGCGACCACGAGCAGCAGCAGGGCCGCCAGCATCACCAGCAGCACGGTGGCCAGGGCCGCCAGCGCAGGTCCGCGACAGCGGCGCCACGACATCACGATCGCCGCGACGCTGCCCACGAAGGACAGCCCCGCCACGCCCAGTGCGCCGAGTATCCACAACTGCATGGCCTGCATGTCGCGGCTGCCATCGCCGGGTGAACCGAAGCTGGCCGCCAACGCGGCCACCGCAGCGGCCAGTCCGCCCCACGCGAGCATCGCCAGCAGCAGCGAGATCAGTCCCCACCGCGGTGTACGCGCTGTCGTGGCAGGTCCGCTCAGGGCCGGGACGTGCACGGACGTTCCATTCACAGCAGGTCGTACAGCAGCAGGCCGACCCACAGCACCAGCAGCACGGCGGCCAGCGCAGCGATCAGGCGACCACGGTGCAGCCGCCAGGCCAGCGCCGCCGCCGCGATGCCTGCCGAGAGGGTCAGCAGTTCAGCCACACCGAGGGCGACAACGTACGGCTTGAGGCTCACGCCGCCCCCGTCACCGGGCGGGCGCATGGCGGCGCCGACCAGCATCAGCATGAAGAACGTGCCGGACCATGACAGCAGCGCAAGGCCGAGTGCGATCGCGCCCCATGGCCAGTGCGTCCAATGCCGGCGGCGCCGCTGTCCAGCCAGCGCCGCCCACGGGTCGCGCCCGGCAGGCTCCGGCTCACGCAAAGCGCGAGAAGCCGTGCTTCTTGGTGACCGCATCGAGCTCCATGAGCGTTTCCAGCAGCGCTTCCATGCGGTCCAGCGGCCACGCGTTGGGGCCGTCGGAGAGTGCCTTGGAGGGGTCGGGGTGGGTTTCTGCGAACAGCCCGGAGATACCCACTGCGACCGCCGCGCGCGCAAGCACCGGTACGTGCTCGCGCTGCCCGCCGGAGCTGGTGCCCTGCCCGCCCGGCAGCTGCACCGAATGGGTGGCATCGAACACCACCGGGCAGCCGGTCTCGCGCATCACCGCCAGCGAGCGCATGTCGCTGACCAGGTTGTTGTAGCCGAAGCTCGCGCCGCGTTCGCAGACCATGATCTGCTCGTTGCCGGTGGCCTTGGCCTTCTCCACGACAGGCTTCATGTCCCACGGCGCCAGGAACTGGCCCTTCTTGATGTTCACCGGCTTGCCCGCCGCGCACACCTTGGTGATGAAATCGGTCTGCCGCACCAGGAACGCCGGGGTCTGCAGGACATCCACCACCGAGGCCACTTCGTCCATCGGCGTGTATTCGTGCACGTCGGTCAGCACCGGCACGCCGATCTGCCGCTTCACCTCGGCCAGCACCTTCAGGCCCTCTTCCAGGCCGGGGCCGCGGAAGGCGGTGCCGGAGGTGCGGTTGGCCTTGTCGAAGCTGGATTTGAAGATGAAGTTGACGCCGAGCCGGCCGGTGATCTCCTTCAGCGTGCCCGCCGTATCCAGCTGCAGCTGCATCGACTCGATCACGCAGGGGCCGGCGATCAGGAACAGGGGCTGGTCCAGCCCGACTTCGAATCCACACAGTTTCATGGCATTTCCTTGTTGGCGAGGCGCCTGCCGGAAGCAGCCGGCGCCAAGGGTATCGGTAGGTACGTGAGGGCGGGGCGCCCCCGCGGCAAGTCAGGCGCGGCTTTCAGCCAGCGGCTGGCCCGCGGCCCGGCGCTCGCGTGCGGCCCGGATGAACCCGATGAACAGCGGATGGCCATCGCGCGGCGTGGAGAGGAACTCCGGGTGGGCCTGGCATGCCAGGAACCACGGATGCACCGTGCGCGGCAGCTCGACGACTTCCACCAGCGTGTCGTCCATCGACTTGCCGGCGATCACCAGCCCGGCATCCTCCAGCTGCGTGCGGTAGCGGTTGTTGAACTCGTAGCGGTGGCGATGGCGCTCGGCCACCACGTCCTTGCCATACAGTTCGCGGGCCAGCGTGCCGGGCTTGAGCCGCTGTTCCTGCAGGCCCAGGCGCATGGTGCCGCCGAGGTCGCTCTTGTCATCGCGCTTTTCCACATCACCGGTGGCCGTGCGCCATTCGGTGATCAGGCCGATCACCGGGTTCGGCGACTGGCGATCGTTCTCGGTGCTGTTGGCGCCTTCCAGACCCACCACGTTGCGGGCGAAATCCACCACGGCGGCCTGCATGCCGTAGCAGATGCCGAAATACGGCACCTGATGCTCACGGGCGTACTTCGAGGTCAGCACCTTGCCTTCGAAACCACGGTCGCCGAAGCCGCCGGGCACCAGGATGCCATCCACATCGGCGAGCGCGGACAGGTCGCTGCCTTCCAGATCCTGCGCCTCCAGCCATTTGAGGGTCACGCGCGTGCGCTGGCGCAGGCCACCGTGCTTGAGCGCCTCGCCGACGGACTTGTAGGCGTCCTGGTGATCCACGTACTTGCCCACCACGGCGATGGTCACCGCATCCAGCGGGTTCTGCGTGGCATCCACCGCGTCCTCCCAGACCGACAGGTCGACCGGGCCGACCTTGTCGGTGAGCCTGAGCTGGTTCACCACGATGTCATCCAGGCCCTGCTGGTGCAGCCCGGAGGGAATGCGATACAGCACGTCCACGTCCGGCACGCTGATCACCGCACGCTCGGAGACGTTGGTGAACTGGGCGATCTTGCGGCGCTCGGAATCCGGCACGGCCTGTTCGGAGCGGCACAGCAGCACGTCCGGCTGGATGCCGATCGAACGCAGTTCCTTGACCGAATGCTGGGTCGGCTTGGTCTTCAGCTCGCCCGCCGCGCCGATGTATGGCACCAGGGTGAGGTGCATGAACAGCGCTTTCTCCGGGCCGCGCTCGGTGCGCACCTGGCGGATCGCTTCCAGGAACGGCAGCGATTCGATATCGCCGACCGTACCGCCGATCTCGACCAGCGCCACGTCGAAGCCTTCGGTGGCTTCGTCGATGCAGCGGCGGATCTCGTCGGTGATGTGCGGGATGACCTGCACGGTGGCCCCCAGGTAATCGCCGCGGCGCTCCTTGCGGATCACGTTCTCGTAGATCCGCCCGGTGGTGACCGAGTTCTTGCGGCTCAGGCGGGTATGCACGAAGCGCTCGTAGTGCCCGAGGTCCAGATCGGTCTCGGCGCCGTCATCGGTGACATACACCTCGCCGTGCTGGAACGGGCTCATCGTGCCCGGATCGACGTTGATGTAGGGGTCCAGCTTCATCATCGTGACCGACAGGCCACGGGCTTCAAGGATCGCGGCCAGCGACGCGGCCGCGATGCCTTTTCCGAGCGAGGACACCACGCCGCCGGTTACGAAGATCAAGGGAGTCATGGCTGCAAGCATCCTGTAGTGAACGAAATAACGGCCGCGCTTCCCCGGTCCGCAGGACGGGGAAGAGGCATCAAGGGGGATTTCCGTGCCGGGCAGGCAGGCCGGGAGCGGCCAGGGCGCGAGGTCGGTCTGGCCGTGCAGGTCGCGGGGACCTTCACCTTCGCCCAGCCCTGCTGGCTGCCATGCAGAGGCAGGCCAGTCCAATCGCTGATGGTGGACACACACGACTCCCGGAAAGCCATAGTTTACAGATTGGCGGGCCCCAGCCCAAGGGGGCCGTGACGGGCGGGCAAAAGAAAGGCCCCGGCAGAACCGGGGCCTCGGTGCGGCAGCAGCGCGCTTCAGCGCTTCTTGCGCGCCTCTTCCTCTTCCTCTTCACCCTGAGGCACCTGCTGGCCCTTGGCCTTCATTTCAGCCGTGGCCTGGGCGCGGCGCTTGGCCTTGGCATCGGCTTCGGCCTGTGCGGGGTTGGCCTGGTCACCCTGCGGCGGCGCGGCCTGGCCTGCACCCTGGGCCATGGCGAGCGGCACGGCGAGCGCGGCGGCGGCGACAATGGCGATGGTAAGCAGCTTCTTCATGGGTTTTCTCCTTGCGGTATCAAACCCGGCACTGGACGTCGAGACCAGCACCCGGCATGGGCCATTCTAGCCCCCTGCCGGGTGCGGGGGATGAACCGCAGGCGTGCAAAATAACGGCCCAGACCCCACACTTGCGCATCGTTCGACCCTGCTGAACAACCATGAACACCCGTTACAACGCCGCCGATATCGAAGTCCTCTCCGGCCTTGACCCGGTCAAGCGCCGCCCCGGCATGTACACCGACACCTCGCGCCCGAACCACCTGGCGCAGGAAGTGATCGACAACTCGGTGGATGAGGCGCTGGCCGGCCACGCCCGCTCCATCGAGATCACGCTGTACCGGGATGGCAGCGTGGAGGTCAGCGATGACGGCCGCGGCATGCCGGTGGACATCCACCCGGAGGAGAAGATCCCCGGTGTCGAACTGATCCTCACGCGGCTGCACGCCGGCGGCAAGTTCAACAACAACAACTACACCTTCTCCGGCGGCCTGCACGGCGTGGGCGTGAGCGTGGTCAACGCGCTGTCCACGCTTGTGGAGCTGCACATCAAGCGCGAAGGCGCCGAACATCGCATGACCTTCCGCAACGGCGATGTCGCCTCCCCGCTGGAAGTGGTCGGCAGCGTAGGAAAGAAGAACACCGGCACCCGCCTGCGGTTCTGGCCGGACCCGAAGTACTTCGATACGCCCAAGATCGCGGTGCGCGCACTGCGCCACCTGCTGCGCGCCAAGGCCGTGCTGTGCCCGGGACTGACCGTCAAGCTGACCGACGAAGCCACCGGTGAGGTCGATACCTGGCTGTACGAGGATGGCCTTCGCGATTACCTCAAGGCCGAACTCGGCGAGCGCGAGATGCTGCCCGCCGACCTGTTCGTGGGGCACGTCAAGAAGGAAAACGAGATCGTCGACTGGGCCGTGGCCTGGCTGCCGGAAGGCGAGCTGGTGCAGGAAAGCTACGTCAACCTCATTCCGACCGCGCAGCACGGCACGCATGTCAACGGGCTGCGCACCGGCCTCACCGAAGCGCTTCGCGAGTTCTGTGATTTCCGCAACCTGCTGCCGCGCGGCGTCAAGCTGGCGCCGGAAGACGTCTGGGACCGGGTGGCTTTCGTGCTGTCGATCAAGATGACCGACCCGCAGTTCAGCGGCCAGACCAAGGAACGCCTGTCCTCGCGCCAGGCCGCCGGCTTCGTTGAAGGTGCCGCGCATGATGCCTTCAGCCTGCTGCTCAACCAGAACGTGGAGATGGGAGAAAAGATCGCCCAGCTGGCGATCGAACGTGCCAGCGCGCGCCTGAAGACCGAAAAACTGGTGGTCCGCAAGAAGGTCACCCAGGGCCCGGCTCTGCCCGGCAAACTGGCCGACTGCATCAGCCAGGACCTGTCGCGCACCGAGCTGTTCCTGGTGGAGGGTGATTCGGCCGGTGGCAGCGCCAAGCAGGCGCGCGACAAGGATTTCCAGGCCATCATGCCGCTGCGCGGCAAGATCCTGAACACCTGGGAGGTCTCGTCCAATAGCGTGCTGGCGTCGGAAGAGGTGCACAACCTGGCCATCGCCATCGGGTGCGATCCCGGCAAGGACGACATCGCCGGGCTGCGCTACGGCAAGGTGGTGATCCTGGCCGACGCCGACTCCGATGGCCTGCACATCGCCACGCTGCTCACGGCCCTGTTCCTGAAACATTTCCCGGCGCTGGTCGATGCCGGCCACGTCTTCGTGGCGATGCCGCCCCTGTTCCGCATCGACGTGGGCAAGCAGGTCTTCTACGCGCTGGATGAGGAAGAGAAGCGCACCATGCTGGACAAGATCGAGCGCGAGAAGATCAAGGGCGCCATCAGCGTGACCCGCTTCAAGGGCCTGGGCGAAATGAACCCGCCGCAGCTGCGTGAATCCACGATCCATCCGGACACGCGGCGGCTGGTGCAGCTGACCATCGATGATGGTGAGCAGACGCATTCACTGATGGACATGCTGCTGGCGAAGAAGCGTGCGTCGGATCGGAAAGGATGGCTGGAAACCAAGGGCGACCTGGCCTCGCTGGAGGTGTGAGTGCCCGGTGGCGTCGAACGCCGTCCACGAAAAAGCCCGCCGTCCGGCGGGCTTTTTCGTTGATCAACCCCCCGTCCCGCTCACGTCCAACCGAACAGTTCGAACAGCTTGAGGATCAGGTAGGCGCAGCCACCGGCGGCCGGGATGGTCAGGATCCAGGCCCAGATGATCCGCTCGATCACGCCGAACTTCAGCGAACGCGGGTTCTTGGCGAAGCCCACGCCCATGATCGCCGTGGAGATGCTGTGCGTGGTGGAGACCGGCATGCCGAAGTGTGCGGCCACGGTCAGCACCGTCGCCGAGCTGGTTTCGGCCGCGAAACCGTGGATCGGGTGCAGCTTCACCATCTTGTGGCCCAGGGTCTTGATGATCTTCCAGCCGCCCGACGCGGTACCGGCAGCCATCACCACCGCGCAGGTCAGCACGATCCACATGGCGATGCCATCACCGGCACTGGCGTCGGGATGCATGAAGGCCAGGAACCCGGGTAGCTGGTCCAGCGCACCGGTGGCCTCGGCCCCGATCAGCGTCATCGCGATGATGCCCATGGTCTTCTGCGCGTCGTTGTGGCCGTGCGCGAAGCCCATGTAGGCCGCCGAAGCGATCTGCGCCTTGCCGAAGAACAGGTTGACCCAGCGCGGACGGGCAAGGCGGCCGATCGAACCACCGATCTTCGCCAGCCCGGCGATGAGGCCCCACAGTGCCAGCATCACCACGATGCCAAGGATGAAACCGGCCAACGGCGAGGTGATCATCGGCACGAAGACTTTCCACAGCAGGCCCTTGTTCTGCGCCCAGTTGCCCAGCCGCTCGGACCAGATCAGCGCATCCCAGTTGTTGTGGGCGGCCGCCAGGCCGGCACCGCACAGCCCGCCGATCAGCGCATGCGAGGAGGAGGACGGCAGCCCCTTCCACCAGGTGATCAGGTTCCAGATGATGCCGCCGAGCAGCGCGCACAGGATCACCTGCGGGGTCACCTCGACCACGTTGGTGTTGAGCAGGCCCGAGGCGATGGTCAGCGCGACGGCGGTGCCGGTCAGCGCCCCGATGAGGTTCATGAAGGCGGCCAGCATGACCGCCGCGCCGGGCGAAAGGACTTTCGTCGCCACCACGGTGGCAATGGAGTTGGCGGTATCGTGGAAGCCGTTGATGAACTCGAAGACAAGTGCGGCGAAGATCACCACCAGGACAAGGGTCAGCATCTGCGCGGCCCGTCAGCTGTTCTTGAGCACGATCTGGTAGGCCACCACGCCCGCTTCGCGGCAGCGGTCGATGGCCTTCTCCAGGATCTCGAAGAATTCCTTCAGCAGGAACATCTGCAGGTGGTCCAGGCGCCCGGAATAGATGTCGCGGTAGAGCTCGAGCATCAGCCGGTCCGCTTCGTTCTCCAGCGAACGCAGCTTCTCGTTGAGCGCGGTCATCCGGTCAAGGTTCATGTGCCGCAGGTCGGCCACCATCTCCACCACCACGCCCGCGGCCTGCTCGAGCATCGCCGCGCGTGGCGCGAAGTCGATGTGCTCCAGGTGCGCGACGGCCAGCGAGTAACGATCGGCGAACTTCTCCACCTGCTTGGGAATCTTGTACAGCGCCGAACCCAGCGCTTCGATGTCTTCCCGCTCGATCGGCGTCATGAAGCTGTCCACCAGCGCCTGGCTGATCTTGTCCGAGGCCGCGCGCTCGCGCAGGCGGGCCAGCTTGAAGGCGTCCAGCGCCGGCTGCCGGTCGGACTCGCGCATCATCGCGTGGAGCGCCTTGGCGCTGTCGTGCGCCGCGACGGCAGCCTCATCGAGCAGGGTGTAGAACTGTTTGCCGGAACCGAAAATGGTCTGCAGAGAGAACATGAGAAACCTGTTCGCCGTCGCGGGAAGGACGGCACCAGTGCGAATTATGACGGCTAGATGACCGTTCCGGGTACTCCCCCGCCCGGGGACCATCCCTCACGCCAGGCTGAACAGGCAGTTGCGATGCTGCGCCTCCAGTTTGCTACCATGCACACGCGCCCTCTGGGGCGCACCTCTATGGACGACGACCCTTATCCCCCGCCGCCGCGCCTGACCCCGGTCTCCCGCGCCCGCCGCCATTGCAAGCACCCGCCCTCCCTGCCACCAACCGGGGACGATGCCCGTGTTTGAAATGATCCTGATTGTCTTCGCGCTGGTTCTGCTGAACGGCTTCTTCGCCATGTCCGAGATGTCGGTCATGACCTCCCGCAAGAGCCGACTCAAGCAGATGGCGGCGACGTCCCGCCGTGCGGCCAAGGCGCTCGAGCTTTCCGAGCGGCCGGAGAGTTTCCTGTCCACGGTGCAGATCGGCATCACGGTGATCGGCGTGCTGACCGGCTATCTGGGCGGCGATGCCATCGGCGATGCCATCGCCGCGTGGGTGGGTGCGCTCATGCCCGGCTTCGCGTATGCCAGCCAGCTCGGCACCACCCTGGCCGTCAGCCTGATCACCTTCATCACGCTCATCTTCGGTGAGCTGGTGCCCAAGCGCCTGGCGCTGACCCGCTCGGAAACCATCGCCACGCTGGTGGCCGTGCCGATGGCCTGGCTGGCCCGGCTTGCGCTGCCGTTCGTGTGGCTGCTTTCCAAGACCACGCGACTGGTGCTGAAGCTGCTGGGACTGGGCAACGACGAAGTGGCCACCGTCACCGAAGAAGAGATCCGCATGCTGGTGGCCGAGAGTCACGAAGCGGGCGTCATCGACACCCATGAGCGCGACATGATGAACCGCGTCATGCGCCTGGGCGACCGTACCGCCGACAGCCTGATGACGCCGCGCAACCGCGTGGCGTGGCTGGACACGCAGGCACCGCTGGAGAAAAGCCTGGAAGTGATGAGCACGCATGAGTTCTCGCGTTACCCGGTGTACCGCGGGGACGACCAGGATGTGATCGGCGTGCTCGAACTGAAATCGCTCGCCACGCGCATGGCACGCGGTGACAGCGAACTGTTCCAGACCCTGCGCGAGCCGCTGTACGTGTCCGAATCCACGCACGCGATGAAACTGCTGGAGATCTTCCGCGAAGAACAGCAGTCGATGGCGCTGGTGGTGGATGAATATGGTGAGATCCAGGGGCTGGTGACCATCAGCGACCTGATGGGTGCGGTGGTCGGCCGCCTGCAGGCGGTGGAAAACGCCGACGAAGACGCGCTGGTGGTGACGCGCGAGGATGGCTCGCTGCTGGTCGACGGCTCGCTGCCCATCGAGGACCTGCGCGAGATCATGGGCACGGGCCAATTGCCCGATGCCGAAGACGGCGATTACTACACGCTGGCCGGCATGTGCATCCATTTCTTCGGGCGCATCCCGCACGTGGGCGAGTATTTCGACTGGGCCGGCTGGCGCATCGAAGTGATCGACCTCGACGGTGCGCGCGTGGACAAACTGCTGCTGCGTACGCTGTCCGATGAGCAGGCCGATGAACTCACCGGCTGATCCGGCAGGGCCCGGCCAGGACGTCCCACCGGGACGACCGGTCTACCGCAACGAGGGCATCCGCACGCTGTTGGCGATGTTCGAATTCGGTGATCCCGCGCAGCAGATGACGCTGGGTCGCATCCTGCAGGACCTGCAGCAGAGCGCGTTCGGCGTGTTCCTGTTCGTGGCCATCCTGCCCTCCTTCATCCCCATCCCGGGACTGGGCGGCGCGGTCAGTGGTCCGCTGGTGCTGCTGATCGGGCTGCAGATGCTGTGCGGCATGCGCCGGCCCTGGCTGCCCGGATTCGTGTCCCGGCGCGGCCCGCGGCGCAAGACGATGCATACGTTCCTGGACCGGATCGACGGATCGCTGCGGCGGCTCGACCGCCTGCTCAAACCGCGCCAGCCGCAGTGGCTCGACCCCCTGCCCGCCCATGCATTCACCGGCCTGCTGCTGATCCTGCTGGGGGTGCTGCTGAGCCTGCCGATCCCCTTCACCAACTATCTGTTCGGCTTCCAGCTGCTGCTGTTCGCGCTGGCGCTGCTCGAGCGCGATGGACTGCTGATGCTGATCAACTGGATCGCCGCCGTGGCGGCCATCGCCTTCTTCGGATTCAGTTCCGGACAGCTGGTGAGCTATACGTTGCAACTGCTGGAACGCTGGTTCTGAGAACGGCATGGAAGGCGACGACGCACCGTCGCCGCCTTCCGCAGCTGTCAACGCAGATCGACGAACCCGTTGTCGCCCAGATGGCTCGGCTCATCCTGCACGGCAGAGAGCACGAAGCTCAGTGCCCGGCCCAGCAGCGTACCGGGGCCATCCCAGTATTCGGCCGATTCGGCATGCACGTGGATCAGGCGCAGGTTCGGGTCGTCCTTGCCTTCCGGGAAGAACAGCTTCATCGACGGCGACCACAGCTCGTCGATCTTGGCGCGGTCGTCGACGATCTGCGCGATGCCCGAGACCGACACGTAGGTGTTCTTCGACGGTGAGGAATACCCCACGTTGACGCGCGGATTGAGGGCGATTTCGGCCACCTTGGGGCTGTTGGCCGAGGTGGCGAACCACAGGTCGCCATCGAAGGCCACTTCCTGCGTGCCGAGCGGACGGCTGTACAGACGGCCGTCAACGCCGGTGGTGGTGAACATGGCCACCTCCACGTCCTTGATCAGTTCGGCAAGCTGTTCGATGTGCTGGCTGCGATGTTCGTTCATGAGGTGCTCCTTGGGAGCCCACATCACACGCCAACGCGGCTCTACGCCGCGTGAGCCCGTTGTCCAGCGCGCGTGCGCATCGCACGCGCGCGGTACGTCCCTGCCTCAGGCGTGCCGCGCGTGCCAGGCCTGCATCGCCAGCGCAAAGGAACGCAGGCGTGCCTGGTGATCGTGCAGGTTCGCCGTGAGCAGCAGTTCATCGGGCTTGTGCCGCGCCACGAACGCCGCGATGCCCTCGCCCACCTGCTGCGCATCGCCGAGCACCGTGCAGGCCAGCGCGCGTTCGACACCGGCCTTTTCATGCGGCTGCCAGTACGCCTCGATGTCATCGATCGGGGCCGGGATCTTGCCCGGGTGCCCACGGCGCAGGTTCACGAAACTCTGCTGCTGGCTGGTGAACTGCCGGCGCGATTCGGCCTCGCTGTCACTGGCCACCACGTTCAACGCCAGCATGGCATGCGGCTGGCGCTGGGTCGCCGAGGGCCGGAATTCCCGGCGGTAGACGGCCAATGCCTCATCCATGGCATCGGGCGCGAAGTGCGAGGCGAAGGCGTAGGGAAGGCCCAGCGCAGCAGCCAGGCGCGCTCCGAACAGGCTCGAACCCAGGATCCACACCGGCACCCGCAGGCCGGCCCCCGGTACCGCCTGCACGGCCTGTCCGGGCTGGGCCGGTTCGAAGTAATGGATCAGCTCACGCACGTCCTGGGGGAACTGGTCGGCGCTGTCAAAGTACCGGCGGAGCGCACGGGCGGTGGGCTGGTCGGTGCCAGGCGCGCGTCCGAGGCCGAGGTCGATACGGCCCGGGTAGAGCGATTCCAGCGTACCGAACTGTTCGGCGGCCTGCAGCGGTGCGTGGTTGGGCAGCATGATGCCGCCGGCGCCCACGCGGATGCGCTGGGTGCCCCCGGCCACATGGCCGATCAGTACCGCCGTGGCGGCACTGGCGATGCCCGGCATGTTGTGGTGTTCAGCCAGCCAGAAACGGCGATAACCCAGCGCATCGGCGTGCTGGGCCAGCTCAAGCATGTTGGCGAAGGCAGCGGTCGTGTCACTGCCTTCGCAGACCGGGGCAAGGTCGAGAATCGACAGGGGAATCATCAGCGCGGCGTTTCCGTGAAAGGACTCCCTACTGGTTGGGGTCGCCTGCCCGGGATTGCCAGCGGACGCGGCGGGACACTGATTCCCGCGCGTGCGCCGTTCACACGGGGCCAGCGGCCTGCGGCCTGCGGCGAGCGTGTCAGAACGCGCTGGAGCGGGGTGCCGGCAGCGGCTGGTCCACCAGCGGTTGCAGGTCCGGGTCGAGCGCCACGCGCTCATCGAAGACGAAGCAGCGCCCCTCGTACCCCTCCCCGCCCACCGCCTCGAAGTAGCCGAGAATGCCGCCATCAAGCTGCAGCACGTTCTCCATGCCATCGTTGAGCATCCACAGCGCCGCCTTCTCGCAGCGGATGCCGCCGGTGCAGAAACTCACCACGGTGGCCTCCTCGAGCGCCCGGCGATGCGGCGCGAGGGCCCCGGGCAGATCGGTGAAGCGCTCGATGGGCAACACCAGCGCATCCTTGAATGTCCCATGCGCCACTTCCTGCACGTTGCGTGTGTCCAGCATCACCACCGGCTTTCCGGCGTCATCGTGGCCCTGCCGGAGCCAGCGCTGCACCGTGGCCGGATCCACCGCAGGCGCGCGCGGGAAATCCAGTGGCTGGCCTTCGGCAATGCGGAAACTGATGATCTCCGGCTTCACCTTGGCCTTCAGGCGGGCGAAGGGCTGGTGCGCGCTGTGGCTGGTCTTGACCCGCATGTCCGCAAAACGCGGGTCGGCGTGCAGTGCATCGTAGAAGCCGGTGATGGCCTCAGGGGCACCGGCCAGGAACAGGTTGATGCCCTCCGGTGCCACCAGCACCGTACCGCGCAGGTCCGCCGCCTCCGCGCGTGCCTGCAGCTGCGCGCACAGCGCATCGGGATCGGTGACGGGAACGAAATGGTAAGCAGCGGTATTGGCGATCATGCCGCCATTTTACCGCCCTGCCCTCACCCCCGCAGCAGGAAGAACGGCAGCAGCACCAGCGAGGCCACCCCGGCCATCACCGCAAGCATCAGCAGCACGTAGACCGGACGCCGTCGGAACAGGCCCGGGAAGGTCTCCGCCGTGCCGTCGCGCAGCGCCTGGGCACGCTCGGCACGCAGGCGTTGCCCGCGCTCGGCCTGGTAGCCCTCCAGCAGCGCCCTGGCCTGCTCCAGCTGCGCGCCGTCGCTCAGCCACAGTCCACCGTTGGAAATGCCCCACGGGCTGGGTTCGGTGCGATACCAGGCGATGCGGTGCTGGTCCAGCAGCGTGCAGACGTCGTGGTATTCGTCATCGCCGACGTGGCGCAGGTTGAGCAGCAGTTTCGACATGCCCGGCATGATAGCCCGGCAGCGGCGCGCAGGCAGGCGCGCGCCATCCCGCCGTGCAGGCGATGCGCTACCCTTGCCTCCTTTTCGCTCGAGGAACCGCCGATGCGCCGCCTGCTTGCCCTCCTGCTGCTCTCGCTCGCCGTCGCCGCGTGCACGCCCGAGGGGCCGCCGCCCGGCGGCACCCTGACCACGTTCCAGACCATCGATACGCAGCCGGGCACGGGCGCAGTGGCCACGGCCGGCCAGAAGGTCACGGTGCATTACACCGGCTGGATCTACGACGAGCGCAGCGCCGACCGCCACGGCAAAACGTTCGACAGTTCGGTCACCCGCGGTGAACCCTTTGTGTTCGAGCTGGGCGCTGGCCAGGTGATCCGTGGCTGGGACGAGGGCGTTGCCGGCATGAAAGTGGGCGGCAAGCGCACGCTGATGATTCCCCCCGCGCAGGGCTACGGCGATCGCCGCGTCGGCCCGATCCCCGCCGGTTCATCGCTGGTGTTCGATGTCGAGCTGCTCGATGTCCAACCCCGCTGACACCGTGCCGCAGCGTCGCGTGGCCGTGGTCGGCGGTGGGCCTGCGGGCCTGTTCGCCGCCGAACGCCTGCGCGCGGCCGGGCTGGAGGTGGATCTCTACGAACGCAAAGGCTCGCCGGGACGCAAGTTCCTGATCGCGGGCAAGGGCGGATTGAACCTGACCCACTCCGACCCACCTGCCGTGTTCACCGCCCGCTACCGCGAGCAGGCGGCAGCCGTCGCTTCCTGGTTGCAGACCTTCGATGCGCAGGCGCTGCGGGACTGGGCCGCCGGCCTGGGCGTGGACACCTATGTGGGGTCCTCCGGGCGCGTGTTCCCGGTCGACCGCAAGGCTGCACCCCTGCTGCGGGGCTGGGTACGCCGGCTCAAGGAACAGGGCGTGCGGCTGCACGTGAATCACCGCTGGCTCGGCTGGACCGCCACGGGGGCGCTGCGCATGGCAACGCCCGAAGGCGAGCGCACCGTCGAGGCGGAGGCCACCGTGCTGGCGCTGGGTGGCGGCAGCTGGCCGCAGCTCGGCTCGGACGGTGCGTGGGTCCCCGTGCTCGCCGGCCACGGCATTGACGTGGCGCCGCTGCAGCCGGCCAACTGTGGCTTCGATGTGGCCTGGACGCCGTGGTTCGCCCAGCGCCACGCAGGTGCCCCGCTCAAACCGGTGGTGGCGCACTGGACCGACCTGCATGGACAGCCCCGCCAGCAGCAGGGCGAATGCGTGGTCAGCGGGTATGGCATCGAAGGCAGCCTGGTCTACGCGCTGTCGGCAGACCTGCGCGAGCGCCTGACCCGCGAGGGCGCTGTCACGCTGTTCCTCGACCTGGCGCCGGGGCGCGAGGCGGCCCGCCTGCTGGCCGACCTGTCCCGGCCCCGCAAGGGCCGCAGTTTCGGTGAGCACCTGCGACGCCAGGCCGGCCTGGACGCGGTGAAGACCGCACTGGTGTTCGAAATGCTCGGCAAGGAGGCCGGCCAGGACCTCGCGCGCGTGGTGGACACGGTGAAACGGTTGCCGGTGCCGCTCATCGCGGCCCGTCCGCTGGCCGAAGCCATCAGTACGGCGGGCGGCGTCCGCCTGCAGGACATGGACGACGCCCTGATGCTGCAGGCACGTCCGGGCGTGTTCTGCGCCGGCGAGATGCTGGACTGGGAAGCACCGACAGGCGGCTACCTGCTTACTGCCTGCTTTGCCAGCGGTGCACGTGCCGCACGCGGTGTCATCGACTGGCTCGGTGCACGCTGAGCCGGGCTTCAGTGCCCGCTCACCGGCCGTCGCATCGTGATGGCGTCCAGCTCGACGCCGGAAGGATGGGCGTAGCGCTGCGGTCCAACCACCTCGAAACCCGCATGGCGATAGAACGCCACGGCATTGAGCGAGGCTGAGAGCTCCACCGCGCGCGTCGGATCGGCCTGTGCCAGCAGGCGCTGCAGCAGCGCCTGGCCGATGCCCTGGCCGCTCTGGACGGGATCGACGAACAGCGCATCGACCGCGTTGCCCGCCGGGTCGAACACCCCGTAGCCGAGCAGGCGTCCTTCGGGTGTTTCCGCCACCACGCCACCGCCTGCCCCCAGCAGCGCAGCGTACTGCGCCGGTGGGGGCGAGGCGGCCCACGGCGTGATGATCTCCGGCGGGTAATGGCTGCTGCATGTCTGGCGCACGCACCGCGTGCGCAGCTCCCACAGGGCGGCGATGTCCTCGACAACGGCTTGCCGGAACCGGATCAGGGGCATGGCGCGCTCAGCGGCTCTTGCTGTCACGCAGCGCGCGGATGCGCTGCGGCGGCTGGAAGGAATCACTGCGCGCATCCGCCCAGAAATCCTGGAACACGGCGTGGTCGGGGATCCTGCGCAGAAGCTCGCCCGGTTCGAGGTACCGGTACAGCGAGGCCAGCGAGCGGATTTCCACCGCCGAGACGCGGCGCAGGATGTGCTCCGGGCCCAGCTCGGACGGATCATTCAGGCCGGCCGCGCACAGCAGTTCCTTCAGCGCATGCAGGGTGTGCTCGTGGTAGTTGTGCACGCGGCTGGCCTTGTCCGCCGGATCCAGGTGGCGCCAGCGCGCAGGATCCTGCGTGGCGATGCCGGTCGGGCACGTATCGCTGTGGCAGCTCAATGACTGGATGCAACCGAGCGCGAACATGAAGCCGCGGCCCGCATTGCACCAGTCCGCGCCCAGCGCGATGGTGCGGGCGATGTCGAAGGCGCTGGTGATCTTGCCCGCCGCGCCCAGCCGGATGCGGTCGCGCAGGTCCAGCCCGACCAGGGTGTTGTGCACCAGCAGCAGCGCTTCCTGCATCGGCACGCCGACATGATCGACGAACTCCGAAGGCGCCGCGCCCGTGCCGCCCTCGGCACCGTCCACGACGATGAAATCAGGCAGCAGCCCGGTTTCATGCATCGCCTTGGCGATCCCGAACCACTCCCACGGATGGCCGATGGCCAGCTTGAATCCCACGGGTTTGCCACCGGACAGCGCACGCAGCCGGGCGACGAACGCCAGCAGCTCGACCGGCGTGGAAAACGCGCTGTGACGTGAGGGAGAAATGCAGTCCACGCCCATCGGTACGCCGCGCGTGGCCGCGATCTCCCGACTCACCTTGGCCGCCGGCAGCACGCCGCCGTGCCCCGGCTTGGCGCCCTGGGAGAGCTTGATCTCGATCATCTTGACCTGCGCTTCAGTGGCGCTTGCGACGAAGCGCTCCTCGCTGAAGGTGCCATCCTCGTTGCGGCAACCGAAGTAGCCCGAGCCGATCTCCCACACCAGATCGCCGCCCATCTCGCGGTGGTAAGGGGAGATCGAGCCTTCGCCGGTATCGTGGTGGAAGCCGCCGCGGCGCGCACCTTCGTTGAGCGCGCGCACGGCATTGGCCGAAAGCGAGCCGAAGCTCATCGCGGAGATGTTGAACACGCTCGCCGAGTACGGCTTGGCGCAGTCCGGCCCGATCAGCACGCGGAAATCGTGGTGCGCGATCTCGGTGGGCGCCATCGAGTGGTTGATCCACTCGTAGTCCACCGCGTACGCGCTGCGCAGCGTGCCGAACGGCACCGTGTCCATTTCGTTCTTGGCGCGGCGGTACACCAGCGCACGCTGCTGGCGTGAGAAGGGAACGTCGTCCAGATCGCTCTGCACGAAATACTGGCGGATCTCCGGCCCGATGGATTCCAATCCATAGCGGAAATGCGCGAGCACCGGATAGTTGCGCCGCAGCGTGCTGCGCTTCTGCAGCAGGTCCCACGTGCCAAGCGCGGCCAGCGCGGCGGTGATGCCCACGCCCCAGTACCAGGCGGTCCACAGGGTGGCCAGCCACAGGCAGACGGGAAACAGGACGATGGCGAGCACGTAGGCCAGGTAGCGGTGCATGGCGTTCCTCGTTGCTGGTCAGCGGCCAGTCTACCCGCGCGCGCATCAACGACCTGCTGACGCAGCTACAGACGGCCGTCCACCACCTCGCGGGGCCAGACCGACTTCACGTCATAGACCACGCCATCAGACACGAGCAGGGCCCGGATCGCCTGCGCATCCATGCCGCGGAAGCGCGCGTGCGCCACTGCCAGCACCACCGCCTCATAGCCGCCCGGCCGGGGTTCGGCCACCCACTGCACCCCACTGGACGCGAGCGCCGCCGGCCCGACCCACGGGTCATGTACGTCTACCTGCGCGCCGGCGGCCTGCAGCTGCTGCGCCAGCTCCAGGGCACGGCTGTTGCGCAGGTCCGGGCAGTCCTCCTTGAAGGTCACGCCCAGCACCAGTACCCGCGCCCCATCGATGCCCGTGCCACGCGCCTGCAGCAGCGCCTGCACGCGCTCGGCCACGTGCGCCCCGACGCGGTTGTTGACCTGCCGCGCGGTGTGGATGAGATCCGGATGGAAGCCCACGCTCTCCGACTTGTGCAGCAGGTAGTACGGGTCCACGCCGATGCAGTGCCCGCCCACGAGGCCGGGGCGGAAGGGCAGGAAATTCCATTTGCTGCCGGCCGCATCGAGCACGTCCTGGGTGTCGATGTCGAGGCGGTCGAAGATCAAGGCCAGCTCGTTGACCAGGGCGATGTTGACGTCGCGCTGGATGTTCTCCACGACCTTGGCCGCTTCAGCCACGCGCATGGAGGGGGCCGGGAACGTGCCGGCGGCGATGATGCGCTGGTAGAGCGCGTCCACCACCCGGGCGGCCTCGGGCGTGGACCCGGAGGTGATCTTGCGGATGTCCGCCAGGCGCCGGTTGCGATCGCCCGGACTCACCCGCTCGGGGCTGTAGCCACAGTGGAAGTCGACGTTGAAACGCAGTCCGGAGCCGGCCTCCAGCAACGGCACGCACACCTCTTCGGTCGTGCCTGGATAGACCGTCGACTCATAGACCACCAGATCCCCCGGACGCAGCACGCTCGCCACCCGCCGGCTCGCCGACCGCAGCGGCTCCAGGTCCGGCTGCTCGTAGCTGTCGATCGGGGTGGGCACGGTGACGATGTACACGTTGCAGTCGACCAGGTCCGCCGGATCGGCACTGAAACGCAGGTGGCGTGCCGAGGCCAGCTCCTGCGCGTCGGTTTCCAGCGTATGGTCATGGCCCTGCTCGAGCTCGGCCACGCGCTCGCCATCGATATCGAAGCCGACCGTGGCCAGCTGGCGCCCGAAGGCCACCGCCAGGGGCAGCCCGACGTAGCCGAGCCCGATGATCGCCGGGCGTGGTGAGGCCGCCGCTGCGAGTGCGGTCACGCTGTCTGCGCCGTTCATGCCGCGCACCTGCGCGGGCCGTGGGGCCGTGGTCTGCTCATTGCTGCTCCGGCCATTGCCGATGGCCGACAAGGTTAACGCCGCCACCGCGACAAGGCCATGTGACTCATGACCCGAGCATCACCGCCGGGGGTTCCAGCTCCCCCTGTCCACTCATCCATACCCCGCGAAGCAGCGCAAACCCCACCGAACCTGCCTGGAAGCCTTCCCAGCGCGCGCGGGCGATCCGCTCGCTGGTGGCCGGCGCGATGCGCTGTGCCGCCAGTGCCCAACACGGGAAATGGCGGGTCCGGATGCAGTTATGCGCCAGCACGTCCAGCCGCACGTGGCTGCGCGCGTTGACGATGCGCGCCTGCACGGCGTCCACCCCATCGGCCGGCCCCTCGATGCACTGCACGAAGCGCAGGCCATCGAAGGTCAGCACGCCGGTCACCCCGGCCATGCGATTGAAGGCTGCGCCTTCGGCCAGGATGCGGTCGATGTCCTGCGCCTGCAGATCCTCTACGGCCAGGCTTGTGTAGGCGAACGCGTGTAGCGGCATGGCAGTGGCTCCTCCGTTGATCAGCGGCGCCCTCCCCGGGCACCGCCACGCAGCTGGATGCATCATCGCGCCTTTCAACCGCCCGTTTCCAGCCGCGCGTGCTTTGCAAATGCGGCCTGCTCGGGCACCCTATGCCCGCAGGCCCGGATGGCGAAACAGGTAGACGCAGCAGACTTAAAATCTGCCGACCGCAAGGTCGTGCCGGTTCGATCCCGGCTCCGGGCACCATTCCGTACGCGCGCTGCGCGTCAGATCGCACGCGAATACCGCACCGGCTGCGCAGGCTGGTGCAGGTAGCGGTCAAAGCACATCGCCAGCAGCCGCAGCAGCGGCCGGCCCGTCGGGGTCACCCGCACCACGCCCTGCTCCACGTCCGCCAGGCCATCACGCTGCAGTGCTCCGAGCCGCTGCAACGCATCGGCGAAATAGACCTGCGGATCCTCGCCGACACGCTGGCACAGTGCCTGCAGGTCCACCTCGCCGTGGCACATCAGCTGCTGGATCAGCTCGGCGCGCAGCACGTCGTCTTCGTCCAGCTGCAGTCCCCGCCAGACCGGCAGGTGCCCGCCATCGACCGCCGCCTCCCAGCCGGCCAGGTCGCGCGGATTCTGGCTGTAGGTCGTGCCCACGGTGCTGATCGCACTGACCCCGAGCCCCACCAGGTCGGTGTCGGCGTGGGTGGTGTAGCCCATGAAGTTGCGATGCAGCTGGCCTGCGCGCTGCGCACGGGACAGGTCTTCCTCCGGCAGTGCGAAATGGTCCATCCCGATGTACTGGTAACCCGCCTGCGACAGCATCTCCACGGCCAGGCCGAGCAGCGCGAGTTTCTGTTCCGGCGGCGGCAGCCGGCGCTCGTCGATCTGCTTCTGCGCGCGGAACAGATGCGGCAGGTGTGCATAGCCGTAGACCGCAAGGCGGTCCGGTCGCAATGCCAGCACCTGGTGCAGGGTGCGGCCGAACCCCTCCTGCGACTGCCCCGGCAGCCCGTAGATCAGGTCCACGTTGACCGAGCGCATGCCGTGGTCGCGGCACGCCTGCAGGATGTCCAGCGTCTGCGCCACCCCCTGGATGCGGTTGATCGACGCCTGTACCTGCGGATCGAAATCCTGCACGCCCAGGCTCGCGCGGTTGAAACCCAGTGCCGCCAGTCCGGCCACATCGTCGCGGCTGACAAACCGCGGATCCAGCTCGATGGAGAAATCCCGGGCCGCGGAGGCGCTGAAGGTGAAGCGCTGGCGCAACCCCTCGACCAGCGCGGTCATGGCCTCGAGGGTGAGGAAATTGGGCGTGCCACCGCCCAGATGCAGCTGGATCACCTGCCGCCGCCCGTCCACGTGCGAAGCGAGCAGGTCCGCTTCGGCCAGCACGCGCGCCACATAGCTCGCGCCGCGGCTGTGATCGCGCGTGATCACGCGGTTGCAGCCGCAGTAGAAACAGGGGCTGCTGCAGAACGGCACATGGACATACAGCGACAGCGCGCGGCCGCTGCGGTTGCTCGCCGCCAGCGCCTGGATCAGATCCCCCTGGCCAAAGCCTTCGTGGAAGTGGGGCGCGGTGGGATACGAGGTGTACCGGGGGCCGGGCGTGTCGTGGCGACGCAGGGTTTCGGCATCGAAGCACCAGGCCAGGCCGCCCTGCAGGGGAGAGAAGGTGTCCATGCGGCCAGCGTGGCGGTTGCCTGCGGGATCCGCCTTGACCGAGATCAAATCAGCCGGCGGACCCGATGACCGGCAACGCGACGGTGGGCCAGCGCAGCATCTGGTAGCGCTTCCAGAAGGTCCCGGCGATGCGCACGGCGATATCGTCGGCCAACCGCTGCATCTCCGTGTTACCGCACTCGGCGGTGGTCAGCAGGAACAGCGCCAGCCAGCGATCGAACAGATCGCGGTCCATCGCATCGATGGCCATGTGCTTGGACATCGGCGAGCCCTGGAAACGCCGCGTGCCGCGCAGCAGCGCGGACCAGAAATCGACCAGCTGGGCCAGGTGCCCGGGCCAGTCCGCCACATGTTCGGTGAAAACCGGACCGAGCCGTGAATCCTCGCGCACGCGGGCGTAGAAATCGTGTACCAGGCGCATCACCTCGTCCTCGCTGCACAGCGACGGTGAGGCCTGCGGCAGCGGCGTTGCAGGGGGGACAGGCAGGGATGACATGGCGTGATTATCCGCGGTCGCGTTGCAACCGTCGCTTGATCCAGATCAATGTCCGGGCCAGCCGCGCTGCCTAGATTGAACCTCCGCCACCGCGCGCGAGTGCGGCGGTGCCTCCGTCCCCCCTGCCCGGACCGGCCATGCTCCCGCCTCCCGCCGATGCCCTCGACAAACGCCTGCGACAACTCGAGCCATGGGGCGTGATCCTGTGGCCGAGCTTCCTCATCGCCGGCCTGGCCAGCGTGATCTTTTTCGCCTTCGTGGACCCGCTGCGCCTGCGCGATATCAGCTTCGCCGACATCGCACTGAGCCGCGGACTGGGCTACACGCTCGGCTTCTTCCTGTTCTGGGCGATCACCGCCGTCTCCAGCGCGGTGACCTGGTACCTGTTGCGCCCGCTGGCGCCCAGCGATGATGAGGAGCCACTTGGATGAGCCCCCACCCGGTATCTGCGGCCTCCGCGCGCCCCACCCTGCGCACCGTCACCACGCTGGGGCTGCTGCTTGGCTTCCACCTGCTGCCCTGGCTGCGCTGGGACGGCCGGCAGGCCCTGCTGCTGGACCTGTCGGCACGCCGTTTCGACCTGTTCGGCCTGACGCTGTGGCCGCAGGATGTCGGCCTCCTGCTCGGGCTGCTGGCCACCCTCGGCGCGGGCCTGGCGCTGTTCACCCACCTGTGTGGACGGCTGTGGTGTGGGCACGGCTGCCCGCAGACCCTGTGGAGCACGGCGTTCGGCTGGATCGAGCGGGCCACCCGCCGGCACCTGCCATGGCCGCCACTGGAGCGTGCCGTGCGCTGGCTGCTCTGGGGTGCGCTATCGGTGTGGACGGCGATCACCTTCGTGGGCCTGTTCGTGCCGGTCAGCGATCTGGTCGCGCGCGCCACCACCCTGCACTGGACGGCCTGGGAAGGCTTCTGGGTGCTGTTCTACAGCGTTGCCACATGGGGCAACGCGGGGTTCCTGCGCCGCCAGGTCTGCCGCGTCCTTTGCCCGTTCGCGCGCGTGCAACCCTGGCTGACCGACGGCCACACCCCCCGGGTGCTCTACGTGGCGCCGCGCGGTGAACCCCGCGGTCCGCGCGCTTCTGGACAGGGCAGCGTAGCCACCCGGGGCCGCGGGCTGCTCGACGCCACCACCGCACAGGATTACGTGTTCCGCGCCGCCCATCCTGCGCTCGCCGGCCCGCTGCCACGCTTCAGCGCCGACCGCCTGGGCGACTGCACGGACTGTGCGGCCTGTGTCCGTGCCTGTCCCCTGCAGCTGGACGTGCGCTGCGGGCCCCATGCGGACTGCGTGGCCTGCGGCGACTGCATCGTGGCCTGCGACCGGGCCCAGCACGCGGCCGGCTTCGAGCCCGGGCTGCTGCGCTACGGCTCGCCGCAACGCGCGATGGGGGCGCGCGGACGCCTGCTCCGTCCGCGCACGCTGGTGCTGCTCGGCCTGTTCGGCGGGCTGCTGCTGGGGGGATGGTGGATGCTCTGACTCAGCGGTCCGTGGCGGTGTCCGCTGGCACCAGCTGCGCCTGGCGCACGATACCGAGTGACTGGATCATCATCGCCATGTCATTGGCCACCTGCGCCCGTTCCTGTCCCTCGGGGACGAGCCGTGCCAGCACGCGCTGGTACGTGTTCCAGAATTCCGCACCACATCCATGCTTGTGATAACTGTCCTCCAGTTCATCCCGAACCTGATCAGCCAAGCCATACGCGCCGTATTCCATACGACCTCCCTCAGACTTGTTATGAACCGTCGTGGTGCCGATGCCCCTTCATCGGGTGGGATTGCTCCTACACGAGGGTGATTACGCACCTTTGTGAATGACACGTCAATGACACCGCGGCGTTTTTTTCACACCGGCCCCCGCAGCACCGCCATTACGGTGTCCTCATCCCCTGTTCCATAGGCTGGAAACGACACGACACGGAGACCGACCATGGCCCTCACCGCCGACCAGCGCCGCATTCTCGATGACATCAACGCCACACGACCGGTCACCGAGCAGGAGGCCGCGTGGGCCGTTGAAGCGGGCTATGCCGCGCAGGCCGAGGACGGCGACATCGACCTGACCCAGCAGGGACGGCAGCTGGTGGATAGCACCACCCTGTAAGCCGCCCTACGGCCCTGCGCAGCGGGCCTTTCCTGCGGCAAGCGCCCGTTTCTCCCATGCGTCACCGCACCGGGCCGGGCGCGAGGCGCCGGGCCCGGGAAACGGCCGGCGCCACGACGAGATCTCGACACCGAAACCTTCAGTGGGCTGCGATCGCGTCTCCGACCTGGGCCACCACATCGGCAATTTCGTAGGGCTTGCTCACGAAGGGTGCCTTCTGGTGCAGCCGCGGCACGACCTGCTGGTACACCGCCGAAACGAATACGTACGGGACGTGGCGGTCCTTGAGCAGGTCGGCCACCGGGAACACGACACCATCGCCCAATTCCACATCGAGGACGGCGGCATCGAACGCCCCCTCCTCAAGACTGGAGAAGGCATCGGAGACCGAATAAGCACGGTCCACCGTATAACCTGCGTCGGCAAGAACCTCGGCGAGCAGGGTGGACAATTCCATGTCGTCCTCGACCAGCAGGACGCGGGGAACAGGGGCGGATGAGGCCATTGCTTGGCTGATCATGTCGATCCAGTTATGGAAATAAGGCTCACTGTGCCGCGCCGCGAGTGAAAATCCGGCATGTTTTGATGAAGGCGGGCCACGAAGCGGATGTCCAGGCGGGACAATGAACGCTTCATTCATCTGGCGGCCATGGATGTACCGGTGGTGAAAAACCACATTCCGTGCATGGACTCCCCCTTAACATTGGGCAAAAGGACTGCCAGACCGCCAATGCCCCAGACCCTCCAGGTCGCCGAAAGAATGACCACCGTCAGCAGCCTGCAGGCGCTCGATGCGCACGCCGGTGCCTCGCTGGACCGGATCACGCGGCTGGTCGCTTTCTCGATGCGCACGCCGGTAGCGTTCGTCTCCATCGTCGGCGTCGAGAACCAGCGATTCGTCTCACGCGTCGGGCTCGAGATGGGGAGCACGGACATCCGCTATTCGATCTGCTCCTACGCGATGGAGAGCCGCGATGTCTTCGTGGTGCCCGATCTTGCCGCCGACGCGCGCTTCAGCCAGCATCCGCTGCTCACCGGCACCACCCGCCTGCGCTCCTATGCAGGCGCCCCGCTGATCGCCAAGAACGGGGTACCCATCGGCGCGGTATGCGTGATGGACAAGGTGCCGCGCGAGTTCGATGCCAATGAGCGCGAGCAACTGCGCACGCTGGCCGAAATGGTGATGAACCAGCTTGAGCTGCGCACCATGGCCGGGCGCCAGGATCCGGTGTCCGGCCTGCCCAACCGCCACCAGTTCCACATCGATTACGAAGGCCACGTGGGCCGGATGAGCGGCCAGGCGCGCCTGTATGCGGTGATGCTCGACGTGCTGGACGTGCCCCGCTTCACCGAGGCCGGCCAGGCGCTGGGCATGCCACCGCTGGAGGCGATGATCCACCGTTGCAGCGTGCGCGTGCGCATGGCGCTGGAAGGCATCGCCGAGCTGTACCAGGTGGGCGTGAGCCGCTTCGCGTTCATGGCCGAGTTCGCCTCCGACGAGGACGTCAGCCGGCTGATGGCCGAGCTCAAGCGCCGTGTCGTACGCCCGATCATGGCCGCTGCCATCCCGATGTCGCCGCAGTTCCATGCCGGGGTGTGCATCGTGGACCCGGCTGAGGATGCCGGCGACGATATCATCCGCAAGCTGCTGGTGGGCCTGCAGGCCTCGATCAGCGCGCGCTCGGATTTCTGCTGGTATTCCGAGCGCCGTGACGAGCGCCTGCGGCGCGGTTATCGCCTCGCCGCCGACGCCGAACGTGCCCTGTTCCGCCAGGAGTTCAGCCTGCAGTTCCAGCCGCGCTTCGATGCGCGCACGCGCCGGGCGGTTGGCGCCGAAGCGCTGATCCGCTGGACCCACCCGCGCCTGGGCCCGGTAGGCCCCGGCGAATTCATCCCGATTTTCGAACGCACCGCGGTAATGCCCCTGGTCACCTCCTGGGTACTGGACCAGGCGCTGGACCAGCTGGCGCTGTGGCGCGGGCAGGCGCTGGACCTGCAGCTGTCGATCAACCTCAGCCCGTCCGACCTGGACCGGCCCGATGCGGCGCTGGAGATCCTGCAGCGCCTGGCCGACCGCGGATTGCCGACGGCCCTGCTGGAAGTGGAAGTCACCGAAGGCGAATGGGTGCGCGAAAATTCGCCCGGCACCGAGCAGCTGCGGCAACTGGCAGCGGCCGGCGTGCGCGTGGCCATTGATGACTTCGGCAGCGGGTACAGCAACTTCGGCTACCTCTCCAAGCTGCCTATTTCCATCATCAAGATCGACAAGTCCCTGATCGACGGCGTTGCCACGCATCCGCACGCGGTGCTCAAGATCAAGGCCATCGTGCAGCTGGCGGCGGGATTGGGTTATCGCACCGTCGCCGAAGGCGTGGAAACCGAAGCGCAGGCCGATGTGCTGACCGGACTGGGCTGCGATGAGCTGCAGGGTTACTTCCTGGCCCGTCCGATGGGCGGCGATGACATCGAGCGCTCGGTGCGGGACGCGGCCGGTTGAATGGTGCGTGGGTGGCGCTGCGGAAATGGCAGGCCTAAAAAATCCTGCGACATGCGCTGTTGCCATGCGCGGCCGCTTCTTCCATCTTCCCGTTGCCGGCTCCGACCCGCCCGACCTGGCTGAACTCGCCCCGGGCTTGGCCGAAATCCAGCCAAGCTTCAATTTAGCCCCCACCCAGCGCGCGGCGGTCATCTTGAACCGCGGCGAAGGCCGGCAGGTCACGCGGCTGGCCTGGGGCCTGCTGCCGTTCTGGGCCAAGGCCAAGGGGCTGCAGGGGTCCACCATCAACGCCCGCATCGAGACGGTGACCACAAAGCCGGCATTCCGCGCCGCGTTCAAGCGGCGCCGCTGCGTGGTGCCGATGGCCGGGTACTACGAGTGGTCGGTGAGCCCGGAAGACGGCAAGAAGGATCCGTGGTTCATCCACGCGGCGGAGCCGCTGCTGGCCGCCGGCCTGTGGGAGGACGCCAGCGCCCTTCTGCCTGACGGAAACCTGGGCACCTTCACCGTGATCACCGGCGACAGCAGCGGCGTGTCGGCCGACATCCACGACCGCATGCCCGTGTGGATCCCGGCCAGCCTCTTGGATGACTGGCTCGCGGCCGATCCGGACGAGGCCATGGCCATGTTGCTGGCGTCGCAGCCGCCGGCGATGGAGGCCTACCGCGTCAGCCGGGCGGTGAACGCGCCGCGCAACAACGCCTCAGAGTTGGTCCTGCCTCTCTAATCTCTGCGGAAGGTATGCTGTCGCTGACTGATAAGGCCACTGCAATGCATGACCAAACCATCGCGCTGCTAATCGAGCGCATAGAACGCTGTGAGATGGAGCTGCAGTCCGCCCGCGCTTACATCAAGGCGCTAGAGCAGGGTCTACACGCCGCGATCGTGACCCACAGTGACCCGCTCAGGATGGGGGAGTTGTGGGGCGACGTGCTGTTTGAAATCGCTGGGGGCCAAACTGACGGCCCGGAGACTGGTCCTGTTCCATTTCGAGCTTGTGTAATAGCCTGTTGCTCGAGGCAGCCGAGCGACGTAGGGCGATTGGCCACGCTGACCATGTACGCGCAGGCCTTGTAATGTCGTTCAACTTCTTCTAATGGGTTCCGGTCGAGCCGAGGCATGACCAGAAGTGGTATCAATGATGCTCAAAAATCAGCAGTCCGCTTATGATCGCGCCTTCGCATGACATCGTTGCTGGCCAGTTGTTAATTGCGAGCTGGTTTATCGCGTTCGCTCTTTCGATGCTGGACTGGACCCGTAGAGTTCCGAGGTATCCAGGGCGCGCCACTAAGTACGGGTCGATAGGAAGCCTGGTGGTCGGACTGGCGCTGGCATGCTTTCTACCGTCGTCTGGCTATATTTTGAAAATAACTGTCATGCTCGCACTATCGATCGGCCTAATCGCGTTAGGCCGGAAGTACGGGCTCGGCGGGAGTCTGTGGCGAGGGTTGGCACTATCGATCTTGGGCTACGCCGCCGTGGCATCCCAGTATGTACTGATGGAAATGGCCAGATAACCGTACCGCACTAGGCTCGAATTGCTCGTGCGCCGGGTCCGAGCCGCGCGTGAGCTTCGGGCGTCGCAGCCGGCAGCGCTGATTACCGCGGCCAGCGAGAGGGCCTGAATGGGTTTTTAGGCCCACATCGGCAGCTGGTCGTCCTCACACGACTTGATGATCAGCTCTCCCGACTCCCTCCCCGTGTGCTGACGGGCCATCGAGTATTCCAGCTGCAGCGGCACCAGCGGCAGGCTATGGAAGACGCGGCGGATATCGGGGTGGTCGTTGATCGACAGGACCGCCCTGCCCTTCATCGAGCGCATGAGGTCGGCCATCTGCTCGTACTGCTCGATGGCGAACGCCACCCCGTAGCCTTCCGTCTGCCAGTACGGCGGATCCAGGTAGAACAGGGCGCCGGTGCGGTCGTACCGCTGTAGGCATTCCTGCCACGGCAGGTGCTCGATCACCACGTTGGCGAGCCGGATGTGCACCGCGCTCAGCTCTTCCTCGATCCGCAGCAGGTTCAGCCGCGGGCCGCCGCTGGCCACAAGGCCGAAGGACTGCCCCTGCACCTTGCCGCCGAAAGCGAGCTTCTGCAGGTAGTAGAAGCGCGCTGCGCGCTGGATGTCGGTCAGGGTCTCCGGGCACTCCATCTGCGCCCACTCGAACATCTGGCGCGACACCGGCGACCAGCGGAACATGCGGATGAACTCGTCCAAGTGGTGCCACACGCACCGGTAGAGGTTCACCAAGTCCCCATTGATGTCGTCGAGGACTTCCATCCTGGCGGGGTGTGGGCGCATCAGCAGCGCAGCGCCGCCGCCGGCGAAGGCCTCGACGTAGGCGTCGTGGGCCGGGAAGTGGGGGTAGAGGTGTTTCACCAGGCGTCGCTTACCGCCCGGCCAAACAGTGATGGGTGCGGTCAGTTCTCAGAGTTTGCGATAGGTGCGGCCGACAATCGCCCTGCTCTCGCGAGAGCGGCGGGGCTTCGGCCAAGGCCAGGTGCCGAGACCACCTGTGTTGCGGCGGGAGCGGGATGCCTGCAAGCATCCTGCTCCCGCCCTGCTTCTGGCGGCGGTGCGGCCGTGGTTATTGCCGGTGTGCGATGTTCAGCGATTCACTGCCAGGGAGCGGTGCAGGCGCCGATGGCGGCTGAGCGACTACCGCCTCGGCATTCCACACGCGCTCGGTGGCCGCCTTGATCAGCACCCTCAGGTTCCAGCCAGGCTGGGTCAGCTGCTCGCCGGTGAACGGATCGGTGATGACGTACTGCCAATGTCCCAGCGCACCGTCCCCGATCAACCGATGCCTCCACGCGACGCACGTACTCACGTTGCACAACAGACGCGGCTACGATCTTCCACTGAGACAGTGGATCGAGTACTCGATCGCATCCAACAGGCATAAAAAAACCCTGACAGGGTCAGGGTTTTCAGATGGAGGCCTGGGTCGGAATTGAACCGGCGTACGCGGCTTTGCAGGCCGCTGCATAACCACTCTGCCACCAGGCCGGTGTACAGCAATCAGGAATGCGGATCCTGATCAAGACGGAACCCATGAGGACCCGTCTGGATTTGGAGCGGGAAACGAGACTCGAACTCGCGACCTCAACCTTGGCAAGGTTGCGCTCTACCAACTGAGCTATTCCCGCGTGAGCTCGACATACTACCGGATCGCCCGGAACCACGCCAGCGCTTTTCACGCTTGTGAACGCGTTTTTCTGCTGCCCTGCCATCGCCTGACGGCCGTGCCCCGCACTGCCGGTGCGGGAGAAAAACAAAGCCCCTTCCGGGGCCCGGTGACACTGGAGCGGGAAACGAGACTCGAACTCGCGACCTCAACCTTGGCAAGGTTGCGCTCTACCAACTGAGCTATTCCCGCATGCCCTTCGACCTGCGCCGAAGAAGCGATATTGTGTAGAAAAACCTTCATCCCGTCAAGCCTGTTCATGTCCGCGAAGACACTCTATGCGCAGCGCGCAGGGTACCTGGCGGGCAAAAAAAAAGAGACCCGCAAGGATCTCTTTTCTTCGACCTGGAGCGGGAAACGAGACTCGAACTCGCGACCTCAACCTTGGCAAGGTTGCGCTCTACCAACTGAGCTATTCCCGCTTGGGAGGCGGCATTCTACACGCTCGGCGGGCGCTGTCAAGCCCGCCCCTTGCGCACCAACCCGCCGCACATGAAAAAAAAGAGGCCCGAAGGCCTCTTTTTCAAATGCTGGAGCGGGAAACGAGACTCGAACTCGCGACCTCAACCTTGGCAAGGTTGCGCTCTACCAACTGAGCTATTCCCGCTTGGGAGGCGGCATTCTACCGCTCCGGATGACAGAGTCAATGCCTCAGCCGCCCTTTTTCAGCTGCGAACGCGCGCGCGCGGCGCGCTCGTCCTCGCGCAGGCTGGGCCATGCTGCGTGCAGATACTGCAGGCCGGACCACAAGGTCAGCACCGCGGCGATCGCCAGCGTCCAGTCGCCGATATGGAAGACCTCCAGGCCCATCCAGATCTCATCCACGCGCATGTTCGGCGCCACCGAATACAGCAGGCACAGCAACGCCACCATCTGCGCGGTGGTCTTCACCTTGCCGATCACCGCCACGCGCACCTTGGCGCGCTGGCCCAGCTCGGCCATCCATTCACGCAGCGCGGAGACCGCGATCTCGCGCCCGACGATGACCGCCGCCCAGAACGCCATCCAGGGCGTGGGATGCCCCTGCACGATCAGGAACAGCGCCACGGCGACCATCAGCTTGTCCGCGACTGGATCCAGGAAGGCGCCGAAGGCGGATTCCAGCTGGTAGCGCCGCGCGATCCAGCCATCGAGCCAGTCAGTGATCGCCGCCAGACCGAAGATGGCCGCCGATGCGAAATTGGTCCAGGTGTAGGGCAGATAGAACACCAGCACCAGCACCGGGATCATCATGATCCGCAGCAGGGTCAGCCAGGTGGGGACGGTCAACTTCATCGTTTCTCTTGCTCTCCGCTCGCGTGGGTGTCGGGCAGTCCGTGCAGGTTAGCGTAGATGCGCGCGGCAAGGGCATCGTTGATGCCTTCGACCTTGGCGATTTCCGCCTCGCCCGCAGCCTTCAGGCCGATCAGACCGCCGAAATGCTTCAACAGGCTGGCGCGACGGCGCGGACCGATGCCCGCGATATCCTCCAGCTTGCTGGTCATGCGTGCTTTCTGGCGGCGCCCACGGTGGCCGGTGATCGCAAACCGGTGCGCTTCATCGCGCACCTGCTGGATGAACTGCAGGGCTGGCGAGGCCGCGCCCGGGCGCAGTTCGCGGCCATCGGGCATCACCAGCGCCTCGTGCCCGGCCCGGCGCTCGGCACCCTTGGCCACCCCGACCAGCAGCACGCCTTCCACGCCGAGGTCGGCCAGGGCCGCCTGTGCCTGCGACAACTGTCCGGCACCGCCATCGATCAGCAGCACATCAGGCAGTACGCCCTGCTCTTCCACGGCGCGGCGGAAGCGCCGTTCGATGGCCTGACGCATGGCGGCGTAATCGTCGCCGGGTTCGATGCCGCTGATGTTGAAACGCCGGTACTGCGCGCGCACCGGGCCGGCGGCATCGAACACCACGCACGAGGCCACCGTCGCCTCCCCCATCGTGTGGCTGATATCAAAACACTCCACGCGTTTGACCGGTTCGGCCAGCCCGAGCATCTCGCGCAGGCCTTCGCTGCGGGCACGTTGCGAATCCCGGCTGCTCAGCTCGCTGGCAAGGGTCAGCTGCGCATTGCGGCTGGCCAGTTCCAGGTAACCGGCACGTTCGCCGCGCACGTTCCATTTCAGCTGCACCTTGCGTTCGGCCGATGCCGAGAACGCGGTCTCCAGCAGGGCGACGTCCGGAATCTCACGGTCCAGCAGGATCTCGCGCGGCGGTTCGAACTCCACGTAATACTGCGATACGAAGGCGCCCAGCACTTCTTCCGGGCTTTCTTCGCCGTTGGTGCGCGGGAAGAACGGTCGCGTACCCAGGTTGCGCCCATCGCGGAACGCCAGCAGCATCACACAGGCCTGGGCGCCCTGCGTGGCCACCGCCAGCACATCCAGGTCCGCCGCACGACCATCGACATACTGCCGCGTCTGCATGCTCCGCAGTGATTTGACCAGATCGCGCAGGCGTGCGGCCTGTTCGAACTCCAGCGCCTCGCTGGCGGCCTGCATCTGTTCGCCGAGTTCCCGAGTCAGCTCATCGCTCTTGCCTTCAAGGAACAGCGAGGCGCGGCGCACCGACTCGGCATAATCGGCCGCGTCCACCAGCTCCACGCACGGCGCGCTGCAGCGACCGATCTGGTACTGCAGGCACGGCCGGGAGCGATTGCGGAACACGCTGTCCTCGCAGCTGCGCAGTTTGAACAGCTTGTGCATGAGGTTGAGCGTTTCGCGCACGGCGGTAACGCCCGGATACGGCCCGAAATAACGTCCCGGCACCGCGCGCGGACCGCGGTGCAGCGCGATCCGGGGCCACTGCTCCCGGGTCAGCAGCACGTGCGGATAGGTCTTGTCGTCGCGCAACGACACGTTGTAGCGCGGCGACAGCGATTTGATCAGCTGGTTTTCCAGCAGCAGCGCTTCGGCCTCCGAGCGGGTGACGGTGACATCCATCCGCGTGATCTGCGAAAGCATCGACATGATGCGCGCGTTCTTCGGGCTGCCGTTGAAGTAGCTGCCCACGCGGTTGCGCAGTGCACGCGCCTTGCCGACATACAACAGCGTGTCATCGCCGGCATACATGCGGTAGACGCCCGGAGCGGTGCTCAGGCGCGCCGCGAAAGCCTTTCCATCAAAAACAGCTGCGTCGTTCATTCGGTGATCGGTACGTCGCTCAGGACGCCACTGGTGGGGTCGAAACGCAGCACCGCGTGTGCGTCGGTCTCGGCAATCCAGACCGCGCCGGCGCCCACGGCCAGGCCGGCAGGCCCCTGCAGTCGGCGCGGGAGGGCCTGGGTCGTCAGCTCGCCACCGCCCAGGCGCAGGGTGCGCAGGCGGCCATTGCCCGCGTCGGCAATCCACAGCACCGGCGCATCAGGGCTCAGTGCGATCGCCTGCGGATACTGCAGGCGCGCCTGCGCACGGGGTCCATCTTCGTCGCCGGACTGCCACATGCCATGGCCGAGCAGCGTCTGCACCAGGTCGCCGCGCAGCTGTACGGCGCGCACTGACGACCCCAGTGCGTCGGCCACGTACAGCACCTGCTGCACGGCCGCCAGCGAGGTGGGCTGCGCGAACGCTGCCACGTGCGTTCCACCGTCGCGCTCGTCCAGCGTGCCGTTGCCCGCGCGCCAGCGCAGCGTGCGCTGGCCGAGGTGATAGCTCCAGATGCGGTTGTCGCCTGCCATGGCGATATGCAGCTGGTTGTCGCCGAGCGCGAGCCCGGTAGGATGGTCCAGCGAGACTGCGCCTGCCTGGGCCACCTCGCCTTCCTGCGGCTCGCCGCAGCGGCCGTTGCCGCACAGCGTGTCCACCTGGCCGGTCGTCAGGTTGATCCGCCGCAGCGCATGGTTGCCGGTGTCGGCCACGTACAGCCCGTCACGCTCCACCACCAGCGCGTGCGGCCGGTTGAACGCTGCTTCGGCGATGCCCCCGTCCATCAGGTCCGGCGTGCCCTGCCCGAACTGCCGCAGGACGCGGCCGTGATGGGTGCACTCGAGGATACGGTGATGGCCGGTATCGGCGATATACAGTCGGTCGGCCGTCACCGCCAGCCCGGTCGGGAAGCACAGCGTGCGACGCGGTTCGGGCGAACGATCAGTGGGCGCGGTGACGCTGCCCGGCTGCGAGCCCTCGCAGGCCGCCTCCAGGGCGCGCTCCAGCTCCCCCGGCGCGCCCAGTCCGACCAGTCGCTGGCTTTCACGGCCGTGCGCATCGAGCAGGACCACGGTGGGCCATGTGGAGACCCCGAATCGGCGCCATCCGTCCCAGTCCGCGTCCAGCAGCGCAGGCGCCGAGAGGCCCTGGCGGCGCAGCAGTTTCAGCGCCGCGGCCGGCTCCCGTTCGAAATCGAACCGGGGCACCTGCAGGACGACCACCTGCAACCGCCCCGGCCGCCGCGACTGCCACTGCGACAGCTCCTGGAGGCGCTGCGCGCACCACTGCGACGCCGCGTTGACGAACAGCAGCGCCACGGGACGGCCACGCAGCTCGGCAAGCGTGGTCGGCGCGGCATTGAGCCACGTGACGAACTCCGGCAGATCCTGGACAGGCTGAGCATTCATGGCCCGATTATGCCGGACTCGGCGTCATGCCACCGTTGTGCCGCGCCGCATGCCCTGCCCGGGTTACTGGCGGGCGTGTGCCTGCAGCCACTGCGCCGCGCGTTCCAGGTCTTCGGGGGTGTCGATACCGGGCGGGAACGGTTCGGGTGACAGCGCGACACTGATCGGATAGCCCGCCTCCAGCACCCGCAGCTGCTCCAGCGATTCCATCTGCTCCAGCCTGCCCGGTGGCATCGCGGCGAACTGCTGCAGGAACCCGGCACGGTAGCCATAGATGCCGATATGCCGCAGCCAGCCCGCGCCCGCCGGCAGCGTGTCGCGGCTTTGGGCGAACCCATCGCGATGCCAGGCGATCGGTGCGCGGCTGAAATACATCGCCTCGTTGCGCACGTTGCGCACCAGCTTCACCACGTTGGGGTCGAACAATGTGTGCGCATCCTCCACCGGCGTGGCCAGCGTGGACATCGGCGCCTGGCCGTCGCGCAGTGCCGCCGCCACCGCGCGGATGCCCGCCGCCGGCGCGAAGGGCTCATCGCCCTGCAGGTTCACCACCACGGTGTCATCGGACCACCCCGCGATCCGCGCGCACTCGGCCAGGCGGTCAGTGCCGGAGGCATGGGCGCTGGCGGTCATCGCCACGTTCACGTTCTGCAGTCCGTCCAGCGCGGTGGCGATGCGCTCATCGTCGGTGGCGACCCACACCTCTTCCGCGCCCGCTTCAAGGGCACGCTGCGCAACGTGTAGCACCAGCGGCGTACCGCCGAGCAGGCGCAGCGGTTTGCCCGGCAGGCGCGACGCCGCATAGCGGGACGGAATGGCAACAACGAATCCGGTCATGACAACTCCAGAGGCAGGGGGACGGCGGGCTCAGCGGCCGCGCAGCTTGGCCAGCCGGTCGGTCAACGCGACCCAGAAGGCGGCAGGCAGATCGGCCTGCAGGGGGACGGAGAAATGCCAGTCGTTGACGAATGCGCGGCACTTCACCGCGTCCTTTTCGGTCATCAGCACCGGCAGTTCGCTGCCAAAGCGCAGGTCCTGCGCCTGGTAGGCATGGTGGTCGGCGAACGCATGCGGAACGACGCCGATGCCAGCGGCACGCAGCATCCCGAAGAAGCGCTGCGGGTGCGCGATCCCGGCCACGGCATGCACACGCTGGCCGGCGAAGGTCGCCAGCGATCGGCTGCGCCCCCCGGCCAGCGGCTGCGCGGTGTTGATGCGCAGACGCATCGCCCACTGCCCGAAGCCGCAGTCCATCACGTCGTCGGCGCTTGCCGCGCCCTGGTTCACCACGCGGAAATCGCACTCCTGCGCGCGCTCGACCGGCTCGCGCAACGGACCGGCCGGCAGCAGCAGGCCGTTGCCGTAGCGACGCGCGGCGTCGACGACCTCGATCTCGATATCGCGCGCCAGCCGGTAATGCTGCAGGCCGTCATCGCAGATGACCACATCACAGCCGGCTTCGATCAGGGCCTTGCCCGCCGCAACGCGGTCGGCGTCCACCCGCACCGGAACGCCGGTCTTCCAGGCGATCAGCACCGGCTCATCGCCGCCGAGCGCGGGCGGCGTATCGGCCTGCACCCAGCGCGCGGTGTCGGCCTGTGCGCGCCCGTAGCCACGGCTGGCCACGCCGGGCTTCCAGCCGGCCGCACGCAGCTTCTCCACCAGGGCGATCGTCAATGGCGTCTTGCCGGTGCCGCCGGCGGTGATGTTGCCCACCACGATCACCGGCACCGACAGGCTGTGGCGCTTGAACCAGCCACGCCGGTACAGCCGGCGACGCAGTGCGGTCACGCCGGCATACAGCGGGCTCAGCAGGCGCAAGCCGAACGGGATGGCCGAGCCGTCGTACCAGTAGGCCGGTGTCTGTTTTGCGTTGCCGGACATCAAGCCTGCCTTTCGCGGAACTGCATGTTGTACAGGCGCTCGTAGAGCCCCCCCAGCGCCAGCAGTTCGGCATGCGTGCCGCGCTCGACGATGCGGCCCTGGTCCATCACCAGCACCTGGTCGGCATGTTCGATCGTGGACAGGCGGTGTGCGATGACCAGCGTCGTGCGGTCGGGCATCAGGCGCTGCAGGGCGTCCTGCACCAGCCGCTCGGATTCGTTGTCGAGCGCGGCGGTGGCCTCGTCCAGGATCAGGACCGGGGCATCGCGCAGGATCGCGCGGGCGATCGCCAGGCGCTGGCGCTGGCCACCGGACAGCAGCGCCCCGTTCTCGCCCACCCGCGTCTGCAGCTGGTCCGGCAGGCGCTCGATGAACTCCCAGGCGTTGGCGGCTTCGGCGGCGGCGCGCACCTGCGCATCGCTGGCCTGCATGCCGTAGGCGATGTTGGCGGCGATGGTGTCATCGAACAGCACCACTTTCTGCCCGACCATCGCCACCTGCCGGCGCAGATCGGCGAGCGGGTAGTCATCCAGCGCCACGCCATCAAGGGTGATGCGGCCCCCGTTGGGTTCATAGAAGCGCGGCACCAGCCGGATCAGGCTGGTTTTGCCGCTGCCCGAGCGCCCAACCACCGCCGTCACCGTGCCGGGCCGGGCGACGAAACTGATGTCATCCAGTGCGACGCCCGCGTCTTCGCGGTACCGCAGCATGACGTGGTCGAAGGCCAGCTCCCCGCGCACGCGCTCGACCCGGCGTTTGCCCTGGTCACGTTCCACCGGCATGTCGAGGATGGAGAACAGGCGCTCGGCTGCGGCCACGCCGCGCGAGATCGAGGTCTGCACGCTGGTCAGCCGGCGCAGCGAGGGGATGATCGCCATCATCGAGGTCATCAGGCCCATGAACTGGCCCGCGTTGAGCCGCCCGACGAGGGCCTCGCGCGTGGCCACCCACACGATCACCGCCAGCGCCAGCGCCGCCAGGAACTGCACCGTGCTGGAGGCGAACGCGCGCGTGGTCTCCACCTTCATGTTCAGTCCAAGCATGCGGTTGGCGAGCCGCGAATACCGCTCGATCTCCAGCTGCTGGGTGCCGTGCACCTTGACTTCCTGCTGTGCGGCGAGCGATTGCTCGGCCGTGGCGGCCATGGTGCCCATGCCATCCTGGATGCCGCGGCTGATGCGGCGGTAACGCTTGCCCACGTAGGACACGATCAGACCGATCAGCGGCACCACCACCAGCATCGCCAGGGTGACCTTGACGCTCATCTGCAGCATCACCACCAGCATCGCGATGATGGTCAGCGTGTCGGCGACGAGCGTCTTCAGGGCGTCCGCGCTGGCCTGGGTGACCTGCTCGGTGTCGAAGTTGAGGCGGCTGACCATCACCGGCGTGGCTTCGGTATCGAAATGCGCCGAAGGCAGGTGCAGGTACTTTTCCAGCACCTGCTCACGCAGGTCGCGCACCACGCTGCGGCCGGTGCGCGCGAGGGCGTAGTCGCTGACCAGCGTGGCCAGGCTGCGCATCAGGAACAGGCCGAGGATGGTGACCGGCAGGATCACCGCCATGCGCGGTTCCGGGTTGACGAAACCGCGGTTGACCAGCGGCTCCATCAAGCGGGTGAACGCATAGCCGGCCAGCGCTTCGACCACCATCGCGATGATCGCCGCGACAAGGAAGACCCAGTACGTGCGGGTATAGCCGAGCAGTCGTTTGTAGATCGGCCAGGTAGGCGCGTGTGCAGCTTTCATGGACGCACCTCGGGAGCGGTTGCGATGGCGATACGGCGGAAGCCCAGCTGGCCCAGCGCATCCTGCGCGGTGACCACGGCCTGGTACGGCGTGCGGGCGTCGGCACGCAGCAGGACGGTCTGCTCACGGTCCGCACCGGCCACGGCGGCGATGGTCTGCTTGACCGACTCGACATCGGTGCGCAGCACTTGCTGGTCGTTGACGAAGTAACGTCCGTCGGCATTGACCAGGATGCTCAGCGCGCGCGGCGGCTCGGCGTTGGCCTGCTGGCTCGCCTGCGGCAGCTGCACCTGCAGCGTGGAGCGCGCATCGAAGGTCGTGGTGACCACGAAGAAGATGATCAGCACGAGGATGACGTCGATCAGCGGCACCAGGTCGATGTGCGGCTCATCGCCGGCACGGTCGTTGCGGATGCGCATCGCTCAGCCCCTGGCCGGCGAAGCAGCGGGGGCTGCCGCAGCCGGACGCCCCGCGCCGGTGGTCACGCTGGGACGGCTGTCGAGCGCATCCAGCAGGGCCGTGGCCTCCTGCTCCATGTCGATGACGTAGCCGTTGATGCGGCCCTTGAAGAAGCGGTGGAACATCAGCGCGGGAATCGCCACGATCATGCCGGCCGCGGTGCACACCAGCGCCTTGCCGATACCACCGGCAAGCTGGTTCACATCGCCGATGCCGTGATCGAGGATGCCGAGGAACATCTGGATCATGCCGACCACGGTGCCCAGCAGGCCCAGCAGCGGCCCGGCCGAGGCGATGGTGCCGAGCGCGTTGAGGAAGCGCTCCATGCGGTGCACCAGATGCCGGCCGGTGTCCTCGATGCGCTCACGGATCTGGTCGCGCGGACGGTTGCGCGCTTCCAGTGCCGCGGCCAGCAGCGCGCCCAGTGGCGAATTGGCCCGCAGCGTGGCCAGGTGGGCCGGGTCCAGCTTGCCGCGCGCCGCCCAGTTGCGCACTTCCTGCCCGAGCCCGGGCGGCAGCACCTCATTGCGGCGCAGGGACCAGAAACGCTCCAGGACGATCGCCAAAGCCAGCACCCCCAACAGCAGCAGCGGCACCATCGGCCAGCCACCGGCCTTGACCAGTTCCCACACGTTTCAACCCTCCGGCCTCGCGGCCCACTGTCAGTCCGGCACTAGGATAGCAGCCGCCCGCGCCCGGCCCGCAGCATCCCACCAACGGCGCGCGTGCATGCGCTCCTCGCGCAGCTGCAGACCGTCAGCGCCGAGCCACACCCGCAGCGCACCGGACTCGGCCGTGCCGACCACCTCGGCACCCGCGGCCTGCCAACGCCGGACCACCTCCGGGCGCGGATGACGGAAGCGGTTGCGGTGCCCGGCGGAGACCAGCGCCAGCTGCGGTGACACCGCCGCTACCCAGGCAGCACTGGAGGACCCGGCGCTGCCGTGATGCGGCACGAGCACGGCCAGCGCGCCAAGTGCTTCACTGTCCGCGCTGGCGCGCAGCATCCGGGCCTCGGTGGCATGACCGATGTCGCCGGCAAGCAGCAGCGCCCCGTGGGCGGTGGCCACGCGCAGCACACAGCTGCCCTCGTTGCCACGCAGCGAATGCCCCGGCGCCGGCTGCAGCACTTCGAAACTCACCCCGTCCCAGTCCCAGCGCTGACCGCGATGGCAGCGCTGCGCCCCGGCCACGCCCGAGCCGGCCGGGGCCCACACCGGCACCGTCGGCCACGCCGCGCGCACGCCGGGCAGGCCGCCGGCGTGGTCGGCGTCACCGTGGCTGAGCATCACCCGCTGCGGGGCGGGAATGCCCAGCGCGCGCAGCGTGGGCACCACGATCCGCGATCCGCTGTCGCTGCCGGTACCGCCCGGGCCCAGGTCATAGAGCAGCGCGTGGTGGCGCGTGCGCACCAGCGCCGCCGTGCCCTGCCCCACGTCCATGACCACCAGTTCGACGCTGCCCGCGGACGGCGCTGCACGGTCCGGCCAGAGCAGCGGCAGGCACAGCAGCGGGGCCGCCAGGGCGCCACCGCGGCCGCGCGGGAGCAGCCACCAGAACACGCCCGCCAGGGCAAGCGGCAGGGCCCAGCGCGGTGCCTGCGGCAGCCACCAGACCGCCACGCTCCATTCGGCCATGGGCTGCACCACCCGCCAGCTGAGATCGAATGTCCAGCCGGCGAGCTGCCAGAGCCAGCGCCCCGCGCCGGCATGCAGCGCCTCCAGCGCGGTACCGGCCAGAGCCAGCGGCACCACCACCAGGCTCCACCACGGCACGATGGGCAGGTTGACCAGCGGCCCGATGCGTGAGGCCTGCCCGAACAGGCTCACGCCCAGCGGCAGCAGCGCAACGCTGGCCACGCCCTGTGCCGCGAGGAAGGGTTTGAGCAGCCCCTTCCAGCCGCCTGTGCCGCCGTCACCGCTGTCGCCGCCGGGCAGGCACCACAGCAACCACAGCACGCCGCCGAAGCTGAGCCAAAACCCGGCCGAAAGCACCGACAGCGGTGCCACGGCCAGCATCGCCACCGCTGCCAGCGCCAGCGACTGGCCCCACGCGATGCGTCGCCGTGAACTGCGCGCCAGCGCGACCACCACGATCATCAACGCCGTGCGGACCGTGGGTAGCGCGAGCCCGGCGACCACCGCATAGCCGCACGCGCCGAGTGCGGCCGCGAGCGCCGCCGCCGTCGGGCGCGGCAGCCACAGCGGCAACAGGCTGCAGCACCGCCAGAGCAGGCCGGCCAGCAGCGCGACAGCGCCTGCCGCAAGCCCTACGTGGAATCCTGAAATCGCGATGAGGTGGGTCAGCCCCAGCGCGCGCAGCTGTTCCCAGTCGGCATCGCGCAGCGCGCGGGTGTCGCCGAGGGCCAGCGCGCGGACGAAGCGCGCCAGACCCGCGTCGACGCCCGCCTCGATCCTTGCCGCCATTTTCTCGCGCCACGCCGCCATGCCCCGCGGAGGAACCAGTTCCCGCGCGTTCGGTCCCTCGCGCACGCTGGCGGTCGCGGCCACGCCCTGCAGCAGCGCATGGCGTTCCGCATCAAACCCACCGGGATTGATCCGGCTGCGGGGTGGCCTCAGGCGCAGGGGAAGCTGCCAGCGCGCGCCCCCTGCCACCGTGTAGCGGCGCGCACCCGCTGGCCCGATGGCCGGGTGGCCCGCTCGACGGATGCCGCCATCGCGAGCGGCGAAGGGCGCACTCCAATGCACCTGCACGCGGCGGCCACGCAATGCCTCGGGAAGTGCCGGCACATCATCGATGCGGAACAGGAAGCGGCTGCCGTGCGGCTGATGGTCGGGAAGATCGAGCACCGTGCCACTGACGATGGCGTCCACCGGTGCGCTGCCCGCCGGCAACTGCTGCTGCAGAGCCCAATGACCGTGCAGCGCCGTCCAGCACAGCCCGACCAGCAGCAGTCCCATCCAGCGGTGGCGCCAGCGCATCAGCCACGTTGCGAGCCCTGCACTCATTCCCACCCAGGCCACCGCCTGCACCGGCAGCGCGGGCAGCTGCACGCAGGCCGTCGCCCCGAGCACCAGCGCGGCGGCACAGGGCGGGCCAAGCAGATCGGCGGGCGGGGGCGACGGCTGCGGGGTGGGCGTAGGCATGCCCCCACCGTGGCAGCCCGTGCGCGTTCAGAGCAGTGCCGGCACGCCGTGCCGTCTGCTCGGGCGCCCCCTCAGCGCCGCGTCGGGGGCTGCTGGAACTGGATCCGGAACCGTGCGCCGCCGCCGCGCGCTTCATCCACACTCACCGTGCCGCCATGGTGCTGCACGATTTCCTTGACCAGATGCAGGCCCAGCCCACTGCCGGACCCGGCCGCACGCAGACGCAGGAACGGCTCGAAAATCGCCTCGCGGTCGTTTTCCGGTACGCCATCGCCCTGGTCGCTGACCTCCAGCGTCCCATCGGCATCGAGTGCGACACGGATCGTGCCTTGCCCACCGCCGTGCACAATCGCGTTGTGCACCAGGTTGGCCAGCACGCGGCCCAGCGCGATGCCGTCACCGACGATCCAGACCGGCTGCTCCGGTGCATCCACTTCAAAGCCGTAGCCCGCACCGATCACCAGCGGCGCCAGCTCCGCGGCCGCGCTGCGCGCCAGTTCGGCCAGGTCAAGCGGCGTGCGGTTGTCGACACTGCGGTCCAGCCGCTGCAGGTCGAGCAGGTGCTCGGCCACGTTGCCCAGGCGCGCCACGTCGGTGAGCAGCTGCGATTTCAGTGCGCCCTGTGGAAGCTGTGAGAGCCGGGCCTGCACCACGGCGATCGGCACGCGCAGCTCGTGCGCGGCGTCGGCCAGGAATTTGTCACGGGCGGCATACCCCTCCTGCACCTTGACGATGGCGTCGTTGAAGGCGCCGACCAGCGGCGCGACCTCGCTGCTGACCAGCTGCGTGTCCAGCCGCGCACCGGGCCGGGCGATGTCCATGCCGCGGGCCTCCTGCGCCAGGCGCCGCACACCGCGCATGGCACGGTGGATCACCAGCGGCATCACCAGCAGCGTCACCACGATCAGCGGCAGGAAGAACCACGGACCGATCAGCCGCAGCACGGCCAGCATGCTCTCCCACATCCCCGCCCTGGGCAGGCCGCCGACCATGACGGTGATGCGCTGTCCGCCCTTCTTGCTGACCACCACGCGCGCCGCGTCGAGATACGGCGGAGTGAGCGAACCGAGCTCGCTGTAACCCACCGTCGCCAACCGCGAGAGCAGCTCGCGGTGCACGGCGGGCACGCGGCCTTCGCTGAGCCGGTCGCCGCGTTCGTCCACGGCCACGAACCACAGCGTGCCGCCGGCCTTGGTGTCGAGCGCATGCCAGCGCGCGGCATCCAGCTGCAAGCGCCCATCGGCGCGGTGCAGCGCGGCCGCCACGTCCTCGGCCACGAACATGTCCATGTTCACCGACTCCTGGTCACCCCAGGTCAGGATCAGCGCGGTCACTGCGATCAACACGGTGAACACCTGGGCCAGGCACACCCGCCATGCCAGGCCCAGCGACAGCGAGCGGGTTTCGGTGCGCATGCTCACGCCTCGCTCAACAGATAGCCAACGCCACGGATGACGTGGATCTCCACCCCCGCCTCGGCCAGTTGCAACGCTTTGCGCAGCTTTGAAATATGGGCGTCCAGGGCGTTGGACTGGATCTCGTCGTCGAAGCCGTACACCGCTTCCTCCAGTGCGCTGCGGGTGACCGTGCGGCCCTGGCGCACCGCGAGCGCCTGCAGCACCAGCAGCTGCCGGCGCGGCAACGCCAACGGCTGGCCAGCCACCGCTGCCTGCAGCGCCTGGAAATCGAACTGCAGCCGGCCCAGTTGCAGCATCGGCGTGCTGATTTCGCTCGGCCGGCGCGACACCGCGCGGATGCGCGCCATCAGTTCTTCGATCGCCACCGGCTTGACCAGATAATCGTCCGCGCCCACATCCAGCCCCTCCACTTTGTCACTGAGGCTGCCCTTGGCAGTGAGCATGATCACCGGCAGGTTCGGACGCAGCGCACGGGCCACCGCCACGAACCGCACGCCATCGCCATCGGGCAACTGACGGTCAAGCAGCAGCAGCTGGTGGACCGGTTCGCGCAGCGCGGCGGCCGCATCGGCCAGCGTGCCGACCACATCGGCCACCACGCCTTGCCGCTCCAGCCCGGACTGCAGGGCGCGTGACAGATCGGGATCGTCTTCGACAAGGAGAATGCGCATGGGGACACGGGGGCCATCGGCGGGGCCCACGATGATAAGCCGAGCGTCGCGCAGGCAATGTTCCGACAATGTTGCGCCGTCACCCTAGCCACACTGCTTCTGTACCGAGCCGAAAGACGCCATGGACCGCACCCCCGCCCCGGCCAGCCCAGCGCCCGCCCCGCTCGCCCCGATGTACTCGCCCTTGTCCGTACTGGATGCACCCGATCTGGCCAGCGCCGAGCAGGCTTACCTCGGCCTGCTGCCGGACCATGCCCATGTGGATGCGTTTGCGCGCCGTACGCTCATTGATGCGCGGCAGCAGACGGACACCCGCTACGCGCTGTCGTTGACCCTGGTCGGCCTGCGCCTGCAGGAGCTGAAGATGGGCGAGGACTGCGCAAGGACGTGTCGGCGCGATTCGCTCGACAGCCTGCGGCAGGCGTTCGCCGCAGGCTGAGGCAGGCGCAGCAGATGACGCGCTGCGATCAGCGCGCCTGCTCGTCGAAGTATTTGAAGGTATAGCCGATCAGGGTCCAGCTGCCGCCGCCGTTCGCACCCGCCCGCCATCGGTAGGTCCAGGATTCCATCCCCCCAGAACGCTCGCTGCTGAAGCTGATCACCTCGCCTGGCTTACCGCTTGCGGGAAGGGGAACGGGCGGGCTGTCCCCTGGCGAACGGTGGGTCTCACCCGGCCCGAAAACCATGGTCCTGCTTACTTCCAGCCGCTCGGCCTGCAGGCGTGGCGGAAAATGGGGCGAATTCTGTTCAATCCAGGCCCGCACGGCGGCGCCGTCCACGGATCGGGGATCGACCACGATCGTTCTCGTGCGGGTGGTCAGATCCTCGCCTGCTCTGGCGCTCTGGGTCACCGCCAGCAGCGCAGCGGCCAACAGCATCGGCACGACGGCCTTGTTGAAATAAAGCATCGCATAGCTCCATCGCCGGCAATCCCGGCCACCTCATCCCAGCGCAGCGGACGTGGCCCTGCAACGGAACCGCGGTAAACCTGTCCGCGACGCCAGCAATGGACGTCGGCACAGCGCCGGGCTCGCCCTCACCGATGCGGATCAGGACGTCGCCGCGCAACGCAAACCCCGGATTCCGGGCAACAAAAAAGCCAGCGCATGGCTGGCTTTTTTCGTCTTTCCACTTCGTTCGAAGTGGTGGGCGGTACAGGGTTCGAACCTGTGACCCCTACCATGTCAAGGTAGTGCTCTACCGCTGAGCTAACCGCCCGTTTCACGCGTCCTGCCGCGTTGCGATTGCGTCGGGGCAGGCCGCGTATATTACGGACGAGGCGCCGCTTGTGCAACACTTTTGTGAAGAAACTTCGCAACGTGCCGCACGGCCGCCGGCTCAGCCCAGGCTGGCCTCCTTCAGCACGCGGATCTGGTCGCGGATCCGCCCTGCCTCCTCGAACTCCAGGTCCTTGGCGTGCTGGTACATCTGCTGTTCCAGCGCCTTCAAGCGGCTGGCCAGCTGGGCCGGAGTCATCGAACGGTAGCTGGCCGGGTCCTCCGCCACCCCCGCACCGCCCTGCCCCGCCTTGCCCTTGCCACGTCCCTTGCGCGACTCCTTCTCGGCGGCATCCGACCGCGCGCCTTCCAGCACGTCCACGATCGGCCGGGCCACGGACTTCGGCTCGATGCCGTGCTCGGTATTGAACTCGACCTGCTTCTCGCGGCGGCGGTCGGTTTCGTCGATCGCCGCCTGCATCGAGCGCGTCACCTTGTCGGCGTAGAGGATCGCCTTGCCGCGCACGTTTCGGGCCGCACGGCCGATGGTCTGGATCAGCGAGCCGGTGGAACGCAGGAACCCTTCCTTGTCGGCGTCCAGGATGGCCACCAGCGAAACCTCGGGCATGTCCAGGCCTTCGCGCAGCAGGTTGATGCCTACCAGCACGTCGAACTTGCCCAGGCGCAGATCGCGGATAATCTCCACGCGCTCGACCGTGTCGATATCCGAGTGCAGGTAGCGCACACGGATGCCGTGCTCGCCCAGGTACTCGGTGAGGTTTTCGGCCATGCGCTTGGTCAACGTGGTCACCAGCACGCGGTCACCCATCTTGATGCGTTCGTTGGCCTCGCTCATCAGGTCATCGACCTGCGTGCCGACCGGACGGATCTCCACCACCGGATCGATCAGGCCGGTGGGACGCACCACCAGCTCGGCCATGTCATCACCGGCCTCACGGTACTCGTACGGTCCCGGGGTCGCCGACACATAGATCGCGCGCGGGCAGCGCTGCTCCCACTCCTCGAAACGCAGCGGCCGGTTATCCAGCGCCGATGGCAGGCGGAACCCGAACTCGACCAGCGTTTCCTTGCGCGAACGGTCGCCCTTGTACATCGCGCCGATCTGCGGAATGGTCACGTGTGACTCGTCGATCACCAGCAGCGCATCGGCCGGCAGATAATCAAACAGCGTCGGGGGAGGCGAACCGGCCGGCTTGCCGGTCAGGTGCCGGGAATAGTTTTCGATGCCGTTGCAGAACCCCACCTCGGCCATCATCTCGATATCGAACTGGGTACGCTGCGCCAACCGCTGCGCTTCCACCAGCTTGTTCTCCGCATACAGCTGTTCCAGGCGCTCCTTCAGTTCCACTTTGATCGTTTCCACAGCCGCCAACACGCGCTCGCGGGTGGTGGCGTAGTGGGTCTTCGGGTAGACGGTGAAGCGCTGCATGTTGCGGATGGTTTCGCCGGTCAGCGGATCGAACAGCGTGATCTTCTCGACCTCGCCATCGAACAGCTCGATGCGCAGCGCTTCACTGTCCGACTCGGCCGGAAACACATCGATCACCTCGCCGCGCACGCGGAACGTGCCGCGCGCGAGCTCGTACTCGTTGCGCGTGTACTGCAGCTGGGTCAGGTGATTGATCAGGTCGCGCTGGTCGATGCGTTCGCCCTTGGACAGGATCAGGCGCAGCGACAGGTAATCTTCCGGCGCGCCCAGGCCGTAGATTGCCGACACGGTCGCCACCACCAGTGCGTCCGGGCGCGAAAGCAGGGTCTTGGTGGCCGCCAGGCGCATCTGCTCGATGTGCTCGTTGATGGAACTGTCCTTCTCGATGAAGGTGTCCGACGACGGCACATAGGCCTCAGGCTGGTAGTAATCGTAGTAACTGACGAAATACTCGACGGCGTTGTTGGGGAAGAACGCCTTGAACTCGCCGTACAGCTGTGCAGCCAGCGTCTTGTTCGGCGCCATGATCAGCGTCGGTTTCTGCACGCGCTCGATCACATTGGCAATGGTGTAGGTCTTGCCCGAACCCGTCACGCCGAGCAGGGTCTGCTTGGCAATGCCGGCCTCGAAGTTGCTGGTCAGTTTCTCGATCGCCAGCGGCTGGTCACCGGCCGGTGAATAGGGCGAAACGAGTTCAAAACGGTCGCTCATGGTGCTGCCAGGGCCCGGGCGCGCCAGTATACCGGGGGGGGCGGTGACGATCGGCTGAGGGCATTCCTGACCAATCCGTTCCAGCCCGCCGGACGGTCTGCCGCCGGGCTCCGGGAGACAGTGGGACCGATCTCTCCAGGGTTCCGCCATGTCCTCCTGCCGTTTTCGACTCTATGGCTATACGCTGCTCGAGCTGAGCGCCGTGCTCGCCCTCATCATCGTGCTGGCCGGCGTCACCCTGCCCGCTCTGGGCGAGGCGGTGCGTCGACAGCGTGCCCGACTGGTACGGCAGCAGCTGCATGCGGCCCTGTCGATGGCGCGGCTCACCGCCGTCTCACGAAGGCAGCTGATCGGCGTGTGCCCCAGTGAAGACGGCCGGACGTGCTCACAGGACTGGAGCCGAGGATGGCTCATCTACACCGCTCACCGCGCAGGCGGTCCGCCGGCAACCACCGCCAGCATCCTGCGCAGCGACCTGTACGCACCAGCGGCGGGACTGCATGCCCGCATCGCACGGGGACGAAAGCAGCTGTTCTTCCATCCGTCCGGCTTCAGCGAAGGCGCCCTCATGACCATCACCTTCTGCCTGGACGGCACACAGGAAGGGCAGATCATCATCAACCGGGGAGGCCGGGCCCGCGCCAAGTCCATCCGGAAACCCAAACCGTGCTGAACGCCGTCACGACGGTGGCACCTGCTCCCGCCTGCCTTGCCGCAACAAAAAAGCCACGATTTCTCGTGGCTTCTGCTTGATCTGGCGCCCGAAGTTGGACTCGAACCAACGACCCCCTGATTAACAGTCAAGTGCTCTAACCGGCTGAGCTATTCGGGCGGGGAGGCGTATTCTACTCACCCCGCCCCCCCCCTTGCAACAGCATCCGGTTATCGCACTACCAGCACTCGGACAGTGTGATTCCGGCCGTCTTGACATTGGCCTGATTGACAGAGAGATCGCCGCACTTGTCCTTGGACTGCGCGGTACCCGCGCGTGCGGTCAACACGAAGGTAGACTGGCCGAGCTCCGGAGTGATGGTGTAGGCGGCCGTACCCCCTTCGCGGGGCGAGTCGATCGATTGCGCGCCGTTCGGGAACACGAACCCCTCGTACGTGTTGTTGACCGTGTGGAACCGTTCGGCCAAGGCCGCATACTCCACGAGGTCTGCCTTGGCCTGCGCGCGTCGCGAGGTCCGCACATGTTCCGCGTAGCTGGGAATCGCAATCGCGGCGAGGACCGCGATGACAGCCACAACGATCATCAGTTCAATCAGCGTGAAGCCGAGGGCCCTTCTGGACACGAACGGGCGTCTGCGGAAGGCGCCTGACAAGCGGAAGCAGTGAAGGCTCATTGGATCTGTCTCCAGGATTGTCGGCCGCAGGGGTACGGGAGATACATTGGCGGCGCACCGGCCACGCTGATCTGCATCCTGCAGACCTCGTCCGGCGGATCAGGCGGCAGCTCGTCGTCTTCCTGTTTCACCGGGAGACCCAGCCGGGGTACCACGGCGGTGGTCACATCGCGCACCGGCGCATTGCCGCCCGTGCTGAGCGGCACCGCTGCCGCCCCGGCACCGGCTGTCTGTCCGTCAGGGGTATTGAAGCGGACCCGTCCCAGGGCAGCGGCGCCGGTGCTCGCCTGCAGCCCGAAGAGGTAATTGGAACCGTCCACGGAACAGCCGACTGCCTGGTTGGGCACATAGGTCGGCATGAACACCACCCCTGCGGTCACGGCCGGCGTGCCCACCATCCGTTCACCTGCCGGAAGCGCTACGGTCCAGCCCCGACTGTTGTCCGGCGGCGTGTCCATGGTCAGTGTGCGTACGCCATCAATCTCCGTCACGGCAATGGACCGCAGGTTCGCCGCCGTCAGCGTCGTGGTGGGCTCGCCCAGCTCGATGTCATTGACGCCGTAGAGAGACTGGACACTGGTATCCCGACCATCTTCGGTATACGCGAAGCTTCCGGTACCGAACAGCAGCAGTACCCCACCCGATGCACCCGTGGTCGCCGTCAGCCCGCCCATGATGGGCTGCCGGTAATTCAGCGTGTCGCTGTCGCGATGTACCTGGGTTGTGAACAGCGGCCGGGACGGTGCGCTGGTCCCGCGCAGATCGAACTTCCAGACTGCCCCCCTCTGATCGGCGGCGTAGACAGTATCGGCGAATCCATCGCGGCCACGCGTTTCCTGTGTCGAGCCGGTCCAGCGGTCCACCACGACGACGTTGCCAAGGCCATTGCGACCGGCCGGCAGGCCGTCGCCCGTTTCTTCGGCCACCTGCATCGAAATTGTCGGCGTCCGTCCGGCCACCATGTCCACGATGAACAGCACCGCCCTTCCGCTCGCGCTCTCGTAGCCGTTTCCGAAGATCGCCTTGAAGCTGACGCTTCCATCGTTGTTCTTGGTCGGCACGATGACCGGCTTGCCGAGCACATGGCCGATGTTGCGCCGCACCGCTTCACTGAGCTGGGCATCGAAATCGTTGATTTCCCACAGCAGGCGCGACTGATCGAATGCTGCGGGATTGCTCACATCGAGTGCGAAAACGCTGCGTCCGCCAGCGCCGGCGGTACCCACCAGCGAAGTGGTCCACGCCGTTCCATCGTAGGTGTCGCCCACGACGATCGGGCCATCCACGAAATACCGGTGCTCGAAACTCTGGTCATTCTCTTTGCGTGAATCGTAGGGCACCAGCAGGTTGCCCATATGGCCGATCGACGTGGAGGGAATGTACCCGAACAGCTCCTTGCCGCCATCGGCGTCCATGCTCCCTTCGGCACCGCGGCCACCGTCGAAGGCGTGCAGCATGCCGTCGTTGGCCGCCGCGTAGACCATGTAGCGGCGGTCTGCGCGCTTGGTCGCCAGATAGGTTGCGTAGCGGCTGCCAAGCACGCCTGGCAGGGCGCGGTAACCGTGGTCATCGGTAGGGGCGCTGAGCACGGGCGTGGAGTTGATGATGTCACCGAGCACGGTTGTACGGTCCCTCAAGCGACCGTTGTTGCGCACCTCACCCGCCGTGTTGCCCAGCAGGTAGGACACCGCTGCGGTGTTGGTCCCGGCCAGCGCGGTCAGATCGGCATTGTTGCAGCGCAGCTGCCCCGCATAGAGGCCGGCGGGTTTGCTGCAGAGGTTGGCCAGCGACACGTTGGTGGCATTGAACCGCAGCGCCGCACCGTTGCGCCAGAACCAGACGTTGCGCGTGGCCGCTGAAGGGAACTTGCTGGAGGCCTCCCAGGCAAGCGTGGACACCACGCCACGTGAATCCGGATCGACCCCCAGGGTGTAGGCGCTCAGGCGGCCGTACCAGTCGGTACCATTGTTGGTCGCTTCGTAGAACGGCTCCACGGACAAAGAACCGTCACCAATGCGGGCGCCGGTCAGCGAGCGCGTGCCGGACGGCGTTGCGCCTCGGGAAACATTGCTGATGATGCGACGCATCGCCGCGGTGATGTCCGTGGCATTGGTGGCATTGACCATCTCGCCACGGGTATAGAGCGTTGCCTGCCACATTTCGTCCACCGCAGCCGGCACCAGATCCTGCGTGGCGGTGTCGAACCGGGGTACGGTGGCGTAAGGATCGGGGTTGAGGATCCAGGGCTTGCTCGCGGTGGGCTGGTAGGTCACACCGAACTGTGCGCCCTTGGTTCCCAGCGTCACACCGTAGAAGTTCATGTGCAGGTGTTTCTTGCAGTCCAGTGCCGGATCCGGGCTGGCGCTGCTGCATTCGGACGGCACCGGCACGGAATTGGTCTCGATGCTCGGGACGAGCGAACCATCGTAGAACGGGGCTACGCCCAGCACCATGCGCTGCTTGTTGTCGGTCTCATTGATGTAGCCATCGGTGAACAGCATGCCGGCGTTCTTCTGGCACGACAGCAGTACCGGCGGATTGTTGTCGGAACTGCTGCGCACCCGCTTGAACTGGTTGCCCAGGTGCACCGCAGCCGAACGGTTGGGCGTACTGCCGCTGGCGGCCATGTAGCGCTGGATGTCGTAAAGCAACGCCCGCTTCTGCGTTTCGTCGTCCATGCTGTACATCACCGCATTGGTGCGGCTGTTGATGCGGAACCAGCCCACGCGCAGGTTGGTGGTTTCCTGTAGCGCATTGCTCGCCGCACCGATCAGTGCCTCGCGCCGGGTGCGATAGAAACTGAACCAGTTCGCGAAATTCTGCATGGCGGCGTTGTACTTCGCCGTGCTGGAGAAGTTGGCCGAGCGAATCTCGTACTTGTACAGCGTGCCCGGGCGCCCATGCGTCGGATTGGTGACGGCCAACGGTGTCGCACTGTAGCCATAATCGGCCGGCAGGCGCTCGGTCGTGAAGAAAGTCGCAGGGTAGAAGCCGACGGCGGCCTGGCAGCCATTGTTGGCATTGTCGATCGTGAATCCGCTCGCCTTCACCCGCCAGAAACCGTCAGGCGCATTGCCGGAGGTGTCGCTGTTGCTCAGGCCGCATCGATCCGCTTCGATCAACGTACCGCCAGGAATGAACATGCCTCGGCGGAAGGTGAAACGCCAGTTGGCGCCGGTCTGGGCAAAATCCTTGGTCAGGTTGATTGTATTGGTCTTCAGGCCCGGACTACCGTTCGGCCTCGGATCCACGGGTGCGGACTCCGGATTGATGGTCTTGTAATCCCGCAACGCAGGATCGCTGCGTCCGTTTTTCCAGGTCGGATAGGTGTCGCGCGGATCGAAATAGGCCGAATTGATTTCCGCCGCTCTGGCGAAGCCATAGGCGTCGAAGGGCGGCATCGCGGCATCACCGCTGCGGCCATAGGGCGGCGTCAGATAATAGTAGTTGAGCCCGGTCCCCTCGCCGAATGGCCAGGGGTTTCGCGTGGTGGTGTTGTAGAAACCAGTGGAGCGGGTGGTGCTGCCGGCATCCACCCACCGGTAGACGCCGTCGCGGGTGTTGTTCAGCACTTCCCAGAGCATGGAGCCGGAGTCATCCAGCGCCATGAGGAATGCCGGCGCTGTCGGCGACTGGATGTTCAGCGGCTGCTGCGCCAACGTCCCCTGCCCCTGCTTTGCCATCAGGCTGTAAGCCAGCCAGCCACCTGCCACCAGGGTGCCCACGGCCGCTGCGGTAAACCACCGATTTCTACGCGAAGCCATCGCCGGCGTCCTCAAAGTTTGAACACGGTATCGATCACCACGGCGGACGTCGGCGCACCGCTGTCATCGGTGGCGAAGCCTGTGATCTGGTAGATGGGTGTCGCTTCATCCAAGGGTGCGCCCATGTCCAGAGCCGCCTCCCCGACAATGCAGCTGTCGATCTGGCGCACGTTGACGCTCGAATCGGCATCGTCAGCCCGCTCCGAGGCCCAGATCATCGGATCGTAGCCGTCATCGCAGGTCCGTTTGATGTCGTCGGCCGCCACCAGTGCGTCAGCGGAGACCTCGGTGCGGTTGGCGATCGATTCCACGGCGCGTTCGGCGCTGCGCACAACGCCCTCGCTGTTCTGGAACGCGCGGTTCGCGGCGCGGTAGTTCGAGGCCATACGCTCCTGCATGCCGGCGACCTGCATGCCGGCAATGCCGAGCAGGGCCAGGAGGATCAGCATGATCAGCGCGACGTACAGCACCGCACCGCGCTGGGCGCGGGGGATGCCGGTTCGCAGGGGTCTCGGAGTCGGTTTCATGTCAGTTCCCGAACAGCCTGTTGCGCAGGGCGATGGAGACTTCGTAGGTGCTGCGGAACCGACGATCATTGCTGGCGCCAGGTTCAAACTGCACGCCCAGGGCGGCCGGAGCGATCTCCGGCACCACTGAGGAAGACGGTTGCGGACTGGCCATCAGCAGGCCGGCCTTGACCAGCCCCACACGCAGCCACTGGTTTGCCGCGTCGGCGTCGGTCCCGGTGCTGACGTCGCTGGCGATGGCCAGGCGGGTCACGTGTCCCACCGGCGGCGTGTCCATGCTGATGCCCGGGGTGGCATCGAGCCCGTACATCAGCTGCAGGCTTTCCACCCCCTCCACGACCTCTTCATTGGACGTGTATGTGCCGGTGGCATCGGCACGTGCGCGGCGCAGCCCACGCTGTCCCGTCTCAGAGCTCACGGCCACGTAGTACACCAGCGATTCGGCGCGGTAGAGCATGGTCTGGCCAATCGGCTGAGCCGTGTAGCGCGTGAGGTCCACGCCGGCGGCGGTGACGCGGCCGTTGGCCAGCACGCCCTCGAAGATATCCGCATGACCACAGTCGGCGATGCCGAACAAGCTCGGCGCAGCGACGCCGTTGTTGGTCAGCCGCGCCATCCGCGCGGCTTCGCCCTCGACGGTGGATGTCCCGTCGGAAAGGCTGATGCCATTGACAGGCGCGCCCTCGGCGCCGAGGAAACGGAGGACCAGGATATCGCTGCCACCGGCAGGGGCCGGTGCCAGCCCCGCGACGCCTGTCGGAAGATCCGCCGGCGCCTCCCAGTTCTGCCCGATCGTCAGCGTGTCGTCCGGCGCAGTGCCCGGCGCTTCATAGCCCTGGATCGAGACGCCAAAATCCAGCGGCGATCCGCCGCCCCGCGCCGCAACCAGGTGATTCACCGGATCCCCCATGTTCTTGACCACGTGCGCCTGGTCGTTGACGCACCCCATGTGACCAGCCATGCGCACGTCGCGTTCGATGAAATCGAGAGCGAAGCGTGCATTTTCCTGCACCCGGGCCGCGCCCTCGGACAGGCGCGAGGCGGCCTGCGAGGCCATGAAGACCTGTACGACGGCAAACATGATGATCAGACCGATCACCATGGCGACCATCAGCTCCACCAGCGACAGGCCGGTGACCGAGCGGGAGGATGCGGGAAAGCGCTTCATAGCTCGGTCGCCAGTGAGAAGGTGGTGGCCTTGTCAGGGTCGGCCGGATCCCATCGCTGGTCACCCCAGGTGACGGCGACATCCACCACGCCCCCGTCTACCGACACGGTAGCCCCGGCGTCGCTTCCCAGGGCCTTGATCACCTGGCACTGCCACTGGGTGATGTTGTCCTGGACTCCCACCTCCCCTGTGGGAGGCACGCAGACCGTCTCGGTGTCCAGGGTGCCCGGTTCGAAACTGGCCGCTTCGTACCAGTCGACCTGGATCCGGTTCGCACGCATCTGCTCGATCAGATCGTAGGCGAGGTTGGTCGCCTGGGTGCGGTAGTTCGAGCTCTGCACGAAACGCACGTTCATGGTCTGAAGCAGCGCAAAGCCGAGCAGGCCGAACCCGAGCACGAGCACGGTGATCAGGACTTCGAGCAGGCTGAAGCCCGTCTGCCGGCGCGGGGAATGGAAGGGTTTCATGAACACTCTGCCTTGCTGCTGCGCAGCTGCCCGGAGGCATTGATGACCAGCTCGCGCTGCTGGGCCATGTTTTCCGTGCAGGTGCGGGGACGCAGCGAAATGACCTGGTCGGCGCTGGCCCGGCGTCGGCCACGCCCATCAAAGGCGATCTCCTCGTCCGGACCCGTGATCTGCGTGTCGGGATTGACGGCCATGAAGCGCAGCGCGGTTCCTGCATCCCCCAGCGTGCCCTCCCCCTCCGGGTCGGTGAAGGCGAGCAGCCCCTGCCCCCAGGCGCCATCGCAGGCGCCGCCGTTCGTACTCCCGCACACGCCACCGCCGCGACCGCTGCGGATGGCCTCGCTGCGTGCCAGGTTGACCAGGCCGAGGATCTCGTTGTTCGCCGTAGCCACCCGGTTGCTGCGCAGCGTGGTCTGGAAACTCGGAAACGCGATGGCCGCCAGGATCGCGACCACCGCGACGGTGACCATCAGTTCGACGAGCGTGAAGCCAGCGGGCCGACGCAAAGACATGGAACGCTCCCCAGCGTTGATGGCCGCACGATGGCCCAGCGGCGCGCTGGCGGCAAGGGGCCGCAGGACGAACGGTCGATCCGGGACGACGGGCGTCAAAAGCCCGACGCCACGCCTCCCCGACGGGCCCGTCCTGCCCCGACCCTGCACGGATGCCGCGTTACGCCAGCACTTCGTAGCAGGGCTGGTACTCGCCGGAGATCTTCATCCGGCGCTGCTCCACGAAGGCGCGCAGCAGGGCGTCCAGGGCCTGCATCATGTCCGGATCGCCATGGATCTGGAACGGACCGAACGCCTCGATGCGGCGCATGCCGTCTTCCTTCACGTTGCCGGCCACGATGCCTGAGAAGGCCCGGCGCAGGTCGGCGGCCAGCGCATGCGGCGCGCGGCCGTGGTGCAGGTCCAGCGCGGCCATCGCCTCGTGGGTGGGCACGAACGGCTGCTGGTACTCCCACGGGATGTGCAGCGACCAGTTGAAGAAGAACGAATCCTTCTGCGCCAGCCGGTGCTCGCGGACCTGCCTGATGCCGGCGGTCATGCGCCGCGCCACGGCGGCCGGGTCGCCGATGATGATCTCGTAGCGCTCGGCCGCCGCCTCGCCCAGGGTCAGCCGGATGAAGCGGTCGATCTGCTCGAAATACGGTGCCGCCACGGTCGGGCCGGTCAGGATCAGCGGGAACGGCAGGTCCTTGTTCTCTTCGCGCAGCAGGATGCCGAGCAGGTACAGGATCTCCTCGGCCGTGCCTACGCCGCCGGCGAACACGATGATGCCGTGGCCGATGCGTACGAAGGCTTCCAGCCGCTTCTCGATGTCCGGAGTGATCACCAGGTGGTTGACGATCGGGTTCGGCGACTCGGCGGCGATGATGCCCGGCTCGGTCAGGCCGATATACCGCGTGGCGGTGCGGCGCTGCTTGGCGTGGGCGATGGTGGCCCCCTTCATCGGCCCCTTCATGGCGCCCGGGCCGCAGCCGGTGCAGATGTCCAGGCCACGCAGGCCCAGCTCGTACCCGACCTGCTTGGTGTACAGATACTCGTCACGGCCGATCGAGTGACCTCCCCAGCACACCACCAGGTTCGGCTCGCCGGGATTGAGGATGTGCGCGTTGCGCAGCAGCCCGAACACCGCGTTGGTGATGCCTTCGGAGGATTCCAGTTCGGCCGCGTAGGCCGGGCCCATCTCGATCGCCATGTAGGCCAGGTCACGCACCACGGCGAACAGCAGTTCGGCCACGCCGCGGATGATCTCCCCGTCGACGAACGCCATCGCCGGCGCATTGGCCAGGTCGATGCGCACACCACGGTCCTGCTGCGCCACCTGGATGTCGAAATCCGGGTACAGATCGCGTGCCGCGCGCGGATCGTCGGAGGCGCTGCCGCTGGTCAGCACGGCCAGCGCGCAGCGGCGCAGCAGCTCATGCATGCCGCCACCGGAGGCATCGCGCAGGCGCGCCACTTCGGCACGCGAGAGCACATCCAGCCCACCGCGCGGGTAGATCCGCGCGTCCTGTACCGGCAACAGGCGTGCCGGCTTTTCAATCGTCGTGATCATGTCCAACGTTTCGCTTCCTTCAAGGTTTTCGACTGTACTGCCGCCCCCTTAAAAAGCAAAACGGCCGGGAAACCCGACCGTTGGATAGGTATCGCCGGCGGCCCTGAAGGTCGCGGCCACGGCGTGGTGCCGTGTGCGCAGCGATGCTACGCCTGTCCGGGGGCCGCGACAAGCCACGCGGTGTGAACGAAAAAAGACGGCCGGGTTGCCCCAGCCGTCTTCAGGTCAGACTACACGTTCCTGGGAAATCAGAACTTGTACTTCAGCGTCAGCTGCATCGACCAGCGAGACACGCCGGTGTTGCCCTTGTCGTTGTTGTTTTCCTGGATCTGCGGAGCATCGGCCGAGGTGAAGTTGTAGATGTACTTGCCGGTGGCCGGATCGATACCTGCATAGCTGGCCACGCGGGCGGTCGAATTGAAGCCGTAATCGTTGATGCGGCCCCACTTCTTGTTGAGCAGGTTGCCGACATTCATGATGTCCAGCGCCAGCTCACCCTTGTGCTCCTTCATGAAGCCCGGGAACTCCTGCGAGATGCGCATATCGAAGGTGTTGATGAAGCCGGTGCGGAACTCGTTGGCCGGGGCGATCTGGCCCTGGTAACGCGACAGCTGCGGGTTCTTGGCCAGCCAATCGAAGAAGGCCTGCTCCATGGCCGCACCGCCGGTCCACTTCACATCGCCCGGGCCGTTCGGTACGTAGAACAGGTCGTTGAAGTAGCCTGCACCCGAGGTCGACGCGGCGTCGCCGTTCAGATCGTTGTAGTAGATGTAGCTGAACGGACGACCCGAACGACCTTCGTAGAACAGGCCCACGCTGGTGTTGTAGTCACCGAAGAACGCCTTCTTCCAGTTGATGGAAGCGGTCACGCGGTCCTTGATCGCATAGCGCGAGTTGTAGGCCACGTTCTCGTTGGCGTTGCCGATCAGGGTGCTGCCCCAGTTCGAGGTGTTCTGCGAGCTGGTCAGCGGGCTGACTTCGCTTGCCTCGGTATAGGTGTAGGCCAGCGACCAGCCCCAGTTTTCCATCAGCGGCTTGTTCAGGCCCACGGTGAACTGGCGGCCGTCACCCTTGTCGGTATTGCGCATGAGCATCACATCGCCCATGTCGGTGGGACGGTTGGCCTTGCCGCCAACCTGGCCAAGTGCCGTGTTCTGGCCCTGCTGGACCGAATAACGGTTGGCCGGAGTGGCCGGCAGGTAGCCCGCAGCGTTCCAGAACAGATCACGCCCATCCTGGCCAACGCGCGTCGCGCCCGCACCGGCGGCGTTGTACAGGTCCAGACGCTCGAAGTAGATGCCGTCGTTGACCTTGGTGTACAGGAACTCCGCCGAAGCCACGATGCCGTACCACGGCAGCTCGTGATCGAAGGCCAGGTTGCTCTTCCAGACCGACGGCAGCTTCAGGCCCGGCTCGGCGATGTCCACGTTCTGGCGGGCACCCGCACCGGAGGCCGGGATGAACGGCGGATCGACGTTCGGGGTGAAGAAGTTGGCCGACGGACTGTTGACCGTGTACTCGGTGTAGTTCAGGCCGGTGTTCTGGTAGGCGCCAGCCAGCCAGACGTTGGGGGCCGCACCGCCGAACAGGCCCACGCCGCCGCGCAGCTGGGTCGGACGATCGCTGTCGAAGGTGTAGTTGAAGCCGAAGCGCGGCTGCACCAGCTTGTCATCCGGCAGCACGGTGTTGTCATACCCGTACAGGTCCATGATGCGCTGGTTGTACAGCTTCTGATCGTCGAAGTCCGGCATGTCCACGCGGACGCCGAACTGCAGGGTCAGGTTGCTGTTGACCGCCCAGCTGTCCTGCACGAACAGGCCGGTGTTCTTCAGGTGGTACTTGGCCGGGATATCGGCGTAGCTGCCGCCCTCGCGCGGGGCGCGGACGATGTACTGGTTGATGCGGCCGGCTTCGAAGTCGGCGAGATTGTTGAACACATACACGCCGTTGAGGTTGCGGCCGTAGTAGTTCAGCAGGTCGTTATCGGAGTAATCGAAGCCGAACTTCACGGTGTGGTCGCCGACATACCAGGTACCGGCACCGAAGGCGCTCAGTTCCTTGGACTCCACGGCGTTCACGTGCGAGTTCTGCTCGGTGCCGAAGTACAGCGAGTTGTTGGCGCTGCCACCGAACCCGCGCACCTGGATCTGCGGCAGGTTGGAGTATGGCGTGCGGATCGCCGAGTAGTCCTTGTGCGACAGCTTGAACTCGGTCGAGAAGTTCTCGGTCCAGTCGCTGAACAGTTCGCCCATCCAGGACTCGTAGGTCTTCGGCAGGTCGTACCAGAAGCTGCTCAGCGAGACCGCGCTGTTGCTGATCTGCGGGAAGCGCGCGACGGTCTGCTCCATCTTGTTGTAACGCACGGCCGCGCGGTGGTTGTCGCTGATGTTCCAGTCGATCTTCAGCGCGTACTCTTCGATCTCGGTATCGTTCGACGGCGCGCTCAGCGAGCCCGCATCGAAGCCATAGCCGGTCGCGATCCGCTGCGCCCGCGCGATGTCGGCATCGGTGATGGTGCCGCGGCCGTAGGGCGTGTCGGTCAGGCTGGTGCCCGGCGCCGAACGCTCCATCTTCTCGTAGTTGGCGAAGAAGAACAGCTTGTCCTTGACGATCGGGCCGCCCAGGGTCATGCCGTAGGTCTTCTCGTCATCGAAGCCGTTGAAGCGGACGCCGTCCAGCTCCTTGCGCACCAGGTCCTTGTCGCGGTACGCGTAGTACACGGTGCCGCCGAAGTTGTTGGTGCCGGACTTGGTCACCGCGTTGATCACCGCGCCGGTACCGCCAGCGATGGTGGTGTCGTAGTTGGCCACATCGATGTTGATTTCTTCGATGGCATCCATCGACACCGGCTGACGCTCGGTCGGCAGGTTGTTCGACTCCAGACCAAACGGGTCGCCCGCGCCGATGCCGTCGATGCGGATCGCGTTGTAGCGGGTGTTCTGGCCACCCACGGAGATCGCGCCATCGGCCTTGCTGACCTGCGAGATACGCGGATCGAGGCGGATGTAGTCCTGGATGTTGCGGTTGGCCGACGGCAGCGATTCGATCGTTTCGCGGTTGACGTTGGAACCGGTGCCCATCTTGTAGGCGCTGAAGATTTCCGAACCACCCGCCACTGCCATGACCTGCACTGCTTCCAGGGTCGTCGCCGCAACGTCACCGGTCAGGTTGGCGTTGACGGTGTTGACCTGGTTCAGGTTCAGGAAGACGCCTTCTTCGGTCTTCGTACCTTCACCCGACTTGGTGATGGTGATGGTGTACGGACCACCCACGCGCAGGCCACGGGCGTTGTAGCGGCCCGACGCATCGGTCGTGGCGCGGCTGACGGTGCCGGACTCGGTGTGGGTGATGGTGACTTCGGCGCCTGCAACAGGCGCGCCCGCGGCGGACACCACCTGGCCGCCGACACCGGCAGAGGTGCTCTGGGCAAAGGCGGGAGCGGCTGCAAGCGCAGCCACGAGACCAAGAGCAAGCTTGGACATCCGGAGTGGGTGGTTCATCTTAGGGTAGCCTCGATGCGAGTTGGCGATGGCGGAAAAAAAACGCAGCCTTGCAGCCCGGCGGGCAACTGCAAGGGTATTTATCTGGGGTTCCCAACCGTGAACGGTTACTGCCGCAACGGTTAACAATAGATTAACACGGTACGATCTGATTGTGACGGTAGTGCGACAAACGGGTCGCAATCGACACTGTTCCTTGACGCCACCTTCATCTCCGTCGGCTCGACACGCCACCGGAAAATCACATTCCTGAACGGAAATGCGCCCCTCGCGGGTAGATCAGACGGCTACTACCCTGCCCCGCGCTGCCACGCCGGCCGCAGACAGCAGCACAACCGCCTCGGCGGCGGCCTTGCCCGGATCCCCTGCCCGGTCGTCCTGGTCCAGCGACCACGCCCGCGCCCGCAGCGCGGTGCGCATCGGCCCGGGCTGCAGGCCGCTCACCCGCACCGGGCCCGTGCGCAGTTCGTCGTGCAGGCTGGCCATCAGACCCCGCAGACCGTGCTGCGCCACCCCATAGCCTCCCCAGTAAGCCGCGCCCACGCGTGCCGGATCATCCAGGCAGAGCACGATGGCGGCATCGGATTGGCGCCTCAGCAACGGCAGGCAGGCCTGCAGCAGCCAGGCCGGGCTGGTCAATGTGACGTGCAGGGCGCGCGCGAACACGGCCGGGTCGGCCTGCTCGAAAGGCGTCAGCCCCGGGAAATCCGCGGCACAGACCAGTACGCCATCCAGCCGCCCGAGCACGTGCGCCACGCGCGTGGCCAGCTCGGCGTAGTCATCGGGGCCGGCGCCCTCCAGGTCCAGCGGATACAGCAGCGGCTCCGGGCCCACCGCCTGCACCTGGTCATAGACCCGCTCCAGCCGGCGCGGCCTGCGGCCCAGCAGGACCGTCGTGGCCCCCGCCCGTGCACAGGCCACGGCCGCCGCACTGCCCAGCCCACCCCCGGCACCGACGATCAGGATCACGCGGCCGTCGAGCGCCCCGGCAGGCCCCTGCTCCGGCGGCCCTTCGCTCATGCGGCGGACGCTTCTTCGACGATGCGGCGCAGTTCGCCGGCTTCGAAGAGCTCGAGCACGATGTCACAACCGCCGATCAGCTCGCCATGCATGAACAGCTGGGGAAAGGTGGGCAGGTTGGAGAAGCGCGGCAGGTTGGCGCGGATCTCCGGCTCTTCAAGCACGTTGACGGTCCGCAGGTCCACGGCACCGGCGGCCATAAGCGCCTGCAGGGCACGGCTGGAGAAGCCGCACATCGGGTACTGCGGGGTGCCCTTCATGAACAGCACAAGAGGGTATCGATCCACTTCGGCCTGGATTTGCTGCATCACCGCCACAACCACGCTGCCTCCTGGATGGGACATGCCGACCGCGCTGGCCGACTGGGCGTCCCACGTTACCGGCCATTGTAAGCCGATGGAACCTGCGCCCGCCGCCGTTATGCCATTCTTTCGCCATGACGATAGAACTCAACGCCCTTCCCTACCTGTCCAGTTCACTGCAGCCGCATCTTTCCGCACGCAGCGTCGAACTGCTGCATGGCCAGCACCAGCGTGGCTGGCTGGATGTCGTGAACGCGCGCACGGCCGACACCGAACTGGCCGAGGCGCCGCTGGAAAAGATCGTGCGCGAGAGCCAGGGCGCGCTGCACGAAGCCGCGGCGCAGGCCTGGAGCCTGGACTTCCAGTGGCAGTGCCTGCGGCCCCGGGGCGGTGGGGAACCGGACGGTGCGCTGGGCGAGCGGATCGCCCGCCAGTTCGGCGACGTGGCGCGGCTGCGCACGCTGTTCAACGAGGCCGCGCTGGGCCTGTTCGGCTCGGGCTGGGCGTGGCTGGTGCAGCAGCCCGACGGCCATCTCGCGGTCCAGGTGACACGAAACGCGGGCACCCCGCTGACCGGCGAGGCCACGCCGCTGCTGGCCTGCTGCCTGTGGGAACAGGCGTATTACCTGGATTACCAGAACGACCGCGCCCGCTGGCTGGAGGCGTGGTGGAACCTGGTGAACTGGGAGTTCGCCGGCGCACGGATGCGTTGATCCGTCCACCGCCAGGTCGCGCCGGGGCAGGACCGGCGCCCGGGATCACGACCCGCGCAGGGTCGCGATGAGCGGAGCCACCTGATCCTCGCGGCCCAGCGCAGCGCCGACCGCCACGAGCCCGTCGGCCAGTGCGGTGGTGCTGTCGTCGCGCAGCGTCGCATGGCCAACCTTGCGGCCTTCGCGCGGCTGCTTCCCATAGTCGTGCCAATGCCCGCCGGAGCGCGCGAGCACAGGGCCCGCATCGGGCATGTCACCGAGCCAGTTGAGCATGCAGGCCACGCCCCGCATCTTCGTATCGCCCAGTGGCAGCCCCAGCACGGCGCGCAGATGGTTCTCGAACTGCGAAGTCTCGCTGCCTTCGATCGTCCAGTGCCCGGAATTGTGCACGCGCGGCGCCATTTCGTTGGCCAGCAGGTCGCCGTCGCGGCAGAACAGCTCCAGTGCGAACACGCCGACATACTGCAGGTGCTCGGCCAGCCGCTGCGCATAGCCCACCGCTGCCGCGTGCTCGGACGGCGCCAACGCGGCCGGCGCCAGGCTGGCCGACAGCACGCCGTCCACGTGCCAGTTGCCTGTGACCGGCCATGCACGGAAGCTGCCATCGCGTCCGCGCACCGCCACCACGCTGACCTCGCGCTGGAACGCCACGAAGCCCTCCAGGATCAACCCGGTACGCTCGACCTGCGCGCCCAGCGCCTGCCACGCGGCGTCGATGTCGGCCGCGGTGCGCAGGCGGAACTGCCCCTTGCCGTCGTAGCCGAGGCGCCGGGTCTTGAGGATGCAGGGCAGACCGAACTCGGCCGCCTTCGCCGCCAGTTCATCGCGGCTGCGGATATCGGCGAACGGCGGCAGCGGAATGCCCAGCTGCTGGAACAGGGTCTTCTCGCTGAGGCGATCCTGCGCCACGGCCAACGCCGCCGGCGGCGGATACACCGGCACGCGCTCGGCCAGCCAATGCGCGCTGGCCGCGGGCACGTTCTCGAAATCGAAGGTCACCACGTCCACCTTCGCCGCGAACGCAGCCAGTGCATCGCGGTCGTCGAAGGCGCCCTGCGTGAGCGGTGCCAGCGAGGCACCGCACGCATCCGCTGCCGGATCGAACAGCTCGAAACGCAGGCCGAGCGGTGCGCCGGCCAGGACCATCATGCGGGCCAGCTGTCCCCCGCCGAGAATGCCGACCGTGCGGCTCATCGGCGTGGATCGTCGTGGGCCATCACCTCGTCGGTCTGGCGCGTGCGGAAGGCCTCCAGCGCCGTTCCGATGGCGGGCTGCTCGGCGGCGAGCATGGCTGCGGCGAACAGCGCGGCATTGGCCGCGCCCGCGTTGCCGATGGCGAACGTGGCGACCGGAATACCCGCGGGCATCTGCACGATCGACAGCAATGAATCCATGCCGTTGAGCGCCTTGGACTGCACCGGCACGCCGAGCACCGGGACGGCGGTCTTCGCTGCGAGCATGCCCGGCAGGTGCGCTGCACCGCCAGCCCCGGCGATGATCGCGCGCAGGCCGCGGGCCTGTGCCTGGTCGGCATAGGTGAACAGCACATCGGGCGTGCGGTGCGCGGACACCACCTTGACTTCAAACGGAACGCCCAGCGCTTCAAGCTTCTGGGCGGCGTGCTGCATGGTTTCCCAGTCGGAACGGGAACCCATGACGATGCCGACAAGCGGCGCGGATTGGTTGGGGGTCATTGGCCGTCACCTGCCTCAAAGGCGTATTCTAGCCATCTTCCACGCTCGACGAAGAATCCATGGACCGCAAGCTGCTTGATCTGCTGGTATCGCCGGACACCCGCCAGTCCCTGTCCCTGCTCGATGGCAAGGGCCTGGACGCGCTCAACCAGGCCATCAGCGCCGGCACCGTCAGCAAGGCCGATGGCAGCACGCTGACCCAGCCCCTGCGCGAAGCGCTGATCACGCGCGACCGCCAGCAGCTGTTCCGCATCGACGACGGCATTCCCGTCCTTCTGGCCGAAGAGGCGATCGCCACGCGCCAGATCGACGGCTTCCCCGGCGCATGACCGCTGTGGCGCGACCTGATCCGGCGCAGGTCGCCGAGGACGTCGCACGTGCGCTGGCCGAAGATATCGGCAGTGGCGACGTCACCGCGGCCCTGCTCCCGGACCAGCCGGACGTGGCCTACCTGCTGTGCAAGCAGGAGGCGGTGATCGCCGGGCGCCCGTGGTTCGATGCCACCCATCAGGCCCTGGACCCGGACGTGCGCATTGCCTGGCAGGTGGAGGAAGGCCAGCCGGTCAGCGCCGGCACCGTGCTGGCCCTGCTGCAGGGCCGCAGCCGCTCGCTGGTCAGCGCCGAGCGCACCTCGCTGAACTTCCTGCAGACGCTCTCCGGCACCGCCACCACCACCGCGCGGTACGTAGCCGCCGTAGCCGGCACCGGCACGCGCATCCTCGACACCCGCAAGACCCTGCCCGGCCTGCGCCTGGCACAGAAGTACGCCGTGCGCTGCGGCGGCGGTGACAACCACCGTTTCGGCCTGTACGACACGGTGATGCTGAAGGAAAACCACATCCGTGCGGCCGGCTCGCTGCCCGCCGCGGTGGCCGCCGCGCGGGCGCGCTGGCCCGCCCTGCCGCTGGTGGTGGAGGTCGAGGATCTGGACCAGCTGCAGCAGGCGTTGCAGGCCGGTTGCGAGCGCATCCTGCTGGACGACTTCGAGCCTGCGCTGCGCCGGGCGGCCGTGCAGCTCACCGCCGGGCGCATCCCGCTGGAAGTTTCGGGCAGTGTCGGGCTGGACGGGCTGCGCGCGATCGCGCTCGATGGCGTGGACTGCATCTCCATCGGCGGCTTGACCAAACACGTGCAGGCCATCGATCTTTCGCTGAAACTGGGGCCGCCGCCGGTCAACTGACGCTCGGCGCGACCGGGCCGGGCGCATCTTGCGCAGCCCCCTGCCCGACGCCCGGTGACTGTCCCCGCCGGCTCTACCGCACGTTCACGGTCGCGTTGCCACGCTCCGCCCACCCCCTGTCGGATCGCCGCATGCGCCTGCTCCTTTCCCTGACCTGCCTGCTTGCCGCGCAGGCACTGCCATTCGCCGCCTCCGCGCAGGTCACCGCAGAAGCCTGCGATGTGCCACCACGGTTCGGGCTAAGCCCGCTTGCGGTGACCATCAGCCGCACCGCCTGCAACGAACACCGCCTCTGGTTCCGCCCCTTCATCGATCGCGACGGACGTGCGGCAAGCCTGTCGGTCACCGAAGCAGAGAACGAGAACCTCGCCGACCATGGCCTGATCGCCTGGCAGCGCGTGGCCGGCTACTGGCGCGAAAGCGGCACCTTGAGCGCGCTCGGCAGCCAGCCGGGGGCCAGCAGCTGCATCGCTCCGCTGGGCTCGCGGTATACCGAGAGTGACTGCCGCGCCTTCCTGATCGACCATCCGTGGTCGGCCGCCTTCATCTCCTGGGTGATGGTGCGTGCCGGCGTGCCGGGCTTCAACGCCTCGCCACGGCATATCGACTACATCCGCCGCGCCTACACCGACGCCGGCAACGGCCCGTACCGCCTGGCTGATCCGGCCAGTGAAAAGCCTGCGCCCGGTGACATGCTGTGCTTCCTGCGCGACCGCCGCGAGTCACTCAGCCACGCCGGCCTGGTGCAGGCGCTGGCCTCCGGATCGGTCGGTCACTGGAAGTCGCACTGCGAGATCGTGGTGTCAGCGAACATGGGCGGCGACCAGACGCTGTACCTGATCGGCGGCAACGTGATGAACACCGTGGCCATGCGACTGCTGCCGCTGGATCGCAGCGGGCGCATCACCCTGCCGCCACCGCGCACCGGCGAGGCCGATGGCGTGGCCTCGACCTGCACGCCCGGGCGCGAGGAGGAATGCAGTTTCAACCGGCAGGACTGGGCAGCGCTGCTGAAGCTCACTGCCACGGCCGCCGCACCGGCCCCGGTTCCGGCGTCATCGCTGTAGGGCGGTGGAGGCAGATTGCCGGGCGCGGCGTGGCGCGTTCGTGTTCGATGCGGCTTGAACTGTGCGGACGGCACCGCCATCTTGTGCGTTCCCTCCTGCTCGCGCGCCGCCCATGCCCACCCTGATCCTGCTGATGATCGCCGGCGCCCTCGGCTATGCCTTCTGGAACGCCTCGCGTGCCGCCGCCGAGCGCGCCGGGGCACTGGGACGCAATGCCTGCGCCGCCGCTGACGTGCAATGGCTGGACCAGAGCGTGCACGCCATCGCCCTGCGCATCGTGCGCGGCGACGATGGCAAGCTCTGTTTCGAGCGCACCTTCAAGTTCGAGTACTCCTACGACGGACTGGACCGCCACGTCGGCCGCATGGTGCTGCGCGGGGACCAGCTCATTTCCTTCAGCGGACCGGGCGCAGCCCGGATCAGCCGGATCAGGCCCGACGTCGAGGACGCCGAGGACGTCTGAACCGCGTGGCGGTATCAGGACGCACCGGCCCATGGCCGGTACACCCCGGGGCGCGGCGCGTTACTTGACCACGCGCAGCTGCGGACGGCCGGCCGGACGCGGCGGCGCATCCTCCGGCGGTGACGGCGTATCGTCAGGGGGCAGATCGTCTTCCGGCGGCGGCTCGCTGCCGGGGATGTCATCCGGCAGCGCCATGCCCTGTCCCGTCTCGCGTGCATAGACCGCCAGCACCGCGCTGATCGGCACTTTCACTGCATGGCTCACGCCGGAGAAGCGCGCAGAGAAACTCACCGCCTCGTTGTCCAGCAGCAGGTGCATCACGGCGCGCTCGGCGATGTTGAGCACCACCCGGCCATCCTTGACGGCGGTGGACGGTACCTGCACGCCTGCCACCCCTGCATCCACGAGCAGATGCGGCGTCAGTCCGTTGTCGTTGATCCATTCCACCAACGCACGCAGCAGGTACGGACGGTGGCTGGTCATGTGGAAGAGTTCTTCAGTCATTCGGGAAGTGTACGCGTCCGCAGCAGGTGAGCGCGACGGGCGCGATGGGGCGATTCGGCTTCCAGCCGGTTACCGCGTGCGGTCAACCGGGCAGATCGCGCAGCTTGCGTTCCTGATCGGTGAGGCTGCGGATGAAACCCGGATGGCGGAAGATGCGGTTGCCGTAATCCTCGATCGACTTGCCATCCTTCGGCAGCGGCACATCCAGCGCGTCGAGCCGCCAGATGATCGGGGCCATGGCGCAGTCTGCCAGGCTCATCTCCGCATTGAGGAAGAACCGGCTGGCCTTGAACAGGGGCACCGAGGCGGTGAGCAGTTCCTTGAGGCGCTTGCGGCCCGCTTCGGCCTGCGTCTTGTTGCCCAGCTGGATGGCCTGCACCTGCGGCACCCAGTCGTGCTCGATGCGCAGCATGGCCAGGCGGATGCGCGCGCGCGAGAGGGGGTCAACCGGCATCAGCGGCGGATGCGGGTAGCGTTCGTCCAGATACTCGCTGACCACCGAAGCGGCATAGAGCACCAGGTCACGCTCCACCAGCGTCGGCACGGAATGGTAAGGGTTGAGATCGATCAGATCTTCGGGTGGATTCTGGGGATCCACGGCGACGTAGTCGTAGGTCACGCCTTTGGCTGCAAGCACCAGGCGGACCCGGTGGCACAGCACATCGTCGTTAGAAGAAAACAGCGTCAGGGTGTTACGCATGCGGATGCTGGCCCCCATCAAAGACTCTCCAACGACAGGGCTGCCTGCCGCCTCGGCGCTGCCGGACCGTTTCCGACAGTCGACTCCCCACTGAGTGTGCAACCGGTCGTCACAAAAGCCAATAGGTCAAGCACTCACAACGTCATCCGATGTCGCCTGACCCCACCTGCCTGCCGCCCCCCGGCCGGCCCCGCACCCCGCCTCCGTTCAATGCACGTCCCGCCAGTATTCCTTCTTCAACAGCCAGGTGAGGAAGGTCAGCAACGCCAGGAACAGCACCACCCAGACGCCGAGCTTCTGGCGTTTCAGCGCGGCGGGCTCACCGGCGTAGGCCAGGAAGTTGGTGATGTCGCGCACTGCCTGATCGTATTGGCCCGGGTCCACGTTGCCCGGCGTGCGCACTTCCAGGCCGATCACCGGCGCGTCCAGTCCCGCCGCCTCGGCCTTGCCGTGCACGGCATGCTGCAGACCCTGCATCTGCCACAGCGGGTTGGGCATGGAGGCATTGGGGAACAGCGCGTTGTTCCAGCCGAGCGGGCGGCTGGTGTCCAGGTAGAACGATTTCAGATAGGTGTAGATCCAGTCCGGCCCGCGCACGCGCGAGATCAGGCTCAGATCCGGCGGCATCTTGCCGAACCATTTCTCCGCGTCCGCCGCGGCCAGCGTCACCGGTACCGGATCGCCGATGGGAACGCCGGTGAAGTTGAGGTGGGTCATCACCTCTTCCTCGGTCAGGCCAAGATCTTCGCCCATGCGCGAATAACGCAGGTATTTCAGCGCGTGGCAGCTGGAGCAATAGTTCATGTACAGCGCGGCGCCACGCTGCAGCGACGCCCGATCATTGAGGTCATTGCCCGCCTGCAGCAGCTTGGCCGAGCCTTCCGCCGCACCGGCCACGGCACTTGCAAGCAGCAGCGCCGCCGTCAGCATCCATCGCATCATCGAGCGCTCAGTCATGGGTCGTCACCCGCTCCGGAACCGGCTTGGTCCTGTCCAGCCGCGTCCATATGGGCATGGTGATGAAGAACGCGAAGTACAGGAAGGTCAGCACCCGGCCCACCCAGGTCTCCCAGACGGCCGTACCCGGGCCCGAACCGATCACGCCGAGCCAGATGAAGCACACCACCAGCACGCCCAGCATCACTTTGGTCAACGGACCGCGGTACCGCACCGAGCGCACCTTCGAACGGTCCAGCCACGGTACGAGGAACAGGATCGCGATGGCCGAGAACATCACCAGCACGCCGCCCAGCTTGTCCGGCACCACGCGCAGCATCGCGTAGTACGGGGTGTAGTACCAGACCGGCTTGATGTGCTCCGGGGTGACCAGTCGATTGGCTTCGGTGAAGTTGTCGTGTTCCAGGAACTGCCCGCCGAAGGCCGGCGCGAAGAAGATGATGAACGCGGCAATGACCAGCAGGAACCCTGCCCCGACTGCGTCCTTGAGCGTGTAATACGGATGGAAGGGAATGCCGTCGGCGGGTGCGTGCGCCGACCAGCGGTTGCCCTTCGGACCCTTCTTGATCTCCACGCCGTCGGGATTGTTGGAGCCCACTTCGTGCAGTGCCCCCAGGTGCAGCACCACCAGCAGCAGCAGCACCAGCGGCAGCGCGATCACGTGCAGCGCGAAGAACCGGTTGAGCGTGGCGTCACTGGGCAGGTAATCGCCCATGATCCATTCGGTCAGGCCGTTGCCGATCACCGGGATCGCGCCAAACAGCGAGATGATCACTTTCGCGCCCCAGAACGACATCTGCCCCCAGGGCAGCACGTAGCCCATGAAGGCTTCGGCCATCAGCACCAGGTAGATCAGCATGCCGAGGATCCAGACCAGTTCGCGCGGCTTCTGGTAACTGCCGTAGAGCAGGCCGCGGAACATGTGCAGGTACACCACGATGAAGAACAGCGACGCGCCGGTGGAGTGCATGTAGCGGATCAGCCAGCCCCACTCCACGTCGCGCATGATGTATTCGACCGAGGCGAACGCTTCGGCTGCGCTGGTCTTGTAGTGCATCGTCAGGAAGATGCCGGTGACGATCTGGTTGACCAGGATCAGCATCGCCAGCGAGCCGAAGTAGTACCAGAAGTTGAAGTTCTTCGGCGCGTAATACTCGGTGACGTGCTTGCGATAGACCGGCATCAGCCCGGGAGCACGGGCGTTGACCCACTCGGCGATGCCGCCGGCGGTGCGGGCGAGGATGTTGGCCATCAGGCGGCTCCCTCCGGATCGACGCCGATGACCAGCGTGGTGTCATCCTGGTAGTGGTGCGGCGGCACCAGCAGGTTGGTCGGCGCGGGCACATCGTTGAACACGCGCCCGGACATGTCGAAGCGCGATTTGTGGCACGGGCAGAAATAGCCGCCCTTCCACTCCGCGTCGTAAGGCTCCGGGCGGATCTCGGCGACCATTTCCGGCGAGCAGCCCAGGTGCGTGCACAGGCCGACCAGCACGGACACATCCGGTTTGATCGATCGCAGTTCGGGATTCTTCTGCAGCACGTAGGCCGGCTGCTGGTCAGCGACCTCTGAGCCGGGGTCCTTCAGGCGCCCATCGAGGCTGGGCAAGGCCTCCAGCACCGCCTTGGACCGCTTGACGATCCAGATCGGCTGGCCGCGCCACTCCAGGGTCAGCCGCTGGCCTTCCTGCAGCGCACTGATGTCGGCCACGACCGGCGCGCCGGCCAGCTTCGCCCGTGCACTGGGATTCCATGACTTGATGAAAGGAACAGCGACGAAGCCGGCACCCACTGCGCCGATGACGGCCGTGGTGGCGGACAGGAATCGTCGACGTCCCTGGTTGACTGGCTCGTACACCCCATCGTTGGCCATCCGGCACTCCGATATTGATCAGGTAGCTTCTAGGCTGCCAACCGTCTGGTGGGGGCCAGGCGGCGATGATTCCACGGCGAGTGTAGCTGAACCTCCGCACCGGTCAATGCAATGGGCATCGCGCAGGTGATCGGCCTCCACGCGCGGCGCTTCCATGCCCTGCCGGAGGACGCTAGTGGTTGCCGGCCAGCGCACCCCGGTACCGGTCCGCCAGTTGCCCGACCCGCTGCACGTAATAGCGCGTTTCACTGTAGGGCGGCACCCCGCCGTGGCGCGCCACTGCACCTTCGCCGGCGTTGTAACCGGCAGCGGCGAGCGTCAGGTCACCGTTGAACCGCTTCAACAGCCAGGACAGGTACTGCACACCGCCGCGGATGTTCTGCGTTGCATCGTAGGAATCGGCCACACCAAAGCGTGCGGCGGTGGGCGGCATCAGCTGCATCAGTCCCTGCGCGCCGGCACGGCTGAGCGCCGTGGGATTGAAGGCGGATTCGGCATGGATGATCGCCCGCACGATGGCCTCCTCGACGCCGAATTCGCGCGCGGCGGCGGTGATCTCGCTCTGGTAGGCCGTGGTGTTCAGACGCACCGAGCCGAAGTTGACGCCCGGCCGTGCGCCGCAGGCGAAGCAGCGTTCGATGAAGCTGTAGCGGATCGTTCGCACGGTGCCCAGGCTGGCCACCTGGGTCGGCTTGGCACTGGTGTAATGGCGCACGCCGTCCTGCATGTACGCGTAGACCTGGCCGCTGACCACGCGACCGGCGCGCGAGGCAGCGGGCGCGGCTGGCGTTACGCCTGATGATGCAGGCGCGGCGGCCGGCGGCGCCAGCGGCTGCCCTGCGGCGACGGCCGTAGACGCCGGCGATTCGCCAGGCGCCCCCTGGCGCGGCGCGCGGGCCGCAACGGCAGCAGCGGCGGGCGCGGGCGTGGCAGGCGCAACGGACGGCATTGGGCGGCGGCCGGCATCGCGCGCGTAGCTGAGCGCGCTGCAGCGAGCACCGGCGATGCGTTTGCTGACGTAACTGGTGACGTCATCGCTGCCGACGCACTTGTACAGCGTGCCGGCGCTGGCGGGCACGGCCGTCAGCGCAGCGATGATGATCGCCGTCGTCCCCACAATCCCCTTCATGGCGGCGAGTGTCCCAGCTTCACCGCGCCTTGCCAAGGGCTTCACGCGCGGTCCGGCTCCGGCGGGGGCGCCAGCACCTCCAGCACCTGCGTCAGGGCGTCCTGCAGCGCGCGCGCAAGGCCTGGCGGCGTGGTGGCGATGGCGATCACAGGGCGGCCGAGGCTGAGGATCTGACCGGCCAGCATGGCGGCGCTGTCAGCGCCCATCTGCAGCACGCACTGCCCGGGCCCGTCCTCACGCAGGACCCCGCACCACGGCGGCAACTGCGGCGCGATCACGGCGGCGCTGCCCTGCAGGGTGACGTCAGCCTGCAGCTCGAACGGTGCGCGGCTGACAGCATGCCGGACCATCGCCGCCGGCGGCTGCGGCGTGCGCCGCTGCACCCCGTGTGCCGCCTCCTCCTCCAGCCCCGTCAGACGGTCCACGCGCAGGGTGCGCCAGTCCTGCCGCTCGCAGTCCCAGGCCAGCAGGTACCACCGCCGCAAGTACGTCACCAGGTGCTGGGCCTCGACCCGCCGATGGGTCAGCGCACCGTCGTGGCTGCGGTAGTCGAAGGCAAGCCGAGCTCGGGTCCGGCACGCATGGGCCAGGCGCCCCAGCAGGGCCATGTCGACCGCAGGCACCTCTGAGAGGGTGGAGGTCGCCGCATGGAGGTCGCCGGCCTCGTGCCTGCGCCGCACCGGCACCAGCGGCGCGAGCTTGGACAGCACCCGTCGCGCGGTGTCTTCCATGCCACCCACGCTGGCCGTGGCCGCCCGCAGCGACAGCGCGATCGTGGTCGCTTCGTCTTCATCCAGCAGCAGCGGCAGCACCGGCGCGCCCCCGCCAAGACGGTACCCGCCCCCGACCCCGGCCGAGGCCTGTACCGGATAGCCCAGCTCGCGCAGCCGCTCGATATCGCGGCGGATGCTGCGGCGGTCCACGCCCAGCCGCTCGGACAGCGCCGCGCCGGACCAGTGTCCGCGCGCCTGCAGCAGGGAAATCAAGCGCAGCAGGCGTTTCGCGGGGCTGGCCATGGCGCGCTCATCAAGGACAGAAGATGTCCGCAATAGTGCGTCACGATGGCCGCCCATTCAAACCGATACCGCCGCCATGAGCGCAACGCCACTGATCCTTTTCCATGCCGCCCCGTCCCGCTCGGCCGGCGTACTGGCCCTGCTTGAAGCCCTTGGCGCGGACTACCGGCTGGAGGTGCTGGACCTGAAGGCGGGCGACAACCTGGCGCCGGGCTATCTCGCCCTCAATCCCATGGGCAAGGTGCCGGCGGTGCTGCACCAGGGGGTGCTGGTGACCGAGCAGGTCGCGCTGTACCAGTACCTGGCTGAGCTCTACCCCGAAGCCGGCCTGGTGCCGGCGATCGGGGATCCGGCGCGCGGGCCGTTCCTGCGCTGGCTGGCCTTCCATGGCGCCTGCTTCGAGCCGGCGATGATCGATCTGGCGATGAAGCGCGAACCCGCGCCGCGCGGCATGTCGCCGTACGTGGATGCGGCCACCGTGCTGCAGACCATGGAGGCGCAGCTGGCCCAGGGCGACTACGTGCTGGGCGCACGGCTGAGCGCGGTGGATTTCCTGTGGGGCAGTGCGCTGGGCTGGCTGACGGCGTTCAACCTGGTACAGCCGGGCCCGGCAACGGCGGCCTACATCGCGCGCATGGCCGCCCACCCCGCCGTGGCGCGGGCACGCGCGATCGATGCGGCGCTGATGGGCTGAAGGCGCCCGCGCGGGCGGGCGCGGGACGGAGCAGGTAGACTTGCCGGCTTTCCCGCCACCCGCCTGGAATGATCGCCATGACCGGGACGCCAGACGTCGTCACCCCCATCGCCGCAGGCGATGCTCCGCTGATTCCCCTGCCCGTGGGCCCGCGCAAGCCGGAGACGGTGCGCGGCAAGCTGTACATCAAGACCCACGGTTGCCAGATGAACGAGTACGACTCGGCCAAGATGGCGGACGTGCTGGCCGCCAGCGATGGCCTCGAACTGACCGGCAATCCCGAAGAGGCCGATGTCATCCTGGTCAACACCTGTTCCATCCGCGAAAAGGCGCAGGAGAAGGTGTTCAGCCAGCTCGGCACCTGGAAGGCGCTGAAGAACAGGGGGCGCGAGGTGATCATCGGTGTGGGCGGCTGCGTGGCTTCGCAGGAGGGCGAGGCCATCATCAAGCGCGCGCCGTATGTCGACCTGGTGTTCGGGCCGCAGACCCTGCACCGGCTGCCGGAGCTGATCCGCGCACGGCGCGCGCAGAACCGCCCCCAGGTGGACATCAGCTTCCCGGAGATCGAGAAGTTCGACCGCCTGCCCGAACCGCGTGCCGAGGGGCCCTCGGCCTTCGTCTCGATCATGGAAGGCTGCTCCAAATACTGCTCGTTCTGCGTGGTGCCCTATACGCGCGGCACGGAGGTGAGCCGCCCGTTCGAGGACGTGGTGGTGGAGGTGGCGACGCTGGCCGCGCAGGGCGTGCGCGAGATCAACCTGCTGGGACAGAATGTCAATGCGTACCGTGGGCCGTACGGTGAGCCCGACGACCTGCAGTACGCCGACCTCGGCCTGCTGATCCGCACCATCGCCGAGATCGACGGCGTCGGGCGGATCCGCTTCACCACCTCGCATCCGCTGGAGTTCAGCGATTCGCTGGTGGATGCCTTCCGCGATGTGCCACAGCTGGCGAACTTCCTGCACCTGCCGGTGCAGGCCGGCAGCGACCGCGTGCTGAGCGCGATGAAGCGCGGCTACACGGCGCTGGAGTTCAAATCGAAGATCCGCAAGCTGCGCGCCGTGCGGCCGGACATCTCGATCAGTTCCGATTTCATCGTCGGCTTCCCCGGTGAGACAGAGGCTGATTTCGAAAAGACGATGAAGCTGATCGAGGACATCGGTTTCGACCAGAGTTTCTCCTTCATCTATTCGCGCCGCCCGGGCACACCGGCGGCGGACCTGCAGGACACCCTCACCGATGCCGAGAAGCACGCGCGCCTGTCACGCCTGCAGGCGCGCATCAACCAGCATGCCGCGGAAATTTCCGCCGCGATGGTGGGTACCGTGCAGTCGGTCCTGGTGGAAGGCCCTTCGCGCAAGGACCCGAACGAACTGAGCGGCAAGACCGAGAACATGCGCACGGTGAACTTCGCCGCGCCGCCGCGGCTGGTCGGGCAGTTCGTCGATGTGTTGATCACCGAGGCCTACGCGAACTCGCTGCGCGGGCGTATCGTGGCGGACTGAAACGTGGCACATTTTTCGCCACGCCTCAGCACAGCCTGCCGCACAAGCCTCATCGCGGCTTATCCACAAGTTCATCGCGGGCCTACCCCCACCCTGTGTGGAAACAACTGCAGCGGCAACGGATAAATGAAGACCATCGAACACCGTGATTTCGCCCTTTCCCCGGAAGACAACGAGCGGCTGGCCAATCTCTCGGGCCCGTTCGACGGCCACCTGCGCCAGATCGAGTTGAAGCTCGGGGTGGAGATCGCCAACCGCGGCCACGTGTTCCGCATCAGCGGGCCGGCCGAGGCGGCGGCGGAAGCGCAGAAGGTCATCGAGGCGCTGTACGAGGAGGCGGCGGAAACCACCTTCGACACGCAGGGCATCCACCTGCGCCTGAATGAAGCGAACGTGGAGCAGATCGCCGAACGCGCCTATCAAGCCCAGGATGTGGCGATCAAGGTCAAGCGCGGCACCGTGCGCGGACGCGGTGCCAACCAGGCCCGCTACCTGCACCAGATCACCACCCATGACATCAATTTCGGCATCGGGCCGGCCGGCACCGGCAAGACCTTCCTGGCCGTGGCCAGCGCTGTGGAGGCCCTGAACGAATCACGCGTGCAGCGGCTGATCCTGGTGCGGCCGGCGGTCGAAGCAGGTGAGAAACTCGGCTTCCTGCCCGGCGACCTGAGCCAGAAAGTCGACCCCTACCTGCGGCCGCTGTACGACGCCCTGTACGAGATGCTGGGCGTGGAGAAGGTGATCAAGCTGCTGGAAAAGAACGTCATTGAAATCGCGCCGCTGGCCTACATGCGCGGACGCACGCTCAACGATGCCTTCGTGATCCTCGACGAGGCGCAGAACACCACCGTGGAGCAGATGAAGATGTTCCTGACCCGCCTGGGCTTCGGCTCCACGGCGGTGGTCACCGGCGACCTCACCCAGACCGACCTGCCCAAGCACGTGAAATCCGGCCTGCGCGACGCCATCGACGTGCTGCGGGGCGTGGAAGGCGTAAGCTTCAGCTTCTTCGAAGCCCGCGACGTGGTGCGTCACCCGCTGGTGGCGCGGATCGTCAACGCGTACGATCGTCGCGATCTGCAGCAGGTCAAGCCGGGCGCCGAATGACGGGGCCGGTAGCGCCTGTGCTTTCGTGAACCTTGCCACCTGCAATGCCGGACCACCGCACATGACCAAAGGCCCCATCCGTCTTGATGTTGCTGTCAGCTACGCCCTGCCCCGCACCGGGCTGCCGTCGGCGGTCAGCTTCCGCCGCTGGGTGGCGGCCGCGCTCAAGGGCCGCATCCGCGAGGCTGACCTGGCGATCCGCCTGGTCGATGCCAAGGAAGGGCAGTCGCTGAACCGGCATTACCGGGGCAAGGACTACGCCACCAACGTGCTGAGCTTTCCCGCCGACGTGCCGGAAGGCCTGCCCAAGGGGGTGAAATTTCCGCTGCTTGGCGACCTGGTGATCTGCGCCCCGGTCGTGGCGCAGGAGGCGGCCGATCAGCACAAGGCCCTCAACGCGCATTACGCGCACCTGACCGTGCACGGTGTGCTGCACCTGCTTGGGTGGGATCACGAGGACGACAAGGAGGCCGACGCGATGGAGCAGCTCGAGCGCGAAATCCTCGCCGAACTCGGTATCGAAGATCCCTACGCCGGCGAGCGCTGACGGCAGGACCCGGGCGGCTGCGCAGACGCCTGGACGATCACGCAACAGCGCACCCCTGCGCCGCCGGGGGTGTTCCCCTGCGCGGGCTGGACGCCCGCCGCCACGGGCGGCCCGCGCTATGATCGGCGCTTCCTGCCGATTGCCCGCCGCCCCGATGACCACCTCCCGCCCGCTCCTGCTGACCGCCCTCGCCCTGATGCTGCCGATGGATGCAGTGCTGGCGCGCGGAAGCATCGACCTGCCGGCGTTGATCGAGTGCCGTGGCAGCGTGGCCGACCACGCCGCGCTGGCCGCCGCGCTGGCGACCCCGCTGGACGCCGTGGCCCACGGCCTGCAGCCGCTGCCGCAGGCCAACCCGTTCATGACCGAATACCGTCCGGCCCGCACGCTCACCGTGTTCGGCCAGCCGGCCGAGCAGATCGCGGTCGCCGGGGCCAGCATCATGGCCGTGCTGGATCTTCCCGATCCGCGTCCCCTGGCTGCCACGCTGAAGCTGGACGCGGCGGTGGACCAGCCGGACAAGTTCATGGCCGGCCGGGAGCTGGTCAGCCGTGACGTGACCGATCCGGTCACCGGCGAGGCGCAGATCGAATCGATCATCCTCAGCCTGTCCACGGTGCAATCGCACCCGGGCAAGACCCTGGCCGGCTGTACCTACAGCCTGGACCTGCCTGCGGAGACGGACCAGGGCGCCGCGCCGGCGCCTGCCGCGGGTGTGCCCTGACGCGGGATGAACGGTCCTGCGGGCGCGCGGAACATCCTGCTAGACTTGCGGCAACGCCCGGGTTCCGGGTGCCTTTCCCGCAGAGATGTCAGAAGACGACAGTACAAGCTCCCTCACGGAGCAGAATGAGAAGAAGCGCAGCTGGCTTGAACGCCTCACGGCTGCGTTTTCCGGTGAGCCGCATACCCGCGACGAGCTCGTGGCCGTCCTGCGTACCGCAGAAGAAGAAGGGCTGATCGCCGCCGATACGCTGAAGATGATGGAAGGGGCGATCTCGGTCGCCGAGCTCACTGTGGGCGATGTGATGATTTCGCGCTCGCAGATGGTGTCGCTGCCGGTCGAGGCGCCCTTCGTCGATCTGATGCAGCAGGTGGTCGAATCGGGTCACTCGCGCTTCCCGGTGCACGGCGAAAACAAGGATGACGTGCTCGGCATCCTGCTGGCCAAGGACCTGCTGCGCGGTGTCGTGGCCGACAACGGTCCCGGCACGGTGCGCGAACTGCTGCGCCCGGCGGTGCTGATTCCGGAAGCGAAGAAGCTCAACGTGCTGCTGAAGGAGTTCCGGCTCTCGCGCAACCACATGGCCATCGTGGTGGACGAATACGGCGGCGTGGCCGGGCTGGTGACGATCGAGGACGTGCTGGAACAGATCGTCGGGGAGATCGACGACGAGCATGACGAGGCCGAAGATCCCGCGGCCGGGATCGCGATCCAGGCCGACGGCCGCTACGTGGTCGATGCGCTGACGGCGATCGAAGACTTCAACGAGCGCTTCGGCGCGACGTTCCCGGACGACGATTACGACACCATCGGCGGCCTGGTCACCGAGGCCATCGGCCACCTGCCGGAGATCGGCGACGAGCTGGCCCTGGACCGCTTCATGTTCCGCGTTGCGCGGGCCGATGCGCGCCGCGTGCAGGCGTTCCACGTCACCGTGCTGCCACCCGACGAGCAGGAAACCGTTTGAACGACCGGATCGACGCCGGGCCTGCGCGCTGGCTGCGCAGGTACCTGGCAGGCCTGCTGCTGACGGCCCTGCTTGTCCTTGGGCTTCCCGTGCGTGCCCAGACGCCTGCACCGCAGGACCCCGCGCAGGCCACGGGCAGTGCGCCGCGCGTGGGCGTGCTCACCATGCAGCCCGGCACGGTGTTCTTCGAGCGGTTTGGCCACGACGCCCTGGTCGTGGTCGACCCCAGCGGTGAGGCCATCTCCTACAACTTCGGTTACTTCGATCCGGGCGAGCCGGACTTCATCAGCCGCTTCGCCCGCGGCGAGATGATGTATTACCTGATGGCGCTGCCGCTGCAGCAGGATCTTTCCTACTACGACGACGTGGGCCGGGGCGCGAGCATCCAGTGGCTGGACCTGGCGCCCGCCCAGGCGCAGGCCCTCGCCAACGACCTGGCCGAGCGCGCCCGTCCCGAGAACGCGCGCTACCGGTACGACTACTACACCGCCAACTGCGCCACGATGGTGCGCGACACGCTGGACAAGGCCATGGGCGGCGGCCTCCACGCCCAGCTCTCCGGTCGCTCGCGCGGCAACACCTACCGCAGTGAATCGGTGCGGCTGGCCTCGCCGGCCCTCTGGATGTGGCTGGGCTTCGACCTGGGCCTGGGCCCCTTCGCCGACCAGCCGCTGTCGCGCTGGCAGGAAGCCTTCGTCCCGATGCGCCTGGCCGACGCCCTGCGCCAGGTCCGCAACAGCGAGGGTCGTCCGCTGGTACAGCGCGAGCAGCAGCTGCTGCCGCACCGCATCGAGCCGGAACCGGCCGAGACCGCGCGCCACTGGTGGCCGTGGCTGCTGGTCGGGCTCGTGCTGGGCGCCGGTATCCTGGGCGCTCGCCGCCGGCCGCGCCTGCTGGCCGCACTGGCGCTTCCGCTGTGGGTGGGGGCCACCGTGGCCGGCAGCCTGCTGGTGTTCCTCTGGGGCTTCAGCGACCACTACGCCGCGTGGGGCAACCGCAACCTGCTGCAGGTCTCGCCGCTATGCGTGCTGCTGCTGCCGGGGGCCATCGCCCTGCTCCGCCGCCGCACGCCGGGGCGCCTGTTCCGCCTCACGCTGTGGCTGGTGGCGGCCAGCTCCCTGCTCGGCCTGGTGGTGCACTGGCTGAGCCTGCAGCCGCAGTACAACGTGCAGTGGATCGTACTGCTGCTGCCGGTCCATGCGGCGTTGGCGTGGGTGCTGGGACGCCGATCCATCTTGTCGCCGACGGTGCGCTGACGCACGATGGCGGACATGTCAGCACCCGATCCACAGATCCGTCCGCCGCTGGAGCCGGCAGGCCCCGCGCCGCTTCCCGGCAACCCCGACTGCGTCATCAACTGTGTCCATTACGACGACCAGGGAAAACGCCACGACATCGAACTCGATGCCATCAGCGAGGTCATCGCCAGCGGCAACGGCTTCGTGTGGGTGGGGCTGTACGATCCCGCCGACGCGGTGCTGCTGAAACTGCAGGAAGAATTCGGGCTGCATGACCTGGCGATCGAAGATGCCCGCAATGCCCATCAGCGGCCCAAGGCCGAAACCTACGGCAACTCGCTGTTCGTGGTGGTCACCACCGCCCAGCGCGTGGACGAGCGCATCCAGTACGGCGAGACGCACGCCTTCCTGGGCCCGCGCTTCCTGGTGACCGTGCGGCATGGTGCCTCGCTCTCGTATGCGCCGGTGCGCGCCCGCGTGGAGCGCGAACCCCACCTGCTGAAGATGGGGCCTTCGTACTGCCTCTACGCAGTGATGGACTTCGTGGTGGACAATTACCTGCCCATCACCAACGGCTTCCGCGATGGCCTGGACCTGCTCGAGCAGGACATCTTCTCCGACAGCTACAAGCGCAGCACCGTGGTGCACCTGTACGAACTCAAGCGTGAGCTCAACAAGATGCGCATGGTGGTGGCGCCCTTGCAGGACGTGCTGTCGCAGCTGCGCCGCCATCCGGCCGAAACCGGCCTGATCCCGGACGAGGTGAAGCTCTATGTCCGGGACGTGCATGACCATGCCGTGCGCATCAGCGATGTCATCGATACGCTGCGGGAAATGCTGGGTACCGCGCTGAGCGTGAACCTGTCGCTGGTCACGCTGGCGCAGGGCGAGACGGTCAAGCGCCTGGGCGCCTGGGCCGCCCTGCTGGCGGCGCCTACGCTGATCACCAGCTGGTATGGCATGAACTTCACGCACATGCCCGAGCTGGACAAGCCGTGGTCCTACCCGCTGATGATCGTGGGCGTGGCGGCGGTCTGCGTCGGCCTGTACCGGCTGTTCAAGCGCGTGCGCTGGCTGTAGACCGCCGGTGCGCGGGCGCCAGGCCACGGCCCGGCGCCGCTGCGCCCGGCCTGCTCAGGCCACGTAGATCGTCTTGATGTTCATGAACTCATGGATACCGTGTTCGGCCAGCTCGCGGCCGAAGCCGGAGTCCTTGCTGCCGCCGAAGGGCAGCCGCGCATCGCTCTTGACAATGGCATTGACGAAGGCCGCGCCGCACTCCATCTGCTGGGCGAACGCTTCACCGCGCGCCGCATCGCCGGTCCACACGCTGCCGCCCAGGCCGAAACGGGTATCGTTGGCCACGCGCAGGGCCTCGGCTTCGTCACGCACGCGGATCACCGACGCCACCGGCCCGAACAGTTCCTCGTCGTAGGCGGGCATGCCCGGCGCGACGTGGTCCAGTACGGTGGCCGGATAACCGGCGTAGGTCCCTTCCACCGGCACACCACCGGTCAGGACGCGGGCGCCCTTGGCGACACTGTCCTGCACCTGTTTGTGCAGCTCGTCACGCAGGTCCGCCCGTGCCATCGGCGCCAGCGTGGTCGCTTCATCGGACGGGTCCCCATAGCGGCGCTGCGCGGCAGCTTCGACGAACCGCTCGGTGAAGGCATCGGCGATCGCGTCCACCACGATGAACCGCTTGGCCGCGATGCAGGTCTGGCCACTGTTGTCGAAGCGCGATCTCACCGCCGCCTCCACGGTCTTGTCCAGATCCGCGTCATCCAGCACCACGAACGCATCGCTGCCGCCAAGCTCCATCACGCATTTCTTCAGCTGCTCGCCCGCGTTGGACGCGATCGAACGCCCGGCACGTTCGCTGCCGGTGAGCGTGACCGCCTTGACCCGGCGATCGCGCAGCACGTCTGCGGCCTGATCGTTGTCGATGTGCAGCACGTCGAATACCCCCTCGGGCACGCCGCCGCCCCGCACCACCGTGCGGATCAGATCGGCGCACTGCGGCACGTTGCTCGCGTGCTTGAGCAGGGCCACGTTACCGGCCATGAAGGTGGGGGCCAGGAAGCGGAAGACCTGCCAGATCGGGAAGTTCCAGGGCATCACCGCGAAAATGCAGCCGATCGGTTCGAAGCGGACGTAGCTTTTCCGTGCCTCGGTTTCGATGGGCTGCGCTTGCAGGTAATCGGCGGCGTGATCGGCGTAGTACTCGCAGACCTCCGCACACTTTTCGACCTCGGCCACGGCTTCGGTCTTGAGCTTGCCCATCTCGGTGGTCATCGCCCGCTGCAGTGCATCGCGGTGCTCGCGCAGTGAGGCGGCCACCTGGCGCAGGACCCGCCCACGCTCCTGCAGCGAGCTGCGCGACCAGGCAGGGAAGGCATCCGCCGCGGCCTTGAGCCGCGTCTCGATGCCTGGACCGTCGAGCAGTTCGTGACGATACGTCACGTCACCGGTGGCCGGATTGATGATTTCGATGGTCATGGGGGTCTCCTTCAGTCAGACCCTCATTCTGCGCCCGGGATCGTGAGCCGCACGTGGCTGCGGGCCGCCGCACGGGTCCACCGTGCCCCGGGGCCAGTCACGTCAGCCGGCTTCCTGCCGGGCCAGTTGACGGTCGCGCTGCCGTCGTTTCTCCGCGCGCGAGGTGATCGACCAGCCCACCACGGCGGCCACCGCCACGGCACTGACCATCAGCGTGGCCAAGGCATTGATCTTGGGGCTGATGCCCATCCGCACCGACGCGAACACCTTCATCGGCAGGGTGGTGGAGCTGGGACCGGCCACGAAGCTGGCGATCACCACGTCGTCCAGCGACAGCGTGAACGCCAGCAGCCAGCCGGCCATCAGCGCAGGAGCGATGATCGGCAGGGTGATCTTCAGGAACACCGTCAGGCGGGTGGCGCCAAGGTCCATTGCCGCCTCTTCCAGGGAACCGTCCAGTTCCTGCAGCCGCGAGGACAGCACCACGGTGACGAAGGACAGGGTGAAGGTCACATGCGCGATCCAGATCGCCGTGGCACCGCGCGCCGGGAACCCCGGGATGCTGCCCATCGCCACCAGCAGCGTCATCAGCGCGAACCCTAGGATGACATCCGGCATGACCAGCGGCGCGGTGATGAGCGCACCGAACGGAGACTTGCCGCGGAAGCGGCCGAAGCGGGTCATGACCATCGCCGCCATGGTGCCCAGCACGGTGGAGGCGCAGGCGGTCCAGAACGCAACCCTCAGGCTCATCCACAGCGCATCCATCAACGAACGGTCGTTGAACAGTTCGCCATACCAGCGGGTGGAGAAACCGGCCCATACCGTGGCCAGCCGCGAGCTGTTGAACGAGAACAGCATGAGCAGCAGGATCGGCAGGTAGAGAAAGGCAAAGCCCAGTGCCAGTGCCCCCCAGCCCAGCCAGCGGTAACCGCGCATCGTGCTCATGCCCCCTTCCCTTCCAGTACGCGCTGCTGCGAACGGTTGAACAGCACGATCGGCAACAGCAGCAACAGCAGCATCACCACGGCCACGGCCGAGGCCACCGGCCAGTTGCGGTTGTTGAAGAACTCGCCCCAGAGCACCCGCCCGATCATCAGCGTGTCCGGACCGCCAAGCATTTCCGGAATCACGAACTCGCCCACCGCCGGGATCATCACCAGCATGCAGCCGGCGATGACGCCCGCCCTGGACAGCGGCAGCGTGATGCGCACGAACGCCTGCCAGGGCTTGGCGCCGAGATCGTAAGCAGCCTCCAGCAGGCGGTTGTCATGCTTGACCAGGTTGGCGTACAGCGGCAGCACCATGAAGGGCAGATAGCAGTACACGATGCCGATGTAGGCCGCGACGGGGGTATACAGGATCTGCAGCGGCTGGTCGATCAGGCCGACCTTCAGCAGGAGCTGGTTGAGCAGACCGTTACGGTCCAGTATGCCGATCCACGCGTACACGCGGATCAGGAAGGAGGTCCACGACGGCAGCACGACCAGCATCATCATGATGTTGCGCGTGGACGGCGCCATCTTCGCGATGGCATAGGCCATCGGGTAGCCGATCACCAACGTCAGCAGGGTGGAAATGGCGGCGATCTTGAACGAGCTGGCGTAGGCCAACAGGTACTGTGGGTCCCGCACCAGCTGCAGGTAGTTCTCGAGGTTGAGCCGGAGCGAGAAAGCGCCCTGTTCGTACTGCAGCAGCCAGGTATACGGAGGCGAACCGACCTGGGTATGCGCGAAGGAGATCATCAGGATGATCACGAACGGCACCGCGAAGAACAGCAGCAGCCACAGGTAGGGAACGCCCACCACCAGGCTGCGCAGGCCCGGCCAGCCGCGCTTGGACGCTGCGGCCTTCATGAGGTGAGCACCACGCCATCATTGTCGCGCCAATGCACCCACACCGTGTCGCCCCAGGTCAGCGCGTCGCTGGCCCAGCGCTGCGAATTGGCGAAGTTGGCCATGATCGTGGCGCCGCTGGGCAGGCGCACGTGATAGACCGAGTGGCTGCCGAAGTAGGCGATATCCTCGATCACCCCCTGCGCCTTGTTGGTGGGCGCTTCGGGCTCGTCCTTGCCGATCATGATCTTTTCCGGACGCACCGCGAAGGCGACCGGTTGGCCCTCGTAGCAGGTGATGCCGTGGCCGATGTAGATCGGGGCCGGGAACGCCGGCGTGCGCACGGTGACGTACTCCGGAAGATCCTCGTCGATCACCCCCTCGAAGCAGTTCACCGAGCCGATGAAGCTGGCCACGAAGCGGTTGGCCGGCTGCTCATAGACGTCCTCCGGCTTGCCGACCTGCTGGATCCAGCCGGCATCCATGACCGCCACGCGCGTGGCCATGGTCATCGCCTCCTCCTGGTCATGGGTGACCATCACGCAGGTCACGCCGGAGGTTTCGATGATGTTGACCAGTTCGAGCTGCATCTGCGAGCGCAGTTTCTTGTCCAGTGCGCCCATCGGCTCATCCAGCAGCAGCAGCTTCGGACCTTTGGCCAGTGACCGGGCCAGCGCCACGCGCTGCTGCTGGCCACCGGAGAGCTGGTGCGGGCGACGCTTGGCCAGGTGCGTCATATGCACCAGGTCGAGCATCTCCCCGACACGGCGGCGGATGGCATCGCCGGCCAGGCCGTCCTGCTTGAGTCCGAAGGCGATGTTCTGCTCCACGCTCATGTGCGGGAACAGCGCATAGGATTGGAACATCATGTTGACCGGGCGCTTGTAGGGCGGCAGCGCGTCCAGGCGCTGGCCGTCGAGCACGATGCTGCCCCGGGTCGGCGCTTCGAACCCGCCAAGGCAGCGCAGCAGGGTCGATTTGCCGCTGCCCGAGCCCCCGAGCAGCGCGAAGATTTCGCCCTTCTGCACGTCCAGGCTCACATCGTCCACGGCAACGAAGCCATCGAACTCCTTGCGCAGCTCGCGGATGGACAGGTAGCCGGCGGGGTCGGTCGAGGGTGCGGCGACAGGGGCTTCCGGCAGGACTTCAACGGGCATCGGGCGGCTCCGGGCACGGGCGGTGGTCAGCAACCGTCATTGTAGAGGCCGGGGCGCCACGGCGATATGACGGGGCCGGTCGCGGTACGCCCTGCCGGCCCGGAGGCCGGCGCTACTGGATCTCGGGGGCGTCCTGCCAGCCCAGGCCGAGGCTCTTGTGCAGGCCGACATACCGTACCAGCAGCTGCAGTTGTGCCTGCGCGGCGGCGTCCTGCGCCTGCAGCCGCTGGCGCTGCACATCCAGCAGGTCGATCTGCGAGGCGGCCCCCGCCTGGCGCCGCTGCGCCATCAACGTTGCCGCCCGCTCGGCCGAAGCCTGCGCTTCGGCGGCCGCCTGGACCTGATGGCGCGCCGCGCCGAAACGCGACAACGCCGTATTGGCGTCCTGCAGCGCGGCCAGCACCGTGCCCTCATAGGCCGCCAGCCGTGCCTCGTTGCCCGCCCTGGCCTGCGCCACGCGCGCCTTGTTGACCCCGAAATCAAAGATCGACCAGCGCAGGAAGGGCGCCACGATGGTGGCCGCCGAATCACGTCCCAGATCCGAAAGCGAGCCGGCGCCAGCGCCGATGCTGCCGAACAGCGTCACCTGGGGAAAGTAGGCGGACAGGGCCTGGCCGATCTGCGCCGAGGAGGCCGCGAGCTCGCGTTCGGCCTTGCGCACGTCCGGGCGGCGGCGGATCACGGCGGCGGCATCGTCCACGGCGACCACCTGCGGCAGCGCAGGCAGCGGCTGCATGGACTGCAGGCGCGCATCCAGCGCACCGGGCTCGCGCCCGACCATCAGCGCCAGCACATCGCGGGCTTCATCGGCCTGCGCCTGGAGCGGTGGAAGTGCGGCACGCTGCTGTTGCAGCTGCGCCTGCGCACGCTCGACCTGCAGCTCTGAATCGGCCCCGCGCGCGCGCCGCTGACGGGTCAGCTGCAGCGCCTGATCCGCTGCGCGCAGATTGTCCTCGGCCAGGGCGATGCGCTGCTGGGCGCTGCGGTAACCGAGATACACCTGGGTCAACTCGGCGGCCAGCTGTACCTGCGCGTCTGCCAGCGCGGCGGCATCTGCTTCGGCCTCCGCGGCGGCCTGCTCGGACGCGCGGCGGCGCCGCCCGAACAGGTCCAGCTCCCAGCTTGCATCGAACGCGGCCACGTACAGCTCGGTGTCCAGGTCCACATCGGCGAACTGCTGGCGCAGCTGCGCGGCTTCCTGCGGACGGCCGTTGGCCTCGGCCGCACCGGCGATGCCCTCGCCCAGCTCGCGCACGCTGTCGCCCAGCGTGTCTGGTGGCTGCAGATTCACATAGCCGGCGGCCGCGCCGACGCTGGGCAGCTGCTCCGCCTTCCGCTGCCGCTGCAGCGCGCGCGAGGCCAGCACGCGGGCCTGGGCCGCACGCAGGTTGGGACTGCTGCGCAGTGCCTGTTCGACCAGGTCATCCAGCAGTGGATCCTTGAGCGTGCGCCACCACTGGCTGGGCGGTGCGGCGGGGGTGACGCCCGCCTGGCCTGCACGCACCAGGGCGGGTTGCGCCGTCGCCTCCTGCGCCACGTCGGGACGCACGTAGTCCGGGCCGAGCATGCACCCGGCCAGCAGCAGCGGCAGCGCCGCCGGCAACGGCCAGCGCGGAAAACAGGAAACAGCAGTTCGATTCGGCTTCATCAGTGCATCGCCAGCGGGACGCCCTTGGGCAGGGGTTTGAGCAGGAATACCAGCGGCAGCGTGAGCACCACGATGCCGCCGAAAATCCAGAACAGGTCGTTGTAGGCCATCACCATGGCCTGCATCTGCACGGTCTGCGCAAGCACGGCCATGCCCTGCGCAGGATCACCGAGCTGCTGGCCGTAGGCCTGCAGGGCGTCCTGCGCATAGGTGGAATTGGCGGTCACGCTGCTGCCGATCGCATCCACATGCAGCGTGGTGCGGCGCTCCTGGAAGGTCGAGATGATCGCCAGGCCGATCGAGCCGCCCAGGTTGCGCGCAGCATTGAACAGGCCCGAGGCATCGCTGGTGAACTCGCGCGGCACCGACGTGATGGCGGCCTGGTTGAGCGCCATCATCGCCAGCGCCAGTCCACAGCCCTGCAGCAGCTGGCCGACGACGAAATGCGGCCCCACGCTGTCCGGACTCAGCCCGAGGTTGACGAAGCAGGCCGCAGCGAAACACAGCATGCCGGCGAACACCATGATGCGCACATCCACCGTCTCCAGCATCTTCGGCATCAGCGGCATCAGCAGGATCGTCGGCAGGCCCGCCAGCAGCAGCACGTAGCCGGCCTGTTCGGTGTTGTAGCCGGCGATGATCGCCAGGAACTGCGGGATCATGTACATCACCCCGAACAGGATCATGCCCACCGCCATCACCATCACAAACACCGCGCCGAAACTGCGCTGGAACAGGATCTTCAGGCGGATCACCGGGTCGCGGCTGGTGAACTGCGAAAGCGCCAGCAGCGCAAAACCCACCAGCGACACCAGGCTCAGGATGATGATCAGGCTGGATTCGAACCAGCGCTCGCGCTGGCCGTCCTCCAGCACGACGGTCAGCGCCGACAGGCCGGCGGTCATGCCGACGATGCCCAGCCAGTCCGCGCGCAGCAGGCCGCCCCAGTCCGACGTTTCATGCGGCAGGCCGAGCAGGAGCAGGCCGACCAGACCAGCACAGATGGGCACGTTGATGAAGAACGCATAGTGCCAACTGACATTCTCGGTCAGCCAGCCACCCAGCAGTGGCCCGATCACCGGACCGAGGATGACCGTCATGCCGAACAGCGCCGTGCCCAGCGGCTGCTGCTGCGGAGGCAGCCGCGTGCCGACGATGGTCAGCGCGGTGGGGATCAGCGCGCCGCCGGCAAAGCCTTGGCCGATGCGGCCGGCGATCATCATCGGCAGCGTTTCGGCGAACCCGCACAGCACCGAAAACGCGGTGAACAAGGTGGCGCAGATCAACAGGAACGTGCGCAGGCCCAGCGTGCGCACGAACCACCCGGTGAGCGGAATCATCACGATCTCCGAGACCAGGAACGCCGTGGAGATCCATGTTCCCTCGGTGCCACTGGCGCCGACCTCGCCCTGGATGGTGGGCAACGCGGCATTGACGATGGAGATGTCCAGCGTCGCCATGAACGAACCGATGGTGCCTGCCGCCACCGCCAGCCAGGCACTGGCGTCGGCCTTTGCGGCAGCGGGTGCGGCCGGACGGTCGTTCATCGCGCCGCTGCGGCCTTGGCTTCGTCCTTGGTGCGGTCACGCGCCTGCTTGGCGCTGCGGGTATCGACGGTGACATCCACCGACATGCCCGGCACCAGCACGTTGCGTGCCTCCGGTCCGGCCTCCACGCGGATGCGCACCGGGACCCGCTGCACGACCTTGGTGAAATTGCCGGTGGCGTTCTGCGGCGGCAACAGGGCGAACTGGGATCCGGTACCTGGCGAAATGCTTTCCACCACGCCCTGCAGGGTGGTGCCCGGCAGCGCATCCACCTTGATCTCCGCCGGCTGTCCGGGCCGCATCAGCCCGACCTGGGTCTCCTTGAAATTGGCGCTCAGGTACAGCGCCGACACCGGCACGATGGTCATGGTGCGCGTGCCGGCGGCGATGAACTGGCCCACCTGCACGGTCTTGTTGCCCACGCGGCCGTCGATGCGTGCGCGCAGCTCGGTATCCTCGAACGCCACGCCGGCCTGCGTGGCATCGGCCTGGGCCTGCTTCAGTCCGGCCTGCGCCTGTTCGAGCTGTGCCTGGCTCGCCTCGATCTGGCTCTGCGCTCCCTCGATCTGTGCCTTGGCCGCCTCGTACTGGGCCTGGGCACGTTCAAGTTCGTGGCGCAGACTCTCCACATGTTCATGGGTGTCGGCGCCGCTGGCCGCCAAAGGCGTGAAGCGCGCCACTTCAGCGCGCGCGAAACGCAGCGAGGCGGTGGCCGCGGCAAGTTGACTGCGGGCCTGCACCAGGCTCGACTGCTGCCCCTGCACGCCCGCGCGCGCAGCGGCGATGTCGGCCTCGCGCACGGCGATCACCGCTTCGGCCTGGTCCAGCGTGGCGCGGTAGGTGCGTGGATCGATGCGCAGCAGCGGCTCGCCGGCCTTGACCCACTGGTTGTCCTGCACCAGCACCTCGGTCACATACCCGTTGATGCGCGGCGCCACGGCCACCGCATCGGCCTGCAGATAGGCGTTGTTGGTGTCCTGCAGGTAGCGCCCCACCAGCAGGTGGTAGACCAGCCACGCGATCAGGATCACCAGCACCGCTACGCCGATGATTGTCAGCGTCCAGCGCACCTTGGGATTCTTCAGCGGCGAGGGCTTCTTCGCCTCGCTGCCCTTTTCATCGTCCCGGCCGGGGCCGTTGTCCGTACCCGGCTCGCGGGTCGATCCGGGGGTTTCGTCGGTGCATTGCTTGGGGTCGGTCATCGTCGGGTCGCGGCGGTTTCAGGTGCCATACGCCAAGGTAGGGCACGCCGCGCGCAGACGGAGTGAAAACACGCCGTACACGCGGCGGCAACAGAGTCACCGCCGCATGCCGTGGATCAACGACCGGTCTTGATCTCGGTCCAGAGCCGGGTATAGAGCTTGTCGGTCTCCGGGCTGTTGATCGAATAGGTGAACATCTTTTCGGCCACGTCCGCCGGCGGATAGATCGTCGGGTCATTGCGGATCGCTTCGTCCACCAGCGGCGTGGCCTCGCTCACCGGGTTGGCGTAGTGGATGAAGTTGGTATTGGCGGCCGCCACCTTCGGTTCCAGCAGGTAATTGATGAACGCGTAGGCCTGCTCCGGGTGCTTGGCATCCTTGGGAATGGCCAGCATGTCGAACCACTGCGGCGCGCCCTCGCGCGGGATGGAATAGGCCACCTGGACACCGTTGCCGGCCTCCTCGGCACGATCACGGGCCTGGATGATGTCACCCGACCAGCCCACCACCAGGCAGGTCCCGCCGTTGGCGAGCGAGCCGACATACTGCGAAGAGTGGAAGTTCTGCACGTACGGGCGGATGGACTTGAGCAGCTCCGCGGCCTTCTGCAGGTCGGCCGGGTTGTTGCTGTGCGGATCGAGCCGGAGGTAATGCAGGGCCACCGGGATCATGTCCGCCGGCGTATCGAGCAGGGTCACGCCGCAGTCCTTCATCTTGGCGATGTTTTCCGGCTTGAACACCAGGTCCCAGCTGTTGGCGATCTCCGCGCTGCCACCAAAGCGCGCCTTGACCATCTCCACGTTGTAGCCGATGCCCGTGGTGCCGACCATGTACGGCACGCCGAACTTGTTGCCTGGATCCTGCCCGGCGATGCGCTCCATCACCTTCGGGTCGAGCTTGGCGAGGTTGGGGATCTTCGTCTTGTCCAGCGGCAGGAACACGCCGGCCTGGATCTGCCGCCCGAAGAAGTTCAGCGTGGGCACCACCACGTCGTAACCGCTGTTGCCGGCCAGCAGCTTGGTTTCCACCATTTCGTCGCTGTCGAAGACATCGTAGGTGACCTTGATGCCGGTCTGCTTCTCGAAGTCCGGAATGGTCGACTCGGCGATATAGTCGCTGTAGTTGTAGACATTCAGGACCTTGCCGTCCTGTGCCTGTTCACTGCCGCCGCCACAGGCAGCGAGCAGGACGGTGGACAGGCCGAGCGTGAGGGTGCGCAGCTTCATCGGGGTGGGCTCCGGATAACGAGGGGGGGGACCGGTGTGACCGGCGATGGGTGCCAGCCTACCCCCCATGGGGGCAATCATCCAGTGGAGGCGCCGTGCACCGGGCGTGGCAACTCAGACGTTGAGCAGCAGGAACTCGCGTTCCCAGGAACTGATCACGCGGAAGAAGGTTTCATACTCTTTGCGCTTGACCGAGATGTAGGCGCGGCAGAACCGTTCGCCCAGCAGCGCCTGCAGCTCGGCGCTCACCGACAGGCCGTCAAGGGCCTCACCCAGCGAGCGCGGCAGCGTGTAGCCAAGCTCCTTGGCGCTGCCGGTCACCGGGGCATCCGGCGCCAGCCGCTCGCGGATGCCGAGCAGGCCGCATGCCAGCGTGGCCGCCATGGCCAGGTAGGGGTTGGCGTCGGAGCCGGCGAAGCGGTTCTCCACGCGCATGTTTTCCGGCGTGTCCAGCGGCACGCGCAGGCCACAGGTGCGGTTGTCGAAGCCCCAGTGCACATTGCTCGGCGAGACCTCGCCGAAGATCAGCCGGCGGTAGGAATTCACGTTCGGGGCGAAGAACGCCATCGCCTGGGGAATGTACTTCTGCAGGCCGCCCAGGTAATTGCCGAAGACCGGGCTGAACTCCCCTTCGCCCTGCCCCTCGCCGGCGAACACGTTGCTGCCATCGCTGACCCGGATCAGGCTCTGGTGGATATGCATGGCACTGCCCGGCTCGTTTTCCATCGGCTTGGCCAGGAATGTGGCGTAGACCCCATGGCGCATGGCCGCCTCGCGCATGGTGCGCTTGAACAGGAACACCTGGTCGGCCAGGTCCATGGCATTGGCATGGGAGAAATTGACCTCCAGCTGGGCCGCGCCGGATTCGTGGATCAAGGTGTCCACGTCGAGCTTCATGGCATCGGCGTAGTCGTACATCAGGTCGAGAATCGGATCGAACTCGTTGACCGCATCGATGGAATAGGACTGCCGGGCCGTTTCCGGGCGGCCCGAGCGACCGGCTGGCGGCAGCAGGGGGAAATCCGGATCGGTGTTCTTCTGCACCAGGAAGAACTCCAGTTCCGGAGCCACCACCGGGCGCAGCCCCAGCTCGGCATAGGCATCGAGCACGCGGCGCAGCACGTTGCGCGGCGCCAGCTCGTGCGGCTCGCCGGTCTTGGTGTAGCAGTCGTGGATGACCTGGGCGGTGGGATCGGCGGCCCACGGCACCATGCGCACCGTTTCCGGATCCGGGCGCAGCATCATGTCCGAATCCGAGGGCGAGGTCAGGTCGTAGTAGTCGTCCGGAAACTCGCCGGTCACCGTGGTGGCGAAGATGCCCTCGGGCAACCGGGTTCCATAATCGTGCGAGAACTTGTCCGCCGGGATGATCTTGCCGCGGGCATTGCCGGTGATGTCCGGCACCAGGCATTCCACCTCGGTGATGCGCCGGTCCTTGAGCCAGCGCAGCAGGCTGCTCTCAGGTTCCGATTCCGGCTTGACGGTCTTCGTCCGTGTTCGAGAACTCATGGTGTTTCCTGTGCGTAGCCGTGGTGCCGCGGGCACGCCGCCGGACGCGCGGAAGAAGGGTTGGACGGTGGAGGCGCCCTCGCCGGCGGACGGCGGTACGTCCCCACGTTACCGCCTTTGTGTTGCGCGCTTCAACCGCGCCGCAGTCACGCCGCTGCCGCCATGTTTGCGCCACACTCTGTGCATGGCCCTCCCGCATCCGCCGCGCGACGACCGCGCCCCCCTCCACTGGTATGCCGCCAGCCTTCCCGCCCGACCGCACCAGCCTGCCCTGGACGGCGACAAGCGGGTCGACGTCGCGGTGCTGGGTGCCGGTTACACCGGCCTGTCAGCGGCGCTGGAACTGGCCAGCCGAGGGCTGAGCGTGGTGGTACTGGAAGCGGATGAAGTCGGCAGCGGGGCCTCGGGGCGCAACGGCGGGCAGGTCCTGTCCGGATACGGCTGCGAAGTGGACGTGCTGGAGTCACTGGTCGGGGCGCCCACGGCGCGCGAGTTGTTCGATCTTTCGCTGCACGGCGTGCGGCTGGTGCGCGAGCGCATCGCGCGGCACGGCATCGACTGCCACTGGCGGGACGGGCATGCCACCGTGCCGGTGCGGCCGCGCACCACCCGCACGCTGCGGGCCACCACCGAGCTGCTGCAGCAGCGCTATGACCACCCGGTGCAATGGTGGGACGTGGAGACACTGCGCGCCCAGCTCGACAGCCCGCGCTACCTCGGCGCCATGTTCGACCCCCTGAGCGGGCACCTGCAGCCGTTGGCCTTCGTGCGCGGCCTGGCCGACGCCGCGCTGGCGGCCGGCGCGGTGCTGCACGAACGCACGCCGGTGATCGCGCTGCTGCGCGAGCCCCGGCCCGCATTGCGTACGGCCACCGGCACGGTGCAGGCCGACCACGTGATCCTCGCCGGCAACGCGCTGCTGGCGGGCATCGCGCCCACGATCGAGCGCCGCATCATGCCGGTGGGCACCTACATGAGCGCCACCCCCGTGCTGGGTGCGCAGCGTGCGCAAAGCCTGATCCGCAACGGCATGGCCGTGGCCGACAACGACTGGGTGCTGGACTACTTCCGGCTCAGCCATGACCACCGGCTGTTGTTCGGGGGCGGCGCCAGCTACTCCGCCCTGCCTCCCCGCGGCCTGCAGCGCACGATGCGCCGCCGGATGTGGCAGGTCTTCCCGCAGCTGCGCGGCGTGGACCTGGACCATGTCTGGGGCGGTTACGTGGACATCACCCCTTCGCGCGCGCCGCACTGGGGCCGGCTCACGCCCACGATCTATTACGCGCAGGGCTTTTCGGGCCATGGCGTGGCAGCGGCCAACCTGGCCGGACAGGTGCTGGCACAGGCGATCGCCGGCCAGGCCGGTCGGCTGGACCTGTTCGAACGCCTGCCAAGGCAGGATTTCCCCGGCGGCCCGCTGCTGCGCCGCCCTCTGCTCGTCGCAATGATGTCAGCTGTCAAGCTTCTGAATCTCATTTGGTGATGGACCTCAAGTTTTTTTCCGGCACGCCGATATCAATGCCGACTCATCCTGTTCCGAGCGCCAGCCTGATGCCCGCTTTGCTGCAGCACGCGCCCGACAAGGGCCCCGGTGTCGAACCCCTTCCCCAGCGGATCCTGCTGGTGGAGAACTCCCGCGCGTTCACTTCGATGCTGCGCGAGGCCATCATCCAGCGGCTGGAGCTGCCGGTCGTGGTGGCCTCCACGCTGGCCGAGGCCGGCGCCCTGCTGGACGAGGAGGACGGTTGGTTCCTGGTGCTGACCGGGCTGGTGCTGGCCGATGGCGACCGCGACACCGTGGTGGAATTCTTCGTCTCCCGCGGACTGCCGACGGTGGTGGTCAGCGGCGTGTATGACGAGCACCTGCGCAAGCGCGTGCTCGAACGCACCATCATCGATTACGTCCTGAAAAACACCCCCGGGAGCCTGGACTACCTGGTCTGGCTGGTGCAGCGGCTGGACCGCAACCGCCGCATCGCCGCGGTGGTGGTGGATGACTCGCCGTCGGCGCGTGGCTATGCGGCCGCCCTGCTGCGCATGTACGGGCACACGGTCTACGAGGCCGCCGACGGCGCGGCAGGCCTTGCGGCCATCGACGCCAACCCGGCGATCCGACTGGCCGTGGTCGACCAGGAAATGCCCGGCATGCAGGGCGTGGAATTCACCCGGCGGCTGCGCATGCACCGCTCGCGCGATACCGTCTCGGTGATCGGGCTGTCCGGCAACACCGACCCCTCGCTGATCCCGCGTTTCCTGAAGAACGGGGCCAACGACTTCCTGCGCAAGCCGTTCTCGCGCGAGGAGTTCTTCTGCCGCGTCTCGCAGAACGTGGACCAGCTCGAACTGATCGGCACCCTGCAGGACCTGGCCACCCGGGACTTCCTCACCGGCCTGCCCAACCGCCGTTATTTCCTTGACCAGAGCCAGCGCAATCTCGTCGAACTGGATGACTGGGTGGCCGTGGCGATGATCGACATCGACCATTTCAAGCACATCAACGACACCTGGGGCCATGACGGCGGGGACGATGCACTGCGTGCGTGTGCCGCCGCAGTGGCCGCTCATGCCCGCGAAGGCGACCTGATCGCACGCTTCGGCGGCGAAGAGTTCTGCCTGCTGGTGCCGGGGCTCGCTCCGGCACAGGCCCTGGCCTATTTCGAGACACTGCGCGGGGCGATCGAAGCCCTGCGGGTACAGCTTTCCGGCACCGAACTGCGCATGACCGTGAGCATCGGCGTATGCACGCTGCGGGCGCGCGGCGACTCGCTGCACGCCCTCATCAGCGAGGCCGATCGCCAGCTCTACCTGGCCAAGGCGGGCGGCCGCAACCGTGTCAGCAGCGCCGAAGGCATGCCGGCGCGCGTACCACCCGAGGTGGTTTGATCCTGATCAACGCCCCTGCGCCGCGACAGTCGCAGAATCGGCGCGTCCGTAACGGGGAACGCGCACATGGCAGTACTGGTCTGGCAGGACGACCTCAACACCGGCATCGATGTCATCGACCGCCAGCACCTTCGCATCGTGGAGATGCTCAACCATCTCCACGTCACGCAGAAGCGCATGGAGCGGCTGGCCGTGGCGGAGGTGATCGACGAACTGGTGGACTACACGCTCTCCCATTTCGCCTTCGAAGAAGAGTTGATGGAAGAGGCCGGCTACCCCTTCTGCGCCGCGCACAAGCGCGTGCACGAAGTGTTCGGCAAGCGGGTGGCCGAGTACCGGTTGCGCTTCCAGGCCGGCGAAGAGGTCACCGACGAACTGCGTACCATGCTCTCGCGCTGGCTGTTCAACCATATCCGTGGCGATGACCAGGCCTATGCCCCACAGGTGAAGCAGCACCTCAACGCCTTCACCCGCGAGCACCAGGGCGGCAGCTGGCTGGGCCGCGCGCTCAAGCGTTTCTTCCGCTGATCCGTTTCACCGCGTGCGCGTGTCTCAGCGCACGCGGCGCTGCAGTGCAAGCAGCGCGCACAGTGTCACCAGCGCAACCACGCACAGGTAGTAGCCCACCGCCACCAGGCCGAAGCGCTCGGCCAGCCAGGTGGCCAGGTAGGGCGCCGGCGCCGCCCCCAGGATCCCGGCCAGGTTGAATGACAGCGACGCCCCGGTGTACCGGACCTCCACGGGGTAGATCTCCGCCAGGAAAGTGCCGCAGGGGCCGTAGCTCAGGCCCATCAGGAACGATCCCAGCGAGAGCAAGCCGAGGACCATCCAGGGGCTGCCGGCCTGGAACATCGGGGCCAGCAGCACCCCGAAACCGAGGATGAGACCACTCGCTACGATCATCGTGCGACGCGTGCCCCAGCGATCGCCGCAGCGCGCGGAGATCGGGATGCCCGCCGCGACGAACAGGATGCCGACCATCTGCAGCAACAGGAACTGCTCGCGGCTGTAGCCCAGCGCCGCCGTACCGTGGCCGAGCGCGAAGACGGTTATCAGGTAGAACAGCACGAAGGTGGCAAACGCACCGAGCATGCCCAGCAGCATCGCGACGCCGTGGTGCCGCAACACGGTCCACATCGGCAGCTTCACCCGCGCGTGGGCCTCCAGCGCCTTCTGGAAATCCGGCGTCTCGTGGATGTTCAGCCGGACCCACAGGCCCAGCCCGACCAGCAGCGCACTGGCCACGAACGGGATGCGCCAGCCCCACTGCAGAAACTCGTCCGGCGACATCAGGCGACCCAGCGCCAGGAAGATGCCGGCCGACAGCAGGAAGCCCAGCGGTGCGCCGAGCTGTGGAAACATGCCGTACCAGGCACGTTTGCCGGGCGGTGCGTTTTCGGTGGCCAGCAGCACCGCCCCGCCCCATTCCCCACCCAGCCCGAGCCCCTGACCGAAGCGGCACAGCGCCAGCAGCGCCGGCGCCCACAGGCCGATCTGCGCATGCGTGGGCAGCAGTCCGATCAGCACCGTGGACAGCCCCATGGTGAGCAGTGCCGCGACCAGCGTGACCTTGCGTCCGATGCGGTCACCGAAATGCCCGAACACCGCCGAGCCGACCGGCCGTGCGATGAACGCCACCGCGAAGGTGGCCAGCGACTGCAGCAGGGCGGCCTTGTCACTGCTCTCCGGGAAGAACAGGTGGGGGAACACCAGCACCGCGGCCGTGGCGTAGATGTAGAAATCGAAGAACTCGATGGTGGTGCCGATCAGGCTGGCAAGCAGAACGCGACGCGGCGAGTTGACGGGTGCGGGGGCTGAGGTAGCAGTGGCAGCGGAGGACATCGATGGGCCGGAAAGCGAAGTGCGGCCAGGATTCTGCCACGCGGCGGGGGCTGGGGGAGGCATTGGTTTCAGGGGAGACTGACGATGCGTCCTATCCGACAAACAGGGCCCACAATGTCGCGCAACAGTGGGTCCAGCACGACCGGCTACAATCACCGGTTCCGCGCCACGACCTCCCCGTACCCATGAACATCGTCGTCAAAGAAGAACTCAAGGCCTACATCGACCCGCTGACGGCGGACGAGTACGAAGCGCTGGAGCGCAGCATCCTCAGCGAGGGATGCCGCGACGCGCTGGTGCTGTGGGGCGAGGTGCTGGTCGACGGCCACAACCGCTACGGCATCTGCCAGAAGCACGGGCTGCCGTTCAATACGGTGCAGAACACCCGCTTCCAGAGCATGGACGACGTGCACCTGTGGATGATCGAACAGCATCTGGGGCGGCGCAGCGTTTCGGACTTCCAGCGCGGCGTACTGGCACTTCGCAAGCGCGAGATCCTCGGCGAGCGCAAGCGGCTGGAACAGGCTCAGCTGCAGCGCGAGAGCGATGGCGTGGCCGAAGATGCGGCCGCTGACGATGACAGCCCGCCGTGGGCGCCTGCGGCCATGCCGAGCCGTGCCGAGCTGGCGCGCGAGGCCAAGCTGAGCAGCAGCCAGATCGGCATGATCGAACGCATCCACGCACAGGCCGCTCCTGAGATCGTGGAAGCGGTGAAGACCGGCCAGCTTTCGATCAGTGCGGCTGCAGCGGTGTCGTCGCTGCCGGAGGACGAGCAGCGGGCGGCGGCGGCGGGCGGCAAGGACGAGTTGAAACAGGCGGCCAAGCGCGTACGCGAATCCAGGCGCAAGCCGCGCCCGGCCAAGGACGAAGCGGCCTCCGCACTGTCCGAGGCTGTTGAAGGGGAAACGTTGGACGCGCAGGACGCGCAGGTGCTGGAGGCGCTTGAGCAGCTTGGCGAAGGCGCGCCGGCACTGCGCGCGCGCGTGGTGGCGCTCACGCGTGAAAACGTCCTGCTGCGCGAGCAGCTGGCGCAACTGCGGCGGGAGCTGGCTGAACGTTGACGGGTGCCCGCGGTACGTCGTCACCTGCCCGCGCGCGGACCCCCGCCTGCTGACATGGCCTGCGCGGCGGGCCCGCGTAGACTGTCTGCATGGACCTGTCCTCCTCCGATTCCCCGAACGATCCGCGCCCGGCCCAGCTCCGGCGCCTGAAAGCCATTGCCCTCGGCCTGCTGCTGTTGATGCTGGCCGGCTTTGTGGTCAGCCACTGGCAGGGCGAGCGTGGCCCCTGGGCGTGGGTGTCCGCCTTCTGCGAAGCCGCCGCCGTGGGCGCCATGGCGGACTGGTTCGCGGTGGTGGCGCTGTTCCGCCGGCCGATGGGCCTGCCGATTCCACATACCGCCATCATCCCCCGCGGCAAGGATCGCATCGCCGACAGCCTCGCCTTCTTCGTGCGTGACCAGTTCCTGGAACCGCAAGCCTTGATGGACAAGCTCAAGGTCTTCGATCCGGCGTCGCGGCTGGGCAGCTGGCTGGCTGACCCGGAACGCGCGCGCCTGCTCGCCGACATGGCGCGCGGCTGGGCCGTGCAGGCACTCGATTTCTTCGACGAGGCGGCGGTCAAACGCCAGCTGCATGGCTTCGTGGTGCAGCAGCTGCGGCAATGGAATGCCGCCGGAACGCTCGGCGAACTGCTGCGCCTGCTCACCGAGGATGGCCGCCACCAGCGGGTGCTTGACGAAGGCCTGCAGCGGCTGGGGCAGTGGCTGGAGCAGCCGCAGGTCAAGGCGCGTGCCTCCACGCTGATCGTGCGCTACATCCAGCGTGAGTGGCCGAAGCTGTCCAGTACGGTGAGCTGGATCAAGCCGATCGACGAGATCGGCGACAGCCTCGCCGAACGCTTGGCGGGTGCGCTGCTGGAGGAACTGCAACAGGTCCTGGCCGAGCCCGAGCACCCGCTGCGCCAGGACTACGAGCGCTGGCTGGCCGACTACGTGGCGCGCCTGCGCGAAGACCCTGCGCTGGCCGAACGCATCGAGCAGCTCAAGCAGAACCTGATCGACCACCCGGCCCTGCAGACCTACGTGCAGGGGCTGTGGTCGCGCATCCATTCCAGCCTGCGCGAAGACCTCTCGAAAACCGATTCCGCACTTGCCGGCCATCTGCAGCGCGGCTTCGCGGCACTGGGCCGCAGCCTGTCCTCGGACCCCGCACTGCGCGAGGCCCTCAACCAGCACCTGCTGGAGGGTGCGCAACGCCTGACCCTGCGCCTGCGCGACGGGGTGACCACGCATATCGCCAGCACGGTCAAGGGGTGGGACGAGAAGCACCTGGTGGAGCAGCTGGAACTCAGCGTCGGACGCGATCTGCAGTTCATCCGTTTCAACGGCACGCTGGTGGGCGGACTGATCGGCGTAGCGCTGCACGCGGCAACGACGTGGCTGCATTTCTGAGTGATGCCAACGGCATTCCGCTCCGTCTCCAATTGCCGGGATTGATTGATCGACTGAGCAGCAGATCTGCTCGATTGCGATGGCATCGTTCGATGCCGAGGGATCTGTGACCCGCGCACCACGCGGCACCCGCTGCTGTCTCTAGCATCGTCGTGCACGTCACATCCCGTGGCAGTGACGTGCCTTCAGCGTATGCGCGAACGTGCAGGACGCGCGCTTGAAGTGGCGCAGGGAGGTTGGGCGCAGACATGCCGCTTATCTGGGGATTTACCATGAAGCGCTTCGATAGACGAGTGCTGTGCACGCTGCTGGCCGGGCTGCTGGCCGCCCATGCCGGGATCGCAACCGCAAGTGACCCTCCGTTGCAGGGCCAGGACCTTGTGTACGGCTACGACGAGATGTTCGAATTCGACACCGCACGCTGGCTGCAGGCACATGCCCCGCACCTCCAGGAGCATGCCGAGGTCATCTCGCACTGGGCTGGCTTCAGCGGTATCAGCCCAAGGGTCCTGCTGGCCCTCATGCAGGCACAGAGCAGGGTGCTGGATGCCACCCCGCCGCCCGGGGCGCTGGAGCACCCGTTCGGTACCCTCGTGCCTGCCAGCGGTTTCGACGCGCAGGTGCGGGAAACAGCGCAATCGCTGCGCGACGCGCTGTACGACGGCGCCGATCCGGGCACACGAGGCCCCGTCCGCCTGACGGCGGGCAACCCGCTCGAGCTGTTGGCCGCCTCCGATGCAGGCAAGGTCGCGCCCGCTTCGGCGTCGATCAACGAGCAGTTCCAGACGACCTACCGGGCTTTGTTCGGCGCACCACGCAAAGCCACCACCCGCCCGCCCAGGGCCACCCCGCAGGCCATGGTTCCGCCTCGTGACCTGCTGGAATTCCCCTACCCGCGCAGTACGCGCTGGCACGTCGGCGGGGCGCACACCAACAGCGGCAGCGGCAGCTTCCCGATGTCCTCGCTGGACATGTCGGTGGGCGGCTGGTGGGGCAGCAACCAGAGCGGCAACTGGGTGTCGGCATCGGCGGCCGGGCGGTTCGTCAGGCATTCCTCGTGCATGGCCGAGGTGGTGCACGCCGGCGGCTGGTCCACGACCTACTACCACATGGCGAACCTGCGCTTCGCCACGGGCGCGGAGGTGGCTTCGAACGCCGCCATCGGCAATCCCGCCAACAGCCTGTCGCAGGCACTCTGCAATGGCGGCATGTCCACCGGCCCTCACCAGCACTGGTCGCTGAAGTCCAACGGCAGTCAGCACCACCTCAACGGTGTGACACTTTCGGGCTACCTGATCACCGCGACGGGCTCCAGTTACGACACCAACTGCGCGCGCTTCAACCTGCAGGACCGGGACGGCACCCGATACTGCTCGGGGAGTTACACCAACTTCGGACCGGGCCAACCCTGAGTCTGGCGCGTGCTGGCGGGTCGCGGGTGTTCAACCGCGGCCCGCTGGCCACGGGCGAAGGTCAATCCCCTTGCTGCATCAAATGCGAATACTTATCATTGCCTGACAGCGTGGCACCAGCCAATTGCGTCGTAGTGAGACGCCCCCGCCAATGCCAACGCACCGATCGCACGCCGCCATCGGGCGCGCCGTAGGCCGCCTCCGCTGTCCAACGCACGCCGCGTTGGCCCCTTCCGATCACTTCCCGCAGGAATGCCGTGGATCGCCCGTTCGCCACCGACTCCAGGTTTCACTCGTCCTTGCCTCGCCGCGCGCGGATTGCCGCGTACTTCGCCCGCCCGGGCTGGACAGTCTTCGTCCGCAGCATGGCCGCCATCTTCGGCGGTTACGCGCTGGCGTCAGTCAGTGCTGTTTTCCTGGCGGTGGCACTGCCCGGCGAACGCGGGCAGGCGGTGCTGACCGGCATGCTGGTAGCGATCGTGGTGGCCGCATGCGCCGCGCTGTGGGCGTTCGCCACGCGTTCGGCACTGCGCGCCTGGCTGGGCATCGCGTTGCCGGCACTGGCGCTGGCCGCAGGTGCGCGTGCGCTGGGCGCCTGGTCATGAAGCAGGGATTCCGCCAGTCGATGGCGTGGCTGCACACGTGGACGGGCCTGCTGGTGGGCTGGTTGCTGCTGCTGATCTTCATGGCTGGCACGGCCAGTTACTACCGTGAAGAGATCAGCCGCTGGATGCGCCCCGAGCTTCCGGCGTCACGGGTCAGCACGGAGGTGGCCGCCCAGCGCGCGGTGCAGTTCCTGCAGGCCAATGCCGCCCACGCCGAAACCTGGTTCGTCACCCTGCCCGATGCACGCAATCCGGCGATCCGCCTGTTCTGGCGCAACCCCGAATCAATGATCAAACCGCCGGTGGAAGGCGAGCGCCGGCGGCGCGGCGGTGGCCGGTTCGGTGAGGCCACGGTGGACCCCAACACGGGCAAGGCCCTGGAGGCCCGCCAGACGCGGGGCGGTGACTTCTTCTACCGGCTGCATTTCGACCTGCACTACATCCCGGTGATGTGGGCGCGCTACCTGGTGGGCTTCTGCGCGATGTTCATGCTGGTGGCGATCATCACCGGCGTGATCACGCACAAGAAGATCTTCAAGGACTTCTTCACCTTCCGTCCGGAGAAGGGACTGCGTTCGTGGCTGGATTTCCACAACGTAAGCGCAGTGATGGCCTTGCCCTACCATGCAATGATCACCTATACCGGGATCGTGACGCTGATGGTGATGTACATGCCGTGGGGCATGAAGGCCGCCTATCCGCAGGATGAGGGCGCGTTCTACAGCGAGGCCTTTGGCGGCCTGCCAGAGATCACCACCAAGGCCGGCCAGCGCGCGGCGTCGTTGCCGATCCAGCAACTGCTCGACAGTGCCCGCCTGCAGTGGAACGGCGCGGAAGTGGCCGGCTTCAGCGTGGCCCATCCGGGCGCGGACAACGCGGTGATCGACATCCGCCAGCGCGATGGTCGGCGCCTGTCCAGCGACACGCCGGCCCTGCGCTACGACATGGTGCAGGGCACGCTGCTGCAGCGCAGTGCCGACGCCGGCGCCGCGACCGCCACGCGCGGGGTGATGTACGGGCTGCACCTGGCCCACTTCGCGGACTGGGGCCTGCGGGCGCTGTTCTTCCTCTCCGGCCTGGTGGGCTGCCTGATGGTGGCCAGCGGCGTGGTGCTGTGGGCGGTGAAGGAACGCCCGAAGCACGTCAGACAGGGCCGCATCGGGTTCGGCCTGCGGCTTGTCGATGCACTGAACATCGGCACGGTGGCAGGACTGCCGATCGCGTTCGCCGCCTATTTCTGGGGCAACCGGCTGCTGCCGGTGGGCATGGCAGGACGTGCTGACACCGAAGTGTCCGTGTTCTTCTACGCCTGGGCAGCGGCGCTGGTGACCGCGTTCGTCTGGCCGCGCCGTGCGATGTGGACCGTCCAGCTTTACCTGGGTGCGGCGATGTTCGCGCTGGTGCCGGTGGTCAACGCCGTGACGACCTTTTCCCACCTGGGCATCACCCTGCGCACCGGCGACTGGGTGCTGGCCGGCTTCGACCTGGCCATGCTTGCCTTCGGTGCGATGCTTGCACTGTGCGGTTGGCGCATGCAGCGCTGGCAGCCGCCGCTGAGCGCGGCGGAAAAGAAGAAGCGTGCCGCCGCGATGGCGCATGCGGTGCAGACCGCGGAGGCCGGCGCATGATGCTGCTTGCACTCGGGCTGTGTTTCAGCGCCTTTGTGGCGCTGTCACTGGCGACGGAAAAACATCCCTTGGCGATGCAGGGGCGAGCGCTCATCGCCACGGTGGATCGCAGGGCCTGGCGCTGGGTCGGATGGGCGCTGCTGGGGGTCGCGTTCGCGCTCTCCGTCAACGCGCGCGGGTGGGCGCTAGGGCCGGTTCTGTGGCTCGGTGCGATGACGTTGGCGGGCATCGCGCTGGCATTCGGCCTGTACCCGTACCGGCCGCACTGGATCGTGCCGGCGGCGTGTCTTGTTCCGCTGGCGGGGGCTGCCGGGCTGTTGCTGTAGCGGCCGGCCCGCCCCCCCTCGCGTCACCCCTGCAGCGCGCGCAGCTCCCACGCGCGGTGGATCCGGGCATTGCGCTCGAAGTCCGGTCCAATCGTGCGCGGGCTGATTTCACGGCACTGGGCGAATTCGGCGATTGCATTCTCTTCCAGCTTGAAGCGTCGGAAGTTGTTGGAGAAATACATGACCCCGCCCGGCGCAAGCCGCGCTACGCCCGCCCGCAGCAGCCGCACGTGCTCACGCTGCACGTCGAAATCTTCCGCACGGGCCGAGTTGGAAAACGTCGGCGGATCACAGAAGATCACATCGAAGCGTTCTTGGTCCGCCTCCAGCCAGGCCAACGCATCGGCCTGCACCAACAGATGCTGGTGACCGCCCTGGCCGTTCAGCGCAAGATTGTCGTAACACCATTGCAGGTAGGTGCCGGAAAGATCCACGCTGGTGGTGCTCGCCGCGCCCGCCACGGCCGCCTGCACACTGGCCACGCCGGTGTAGCAGAACAGGTTGAGGAAGTGCTTGCCCCGCACCTGTCCGGCCATTTCCCGCCGCAGCGGGCGATGATCGAGGAACAGGCCGGTGTCGAGGTAATCGAACAGGTTCACCCGCAGCAGCGCGCCGTTTTCGCGCACTACCAGGAACTCGTCGCGCCGCTCGAAGCGGCCGTACTTGCTGCCGCCCTTGCCACGCTCGCGTGATTTGAGCGCGACCTGTTCCGGCGGCAGCTGGAAGACCTCGCGCGCGGCGGTCAGCAGTTCGTTGCGGCGCCGGCGCACGTCGTTCTCGGGGATGGTGGCCGGCGCGGCGTATTCCTGCACATGCAGGAACGTGCGGCGCTGCCCGCCTTCTTCCTCGTAAACGTCGATGGCGGCCGCATACTCGGGCAGGTCGGCATCGTAGGCGCGGAAGCAGCTCACGCCTTCGCGCGCGCGCCAGTTCTTGAACTTGCGGAGGTTCTTCCGGATCCGGTTGGCGACCATCTGCGCGCCTTCGCTCAGTTCGCGCGGCACAGCGGGGTCACGCCGCGGCACGGCCACCGGATCGCAGATGATCAGCGCGCACTCCAGTGCACCGTTGAACATCGTGTATTTTTTGCCGGCGCGCAGGCCGGTGGCGTACGCCAGGTCATCGTTGCCGCACAGCAGGCTGGCCCGCCACTGCGGCACCGCCTTCTGCAGCGCATCGCCGAGCCGGCGGTACAGCGCCGGGTCCGCTGCCAGGCGCTCGTCGTAGGGCGGATTGCAGACCACCGCGCCGATCTCCTGCGGCGGCGACGCCAGATCCACCACATCGGCGCGGGTGAAGCGGATGGCGTGCGCCACACCGGCCACTTCCGCGTTCTCGCGTGCGGCCTGGATCGCCACCGGGTCGATGTCACTGCCGTGCACCACCGGCTTCAACGCGGCCAGGCCGGCCGCCTCGCGCTCGCGCGCCTCGGCCATCAGCGCCTTCCATACGGCCTTGTCCAGGCCCAGCCAGCGGCTCGGCGGCAGGCTGCCGTGGCGCATCAGGCCCGGGGCAACGTCAGCCGCCATCAGGGCGCCCTCGATCAACAGCGTGCCACTGCCGCACATCGGGTCCAGCAGCCCTCCCCCCGCGGCGTGCAGGCGCGGCCACTGCGCGCGGATCAGCAGAGCCGCGGCCAGATTTTCCTTCAACGGCGCGTCATGCGCCGCGCCACGCCAGCCTCGGCGGTGCAGCGGGCCACCCCCGAGATCGATGGAAATCGTCGCTCGTCCCTTGCGCAGCGACAGATTCACGCGCAGATCGGGCAGATCGGTGTTCACCGAGGGCCGTTCAAGACCTTCATCACGCATGCGGTCGACGATGGCGTCCTTGATCCGCTGCGCTGCGAAGCGCGCGTGGGTAATGGCATCGCCAGACACGTGGGCGTCCACGGCCAGCGTCATCTCCGGAAGCAGGTGTTCGTGCCACGGCAATGCGCGCACGCCGTCGTACAGCGCCTGCTCGTCCGGGCAGTCGAACTCGGCGATCGGCCAGAGCACGCGGCTGGCCAGGCGCGACCACATGACCGCACGCTGGGCCTGCGCGAGCGTGCCTTCTGCATTGACGCCGGCAATGGTGGCCGTGGCTTTGTCCACGCCGAGGGCCAGCAGTTCATCGACAAGCAGGTATTCCAGGCCTTTGGCGCAGGAGACGAAGAAATTCACAGGATCGGTTCGCAGTAGGCGGCCGCTCGCGCGGCGCAGGGAAGATCGGGGCCAGCGGCGGCCGGCGCCATGCCAAGGGCACGGGCGCCCATTGTAGTCGTTGCCGGGGATCGCCGTCGGCGCCCTGCGGCGGACCGTTTCACAGGCGGCGCAGCAGCGTCTCGAAGGCGGCGGCGGACTCGGCCACGTGGCGTTCCAGGCGGTGCCCGTCGTCGACCAGCAGCAGGGTCGCTGCACGCTGCTGCGCCCAGGCGATGACCTCGGCGGCCGGGATCAGCTCATCGCCCCACGCGTGCACGATGCTGGTCGGCACCGCGGCCGCCTCCAGCGCAGGCATCGGCCCCATGTGTGTGGGCGGCACCATCAGGAACAGTCCGCGCACCGGCACCTGCAGTGAGGCGATGGCCGAAACATAGGCCCCCAGACTGGACCCGGCCAGCACCACCGGGCCGCGCGCGGCCGCCGCAGCGGCCTGGTCGATCAGCCGCTGCAGGCGCGCCGGCACATCGCCGACACGGCTGATGTCGCGGCGTGCGTCGAGGTCGGTGTAATCAGGGCGTTCGTGGGTCCAGCCCAGCCGCTCGGCGACATCGGCCAGGGCGGTGACCTTGACCGCATCGGGTCCGCTTTCAAAGCCATGGGAGAGGATGCAGTGGCCGGTGCTCATGCGCATACCGGCGGCAGGTCGTGATCAGCGCTCATCGCGCAATGCTAGCATCGCCGCATGCCCGACTTGACGCTCCCCCTGCTCCTGCCCGACCTGCAGATCCAACCGCTGCCGTACCACGATCTGCTCGAAACTCGTCCGCCGCAGTGCCTGCGCCGAGTGGTGATCCATTGCACCGAACTGCCGGATCTGGCAATGGCGCGGGCCTATGGCGAGCAGGTCCGCTATCCCACAGGCACGGGTAACAGCGGTCACTTCTACATCGATCGCGATGGCAGTGTGCTGCAGTACGTCGCACCGGACCGCATCGCGCATCATGTGCGGGGCCTCAATGCTGAGTCGATAGGCATCGAGCTGGTCAACCGCGGACGCTGGCCCGAGTGGTTCGACAGCCGGCATCAGGCAATGGACGAGGCCTATTCCCACGTGCAGCTGCAGGCCCTCGAGCGCCTGCTCCTGGCGTTGTGCGACCGCTATCCGTCGCTGCGCGAGATCGCCGGGCATGACCAGCTTGATCGCGAACGGCTGCCGGCCAGCGACGATCCTTCGCGGCTGGTGCAGCGCAAGCGCGATCCCGGCCCGCTGTTTCCCTGGCCGCGCATCCTCGCAGCAGTGCCATTGCAGCCGTTGACGGATGCCTGAGCGGCTGGCGCAGTAGCCGATGTCAGGCGCTGGCCGTGGCCACCGGACGCGACGGATCGGTGATCCAGCCACTCCATGAATCGGCGTAGACCCGCGCGCCGTGCAGGCCGGCATGCTCCAGCGCCAGCAGCAGGTGGCAGGCGGTGACGCCCGAACCGCACATCACCACCACGCGGTCAGGCGCGTTCGCACCCATGGCCGCCAGCAGCTCGGCGCGAAGCTCTCCGGCCGGTCTCAGCCGCCCCTCTGCGACATTGAGGGCGAAGGGCCGGTTGACCGCGCCGGGCACGTGGCCGGCTACCGGGTCCAGCGGCTCGACCTCGCCGCCGAATCGCTCCGGTGCGCGGGCGTCGAGCAGCCAGCCCGGCGCGTGTTTCAGCCGCGCGGCGATCTCCTCGACGCCGACGATCTGACGCATGTCCAGGCTGCCGGGATAAGGCGGCAGCGGGTCGACATCGGTGATGTCACCGGTCAACGGCAGGCCGTCCTGCTGCCAGGCGGCGACCCCACCGTCCAGCACCGCCACGCTGGCGTGCCCCATCAACCGCAGCAACCACCACAGCCGGGCGGCGGCCATGCTGCCGTCGCCTTCGTCATAGACCACGACCTGGGTCTGCGGGCCGATGCCCAGACGGCCCAGCGTTGCCGCGAAGGCGGCGCTGTCCGGCACCGGATGGCGGCCATGCCCTTGGCGCTGCAGGTCGGAAAGATCATCATTGAGATCGGCGAAGACCGCACCGGGCAGGTGGCCGGCCAGGAACAGTGCGCGGCCGGCACGGCTGTCACTGAGCGCGAAACGGGCGTCCACCACGCGCAGCGAGGATGTGGCGCGGGCATCGACGATGCGCAGCTGCGCGGCATCCAGTGCGTCGGCGAGGGTAGCCACATCGACCAGCGTGGTCCACGGACGTTCAACAAGGTTCATTGCAGTTTCTCCAGGCGGCGCCGCAGGTTGTAGAGGATGGCCGCCGTGGCGCCCCAGATGCGCTGGCCCGGCCAGCTGTATTCCAGCACATGACGCACCCTGCCCCGATGGACCAGCTCCACCTGGCGCAGGTTTTCCGGTGCGAGCAGGTAATCCAGCGGCACCTCGAAGACATCGGCCACCTCGTCCGGGGACGGAATGGGGGTGAAGCGCGGATCGACGACAGCGACCACGGGAGTGACCCGGTAGCCGGTGATGGTCACCAGCGGATCAAGGTAGCCGAGGACATCGGCCTGTGCGCGCTGCAGCGCGATTTCTTCCTCGCTCTCGCGCAGCGCCGCGGCCGCCGCATCGGCATCGTCCGGCTCGGTGCGCCCGCCCGGGAAGCCGACCTGTCCCCCGTGCGTGCGCAGCGCTTCGGTGCGCCGGGTCAGGATGACCTGCAGGCCGTCCGCGCGCGGGACCAGACCCACCAGCACGGCCGCTTCGACCAGTCCGCCAGCGGGCAGCAGATCACTCAGCTCGCTGCGGTTCCAGCCATCACCTTCCGGCGCAAGGGCCGGCGGATGCAGGGCGTCCAGCAGCCGCGCATGGCGCGCTGGCGGTGACTGCAGATTGCGGCGCAGCTGCTCGCGCAGGGGCAACGCCCGCTGCATCAGGTGCTCGCGCTCACGCTCGCTCATGCGTGGCCACCGTGCGATTTCATCGATGTGGCGCAGGCATCCGACGCAGCAGCGACGGCTGTCGAGTTCACAGATACCACTGCAGGGACTGGGCACGCCACGCGCCGTTTCTTCCATCAGATGCACTGCCCCACAGTAACCCGAACCGCTGCGCCTTGACACAGGGTATGTCGTTTGCGCACGTCGCGGCGGCAGTCCCCCGCGTGGGCGACACGCAGCGGGAAAAAGGAAGGCGCGCCGGTGGAGACCACCGGCGCGCCCTGGTGCTGTGCCTTGCGGGCGTCCAGCCTTTATTACTTGACGCTGACCAGCTTGATCTCGAACTGCACGGCCACGTTCGGCGGGAACGGGGTACGCGGATCGGCACCGTAGGCCTGCTCCGGCGGCAGGGTGACTTCCCACTTCGAGCCGGCCGGCATCTGCAGCAGGGTGTCACGCATCGCCTTCATTTCAACCTGGCTCAGCGGCATGGCAGGAATCTGCTGCGCCGGACGGGCTTCGGTCGGGCGCTGGCCGTACGGGAACGGACCGGCCACTTCCAGCTGCACGGTGCTGGAAGCGGTGGGCTTGGCACCCGAGCCGGCTTCGATCACGCGGTACTGCACGCCGCTGGCCAGCGTCTGCACGCCGGACTTGGCCTTGTTCTGGTTCAGGAACTGGGTGCTCTTGGTCTTGTTTTCGCCCGCCGCCTTGTCGTACTCGGCCTTGGCGGCCTGGGCACGGCCCTGCTCGCGCTTCTGGAAGGCTTCGACGGCCGGACGCAGCTGCTCGGCGGTAATCGCCGGCTGCTTCTTGGCGTAGGCATCCTGCAGGCCCTTGACCACCGAGTTGATGTCCAACTGCTCACCGCGACCGGTCAACTCTGCAAGGTTGTTGCCGTAGTCGTAGCCGAAGTAGTAACTCAGCTTGCCCTTCTCGGACGCGATGTCCTGGGCGAACGCATTGCCCGTCAGGGCCAAGGCCGCGACGGCGACCGCGATAGAACGCAACTTCATCAAACTATTCTCCAGGGGTGGTAACTCAGAGCGGGATGTACAAAGCCATTCGCCGCCCTGAGGCGACGGGTTAGGATAGCCGCCGCAACGGTGAATCGCCACTAACGACGCAGGTTTGACCTGACTGCGTTTCAAGAGTTCAACGTCACTTTTTTTTAACGTATTGGAGTTTGTGTGGGCCACGCCTTGGTGCAACTGTGGTTTTGGGCGCAACGACGCCGGGTCTGGCCGGTCCGGACGGGGCGGTGTGAGGAGACAAGAACCTGTGGAGTGGTCCCGGGGGGCGCACGGCGGTGTCCGCCGCCACAGCGGTGGATGCGACAGACGAGAGGGGTAATTCGTACTGGAGGTCCGGTTTCTGCTAGCGCCGCAATCCCGTGGTGTGCCCGGCTGCGCGGCAAGGGCTGAGCATGGCGCGCCTTCCGGATCCCACCCTGCTGCATGCCCGCCTGCTGGCCGACGACCTGGACGGCGCGCTGCAGGCCGGCCTGATGGACTTTCCCACCGACGCTGACGGCGCGGCGACGCCGGAGCAGGCCGCGCGGATCCTGGCCGCGCAGACGCAGCTGCGTCGCGCCTGGGAGGCGCGGGAGCGGTACCGTGCGCGAACCGTGCGCCTGGCCCGACGCGCTGCCGAGCGCGATGCACGACGCACCCCGCCACCTGCGCCGGATGGCAAGGCCGCTCTGCCCTCGGCCGCCGCTGCCATCCTGGCCCGGGCCAAGGCCCGCGCCGCCGGGCGGGTTGACTGATGGCCCGCGTTGCCGCCACGCCCGGGCCGGTCCGGCGCTCGACGAAAATGCCACGCGCCGACGTCGTGGAGATGTTCTCGCGCCTGCGCGAACTCAACCCGCATCCGAAGACCGAGCTGGAATACAGCTCGCCATTCGAGCTGCTGATTGCCGTCGCCCTGTCGGCGCAGGCGACCGACGTCAGCGTCAACAAGGCCACCCGCCGCCTGTTCCCGGTCGCCAATACACCGGCTGCCCTGCTGGCGCTCGGTGAAGAGGGGCTCAAGCCCTACATTTCCACCATCGGCCTGTTCAACGCCAAGGCGAAGAATGTCATCGCCGCCTGTGCGCTGCTGCTCGAGAAACATGGCGGTGAGGTGCCACGCGACCGGCAATCGCTGGAGGCACTGCCGGGCGTGGGCAGAAAGACCGCCAACGTGGTCCTCAACACCGCCTTCGGTGAACCGGCCATGGCGGTGGACACGCATATCTTCCGCGTTTCCAACCGCACCGGCCTGGCGCCGGGAAAAGACGTGCGCGCGGTGGAGGATGCGCTGCTCAAAGCGGTACCGTCCGAGTTCCTGCTCGACGCCCACCACTGGCTGATCCTGCATGGTCGCTATGTCTGCAAGGCGCGCCGGCCGGAGTGCCCGAACTGCGTGATCCGCGATCTGTGCCGGTTCAAGGACAAGACGCCGGCCCCCTGATCCGCCCCGGACGGTCTGCAACGCCGGCGCAACGCACGCGTCACATGGGGCGCCTTCCGGCGCGCAGCCCTTGCCGCTGCGCGATCCCGGGCGGGCGCACATGGCAGGCAATTTGTCACATTTACGCAATCTTCACGTTCTAGCCTGCGCGCATCTTCCCACCTGCCTGCAAGGCTCATCCATGAAACTGCATCATCACCTTCTGACTGCTGCTGTGGTCGCTGCGCTGTATGTGCCGACCGCCCACGCCGAAGTCGCCCTTGATGTCTTCGGCGGTTCGGAGATCACCTTCGAAGGCCTGGTGCAGGCCGACGGCAACTGGTTCGACAACGATGTCGCCGACCTCAACGGTGGCGATGCCGCCAACGGCAAGAACAGCGAGTTCGAGATGCGCCGCGCCGAACTGGTGCTGAAGGGCAAGGGCCCGGGCAACATCGAGTGGGTGGCCGGTTATGACGCCAAGGCTGACAAGTACCTGGACGTCAATGCGCGCTACAAGCTGATGGGCAACGCCGCGCACTTCGTGCAGGTCGGCCAGTTCAAGCAGCCCAACAGCCTGGAAGAACTGTCCAGCACCAAGAACAACGACTTCATCGCCAAGGCGGCCGTCACCAACACCTATGCCGTCGCACGTCGTCTCGGCGGTGCCTACAGCTACGGCCAGGACAACTGGTCCCTGACCGCCAGCGCCTTCGGTCGCGAGCTGACCCGCAACCTCGCCCACGGCAGCGGCTACGGTGCGCGCGGCACGTTCGCGCCCATCAATGAGAAAGGCCAGGTGCTGCATTTCGGCCTCAGCTACGTGGACTACGATACCGACGCGGACAGCCTGCGCGTGCGCGCCCGTCCCAATGCGGACCTGGCCACGGTGCGCCTGGTCGACAGCGGCAACCTGATCGACACCGACCGCGTGCGTACCATCGGCGCCGAGGCCATGTACTTCCAGGGTCCGTTCAAGGCCCAGGCCGAGTACTACACCAGCCGTGCCAAGCGCTATGACCACAGCAACTACAGCAGCGACGGCTACTACGTCAGCGGCGTGTGGAACGTGACTGGTGAGACTTGGAGCTACAAGGGCGGCACCCCGGGCACCGGCCTGCCGGACAACCCCGCCGGTGGCCAGTGGCAGCTCGGCGTGCGCTACGACCACATGGATCTGAACGATGGCAACCTCGCCGCCAATCCGGTGGCCGGTCGTCCGCCGATCGTCGATGGCGTGCTGGGCGGCAAGATGGATGTGTGGACCGTCGGTGCCAACTGGTACCTGCGTTCGAACTTCAAGCTGATGCTCAACTACGTGATGGTTGACAGCCAGAAGTACAGCTCGAGCACCCGTACCTTCGTCAACGACGATCCGAACATCCTCGAAGCCCGCGCGCAGTTCTTCTGGTAAGCACCGACGGCACGCGCACGCGCGGCAGGGCCACGGCCGTGCCGCCGCGCTGCGCGGCCCCCGCTGGCATCCCCCACCCATGTCACACCTGCGTCATATGACAGACCTGTCCGTGTCACGGATTGGTTATGGAATAGGCGCCGAAACGACAGGCAGCCGCCTGTCACCCTACCGAGGAGTTTCTCCTGTGATCCACGCCTTCAAATCGCGCGCCGCTGTCGCCCTCCTGGCTGCATCGTCCGTATTCGCCGCCAACGCCGCCGATGTGACCGGCGCCGGCGCCTCCTTCATCTACCCGGTGATGTCCAAGTGGTCCTCGGACTACAGCACCGCCACCGGCAAGCGGGTGAACTACCAGTCGATCGGCTCCGGCGGCGGTATCGCGCAGATCAAGGCGGCGACCGTTGATTTCGGCTCCTCCGACGCCCCGCTCAAGCCGGAAGAGCTGGCCGCGGCCGGCCTGGCCCAGTTCCCGTCGGTGATCGGCGGCGTGGTGCCGGTGGTCAATGTTGCCGGCGTGGCGCCGGGTGCGCTGAAGCTGGACGGCCCGACGCTGGCCAACATCTTCCTGGGCAAGGTCAAGATGTGGAACGACCCGGCCATCGTCGCGCTCAACGCCGGCCTGACCCTGCCGGCGCAGAAGATCACCATCGTGCACCGCTCGGACGGCTCGGGCACCACCTTCAACTTCGTCAACTACCTGTCCAAGGTGAGCCCGGAGTGGAAGAGCGCGGTCGGTGAAGGCACCTCGGTGCAGTGGCCGGCCGGCATCGGCGGCAAGGGCAACGAAGGCGTCGCCGCCTACGTCAAGCAGATCAAGGGCGGCATCGGCTACGTCGAACTGTCCTATGCCCTGCAGAACCGCATGGCGCATGCATCGCTGAAGAACGCCGCCGGTCAGTTCGTGCAACCCTCCGATGCGTCCTTCGCCGCCGCTGCGGCCAGCGCCAACTGGGGTGCCACCAAGGACTTCTACCTGGTCATGACCAATGCCCCGGGCGCGCAGTCCTGGCCGATCACCGCCACCAACTTCATCCTGATGCGCAAGCAGCCCAAGAGCGCTGCCAGCGCCAAGGCCGCCCAGGACTTCTTCCGCTGGGTCTACCGCAACGGCGACGCACAGGCCAAGCAGCTCGATTACGTCCCGCTGCCGGACACCCTGGTGCAGCAGATCGAAACCTACTGGACCCAGAACCTGAAGTACTGATCCACCGCAGGCAAAGGGGCCGGCGGGGACTCTCTCCCTCCGCCGGCCCCACCCGGGCGCGCGACCTCACGGTCCCGCGCCCTTTTTTTTGCCCCGGATGCGATGAGCGTTTTATTGAAGCCGCAAGGCCCTTGCATGGTTACTCATGAGACGCCCCGTCTGGGGTGCTCCCGGGAGAAATCATCATGCAGGAACTGGAGTTCTTCGATCTGAGCGAGCGCATCTCCACGATCACCGAGGAAGATGAGATCCACCATGCTGGATGAGCTTCAGAGCGTGCGTGCCTGCCTGGGTCCACGCCCATTCCATGCGCTGGTATTCGACACCTGCCACCGCCGCATTCCACATTTTGTATCGGAGGTCGCACCCTTCGTCCGCTCGCCGCGCCTGGCGCTGATCGCCCGCTTTCATGATGCGTCAACGGCGTCCAATGCGCCGATCTGATGCTGCAGGCGTTGCCGCCGCCCTTACCGTGGTCGTCATATGGGCGGCAAGTTTCTCCTTCGCCCGCCAGGCGATTGAACATCTTGGTCCATGGGTGTTCAGGCTGTACAGCATTGGGCTTGCAATCATCCCCCTGTTGACATTCTTGAAACCCGCCCTCACTTCGCTGCGGGCGCTGGAGGCCGATCCGGCGCGCCGGATCCTTCTCTCCACGTGGATCACCGGGACCCTCGTCGCGACAGCCAACATGGTCGCACTGGCGTGGTACCCCGCCACCACCGTTCTCGCGCTGATGTACACCATGCCGGCCTTCACGAGCCTGCTGGATATGCGACGGTCAGGCGTGTGGTCGCTGCGCTCGGCGGCCGCACCCGCTGCGGCATTGCTCGGGGTGATCATGGTCGCCTCCAGCGGTGGGCCATTGCACGGTGCAGGCACCGTGCTGGTGTTGGTCAATGCGCTGCTATGGGCGACAGGTACCCGACTCGCGGGCACAGCCTCCGCCCTGATGCCACCGCAACAGATCGCCGCATTGCAGATCTTCATTGCACTGATGTGCGCCGTTCCCCTGGCGATTCCCGATCTGCTGACAGGGACACGCGTGCGACCTTCGGGCATGGACCTGGCAGGGATCGCGTGGGCCGGACTGCTGAACGGTGCGTTGGTATTCTGGCTCTGGTACACGGCGATCGCCCGGCTGGGCGCAGTCAGGGCGGCGTGGTTCACCCTGTTGGTCCCGCTGCTGGGCAGCGCCATTGCGACGGGCCTTTTCGGCGAGGTCATGGATGGGCCCCAGCGATCAGGTCTTGCCCTCATCTGCGCGGGCATCGTGATCCATCTGGTCGACAGACGGCGCCGTGGCCAGGACGCATGAAAATACTTGGACCGGCATTCCATCTTTCTCATTTGACCTTGAGAAAGATGATCCCTGTCATCTGAGTCATCAGGCTGTAACAAAAACATCATTTCATAGCGGCAACCGCTGGCTCGGCCAGCACAATCCGCTATGGAGTGACGCATGAAACTGCAGACGGCCGGCCTGGCCACCCTTTCGCTGGCCCTTGCCCTCGCCCTGTCCGCGTGTGGCGGCAGCGGCGAGCAGACCGCGCAGCAGCCTGCCGGCAACGGCCAGACCGCCGCCCCGGCGGCGGGCGCGCAGACCTCCGCCGAAGTTTCCGGTGCTGGCGCGTCCTTCATCTTCCCCCTGGTCTCCAAATGGTCGGCCGATTACAACGCCGCCACAGGCGCCAAGATAAACTACCAGTCGATCGGCTCGGGCGGCGGCATCGCCCAGATCAAGGCCGGCACGGTGGACTTCGGTTCCTCCGACAAGCCGCTGAGCAGCGAAGAGCTTGCCCAGGCCGGCCTGGCCCAGTTCCCCTCGGCCATCGGCGGCGTGGTGCCGGTGGTCAACATCGACGGCCTGGCGCCGGGCCAGCTGCGCCTGAGCGGCACCGTGCTGGCGGACATCTTCCTGCGCAAGATCACCACCTGGAACGACCCGGCCATCGTGGCGGCAAACCCGGGCGTGGCCCTGCCCGACGGCAAGATCACCCTCGTCCACCGCTCCGACGGCTCCGGCACCACGTTCAACTTCACCAATTATCTCTCCAAGGTCAGCGCGGACTGGAAGAGCAAGGTCGGCGAAGGCACCTCCGTGCAGTGGGTCGACGGCGTGGGTGGCAAGGGCAACGAGGGCGTGGCCTCGTACGTGAAGCAGATGAAGGGATCCATCGGCTACGTCGAACTGGCCTACGCGCTGCAGAACAGCATGCCCTACACCGCCCTGCAGAACGCGGCAGGCACCTGGGTGCAGCCCAACGCGGAGAGCTTCGCTGCCGCCGCCGCCAGCGCCGACTGGGCCAGCGCCAAGGATTTCAACCTGGTGATCACCAACGCGCCCGGTGAGCAGGCGTGGCCGATCACCGCCACCAACTTCATGCTGATGCAGAAGCAGCCCAAGGATGCCAAGCGCAACCAGGATGCGCTGGCCTTCTTCAAGTGGGCCTTCGAAAGCGGCCAGGCCCAGGCCAACGAGCTGCACTACGTTCCGCTGCCGGCCGAGCTGGTGACGCAGATCGAAGCGTACTGGGCCACTGAACTGAAGTGATGCACGCAGGGCGCCCACCCCGTGTGGGCGCCTCTTCCGCACGACCGCGTCACCCTGCCCTCCACATGGCTGCGCCGCCCATCCCATGAATGCCATCGCCCCGCCTGTAGCCGAACTTTCCACGCGCGACCTGCGTGATGCCCGCAACGACCGTATTTTCCGCTGGGTGCTGGTCAGCACTGTTGTCTTCGTCCTCGTCGCCCTCGCCTGCGCGGCGCTGTCCATGCTGTGGGGTGGACGCCACGCGCTGGAAACGCAGGGCCTGAGCTTCTTCTACTCGGCTGACTGGAACCCGGTCGAGAACAAGTACGGTGCGCTGGTGCCCATCTACGGCACGCTGGTGACCGCGCTGATCGCGATGGTGATCGCGGTGCCGGTCAGCTTCGGCATCGCCTTCTTCCTCACCGAGGTCGCACCGCGCTGGCTGCGCGGCCCGGTCGGCACGGCCATCGAGCTGCTGGCGGGCATTCCCTCGATCATCTACGGCATGTGGGGCCTGTTCGTGCTGGTGCCGATGATGACCGAGTACGTCACCCCGTTCCTCAACGACACGCTGGGGCAATGGCCGGTGATCGGTCCGGTGTTCCAGGGCCCGCCCCTGGGCATCGGCATGCTCACCGCCGGCTTCGTGCTGGCCATCATGGTGATTCCGTTCATCTCCTCGGTGATGCGCGAAGTGTTCCTGACCGTCCCCACCCGCCTGAAGGAGTCCGCCTATGCGCTGGGATCCACCAAGTGGGAAGTGAGCTGGGACATCGTGCTGCCGTACACCCGCTCGGCGGTGATCGGCGGCATCTTCCTGGGCCTCGGCCGTGCCCTGGGCGAGACCATGGCAGTGGCCTTCGTGATCGGCAACAGCGTGCGCCTGACGCCTTCACTGCTGGAACCGGGCACCACCATCGCCGCGCTGATCGCCAACGACTTCGGTGAGGCCACCGAAACCTATCGCTCGGCGCTGCTGCTGCTCGGCTTCGTGCTGTTCATCGTCACCTTCGTGGTGCTTGCGATCGCCCGCCTCATGCTGATGCGCCTGTCCCGCAAGGAGGGCAACTGATGTCCAGCTCCGTCAATCCGCTGTACCTGCGCCGTCGCATCGGCAACGTGATCGCCATCCTGCTCTCCTGCGTCACCGCGCTGTTCGGCCTGTTCTTCCTCGGCTGGATCCTCTGGACACTGTTCGCCAAGGGCCTGCCGGGCATCAACTGGGCGCTTTTCACCCAGATGACCCCGCCGCCGATGCAGGAAGGTGGCCTGGCCAACGCGTTCTACGGCAGCGCGGTGATGTGCGCCATCGCCATTGCCATCGGCACCCCGCTGGGCGTGCTCGCCGGCACTTGGCTGGCCGAGTACGGCAACTTCCGCAAGGCAGGTACCGTAGTGCGCTTCGTCAACGACATCCTGCTGTCGGCACCCTCCATCGTGCTCGGTCTGTTCATCTACACGTTGTTCGTGATGCAGACCGGTGGCCGCTTCTCCGCCTTCGCTGGCGCGTTGGCCCTGTCGTTCATCGTACTGCCCGTCGTCGTGCGCACCACCGATGAAATGCTGCGGCTGGTGCCCTCGCAGATGCGCGAAGCGGCGCTGTCGCTCGGCATTCCACAGTGGAAGGTGACCGTGCAGGTCCTGTACCGCAGCGCCTCGGCGGGTATCGTGACCGGCATCCTGCTGGCGCTGGCGCGCATCTCCGGCGAGACCGCGCCGCTGCTGTTCACCGCTTTCGGCAACCAGTACTGGAGCAGCAACGTGTTCCAGCCGATGGCCTCGGTGCCGGTGGTGATGAACCAGTTCGCCGGCAGCCCGTATGAATCCTGGCAGGTCCTGGCCTGGGCAGGCGCCCTCGTGCTCACCCTCTTCGTGCTGCTCATCAGCCTCGGCGCGCGCGGCATCCTGCTGCGCAACCGTATCTCCCATGACTGACCTTTCCGCGGACCCTGCCATGAACGATCTTTCCAACGCCGTGCCGATGCAGCGCATCGTGGTGCCGTCTTCGCATGAATCGCTGTCCACGCCGGCGCCGGTCAAGCTGGCGGCGCGCGGACTGGACTTCTACTACGACAAATTCCATGCGCTCAAAGGCATCGAGCTGGAGATCCCGGAGAAGCGCGTCACGGCGCTGATCGGGCCCTCCGGGTGCGGAAAGTCCACCCTGCTGCGCATCTTCAACCGCATCTACGCGCTGTATCCCAAGATGGAAGCGCGCGGCGAAGTACTGCTCGACGGCGAGAACATCCTGTCACCGAAGTACCCGATGAACCGCCTGCGCAGCAAGGTCGGCATGGTGTTCCAGAAGCCGGTCCCGTTCCCGATGACCATCTTCGAGAACGTGGCCTACGGCATCCGCCACCACGAGCGCCTGTCCAAGGCGGACATGAACGACCGGGTCGAGCACGCCCTGCGCCAGGGCGCGCTGTGGGACGAAGTGAAGGACAAGCTCAACCAGAGCGCACTGGGCCTGTCCGGCGGACAGCAGCAGCGCCTGTGCATCGCCCGCGCCGTGGCCCTTCGCCCGGACGTGCTGCTGCTGGATGAGCCGACCTCGGCGCTCGATCCCATCTCCACGAGCCGCATCGAGCAGCTGGTGGAAGAGCTCAAGCATGACTACACGATCGTGATCGTCACCCACAACATGCAGCAGGCTGCACGTGTGTCCGATTACACCGCCTTCATGTACCTGGGCGACCTGATCGAGCATGACCGCACTGAAGTGATCTTCTCCCAGCCCTCGAAGCAGCAGACCGAGGATTACATCACCGGTCGTTTCGGCTGATGCCGGACCACGAACTCCTGGAACAGACAGCATGAGCATTCCCAACGACCACATCGTCAAGAGCTACGACGAAGAACAGCAGCGCCTGGTGGCTGAAATCGTGCGCATGGGTGAGATGGCCGTGGCCCAGCTCGAGGCGTCGATGGATGTCATCGAACGCCGCGATGAGAACGCCGCTCAACGCATCATCGCCAACGACGAGGCGATCGACGCGCTGGAGCAGCAGATCAGCCACGACGTGATGCGTCTTTCGCTGCGCGGACCGATGGCGCGCGACCTGCGTGAGATCCTTGCCGGCCTGCGTATTCCCGCCGACATCGAACGCATCGGCGATTACGCCGCCAACGTGGCCAAGCGCTCCATCGCGCTGTCCAAGGTGCCGCCGTTGCCGCAGATCCAGGGCATGCGCGCACTTGGACGGCTCGCCGCGCAACAGGTGCGCCGTGCCATCGAGGCTTACCGCGACAACGATGTCGAGGCCGCGCTGGCGCTGCGCGAGGACGATGCCCGGCTGGACGCGCAGTACACCGCGCTGTTCCGCGAGCTGCTCACCTACATGATGGAAGACCCGCGCAACATCACCCCGTGCACCCATCTGCTGTTCATGGCCAAGAACCTGGAACGCGTCGGCGATCACGCCACCAACATCGCCGAGAACGTGTGGTTCCTGGTGCACGGCGAGCAGCCGCTCCCGCCGCGTGAAAAGCGCGACGAGACCTCAAGCACCGACCACGTCTGAGTCCGCCCTGCCCCGGCCACCGCCCCGGGCGGTGGCCGTCCTCGAGGGGACGCGCCCGCTCCGGAGGCCCTCCTCGCCTCGGCGTTGACGCTTTCAACGTAGCCCTTCGACGTGAAAAGACAGAACAGCCGCGTGCGCGCTTGCGTGCCGCGGCTGTTGTGCTGTGCGGGACCGGCCTGGCGTGAACGTTGCCCGCGGCCATCTGCGCCACACGCAGACCCCGCGCCTGTCGTATCTGGCAACACCGGGCTGAACGTCCACCGGCCAGCCGCCCACGCAGACAGCGAACACGCGGATTTTCCGGCAGCTCGGGACGGCCGCTGCCCGAACTCTCCGCGCCGACGCACGCGCCCATGTAACCAAGGGCTTCTGCCTTCCAGTATCCGTCCCGCACTCGGTACGCCATCAGTAAACAGGCCAACGTTCTGACGAAATGTTGAAGTCTTGGGGAGGATTCCGAGAGATGCCGATCGGCAACCTCTCTCCACCACGCCGAGTGCATGGTTCCCACCCACTGGAAAGGAAACAACGCGATGAACATCTCCAACAAGCACCTGAATCTTCTCGCCACCGGCGCCCTGGTCGTTGGACTGGGCATGGCCAGCGCGGCCTCTGCACTGGGCAACCACGAACTGGGCCACGGCTACCAGGTCGCGGTGGCCTCCGTCGACAGTCACAAGGCGGCTGAAGGCAAGTGTGGTGAAGGCAAGTGCGGCGCCAGCAAGGGCAAGCAGGCCGAAGGCAAGTGCGGGGAGGGCAAGTGTGGGGCGACCAAGGGCAAGCAGGCCGAAGGCAAGTGCGGCGAAGGCAAGTGCGGCGCTGACAAAGGCAAGGGCGCTGCCAAGGCCGCTGGAAAGCACTGACGTGTCCCGCGACGCCTCTATCGCCCGGCTGCCGCTGCCCCACGCGGCAGCCGGGCTTGGCCTCCGCCGCTCGCTGCTGGACGCGCTGTTGCAGGCGCCTGCAGGGGACTTCGATTTCCTTGAGTGCGCGCCGGAGAACTGGATCCACGTCGGCGGTCGGCCCGGCGAGCAGCTCGCCGAGCTGAGTCACCGCCACCGCCTGACCTGCCATGGCCTGTCCCTTTCGCTGGGCAGTACCGCGCCACTGGACACCGTACTTGTCGGCCAGATCGGCCGGTTCCTCGATACCCACCACGTGCCGCTGTACAGCGAGCACCTGAGCTACTGCAGCGATGAAGGGCATCTCTACGACCTGCTTCCCCTGCCTTTCACCGAAGAAGCGGTCCGCCATACGGCAGCGCGCATCCGTCAGGTGCAGGACATCCTGCAGCGGCGCATCGCGGTGGAGAACATCTCCTATTACGTGTCTCCCGCCCCGTGCATGGACGAGTTGACGTTCGTCCGCGCCGTGCTCGCCGAAGCGGACTGCGACCTGTTGCTTGACGTCAACAATGTGTTCGTCAATGCCTTCAACCACGGTTACGACGCCGACGCGTTCATTGCGGGCCTGCCCGCCGAACGCATCGCCTGCCTGCACGTGGCCGGTCACCATGACGAATCCGCTTCACTGAAGATCGACACGCACGGTGCGGACGTCAACGATCCGGTGTGGCAGCTGCTTGAACGCACCTACCAGCGCTTCGGTGCGCGCCCCACGCTGCTGGAGCGTGACTTCAACATTCCGCCCTATTCCCAGCTGCGCGAGGAACTGCAGACCGTGCAGCGGCTGCTCGCCCTGCACACGGGAGCCGCCCATGCATGAACCCGTCGCCCCGCTGCAAGCGATGCAGCACGCCTTCACCCATTACCTGAGGGATCCTGCAGCACAGGCCCCGTCCACGCTCGATGCAACCCGGATGGCCATCTATCGCCGGCTCATCCGCGGCAATCTCACCGGACTGCTGGAAAACGCATTTCCGGTCTGCGTGACGCTGCTGGGCCCGGAGGCCTTCGATGCCCTGGTCCTGGAGTTCCTGAAGGCGCATCGCAGCCAGGCGCCGCTGTTCACCGAACTTGCCGCCGAGTTCGTGCAGTGGCTCCAGGCCCACAGTGCGCTGCCGCACCCTGCGCTGGCCGAACTGGCGCACTACGAGTGGGTGGAGACGGCGCTGTACCAGATGGACGCGCGTCCGCTGCAACCGCTGTCGGCCGCGCCCTTGCTCGATCAACCCCTGCAGTGTTCCCCGCTGGCCTGCGCCCTGTTCTATCACTGGCCAGTGCACCAGCTCGGTGCCGGGCCCGCACCGGACCGCCCTCCTGCCGAGCCGACCACGCTGCTGGTGCGACGCGACGGGCAAGGACAGGTCCGGTTTTCCGTACTCGGCGCCCTGGCCGCGCAGCTCCTGCATGCCATCGGCGCCCGCCCGGGCCGGACCGGCGCCACCTACCTGGGTGAACTGGCGCAGTTGCACGGTCTGGATCCTGACGCACTGCAGAGCCCGTTCTGCACCCTGCTGCAGCAGCTCAGCGCGCAGGGTGTCATCGGTCAACCGTCCCCTACCCTCGATCCACAGGAGGCCTGACATGAAGACGTCGTTACCGCGTGCCATCCATGGGCAGCTTGACCTGCTCGCACCCTGGCTGGCCCCGCTGGGCCTGCGCATTCTGCTGGCGTGGGAGTTCATCGAAGCGGGCTGGATGAAATGGCAGGGTGAAAACTGGTTCGCTGAAATCCAGATGGATTTCCCTTTCCCCTTCGATCTGCTGCCGCCTGACCTCAACTGGACCCTGGCCGCCGCCACCGAACTGCTGGCCGGCACATGCCTGCTGCTGGGACTTGGCACCCGCGTGGCTGCCGCCAGCCTGCTGGCGGTGACAGTGGTGGCCACGGCGGCGGTGCACTGGCCGATGATGTACGAAGGACTGGATGGCCTGCTGATGGGCTATGCCATCACCGATCAGGGTTCCGGCAATTTCAAGTTGCCGCTGCTGTTTGTGGCCATGCTGCTGCCGCTGCTGTTCGGCGGTGCGGGCCGTGTGAGCGTGGATGCGTGGTTCGCCTCGCGCCCCGTGCCCGCTCAGCCTTCGCCGCGCCTGCATCCGGCCACGGTGCCCGTCCTGCTGGGTGCGGTGGCCGTTCTGGTGGCCTGGCTGGAGCCTGTCGCCGGCGGCGTGTGTGCGCTGCTTGCGCTTGCGGCCGGTGCCGTGGCGATCAGCCGACGCGCAAAACAGGCCCAGGCGAGCCTGTCTGCTAGAATTCAGCGATGACTCAACCCCCCGTGCCATCTTCCACCGACGCCGCCGGTCCGTCTCCTGCGCCCCTGTTCCGCCCGATGTCACAGCGCTTCCGAGGCTTCCTGCCGGTCGTGGTGGACGTGGAGACCGGGGGCTTCGACAGCCGTCGCAACGCGCTGCTCGAGATCGCTGCGGTGCCGATCGAGATGGACGAGGACGGGTACCTGTATCCCGGCGAGACCGCCAGTGCGCACGTGGTCCCGGCGCCGGGGCTGGACATCGACCCCAAGTCGCTGGAGATCACCGGCATCGTGCTGGACCATCCCTTCCGGCTGGCCAAGGAAGAGAAGGCCGCGCTGGACCACATCTTCAATCCGGTCCGCGCGGCGATGAAAAAGCATGGCTGCCAGCGCGCGATCCTGGTGGGCCACAACGCGCACTTCGATCTCGGCTTCATCAACGCCGCGGTCGAGCGCACCGCCCACAAGCGCAATCCGTTCCACCCGTTCAGCGTGTTCGATACGGTAACGCTGGCCGGGATCGCCTATGGGCAGACGGTGCTGGCGCGCGCGGCCGCCGCCGCCGGCCTGGGTTGGGACGCCAACGAGGCACACAGCGCGGTGTATGACACCGAGCAGACAGCAAAGCTGTTCTGCACCATCGCCAACGCCTGGCCGCGCTGAGCGGCAGCGGCGGGCCAGCGCAGCTCAGCCGATGCTGGTGCGGTCGCGACCATCGCTCTTGGCGCGGTACAGCGCCCGGTCGGCGCGCTGGTAGAGCAGCTTGGGCGTGCGGTCGCCGGCATCCATCTCGACCAGACCGGCACTGAAGGTGACGCGCAGGCCGGCCACGCCGGCCCAGTCCGCGCGGTCATGGAACAGCCCGCGCAGGCGGGCGCAGACCTGGGCGGCCTCCTCCAGCCGCGTGTCGTTGAGCAGCAGGGCGAACTCCTCGCCGCCGGTCCGCGCAGGCATGTCCGAATCCCGGCAGGCCGAGGCCAGCAGGTCGGCAACCTCGGCCAGGACGGTGTCACCCACGCTGTGCGAGTGACGGTCGTTGACATCCTTGAAGTGGTCGATATCCAGCACCACCAGGCATAGCGGGTGGCCACTGCGCTGCGCGCGGGCGAAGTCGCGCGCCAGCGCTTCGTCGAACGCCCGCCGATTGGGCAAGCTGGTCAGCGCGTCCTCGCGGGCCTGGCGTTCGAAGGCCTCGCTCTGCAGCGCCAGCCTGTCCACCAGCTGGCTCTTCTCGGCGTTGAGCGCCTGCAGGTTCACCGTCTGCGACTGCAGGTCACGGGTGGCCTCGTCCACCAGGCGCGCCAGGCGGATGTTGCTCATCTTGTAGCGATTGATCAAATACAGGTACAGCGCCACCAGCGCGGCCAGCAGCAGCCCACCGAGCAGTGCCTGGACGCTGTGCCGCTGCCACCAGAACGGCTCGACCGTGAACGACCACAGCGCCTCGGTGTCGCCCCAGGCACCGCCCGGATGCGCGGCCGCCACATGCAGGGTGTAATCGCCCGGCGGCAGGCCGATGAACTCCACGCTGCGCTGCTGTCCGCGCTCCACCCAGCCGCTGTCCAGTCCGTCAAGGCGCGTACGGTAGCGGATACGCTCGGACATCAGGTAGCTCAGGCCGACGAAACTGACGGCCAGCCGCTTGCCGCCCTCGATCCGGTTGCGGTCGGCGCCTTCCCAGTGGATGGTCTGACCATCCACCTGCACCGCCTCGATCGCCGCCGGCGGCGCCAGGCGCTCGCGGAAGCGCTGCAGGCGCAATGGATCGACCGTACTGAGCCCACCGGCGGTGACCACCCAGAACGTGCCATCGCGGCGCAGGATCGCCGCCGGACCGGAGCTGCCGTTGGCCTGCGAGTTGGCCATGCCGTCAATCTCGTTGTAGCGCTCCACCGTCACACTCGGTGAACGTCCATCGGCCACTTCATTGAGCATGCTCATGTCCGTGCGCAGGACGCCGCGGTTGCTGCTGATCCACACATTGCCCACGCGGTCGGGCACCAGCTGGAAGACCGTGTCCACCGGCATGCCCTGCTCCAGGCCGACGCGCGCCAGCCGGCCCTGCTGGTAGCGGTACAGGCCGCGGTCGCTGCTGATCCACATGGCATCGCCGATCTGCTGGAAGCCGAAGACGCTGCGGCCGCCGCCCAGCGCGGTGAGGTCGATGGCCTGCACGGTGTTGCCACGCAGTACCCGCACGCCTTCGATCGTACCGATCCAGAGATCGTCATTCCGGTCATGGGCCAGCGCGGTGACCAGGGCGGTTGGCAGCCCCGCCGCCTTCGGCACGCTCACCCCCCCGGCGTCGATGCGCACCACGCCCTTCTGGGTGCCCGCCCACACCACGCCCTGGCGGTCCACGCTCATGGCCCGGATGTTGCCACCGGGCATGCCCTCTTCCACATCGTAGGTATGCAGGCGGCGGCCCTGTGGATCCAAGCGGAACACGCCGTCACCGAATGTGCCGACCCACAGATCGCCCTCGCGCCCCTGCGCCATGCTCAGCACCGAGGGCGCCTTGCCGCCGCGGTTGTTGAGCGGCACCGGGCTGAAACGACCCTCCCGGTCGCGGCGGTCGAGCCCGCTCGCGCTGCCCACCCACAGCACGCCCTGCCGGTCTTCGAGCACGGTGCGCACGTACTCGCCGCTCAGCCCGTCACGTTCGGTGAAGCTGCTGAAAAGGGTCTCGCGCAGGCGGTACAGGCCGCCGTTGGCGCCTACCCAGATGCTGCCTTCGGCATCTTCGCGCAGGCTCACCACGCGGCCTCCGGGGAGATTCAGGCCGGCCGGCAGCCGTTCCAGGCCGTGCCGGGAAATCCGCAGCAGCCCCTGGTTCTCGGTGCCCAGCCACAGATCGCCATGACGGTCCTGCAGCATCGCCGTCATGTGGATCTGCCCGGGAATCCGGTGCTCCAGCACCAGGCGGTCTTCCTGCAATCGGTAGATTCGCTCACCGGCAACAATCCACACCACCCCATCCGGCGCGCGGTACGGCCACACCAGGCCTTCGCCCACGCCCCAGGCGGCGGGCGCGCGCTTGAGCACGCCATCGTTGTCGCGCAGCACCAGCCCGTCCAGCGTGCCCACCCATACCCGGTCCTGCGCATCGACCACCATCTTGGTGAAGCTCAGCGCCATGGGCAGGTCGGCCGGCGGCGGCTGGTACTGGAAGCGGCCGTCGGGCTCCAGCGCGCCCAGCCCCTTGCCCTCGTAAAGCAGCCACAGGCGGCCATGGCTGTCCATGTCCATGTCGTTGATCAGCACCTGCGGGCTGTGCGCTTCGCGCGGACGCACGGTCCAGCGGCCGTCGGCGGCACGGTAGGTCACGTTGCCGCGGGAGTCGCTGATCCACAGGCCACCCTGGCGATCCACCAGCAGCGCACCGATGCCGTTGTCCGGGACGCCGGGGCGCGTGCTGCGGTCGAACACGGTGAAATCCAGGCCGTTGTAGCGCACCAGGCCTTCCCAGGTGGCGAACCAGAGGTGGCCTTCGGGCGTCTGCGCGATGTCGCGCAGCGAGTTGTGCGGCAGCCCGTTGCGCGAGGTCCAGACATCGATGGCGTAGTCGCGCAGCGGCGGCGAGCCGCTCTCGCTGCGTGGCTGTGCCAACGCCACAGGGACCAGCGCCGACAGCAGCCATGCCAGCGCGAGCAGCCATGACAGCGCCTGTCCCAGCCCCATCGGCTCCCTGTTCGCCTCGACTGCAACGCCCTCCCCCACGCAGCGCATCATCGTCCCGGCAGTCTCCGCGGCACGCGGGCGCACACCCGCACGCTCACGCGTGGGGCACCCGGGGTGTCCAGGGGGCAGAAGGTCTGGTGCATGCGGCGGAGCGTCGTCAGGAACGCGCATGATAGGCAAATCCGCACGGTGATGGGGCTCAGCCCGATGGGCGGTCGCCGTTCCGGCGCGGGCGGGGCCAGTGCACGCGCGCCTCCAGTCCTCCCTCGGCGCGGTTGTGCAGGCTCAACGTCGCGCCATCCTTTTCGGCCAGCGCCCGCGCGATGGTCAGCCCCAGCCCGGCACCACCGGTCTGGCGTGAACGCGAGGTCTCCAGGCGCACGAAGGGATCGAACACGGCCTCCAGTTCGTGTTCGGCCAGTCCGGGTCCATCATCGGCAATGCGTACGGTCAGCCCGTCGGCGTCCTGGTCGGCGCGCACCCAGGCCTGGTGGCCATACATCAGCGCGTTGTCGAGCAGGTTGGCGAACAGGCGCCGCATGGCAAGCGGGCGGAGCATCGGTACTGCGCCGCAGCCGGCCTGGAACTGTGCCGACGCACCGGACTCCACCGCATCCTCCACCAGGCTTTCCAGCAGCGAATCCAGGTCCAGCGGCGCCTTCTGCTCGGCGCTCTCGGCACTGCGCGCCAGTTCCAGGCCTTCGCCGATCAGCGCCTGCATGGCCGCCAGATCCGCGACCAGCCGCTCGCGCAGCGCCTCGTCGGCAACGTTCTCCAGGCGCAGGCGCAGCCGGGTCACAGGGGTCTGCAGGTCATGGGTGATGGCTGCGAGCATCTGCGTGCGTGCCGAAAGGTGCCGCTGCAACTGCTGCTGCATGGCATTGAAGGCCTGCGCCGCACGCCGTACCTCCAGGGGGCCGGTCACCGGCATGGGCGCCCGCTGCAGGTCCGCGCCGAGGTCCTGCGCGGCAGCGGCCAGGCGCTGCAACGGCGCACTGGCCATGCGCGCAACCACATAGGCCAGCACGGCAATGGCGAGCACCAGCAGGCTCAGGAACAACGGGTCCACCGCCAGCACCCCATTGTGCGCCACCGCCGGCGATTCCAGCGCCAGGGCCAGGGTGGTGCCATCGGTGAGGGTCAGTTCGACTGCGCGGCAACGGGGCGGGACGAAGGCCGGATCATGTTCGCGCGGCGTGCGTCTGCGGTGCTCATGCGGCGGCAGCAGCTCGGCCAGCCGTGGCAGGCAGGAACGAAACGAGGTGAACCGCACCTGCGCCGAGGCGACCGGGCCTGGCCGTGAGGCGAGCATGTCCATCAGCGCCACGTCCTCGCGACCGCGCCGTGCGCCGGCGGGCAGCTGCCGCACGCTCGGCCCGCCGGTGGCGAGCAGGCGCTGGCGCAGTTCCGGATTTTCGTCGAGCAGGTTGACGAAGCCCTGCAGCCGGTCCGCGATGCGGGTCTGGTTCTGCCGCTCGAATTCCTGCTGCCGTTTGGTGCCGGCCAGCAGCGTGGCCCCGACCGCCGCCACGCTCATGCCCAGCATCAGGATCACGAACAGCCGTCCCACCATGGAGGCAAAGAACCGGCGCAGCCCGCTCATTCCAGGGTGACCGCCGTTGCCAGGACATAGCCTTCGTTGCGTACGGTCTTGATCAGACCATCCGGTCCGCCATCGTCGCCGAGGCGGTTGCGCAGCCGGCTGACCTGCAGGTCGATCGCCCGATCCTGCGCTTCATAGTTGCGGCCGCTGCTCAGCGCCACCAGCTGCTCGCGCGAGAGCACCTTGTTGGCATGCGCCACGAACACCCGCAGGAGGCGGAATTCCGCGCCGGACAGCACCACGACGCGACCATCGGGATCAACCAGGTGGCGGTGCTCGAGATCGAACAGCCAGCGCGAGAACCGCGCCCGGCGCATCGCCAGCGGCTCCATGTTGGCCGGCAGCGCCTCGGTCCGGCGCAGCACGTTGCGGATGCGTGCCAGCAGCTCGCGCGGCTCGAACGGTTTGGCCAGGTAATCGTCGGCGCCCATCTCCAGGCCAAGCACGCGATCGATCGGCTCGGCACGCGCGGTGAGCATGATCACCGGCGTGGCCGAGCGCGCGCGCAGGTCCCGGCACAGCGTCAGGCCGTCTTCGCGCGGCAGGTTGAGGTCGAGCACGATCAGGTCCACGTGCTCCCGCTCCAGCACCTGGCGCATGCCCACGCCATCGGCCGCTGTACTCACCTGGTAGCCGGCACGGCCGAGCTGTTCGGCGAGCAGGCTGCGGATGTCGTTGTCGTCATCGACGATGAGCAGGCGGTGCATCGGGTTCACGGTCTCCATGACGCAATCATCCCCTGTCGGCCGCTGAACCGCACGCGGGGCAATGCATTCCACTGTATCTGAAACGATTGCCGATACACATTGAAACACCCGCAGCGTGCGGATGTTACATACAGACACATGCTGAGCGTTGAGAACGTCATGCAGGGCTTCGCACAATAGCTGCGACGCCGCCGCCGCGGCCTGCCGAGTCGCCCCGCCCGTGAAATTCCGCTTGCTGCCCCGTACCCGCCGCGGTCGTTTCCTGCTTCTCGCCGTCGCCCTGGTGCTCATCGCGTTGGGCATCGCCTCAGCGCTGCGCAAGCCCGCTGCTCCCGCGTTGGCCACCACGCCCGTCACCCGCGGTGACATCCAGCAGACCGTGGAAGCCACCGGCACCATCGATGCCTTCAAGCGGGTCAGTGTCGGCGCACAGGCCTCCGGCCAGGTCAGATCACTCAAGGTGCAGCTGGGCGACACGGTGAAGGAAGGCGACCTCATCGCCGAGATCGATGCCACCACCCAGCAGAACGAAGTGCTGCGTGCCGAGTCCACCCTGCAGCAGCAGCGGGCGCAGCTGGCGATACAGCAGGCATCACTGCGCAAGGCCGAGCTCGACCATGCCCGGCAACGCGAGATGCTGGCCGCCGAGGCCACGTCACAGCAGGAATACGACGCGGCCGAAGCGCAGCTGCGCACCGCCCGCGCGCAGGTGCAGTCGAGCCAGGCGCAGATCGCCGGCAGTGAAACCGCCGTGTCCACGGCGCGCGCCAACCTGGCCTACACCCGCATTCTCGCGCCGATGGATGGCACGGTGGTGGCGGTGGTGACCGAGGAAGGCCGCACCGTCAACGCCAACCAGACCGCGCCCACCATCGTCATCCTGGCGCGGCTGGACGTGGTCACCGTCAACGCCGAGATCTCCGAAGCGGACGTGGTCAAGATCAGGGCCGGCATGCCGGTGTACTTCACAACCCTGGGCGATCCGGACCGCCGCTACACCGCCACGCTGCGGCAGATCAACCCGGCACCGGCGTCGATCGCGAACGAAAGCTCGTCCAGCTCCAGCTCGTCAGGGTCAAGTTCCACCAGCGCGGTCTATTACAACGCGCTGTTCGATGTGGAAAACCCGGATGGCACGTTGCGCATCGACATGACCGCGCAGGTATCGGTGCTGCTGAAAGAAGCCAAGGGCGTACTGATGGTGCCCTCGGTCGCACTGGGACCGAAGGGCCGCGACGGCACGCGCCGCGTACGGGTGGTCGGCGCCGATGGCCTGCCGCAGCCTCGTGAAATCAAGGTAGGCATCAACAACGGCGCCTCGGCAGAGGTGCTGTCCGGTCTGGCCGAAGGCGAGCGGGTGGTGGTCGGTGAAGCCGGTGCAGGCACCGGCGCGGCCTCGCCCGGGCGCGGCAGTGCCAGCGTGCGCATGGGTCCGCCGATGGGTCGCGGCCGATGACACCGCCCCTTCTGCGCCTGCGCGACCTGCGCCGGGAATTCCCCGCCGGCGAGGACACCATCGCAGTGCTGCGCGATGTGCACCTGGACATCCATGCCGGCGAAATGGTGGCCATCGTGGGCCAGTCCGGCTCCGGCAAGTCCACGTTGATGAACATCCTCGGCTGCCTGGATCGGCCCACCCGCGGCAGCTACCAGGTGGCCGGGCGCGAGACCGGGCAGATGCAGGCCGACGAACTGGCCGAACTGCGCCGCGAACATTTCGGCTTCATCTTCCAGCGCTACCACCTGCTGGGTGACCTCGATGCCCGTGGCAACGTGGAGGTGCCCGCGGTGTATGCCGGCAGTCCGGGCGAGCAGCGCAGCGCGCGGGCCATCCAGCTGCTGCAGCGGCTTGGTCTGGGCGACCGCATGCACCACAAGCCCGGCCAGCTGTCCGGGGGCCAGCAGCAGCGCGTGTCCATCGCGCGGGCGCTGATGAACGGCGGCGAGGTGATCCTGGCCGATGAGCCCACCGGTGCCCTCGATACGCGCTCGGGCGAGGAAGTGATGGGCATCCTCGGCGAGCTGCACGCCGAAGGCCACACGATCATCATCGTCACCCACGACATGAGCGTGGCCGAGCATGCCCAGCGCATCATCGAAATCCGCGACGGCGAGATCATCGGCGACCGCCGCAACGAGAAGGCACCGAGCTACCGCGCGCAGCGCGCGCCAAGCATCGGCGCCGGCAAGGGCAGCACCTGGCGGGCCACGCGTGACCGTTTCACCGAAGCGTTCCGCATGGCGCTGCTGGCGATGAACGCGCACCGCCTGCGTACCTTCCTGACCATGCTGGGCATCATCATCGGCATCGCCTCGGTGGTTTCCGTGGTGGCACTCGGCAACGGTTCACAGCAACAGATCCTGCAGAACATCAGTTCGCTGGGCACCAATACCATCGATGTCTACCCCGGGCGCGGGTTCGGCGACATGCGCTCGTCCCGCGTGCAGACCCTCAAGGGCAGCGACGCTGAGGCGCTGGCACAGCAGAGCTATGTCGACAGTGCCACGCCCAACGTCTCCACCTCGGTCACCGCACGCTACCGCAACCAGTCGGCGACGGCCTCGGTGAGCGGCGTGGGCGAGCAGTTCTTCCGGGTCAAGGGCGTGGGCCTGGTCGCTGGCAGCCTGTTCGATGCCGAGGCCGTGCGCACGCTGGCACAGGTTGCGGTGATCGATGAAAACACGCGCACACAATTCTTCCCGGACAGCGATCCGGTGGGCCAGGTGATCCTGCTGGGCAAGGTACCGGTGCGGGTGATCGGGGTGGCCAAGCGACAGGGTTTCGGGTTCGGCGGCAGCACCAGCCTGGGGGTCTGGGTGCCCTATACCACCGCGATGTCGCGGATGCTGGGGCAGCGCTCCATTTCCGGCATCACCGTGCGCGTGCGCGATGACACCCCGATGGACGCCGCGCAGGCGGCGATCACCCAGCTGCTCACACTGCGCCATGGCAGCGAGGATTTCTTCCTCAGCAACAGCGCCGAGATCCGCCAGACGATCGAGCAGACCACGCGCACGATGACCCTGCTGATCGGTGCGATCGCGGCCATCGCCCTGCTGGTCGGCGGTATCGGCGTGATGAACATCATGCTGGTGTCGGTGACCGAGCGCACTCGGGAAATCGGTGTTCGCATGGCGGTCGGCGCGCGGCAGAGCGACATCCGCCAGCAGTTCCTGATCGAGGCGGTGCTGGTCTGCCTGCTTGGCGGGCTGCTGGGGGTGAGTCTGGCGCTGGGCGTGGGCTGGGCGTTCGGACGCCTGTCGAGCGAGTTCAGCATGGTGTTCTCGACCGCGTCGATCGTCGCAGCGTTCGCCTGTTCGACATTGATCGGCGTGGCGTTCGGCTTCCTGCCGGCACGCAGCGCGGCCCAGCTGGACCCGGTAGAGGCGTTGGCACGCGAATGAGGTTACCCATGCATGTTTTCCGTTCCGGGCCGTCGCCCGTGATCCTGGCCGCGGCCCTGCTGGCCTCGCTGGCCGGCTGTGCCAGCTCCGGCCGCTATCCGGTGCAGGCACCGGTCGTCGCTGCCGTGTACGGCCGCGGCGACGCGGCGCTGAACGCGCCGGTGCAGGCACCGCGCAGCGCGCTGGACGGTGCGGCGCCCGCTGATGTGCGTCAGGACGCGTGGTGGACCGGCTTCGGTGATCCGCAGCTGGACCGGCTTGTCGACCAGGTACTGCGGGTCAACAACGCCCTGGCCGTTGCCAGCCTCAACGTGCAGCGTGCCCGCCTGCAGGCCGGCCTGGCCGCCAATGCGGTCCGGCCGCAGCCGTCGTTGTCCGGGCCCACGTACAGCACCTCGCGGGCGATCGACCGTTCGGCTGATTGGCAGCGCACTGGTGATTACAGCGTCGGCGCCTCGCTGCAGTGGGAAGTGGATCTGTGGGGTCGGCTGCGCACGCAGCGCGACATGGCGGTGTGGGCGGCCCAGGCCTCTGAGGAGGATCGCCAGAACACCCTGCTGCTGGCCATTGGCGATGCGATCACCTACTACTGGAACCTGGCCTACCTCAACCAGTCTGTCGCCGCGGGTGAAGCGGACCTGGCCCAGGCACAGCGCACACTGGAGCTGGTGGACGCGCGTTTTTCCGCCGGAGCGGCCTCTGGGCTCGAGGTACGCCAGGCGCGGCAGGCGCTTGAGTCCCGGCGCAGCAGCCAGAGCGCGCTGGAGCAGCGCCGGGTGGAGGTGCGCAATGCGTTGACCGTGCTGCTCGACGGCACCCCGTGGCCGCAGGCTGACGAACCCCGCGACCTGCGCGCCGCCCGCAGTCCGGCCATTGGCGAAGGTGTGCCGGCCGACCTGCTCGCACGCCGGCCGGACCTGCGTTCGGCCGAACTGCAGCTGCGCAACAGCCTGCTCGCCATCCGCGTGACCGCGACCAGCTACTACCCCACGTTGAGCCTGACCGGTGGCGTGACCACCCGCGGTCCCTCGTTGGGCGAGGTCCTGCGCAATCCGGTCGCCACGCTGGGTGCGGGGCTGGCCCTGCCCTTCCTCAACCTGCAGCGCGCGCAGCTCAACACCGACCTGGCCGGCACCGACTACCAGATTGCGGCCACGCGTTTCCGACAGACCCTGTATACCGCCCTTTCGGAGGTCGACGACGCCTTGTCCGCGCGCGAACAGCTTGCACGCCAGGTGGCGGCCTCACAGGCGTCCTACGATGAAGCGGTGGAGATCGAACGTGCGCAGGAGGTGCGCTACCGCGTGGGCGCGTCCAGCCTGCGCGATTGGCTGGAGGCACAGCAGGTGCGGCGTAATGCCGAGCTGACCCTGGCGGGCGTGCGGCAGAATCAGCTCAACAACGATGTGACGCTGTTCAAGGCGTTGGGTGGCAGTGCGGCGGCGGCGAGCTCGGACGTTGAGCGTGAGCGGGCGGCGAACGGCTGAGCCCCTCGTGGCGGTGGGGGGTTTCTGAGTTTCTGTGGTTTGGCTGGGCGGGTGGAGGCGGCGGGGGACGGCAAAAGCTGCATCCTGCGTGCCTCGCGTCGCGCCATCCCTGGCGCGACACGCCCCCACCGCCCCCACCCGCCCAGCCCCCGACAGTCTCCGTGCGCCGCCACGGATGAAAAAATAAAAAAGCAAAAGCAAAAGCATCGGCAGCCCGTAAGCCTGCTTTTGCTTTTGCTTTTGCTTTTTTTCTTATTCCCGTGGTGGATGCAGAACTGTCACAGGGCTGGGCGGTGGGGTTGGGTGGGGGCGTTGAGC
>NZ_JAASQW010000003.1:181030-613932 GCF_011761925.1 Xanthomonas sp. 60 | reverse complement strand
CGGCCCGGGGGGGGCCGGGGGGGGGGGGGGGGGGGGGGGGGGGGGGGGGGGGCCCCCCCCCCGCCCCCCCCCGCCCCCCCCCCCCCCCCCCCCCCCCCCCCCCCCCCCCCCCCCCCCCCCGACCCGCCCCCCTCGCATCAACACCCAGCCGACGCCTCTGCTGTTGCTGTCGCTGTTGCTGTTGCTGTCGCCCCGCTCAAAGCGGGCCGCCGGGCCGCAGGCCCGGCATCCTCACCCCTCACCGCAGCGCGCGGCCCCAATACCCCAGATCGCGCCGTATCTGCAGATTACGAACCACACTCCCCAGCGGCTTGCGCCGCAGCGTACCCAACCGCCCCGCCAGGAAATCCTCCGTCGCCGCGATCACCCGCTCACTCGAACGCCCATCGCGGAACGGATGGATCGTCCCCGCATACCGCGCAATCTCCGCCTGCAGCGCAGGCTCCGGATGCAGCGCGCGCTGCAGCATCGCCGGCAGCGCCTGCGGATCATCGAAATCGATCATGTGCGGCTGCGGCACACGGTTGCGGAACGTCACCACCGGCTTGTGCTGCACGATGAACTCCGAAACGATCGACGACGTATCCGAAACCAGCACGTCCGCCGCCCGCTGCGCCGCCATCACCTGCTCGGGCTCCACGAACCGCGCATTTGCACCGGCCAGCGCGCGATAACGCTCGAACAGCGCCGGCGCGCACTTCGGGTGCAGCGTGAGCAGCCAGTACCGCCCGCCCGCCGCGATGTCCGCCGCGATCGGCTCCAGCAGATGCGGCGCCGCACTCAGGCGCTCGGTGAACGTGGAACCAAACAAGACCACCGGCCGGCCCTGCGCCGGCGCACGCAGCGCAGCGCTCTGGCCATCGTCATCGCGGAACAGCGGATCCAGCTTCGGCCAGCCCGTCTCCACCACCGCGAAATGTCCCTGCTGCGCCGCCATGGCCTGGAACGGCCCGGTGGTGGCCGGCCCCTGCGTGCAGTACAGATCGAACATGCCACGCACGCGGAAATGCCCACGCGCACTGTCGCGCTTCTGCACGTTGAAGCCATGGAACACCTGCACCTTCGCCCCGGACAGGAACGTCGGCACCCAGTTGGCGGCGCTGAGCACCGCCTGCGGACGCATCGCCAGCGCCTCGCGCAGGCCGACGGTGCGGACGCCCGGTAGTTCACTACCCGCCGCGCCACCTTCAAACCACGCCGCCACCGAATGACCGGATGCGTGCAACGCCTGCGCCAACGGGGCGAGAATAGGAAGCGCATAGCGCTCCGTCGCAAACAACAGGTACCCGGCCATCATGTCCTCCACGACCGTCCACACCGAACGGCCTCGCATCTCGGCCTGCATTATCGCGTTCAACGAGGCCGGACGCATCGGCGACTGCCTGGCTTCGCTGGCATTCTGCGATGAGATCGTGGTGGTGGATTCGCATTCCAGCGATGCCACCGTCGCCCTGGCCGAGGCCGCCGGCGCACGCGTGCTCCAGCGCCGGTTCGAGGGCTTCCGCAGCCAGAAAGCGTTCTGCGTGGAACAGGCCACGCATGACTGGGTACTGTGCCTGGATGCCGACGAACGGGTCAGCCCCGAGCTGCGCGCGGCCATCGAAGCGGCGCGGGATGGGGGATTCAGCGGCCACCACGGCTACCGCTTCGCGCGGCTTTCAGAGTACTTCGGCCGTTTCCTGCGCCACGGCAACGCCTATCCCGACCGCGTGCTGCGCCTGTTCGATCGTCGCCACGGCGGCTGGCGCGGCAAGCGCGAGATCCACGAAGCGGCCAGCATCGATGGCCCCGTGGGCACCCTGCGCGGTGACCTCATCCACTACCCCTACCGCTCACTGCAGCAGCAGCTGGCGAAGACCGAAAAGTACGCCAGGATGATGGCCGAGCACGAATACAGCCGCGGCAAGCGGGCCACCCTGGCCAAGCTGGTGCTGGCGCCGGCCTGGCGGTTCTGGCGGGGCCTGCTGCTGCGCGGCGGCTTCCGCGATGGCTGGCACGGGCTGGTGTACGCCTACGTGCGCGCCAACTACGTCCGCCAGAAGACCATCATGCTGTGGATGCTCCAGCACGGCCAGCCGGTGGCCGATCCACCGCTGGACCTGCCGACGGATCAGCCGGGCCGCGACGCGACGCGTTGATGGCGCAGCCCGTCCAGCCGTGACAGGCCGGCCAGCGCGCCGACGATGGAGGCGTAGAAGCTGGCCGTGATCTGGTGCGCGAACATGGACTGGGTCAAGCCGCACAGCACGTAGCACAGCACGATCAGCAGACCGGCAGCGGCCGGACCGCGGAAGGTGGCACGGCCGCTGCGCCGGTGCAGCCACAGGAACAGCGCCGCCGGCACGCCATAGACCGCCAGCAGCAGCAGCACGCCCGGCGCACCCTGCGTGGCCGCCCATTCGGCGATATCGTTGTGTGCATGGCCCAGATGGCAGCGCTGCTCGGCCGGATCCTCCCGGCACATCGGCAGGCGCTGCATGGCGTCGTCGAAGTGCCCGATCCCCACCCCCGTGAGCGGATGCTCGGTGAAGGTTTCCCAGGCCACCTGCAGGCGCTCCACGCGGGCGCCGGCGGACGAATCCGTATCTCCGCGCTCCATGCGCTGCACATCGCTCTGCAGCTCGGTCAGGCGCATCTGGTGACGCAGCTCGGGCATGGCCAGCACGGCGCCGGCGCCGCCAGCCAGCAGCAGCACCAGCAGGCCCATGCGCAGCCGCAGGCTGCCCCAGCGCACGCTGAAGACCAGCGCCAGCACCACCGCGAGCAGGGCGATGAACACGCCGCGGCTGCCGGTCAGCACGATGGTGGCGGCACCGGCGCAGACGCCGGCGATGACCGCCGCCCATGCCGCGCGCCCGGAAGGACGGCAGAACAGCAGCACCACCATCAGCATGACCACGATATCGGCCAGCACGATCGCATTGGTGTGCAGGTCCGCGCGCGGCGCGCCGCCAAGGACCTGGACCAGTGACAGTACGAACACCGCAAGCAGCCCGGCCAGCGCACCGCCCCACAGCCAACGCCCCTGCAGGCGCAGCGCACACACCCACAGCGCGATCCAGGGCATCACCACCAGGCGCGAGCGGTTGTCCACATCACGCAGGCCATGGTCGAAATACAGCACCGAAGCGACCGCGGCGGCGATCACCACCACGGTCAGCCAACCCAGCACGCTGGCGGCGCGGCCGGCCTCCGGGCGTGCCCGCCACAGCAAGTCCGGCACCAGCAGGGTGCTCAGCAGCAGCAGGACACCGAACGGCAGCAGGTTGGCCGGCGCCGTAATGGTCAGCGCGGCAAGACACACCAGCCCGACCTGGCCCATCCCGCGCGCGACGCGGCCACGCGTGCCTCCCGGGAGTGGCAGCACGGCAACGCGGGTGGCGAAGGAAGGATCGGGGGCGGTCACGGGCGCGGGGGCTGAGGTCGGGGCAGACGGCGGATTCTGTGGGCGGCAAGCATAACCGGGCCTGTCCGTCGCCGGCGTAACGCGTCGGCGTCAGTCGTCGGCATCGCGCGCGTGCAGTTTCTTCTCCAGCGCCAGCTCGGCCGCGCTTGGCACGCAGGGCCCGATGACCGCCTTCGCCGGCACCAGCCACCAGCGGCGACGGTTGGCGATGCCTGCCAGTTCGGCCTGCGTGCGGTCGATGCAGCCCAGCACGGCCGGTTCCTGCACCAGCAGCCAGCGGCGCTCGGGCGCCTGGGCCTGCCAGGCGACCGCATCGCGCAGCTGGACGCCCCATTTCACCTGGAAACCGAAGGTCACCGCCGGGCGGTCGGCCATCAGCAGGTTCTGCTCTTTCCAGGCTACCAGGGCCAGTTCCTCGTCCGCGCCGATCCGCTTGCCCACCGCCTGCATCAGGCCACGGGCCGAGCTCGAATCATTCAACAGCGGATAGCCGACCAGGCTGTACAGCAGCCAGATACCGGTCAGTGTGGAGATCACCGCGATGTGTGCGCGGCGGCGGCCCCAGCCAATCAGGCTCACAAGCCCCCACGCCCCCATCGCCACGGCGGCCCACGCCAGTGAATCGGTCACGGTGCGGTCAATGCCGCGCGAGCCGATGAGCCGTTCCTCGAAGCCCGGCTGCCCGGTGAGCATGGCAATGCCCAGGTACAGCGTGATCGCCACCAGCAGTGCGGCAAAGCCGGCCAGCACCCATTGCACGTCGCGCCGGCGCAGAAGACCCGGCAGCAGCGGTCCCAGCGCCAGGCAGAACATCGGCAGCGCGGGCAGGATGTACACATCGCGCTTGCCGTGCGGAATGGAGAAGAACAGCACGATCAGCGCCCACCAGGCGAGCAGCACGAGGTAGCGCGGGTCGCGCCGGCGCAGGCGCCGCCACCAGGCCGGCAGCGCCCATGGCACGACCAGGACCGCCGGCAGCCACATCGAGGGCATGGTCGCCAGGAAGTACCACCACGGCTGGTGGTGGTCCCATGACTGCGCATAGCGCTTGGCGGTCTGCCGGAACAGGATGTCGTTCATGTAGGCCCGGTACTCGCCCGAGCCGGTGGCAAGGGCCGTGACCACCATCGGCACCAGCCACAGCGCGATGGCCAGCAGGAACATCAGCGGCGCCACCCAGAACTTCCACGAGCGTGCATGCAGCGCGACCCTGCGCCAACCGCAGGCGGCGGCCACCACCGCCGGCAGGATCATCAGCAGCGCCAGCACGCCCACGCCCTTGGTGATGACGCCCAGCCCGGCGGCGAACCAGCCCAGCCACCACCAGCGCCAGGCCGGCCCGAGCAGCAGGTGGCGCAGCAGACCGTAGTTGGCCAGAGTGATGAAGAACACGATCAGGGGATCGATCTGCGCCTTCTTCGACTGGAACGTGAAATGCAGCGCGAACAGCAGCGCCCAGGCCGCATAGAGGCCGACGCGGCGGGTCCACAGCCGGCGCCCGAGATCATGCACGCAGGCCAGCGTGCCCAGCGCGGCGAGCATCGAGGGCAGCAGGAACGCGATCCGCCAGTTGCCGAACAGGCTGTACAACGTGGCCTGCCACCACATGAGCATGGGCGGCTTGTCCGAATACAGCTCCAGTCCGCGGTGCGGGAACAGCCAGTCCCCGCTTTCGACCATCTGCTTGGCGACCAGCGCAAAGCGCGGCTCGTCCGATGGCCATGGGTCGCGCAGGCCCAGCCCGGCGCCGAGGACCAGCAGCGCCATCACGATCAGAAGCCAGGTTTCGCGGGACGCGCGTGTCTTGAGCATGGGGACCGCGAGGAAAAAAGAAGGAATCAGGCGCTTTTTAGCAGACGCGCGTAGAAAAATCCGTCGCCCCCGTGCCCACCCGGCAGACGCTGGCGCCCCACGCCCTCACAATCCGTACCAAATGCGTCACCGAGCGCATCCGCTTCCGCATCGGCATGCCACTTCAGGAAGCCCTGCACCTGGTCCACGTTCTCGGCGCGCAGGATCGAGCAGGTGGCATACACCAGTACGCCGCCAGGACGCAGCATGTTCCAGCAGGCTTCCAGCAGGCGCGCCTGGATGCCGACCAGGGTCGCGATGTCATCGGCGCGGCGGTGGAACATCACGTCCGGCTGGCGGCGGATGATGCCGGTGGCCGAGCACGGCGCATCGAGCAGGATGGCATCGAACGGGACGCCGTCCCACCACGCACCGGGGTCGCTCGCGTCGGCGGCCTTGAGCTGCGCGTGCTCGCCCACGCCGGTGCGGTTGAAGGTGTCCTTGACCCGGGCCAGGCGCCGCGCATCGATGTCCAGCGCCAGCAGGCGCAGCGATGGATCGCGCTCCAGCAGGTGCGCGGACTTGCCGCCGGGCGCGGCGCAGGCATCCAGCACGCGTGCGCCGGCCGGCGGTGCCAGCGCGTCGGCCGCGCACTGGGCCGAGAGGTCCTGCACGGAGAGGGCGCCTTCGTTGAAGCCGGGCAGCTGGTTCACCGCAACGGGCGTGGCCAGCCGGACCGCATCGGGAGACACCTCGGTGCCTTCGGCGGCGATGCCCGCAGCCTCCAGCGCGGCCAGCATCTGCGCGCGGCCGCCCTGCTGGCGGTTGACCCGCAGCCACAGCGGCGCCGGCTGCAGGCTGGCGGCGAAGATGCCTGCGGCCTGCTCCGGCCAGTCACGCTCGATGGCTTCGGCCAGCCAGGCCGGGAAGGCATCGCGCGGCGGCTGCGGCGGAAATCCTTCGCGCTGCGCGCGGCGCAGGATCGCGTTGACCAGCCCGGCCTGGCGATCGCGGCCGAGGCCACGCGCGGCATCCACCGTGGCCGACAACGCCGCATGCGCGGGCAATTCGAGCGCATCAAGCTGCGCGAAGCCGACCATCAGCAGCGTGCGCAGGTCGGCGTCGCGCGCTGCCAGCGGCTTCTGCATCCAGGCGGCCAGCGCGGCGTCATAGGTGCTGCGACGGCGCAGGACCGAAAAGCACAGCGCTTCCAGCAGCGCCCGGTCGCGGGTATCGGCGAGCTTGGGCAGCGCCCAGGCCAGTTCGGCCTTCAGCGAGCGTCCGCGGGTGAATACCTGGGCCAGCACGCGCGCGGCCAGCATGCGCGTGGCGGCGCCGGGGGCAGCCTTGGACAGCTGCAGATCGTTCTCCTTCGCCACCTGGTCAGGCCCCTGCCTGCAGGTCACGGCGCGCGTTGAGGTAGTCGGCGGCGGTGATCGCCTTGCCGCCCTCGCGCTGCAGCACGCGCAGCCGCAGCGCGCCCTGGCCGCAGGCGATATCGATGCCTTCGCGGCCGGCGCCGATCACCGTGCCCGGTGCCTGGCCGCCATTGTCATCCAGCGCCACGGCCCCATGGATGCGCACGCGTTCGCCGGCCAGCTGCGCTTCGGCGATGGGCCACGGGTTGAAGGCCCGCACGGTGCGCGCCAGCGCCTGCGCATCACCGTTCCAGTCCAGCCGTGCCTCGGCCTTGTCGAGCTTGTGCGCGTAGGTCACGCCTTCGGCCGGCTGCGGCCGCGCGATCGGCTTGATGCCTGCGCGCAGCAGGCCCAGGCCATCGGAGAGCACCTGCGCCCCCAGTGCGGCGAGCTTGTCGTGCAGCTGGCCACCGGTATCGGTGGCGGCGATCGGCAGTGACTGGTCCAGCAGCACGGGGCCGGTATCCAGGCCGGCCTCCATCTGCATCAGGCACACGCCGGTCTGTACGTCGCCCGCCTGGATGGCGCGCTGGATCGGCGCGGCACCGCGCCAGCGCGGCAGCAGCGAGGCGTGCACGTTCCAGCAGCCGTAGGTGGGCATGTCCAGCACCGCACGCGGCAGGATCAGTCCGTAGGCCACCACCACCATCAGGTCCGGCTGCAGCGCGCGCAGCTGCGCCTGGGCGGCGGCGTCCTTCAGTGTTTCCGGCTGGAAGACCGGGATGCCACGCGCCACCGCCTCCAGCTTGACCGGCGAAGGAGCCAGCCCGCGGCCGCGGCCCGCCGGGCGATCGGGCTGCGTATACACCGCCACCACTTCGTGATGGCGCGCAGCCGCGCGCAACGATGACACCGCGAACTCCGGCGTACCGGCAAAGACAATCCTCATGGCTACCCCACTTGCAGATGGACGTGCAGACGAAACTTCGGCGCCGGTGAGCGGCGCCGGACAACCCACGCCGGCGGCATGGGCAGGGTGGCCGCGCGCGGCGGCCGTGCTGGAATCAGGCCACGTGCCTGCGCTGCTTGGCCAGCTTCTTGCGCACCATCTCGCGCTTCAGCGGCGAGAGGTAATCGATGAACAGCTTGCCGTCCAGGTGGTCCATCTCGTGCTGCACGCACACCGCGAGCAGGCCGTCGGTGGACAGCGCCTGCGCCTGCCCCTGGCGGTCCAGGTACTTCACGGTGATGGTGTCGGCACGGTGGACGTCGGCGAAGATGCCGGGGACCGACAGGCAGCCCTCCTGGTACACCTGGCCGCCGTCCTGGGCGACGATTTCCGGATTGATGAAGACCATCGGCTGGTCTTTGCCTTCGCTCACGTCGATGACCATGAAGCGCTTGTGCACGTCCACCTGGCTGGCGGCAAGGCCGATGCCGGGGGCGTCGTACATCGTCTCGAACATGTCATCGAGCAGGGTCTGGAATGCCGGCGTGGTCACCTCGGCGGCATCGATCGTCGCAGCCTTGGTGCGCAGGCGCGGATCGGGGAATTCGAGGATGGGAAGCAGGGCCATGGGGAGTCATCGTCTGGGGAGGGCCGGTCAGGACCGGCGGTACGGCGCAGATTCTATCGCCAACGCTTGCCCTGCGCCCCGGTTTCTGGACTATAGTGCGGCAACCTGTTGGGGAATCAGGGCTGACCACTCTTATGTTGCTACGTATCCGCACGGTCGTCGCCGCGGCGATGTTGACCGTTGCCGCCTATGCTACCGCTGTTGAAGTGAATGGCGGGCACCCCGCCACCTATGTCGTGCAGAAAGGCGACACGCTGTGGGACATCTCCGCGCGGTTCCTGGAGAAGCCCTGGCTGTGGCCGGAAATCTGGCAGGCCAACCCGCAGGTGGCCAATCCGCACCTGATCTATCCGGGGGACGTGCTGAGCCTGGCCTATCTGGACCGCGTCGTCGGTTCGGTGCAGCAGGGACCGCGCCGGGAAGCGCCGATCAATGCCATTCCGCTGTCGGAAGTCGAGCCGTTCCTGAAGGAGCTGAGCGTCGTGGACCGCATCGACCACCTGCCCTACGTGGCCGGGCTGGAAGATGACCGCCTGCGCGCCACCAGTGGCCAGGTCGCCTACGTGCGTGGCCTGGAACAGGCCCAGGTGGGCCAGCGCTACGCCGTGGTGCGACCGACCGTGAGCTATGCACTGCCCAAGCCGACCGAGGATCTCGACCCGAACGGTCGGGTGACACCGGGCAGCGGCAACCTGTGGAAGAACTACAGCGTGCCGGTGAAGCGGCCGGCGCAGCACCTGGGCTATGAACTGGCCAAGGTGAATGTCGGCACCGTCACCCGCCTGGCCACCGGCAACGCCGATGTGGTCTCGCTGGCGCTGCAGGCCAACGGCGATGGCCGCGAAGTCCGGCCCGGCGACCGGCTGGTCCCGGTGGAAGCCACCCCGTACGACCTGCAGTTCGTGCCGCACATTCCGGCGCCGGGCGTGGACGGCCTCGATGTGCGCGTGCTGGCGGTGACCGACATGTTCCTGTCAGGGGGCCCGCGCGATGTCATCGCGATTTCCGCCGGACGCGTGCAGGGCGTGGACAACGGCACCGTGTTCTCGCTCTGGCGCCAGGGCAGCCATGTCAACCACCGCATGAAATATCCGAACTCTTCGCGCATGGATACCTCGCGCGTGGACGGGGCGGGCCGTCTTTCGCTGCCGGACGAATACGCCGCGCACGCGATGGTGTTCCGTACCTTCGACGACGTCAGCTACGCGCTGGTGATGAAGGGCGTGAAGCCGGTGCTGGTGGGATACGGCGCACGCCATCCCGATGCGCAATGACGATGTGGCGTGACGCCGCCGTCCGGTAGGCCCCCGCCGGTGGCGGGCGCGTCCTGCCACCGACAGCACACTACGACGGCGCCCTAGGGCGCCGTCCTGGTTTGCGGCGCACGCTGGGTGCATGGACGACCGCGCTGCCCTGATCACTCTCATCCTCGCCAACGGCGCCCTGGGGCCCCGGCATCGCCTGGCTTTCCACGAGACGGGCCCGGTGCAGGCCCTGCGTGCGGGGCCCACGCTGTGGAAGGCCGTTGGCTGCACGCCGGCGCAACGCGCCCGGCTGGCCCAGCCCGATCACGCAGCCATCGACCGCACCCTGCGCTGGCTGGACCAGCCCGGCCACCACCTGCTGCCATTGCCCGCCCTGCCCCTGCCCCTGCGCCAGATGGCCGAAGCACCGCTGGCGCTGTTCGTGCACGGCGATCCCGGCCATCTGGCGCAGCCACTGGTGGCCGTGGTCGGCAGCCGCTCGCCCACCCCCAGCGGACGCGCGCTGGCGGGCGAGTTCAGTACCGCCTTCGCCCGCACCGGGCTGACGGTGCTCAGTGGCCTGGCGGCGGGGATCGACGGTGCCGCCCACGAAGCGGCGTTGAATGCCGGGGGCACCACGGTGGCGATCGTCGGCAATGGATTGGACGAGGTGTATCCGCCGCATCACCGCCATCTGCAGGCCACCATCGCCACGCGGGGCGCGGTGGTCAGCGAGTACGCACCGGGCACGTCCTCGCGGCCGGCGCACTTTCCGGCACGCAACCGGCTGGTGGCCGCACTGGGCCTGGCCACGCTGGTGGTGGAGGCGGCAATGCGCTCGGGCGCGTTGATCACCGCCCGGCTGGCGGCCGAGGCCGGGCGCGAGGTCTGCGCCATTCCCGGTTCAGTGCGCAATCCCCGTGCGCAGGGCTGCCACAGGCTGATCCGCGACGGCGCGGCCCTGGTGGAGACGCCGGAGGAGGTTTTCACGCTGCTGGCCCCGGCGCTGTCGCGTGATTTCCCGGCGCTGGCCGCAGGCGACTTGCAAAAACCGGTCACCGGCCCCACTGAACGGGGACGGCAGCACGCACTGCCGCCCTCCCTGGCTGGCAACGCCGACTACCAGTGCTTGTGGAAAGCACTGGATCACGACCCAACCCCTATGGATTGCCTGATCCGTCGCAGCGGATTGACGGCTGTGCAGCTGTCCTCCATGCTGCTGGCCATGGAACTGGCGGGGATCGTGGTCTGTGAACACGGCCGCTACTGTCGAAACCCGGGTTTCCCAACCTCCACAGCGTCGAAGACGCAGGCCGAGGGGCAATGAAAGAAAGCATTCTGGACGTCCTGCTGTACCTGTTTGAACACTATTTCAGCGAGGACGCCGACCTGATCAGGGACCGCGACTCCCTGCAGAACGGCCTGATCCAGGCCGGGTTCAGTCCGACCGAGATCGCCAAGGCATTCGATTGGCTCGATGTGCTGGCCGCGCAGCGCCCGGCCATGTCCGCAGGCCGTGTGGACGGTCCGGTGCGCGTCTACCACGGCCCGGAACTGGACAAGCTGGATGTGGAGTGCCGCGGTTTCCTGCTGTACCTGGAACAGCACGGTATTCTGGATGCGGACCAGCGCGAGCTGGTGCTTGACCGCGCGATGGCCCTGGACCAGGACGAGCTGGACCTGGATGACCTCAAGTGGGTGGTGCTGATGGTGCTGTTCAACCAGCCCGGCGCCGAAGCGGCGTACGCCTGGATGGAAACCCAGATGTTCCTGGACGAGCCAGAACCGCTTCACTGACCGTACACTTGCCCCCTTGCGCATACAGGGGGCGTTTTCGTGAGTGAATGGTTTCATGCCGAGGGCAATCGCCAGCTCGGCCCGGTGTCGCGTGAGGAAATCCAGGCGCTGTATACCGCTGGCCGGATCAGCCTGCAGACGCTGGTCTGGCGCGACGGCATGGCCAACTGGCAGCCGCTGCGCAGTGTCGCCGGTGAATTCGACCTCGTCGACCGACTGGTACCGCCGCCCCTGACCGACACGGCCGCGCCCGTGCCACCGCTGCCCCCGGCGGCGCCGGTCGCCGCGCCGCCGGCGCCGATGCCGGCCCCCGTTGCCGTGCCCAGGAAAGGGCTGTCCGGCTGCGCCATCGTCGCCATCATCGGCGGCGCGCTGCTGCTGGTGCTGGTGCCGATCGGCGCGATCCTGGCGGCCATCGCCCTGCCCGCTTACGACGATTACGTGGTCCGCGGCAAAGTGGCCGAGGCGGCCATCGCCGTGCAGATGCTCAAGCCCCAGGTGGAAACCTTCGCCGCCGCCGAGGGCCGCTGCCCGACCAGCGCCGATCCCGGTTTCCCCGAACGCGACGGCCTGCGGGCGCAGGGGGTCTCCAGCCTCCAGCTGGGCCGCTTCGACAGCGGCAACTGTGGCATCGAAGCGACGCTGGAGGTCGGCAAGCCGGCCGTGGATGGCGACCTGCTGTGGCTCGAATACGACGCTGATGCGGCACACTGGGCATGCAGCGGCGAAAGTGCCGACAAATACCTGCCTGCGGGCTGCAAGGGCTGATCCCTGCGCATCACCGCATGCAATGACGTTTTCCAAGGACGACCCACAGGGGATGATGATGAAAGAGTGGTATTACGCAGAAGGCCAGCAGCGACAGGGGCCCGTGGCTGAAGAGGAACTCCGGCACCTGTTCCAGCGCGGCCAGCTGACCCTGGATACGCTGGTCTGGAGCGAAGGGATGGCGCAGTGGGCCGAACTGCGCACCAAGGTCGAGGAACTGCAGCTGCAGACGCTGGCCACGGCCGCGACGGCGTCCGAGACCGGTGGTGGCATTGATCTGCGCGGTGATTACGCGGCCATCGACAACGCCACCGCGCCCCTGCCGGGCGCCGGCCCCCTGAGCAGCTCGCCCTACACCGCACCGGCGTCTTCGGTGGGCTATGCGGCAGGCCCGCTGCAGGGCGGCGCGGTGGTCTACGCCGGCTTCTGGAAGCGCGTGGCGGCCTACCTGATCGACTACGTCATCCTCCTGGCGGTGTCGATGATCGTCAGCGTCATCACGGCCGTCGGCGCACTGGCGGGCGGCTCGTCGTCGTCGGCGGAGATCGCCGGGCAGATCATCGGCGGCCTGATCGGCTTCGTCATCGGCCTGGCCTATTACGGTTGGTTCCATGCCAGCACCGGCGGTGCGACGCCGGGCAAGATGGCCATCGGCATCAAGGTGGTGCGCAGCTCCGGCGAACGCATCAGCCTGGCGCGCTCCATCGGCCGCTACTTCGCCACCATCCTGAGCGGCCTGATCCTGGCGATCGGCTACATCATGGCGGCCTTCACCGAGCGCAAGCAGGCCTTGCATGACATGCTGTGCGACACGGTGGTGGTCGACAAGTGGGCCTTCACCGACCAGCCGCACCTGCAGCGCCAGGAGCTGGGCACGGTGACCGTGGTCGTGCTGGTGATCGGCGGGATCGGCTTCTTCGGCCTGATGGCAGTGCTGGTGGCTGCACTCGGCATGATCGCCAGGATGGCGGGCTGAACCTGACCGCCACGTGTCGTGACCGCTTGACAGGGCGGTCACGGCGTGATTCCTCTAATAAAGAGAAAAGCTGAACGCCCGGCCCACCCCCGGGCGTTCGACTTATTCAAATCGTTACGGCTGCTTCACTAATGCGGCCATTTGCTCCACCCTAACGGCCCCTTCCCGGCCGTGCGCACAGAACCGGACCCCCATGCCCAAGCACCTGCTCATCGTCGAATCGCCCGCCAAGGCCAAGACGATCAACAAATACCTCGGCAAGGACTACACCGTCCTGGCCTCGTATGGGCACGTGCGTGACCTGATTCCGAAAGAAGGCGCGGTCGACCCGGACAACAACTTCGCGATGCGTTACGACGTCATCGACAAGAACGAAAAGCACGTCGACGCGATCGCCAAGGCCGCCAAAGGCGCCGACGACATCTTCCTGGCGACCGACCCGGATCGCGAGGGCGAGGCGATCAGCTGGCACATCGCCGAGATCCTGCGCGAGCGCGGGCTGGTCAAGGACAAGCCGATGCAGCGCGTGGTCTTCACCGAGATCACCCCGCGCGCCATCAAGGAAGCGATGAACCAGCCGCGCGCGATCGCCGCCGACCTGGTCGATGCCCAGCAGGCCCGCCGTGCGCTGGATTACCTGGTGGGCTTCAACCTGTCTCCGGTGCTCTGGCGCAAGGTGCAGCGTGGCCTGTCCGCGGGCCGCGTGCAGAGTCCGGCGCTGCGCATGATCGTTGAACGCGAAGAAGAAATCGAAGCCTTCATCGCACGTGAGTACTGGTCCATCGGCGCGGCCTGCGCGCATCCTTCGCAGCCGTTCAATGCCAAGCTGGTCAAGCTCGACGGGCAGAAATTCGAACAGTTCACCGTCACCGACGGTGACACCGCCGAAGCGGCGCGCCTGCGCATCCAGCAGGCCGCGCAGGGGTCGCTGCACGTCACCGACGTGGTCAGCAAGGAGCGCAAGCGCCGCCCCGCCGCGCCGTTCACCACCTCCACGCTGCAGCAGGAGGCTTCGCGCAAGCTGGGCTTCACCACGCGCAAGACGATGCAGGTGGCGCAGAAACTCTATGAAGGCGTGGCCATCGGCGAGGAAGGCACCGTCGGCCTGATCTCGTACATGCGTACCGACTCGGTGAACCTTTCGCAGGACGCGCTGGCGGAGATCCGCGATGTGATCGCGCGCGACTTCGGCATCGAATCGCTGCCTGACCAGCCCAACACCTACACCACCAAATCCAAGAACGCGCAGGAAGCGCATGAGGCCGTGCGCCCCACCTCTGCGCTGCGCACCCCGGCCCAGGTGGCCCGTTTCCTGACCGATGACGAGCGCCGGCTGTACGAGCTGATCTGGAAGCGTTCGGTCGCCTCGCAGATGATTCCGGCCACGCTCAACACCGTCAGCGTGGATCTGTCGGCAGGCAGCGAGCACGTCTTCCGCGCCAGCGGCACCACCGTGGTCGTGCCCGGATTCCTGGCCGTGTACGAGGAAGGCAAGGACACCAAGGGCGCCGACGACGATGACGAAGGCCGCAAGCTGCCGGTGATGAAGCCCGGCGACCGCGTGCCGCTCGAGCGCATCGTGGCCGACCAGCACTTCACCCAGCCGCCGCCGCGCTTCACTGAAGCGGCGCTGGTGAAGGCATTGGAAGAATATGGCATCGGCCGTCCCTCGACCTATGCCTCGATCATCCAGACCCTGCAGTTCCGCAAGTATGTGGAGATGGAAGGCCGCAGCTTCCGCCCGTCCGATGTCGGCCGTGCGGTGTCCAAGTTCCTTTCCAGCCACTTCACCCAGTACGTGGACTACGACTTCACCGCCAAGCTCGAGGATGAGCTCGATGCGGTGTCGCGCGGCGAGGAGGACTGGATCCCGCTGATGGCCCGTTTCTGGGGCCCGTTCCGGGACCTGGTGGAAGAGAAGAAGGAATCGGTGGACCGTGCCGAGGCCAGTGGCGCGCGCGAGCTCGGCACTGACCCCAAGACCGGCAAGCCGGTGAGCGTACGCCTGGGACGCTTCGGACCGTATGCGGCCATCGGCAGTACCGCCGAAGATGCCGAGGAAAAGCCGAAGTTCGCCTCGCTGCGCCCCGGCCAGTCGATGCACACCATCAGCCTGGAAGATGCGCTGGAACTGTTCCTGATGCCGCGCGCCCTGGGCCAGGACAAGGACGAGGATGTCAGCGTGGGCATCGGCCGCTTCGGTCCGTTCGCCAAGCGCGGCAGCACCTATGCCTCGCTCAAGAAGGAAGACGACCCGTACACCATCGATCTGGCCCGTGCCGTGTTCCTGATCGAGGAAAAGGAAGAGATCGCGCGCAACCGGATCATCAAGGAATTCGAAGGCAGCGAGATCCAGGTGCTCAATGGCCGGTTCGGCCCGTACCTGAGCGATGGCAAGTTCAACGGCAAGATTCCCAAGGACCGTGAGCCCGCCTCGCTGACGCTGGCCGAGGTGCAGCAGCTCATGGAAGAGACCGGCAAGCCGGTGCGCAAGGGCTTCGGTGCGAAGAAGGCGGCCAAGAAGACGGCCGCCAAGAAGGAAGCGGCGCCGAAGAAGGCCGTGGCCAAGAAGATCCCGACCAAGAAAGCTGCGAAGAAAGCGGTCAAGAAGGTGGCAAAGAAGGCTGTGAAGAAGGCCGTCAAGAAGGCGGTGAAGAAGGCCGCTCCCGCCACCGGCTGAGCTGCCCAGCTTGCCGGCCTGCGGGCCGGCACGGGCACCGCTACCGCGTGCGCCAGCATGGCGCGATAATGCGCGCCACCGGCCGGTTGCACCGGCTCTGCTGCGGGTTGCCGCGATGAAAGAACTGACACTCGACGCCGCCGTCCTCGCCCTGCGCGCGGGCGGTCTGATCGCCTATCCGACCGAGGCCGTCTGGGGGCTGGGCTGTGACCCCCGCCAGGGCCGCGCCGTGCAGACACTGCTGCGGCTCAAACAGCGTCCGGAGGCCAAGGGCATGATCCTGGTGGCTGCCGAGCTGGAGCAGCTGCACGGCTGGGCACGCCTGGACACGTTGCCCGATGCGCGCCAGCGCGAGGTCCTGGCCAGCTGGCCGGGCGCCAACACCTGGATCCTGCCGGCAGGGCCGCTGGCACCGTCCTGGGTGACCGGTGAGCACAGCGGCCTGGCCGTGCGCATCAGCGCGCACCCGGTGGTGGCCGCGCTGTGCCGTGCCTGGGGCGGACCGCTGGTGTCCACCAGCGCCAACCTCGCCGGCGAACCCCCTGCGCGAACCCGCCAGGCGCTGGATCCGCGCCTGTTGCCGGAACTGTCGGGATGGCTGGCGGGCGAGACCGGCGGCCTGGCACAGCCGACGCCGATCCGCGACGCGCTCAGCGGGAACGTGCTGCGGTTCTAGTCAGGGGCACCGGCCCGGCTCCGCGCCTCGCGGACTGGCGCGGACCCCGGCCGATGCCGCACGATGGCGGCATGGACCTGCCTCCCTTGCTTCTGGCCACGCTGGTCGCCCTTGCCGGGCCCGTGGCCGCGGCCCCGCCCGCGGCGGGCAATGTGCGCATCTACCGCTGCGTGAGCAGCAGCGGCGCCGTGGCGCTGCAGGACGCGCCGTGCACCGCCGGTCGCCAGGAACAGCGCGACATGCAGCGCCCACAGGATCCGCCCGCGCGCACGGCCAGCAGCAGCGAGCGTGCATCGCCGGCGGCGCCCACCTCCCAGGCACCGCGCGACATCCGCCATGTCTACGTCCAGCCCCCCCGCCCGATGTACGAGTGCATCCCCGAGGACGGCGAGGCTTACATCAGCGACAGCAACGAAGGGAACCCGCGCTGGGTGCCCCTGTGGACCACGGCCTGGGTTCCCGGGCACAGCGGTGGCGGCGGTTGGCAGGCAGCGCCGCATGGCCGTCCCGGCGGCGCGCACGGTCGACCACCGCAGGTGGGTATCGGGGTCGGGGTCAGCGTGCCGGCCGGCAACATCCTGGTCCGCGATGCCTGCCATGCCCTGCCCCAGCAGGAGGTCTGCGCGCGCCTGCGCGACCAGCGCTGGACGCTGGACCGGCGCTACAACAGTGCCTTGCAGGGCGAACGCGACGCGATCCTGCGCGAGCAGCGGGGCATTGACGCACGCCTTGGCCAGGACTGCGCCGGTGGCTGAGGCGTGGCAGGTCGATACAATCGCCCCATGACCCCGTGCATGCGCCCGCTGCTGCTGACCTGCCTGCTGCTTGGCGCCGCACGGCCGGCGAGCGCCGAGGAGGCCATCGTGTTCCGCTGCACCGACGAACAGGGCACGGTGACCGTGCGTGACCGCCCGTGCCCCTCCGGCCACGCGCAGATCATCCAGCGCCGCGGTGCGTCGGCCAACGCGACCACCACCACGGCGCTGGGCGAAGCGCCTGCCGCCGCGGTGCTGGACAGCCGGGCCCCGCCCACCGCCCCAGCGATGGACGTGGAGGGCGGCGCGGAGGGTCTGCTGGACAGCGATGTCCTGCGTGCACAGGAGGCCGCCCGCTTGGCCGACGGTCCGCCCCGCCCGCCGCTCCCGGAGATCTATCGCTGCGTTTCACGCGAGGGCAGCCAGTACCTGCACGAACGCGAGCCGGCACCCCCGCGCTGTGCGGACATGTCGATCAGTGGACTCGGCGGCAGTGTCGCCCCGGACAACGCGGCCAGCTGTGAAGTGGTCCGCGATGCGTGCGAAGCCCTGACCCTCGAGCAGCGCTGCGGCGCCTGGCAGCAGCGGCTGCGCGATGCACGGGGACGCGAGCGCTTCGCGCTGCCGGAGAACCAGATCGAGGCCGCCAATGAGCGCCTGCGGATCGAGGCCGTGCTGGGCGCCAGCAACTGCCCGGTGCCGTGACCGGCTGCGTGGCGGGCAGCGTCAGAACCCGTAGCGCAGGAAGCCGCCGTCCACGGCGATGCATTCACCGGTGACATAGCTGGCCGCCGGCAGGCACAGGAAGCCCACCGCCGCGGCCACTTCCTCGGGCTCGCCGATTCGGCCCATCGGGGTCCGCTCGATCACCTGCTCGTAGTAATCCGGGTCCGACAGCGGCCCGGAGGTCCGCCGCGTGCGGATGTACCAGGGCGCCACGGCATTGACCCGGATCCCGTCCTCGGCCCATTCCACGGCCAGGTTGCGGGTCAGCTGGTGCATCGCCGCCTTGGTCATGCCGTACACCGCGCCGCTGCGGACGTGGGTGAGCCCGGAGACACTGCCCACATTGACGATCGCCGAGGAGGCGTGCCGGGTCAGCAACGGATGCGCATAGCGCGAGAGCTCGAACGCGGAGAACAGATTGGTCTCGAAGATGCCACGCCACTCGTCCTCGGTGTACTCGATGGCCGGCCGGGTGATGTTGCCGCCGGCATTGTTGATCAGCAGGTGCAGCCCATCGGCGTGGTCTTCAACCCAGTCCAGGATCTGCCGGCGATCATCATCATCGGAAACATCCGCGGCCAGCGCGTGGATGGCGCGCCCGGGATGTTCATCGGCCAGCTCGTCGCGGGCGCTTTCCAGGGCATCGATGTCACGGCCGACGATCATCAGGTCCGCACCGAAGCCAAGCAGCTCCCGTGCGATGGCCAGACCGATGCCGGCACTGGCGCCGGTGATGAGGGCGGTCTGTCCATCCAGCCGCCAACGCTGCGCAGTCACGTGTGTCTTCTCCTGCGGGGCAATGCCCGTTTCAACCAGCGCAGAGCATAGCGCCGGACACAGGAAACGGAGGCAGAAAAAAGGGCGAAGGCCATGCACGGCCCCCGCCCTGTTTGTTCAATCCGGCATCAGAAGCCGCAGAAGCAGTACGCCAGCGACTTCACCGGGGCACCCTTGCCCTGCTCGCGCGCGGCGTTCTCGACAAAGCGCAGCTGCGTGTCGACCTCCGGCATCGCGCGTGCCAGGAGCGTGCGCGCCAGGCCCGATTCGGACAGCATCCAGGCACCGGCACGGCTGCCGGCGAAGCCGCCGAGGAACTGGGCGAACGGCGTGGCCGGCTTGTCGATGTAGCGCACGCGGAATTTGTCGGCGCCACCGAGTTTGGCGCGCGCGGCGGCATCGGCCACGGCGTCGGCCTGGCCACCGAAGGCATCGACCAGGCCGCGTTCCTTCGCCTGCGCACCGGACCACACGCGTCCGCGCGCCACGTCGTCCACCGCCTCGACCGTCTTGTTGCGGGCCTCGGCGACGCGACCGGTGAAATCGGCGTAGCCCTTGTTGATGACCGACTGGATCACCTGGCCGACCGCCGGGTCCAGCGGCTTGGTCATGTCGAACGCACCGGCGAACCGCGTCGTGCCGACGCCGTCGGTGTGCACGCCGATCTTGTCCAGCGCGCGCGTCACGTTCGGCACCATGCCGAAGATGCCGATCGAGCCGGTGATCGTCGAGGGGTCCGCATAGATGCGATCGGCATTCATGCTGATCCAGTAACCGCCGGAGGCGGCCAGGTCACCCATGGACACCACCACCGGCTTGCCGGCGGCCTGCAGGGCCACCACTTCGCGACGGATCTGTTCGGAGGCGAACACCTCGCCACCCGGTGAGTTCACGCGCAGCACGACCGCCTTGACGTCGCTGTCCTCGCGCGCTTCGCGCAGCAGGGCCGAGGTCGACTCGCCGCCGATCCGGCCGGCCGGCAGGTCGCCGCCGCTGATCTCGCCCGAAGCCACCACCACCGCCACCTGCGGACGCGCATCCACCGGGCTGCGGCGGGTGTCGACCACGCTCTGGTAGGCGTCCAGATTGATGCTGCGGAAGCCGTTGTCGGCATCGCTGTCGGCGACACCGCGTTCGGCCATCAGGTCTTCGAACTCTTCGCGGGTCTTCAGCGCCGTGACCAGTTTCTGCTGCAGCGCGAAGCGCGCCAGGTCGCCGCCGGCGGCCGCCACGCCTTCGGGCAGCGTGTCGATGCCGGCCGCCAGCTGCGCCGCATCCAGGCCACGGGCCTTGGCCACGTCGTCGAGGTAGCGCTGCCACACGTCGGTCATCCAGTACAGATCGGCTTCCTTGGCGTCGGCCGAAGCCGCGTCCAGCACGTAGGGTTCGGCAGCGGACTTGTACTCGCCCACCTTGAACAGGTGCACGTCCACGCCGAGCTTGTCCTGCAGGCCCGCGCGGAAGTACTGGCGGTAGCGGCCGAGGCCTTCCAGCAGCACCGCGCCCATCGGATCCAGGTAGATCTCGTCGGCCTGCGCGGCGAGCAGGTACTGCGCCTGGCCCATGCCATCGCTGTAGGCCACGATCTGCTTGCCGGAGGCACGCAGCGCCTGCAGCGAGGCGGCCACTTCACGCAGCGAGGCGAAGCCCGACGGCTGCAGCTTGTCCAGCTCCAGCACCACGCGCTCGATCTTCTTGTCCTCGCGCGCCGCGTCGATGACCCGGATCAGGTCACGCAGCTGGATTTCCTCGGCGTTGTTGTCGCCCATCGCCTTGGCGAAGGCGCGGCTGACCGGATCGGCGGTGAACTGCTCCACCAGGCGGCCTTCCGGCGCGATCACCAGCGTGGTGCGGTCCTGCAGCGACGTGCCGGACTTCGCACCCATGCCCGCCGCCACGACCAGCCCGATCAGGATCAGCAACAGCAGGCCGAAGAACAGCAGGTTGAGGATCAGCCTGCGGGTGAAGTTCATCACGTCCCACAGCCCGATGAAGAAGCTGGCGACAGGATTGCGGCGCGCCGGGGGCAGCGGTGGCACGGTGTGGGTCATGAAAAGCTCCGGTGGGCGGCTTGCCGTGGGGTGCAGGGAGAGGACGCCGGGAAACCCGTCGCCAGTGACGTCAGCATAGCGGTTGCCATGCCGCGCGGCATCGGACACAAGTCAGGGGGCCCTGCGATGCATCCCTCACAGCGGCGCGCCGGCGCCCCGGGGATGCGGATCGACCAGGCCCTGGCCGACACGCTGGCTGCTGCGCCGCAGCCGCCAGCCCATCATCACGGCGGCGGCGGTGAGGCCGACGATCAGGCCGATCCACATGCCCTGCGGCCCCATGCCCAGCCCGAGGCCGAGCCCGGCGCCCAGCGGCATGCCCAGACCCCAGTACGCGAACATGGCGATGAACATGGGCACGCGGGTGTCCTTCAGGCCCCGCAGAGCGCCGGCCGAGAGCACCTGGATGCCGTCCGGGAACTGGAACGTGGCCGCGTAGAGCAGCAGCGTGGACGCCAGTCCGGCCACGGCAAGATCCTCGGTGTACACCCCGACGATCGCATCGTGGCCCAGCAGCAGGATCAGAGCCGAAAGCGTCTGCGTGCCCATGATGATGGCGTAGCCGGCCCACGTGGCACGTCGCACGCCGACCCCGTCGGCGCGGCCCACCGCATGCCCGACACGCACGGTGGTGGCCTCGGCCACGCCCATCGGAATCATGAAGCACAGCTGTGCGACGTTGATCGCGATCTGGTGCGCGGCGGCCTCGTTGGCCCCCAGGCGCCCGATCAGCAGCGCCGTGACGATGAACAGGCCGCCCTCCATCAGCACGGTGATGCCGATCGGCAGACCGGTACGCAGCAGATCACCGATGGCGCGCCAGCGCGGCCCTTCGAAGTGGCTGAACAGCTGCAGGTGAGCAAAGCGCCTGGTACGCCACAGATACGCCGCAAAGCACAGCACCTGCAGCCACATCATCACCGCCGAGGCGATGCCCAGGCCTTCGGCGCCCAGCTCCGGGAATCCGAGCTTGCCGTTGGCCAGGACATACCCCATGGGTGCCAGCACGACCAGTCCGCCAAAGCCGATCAGCATCGTCGGCAGCGTCCAGTGCATGCCCTCGCTGAGATAACGCATGCAGAAGTACAGCGTCATCGCCGGCCCGCCCCAGCGCACCGCGTGCAGGAACGCGGTGGCGCCCGGCACGATGTCCGGCGCGATGCCGAAGGCGGGCAGCAGCGGCGGCACCACGGTGAGGAACAGGAACATGATCAGGCCCAGGCCGAGCGCCAGCCACAGCGCCTGGCGGAACAGCGGGCCGATCTCGCGTTCGCGGCCGCCGCCATGCAGCTGCGAGACCGAGGCGGTAAGCGAGATCAGCGTGCCGATCGGGATCAGCATCGGCAGCCACAGCAGCGCCGTGCCGATGGTCACCGCGGCCAGCGTATGGGTGCCATGGTGGCCGGCGATGACGTTGTCGACGAAGGAAATCAGGCCGGTGGAAACATGGCCGAGCACCAGCGGAAGCGCGAGGATGCCGGTGGCCCGCAGTTCCTTGCGGAAACGCGGGCTGGAAGACGCATTGGACATGATGAGGCGAAACGGCAACAACGGCTGCGCGCGAAGGGCACAGACACCGGGCTGCGGGGCGCCATCTTAACTGCGTGCGGGCGCAAAGCCCATGCAGGGACGCTCGCGCCACGCCGTGCCGCAGTGGCCTGCGGCACGTGCCATCACGCGCGTGCAGCCCTCAACGGCCGACCTGCTGCGTCAGCCAGGCATCACGCTGCGGGGCGGGTATGGCCAGGAACGTCGCGCGCACGCTGTCGCGCTGCTGGGGCGGGGTGCGCTGTGCGACAAGGGCCAATTGCGCCACCTGGGCCGGAGTGAGCTGCTGCAGCACTGCCAGCGTCGCCGCGCGCTGGTCTTCGGGCACGAACCCGAACATCCCCTGCAGGCGGCCGAAGTACTCACCCAGCAGCGGCCCCAGGCGCCAGCCGTCGCGGAACGACTGGTCCTGTGCAGTGAAACGTTCGCGCAGGGCCTGCTGCTGCGAAGGCGGCAGCGCGGCGAAGCGTGCAGCGGCCTCGCGCACGCGGCGCTGCGCATCCGGGCCCATCGCACGCCAGGCCGTGTACTGGGCGCGGCGCTGGCGCTTCTGCTCCGGACTCAGCTGGTCCCAGCGCTGCGCAGGCACCGCCATGCCCTCACCGGTGTCGGGCAGGCCGGGGCCGGGCAGTGCCAGCGCGGTACGGTCGGGGGCAGCCGTTGCAGCAAGGGGCAGCAGGGCGCAGAAAGCGAGGGAATAAAGAAGGGCGTGTCGCATCGTGCGTGAAGCATACACCGCGCAGGTCAGGGGGCTTTCCGCGCGCGTCCGGCGCGTGCCGACGCGGCGATCATTCGTCCGCCGCCGAGGTTTCCAGCGCCGCCGCCATGGGCTCGGGCCGGCTCGGGCGGGGTTCGGATTCGTCCACCGGCAGCGGACCGCCGGCGGCATACCATGCGTGCAGATCCGCATCGGCCAGCTGCGCATGGTCGGGATCAGCCAGCAGCGCGGCATCGTCGGCGGCCATCGCGTCGGTGCCCGCGGCGGCCACGGTGGGCGCCGGCGTATCAAGCACCTCGGTTCGTACCGGACCGGCCTCGCCCACCGCGCCGGCCGGCACGTCGGCGGGCGCATCGCTGCCACGCCCCTGCCAGTAGCGCCACCCCAGGCCGACCAGCAGCAGCACGAGCACGGTGCCCAGCAGGATGACCGGACCGCGCCAGCGCCGCTGCTGCGAAGGACGCCGGCGCGGACGCGACGGCGCCGATGCAGGCCGCTCCTCCGCCGGCGCCCGCCAGCTCCTGGCGGCCTCTTCGCGGCGCCCGGCGGCGACCGGCTGCTGCAGCTCCTTCAGCCGCTGCGCGGGCAGCTCACGGATCCGCTGCTGGACCTGTTCGGCCAGTGCGCGCCAGGCGGCGGCATCGGGCGCGCCGTCGGCGGTGCGTGGGCACGCCTCGGCCAGCGCCTGCTGATAGTCCTCGACATCGGTGCCCAGCACGCGCGCGGCGGTGTCCTCGTCCAGTCCCCCGCCGACGCGCAGCAGGAAGGCCAGGCGGATCGCCGGGGCCAGCGAGCCCAGATGCGCCAGTGGCCCGGGCCATTGGCCGGTGGGCGTCTCGCGCAAGGCCTGGCGCGCCGCCAGCAGGGTCCAGAAGCGGGCCGGCCACTGCGCCATGGTGAGGTCTGTCGCTACGGCGGCGAACGCCCGCATGACAGCGACCAGTGCCTGCTCGGCGCGCGCGGCGTCGCCTGTCTGCAATTCGGCGACCACCAGCGCACGGCGCTCGACGCCGCGCAGGAAGGCAGTCAAGGCACCAGCGGCGGTGGGTGAAACGGGTTCGGTCGGTGCCGTCATCAGGTGCTCCAGAAAATCACGCGGAATGATACCGGCTGGCTATCGGCATGGCGGGGCCCTTGCGCATTCCTGCGGTTCGTGGTGCACGTTGTGCACAGCGGCATGTCCGGGGCAGCCACGGCGAGCCTGCGCGGGGCCTTCACCGCGTTTCTACGGGGTTTAACATTCAAGCCTTTGAATCCGCTGGATTTTTTATTGTGGCGATTTTTTGACCATACCGGGCCCGGTCGTTTCGCAATCGACACTTGGCGGCTTCAACCTCCGCTAACACACAGAGTTATCCACACAAGATGTGGATAACCCCGAATCTCCAAGCGGGCTGCATATTTAGCGCAGGTTCAACTGGCGGGCACGCCTGTTCAGCCAGCCGGGCGGGGCGGGCTGGGAGGAAGGGCGGCCCGTTACACTGGGCCCATGCTGCCCTCCACCCTGCGCGTCGCCCTGCCCCTGCCCCTGCCCCAGGTGTTCGATTACCTGCCGCCAGACGGCGTCCCGCCGGGCGAGATCGTGGGCTGCCGGGTGCGGGTGCCGTTTGGCCCCCGGGAGTTGATCGGCATGGTGGTGGGGACCGGCGAGGCCCTCGAAGGGGTGAGCCTGCGCCAGGCGCTGGCCTGGCTCGATCCGGTGCCGCTGCTGCAGGGTGAACTCTGGCAAAGCCTGCAATGGCTGGCGCGGTACACGCACGCCGCGTTCGGCGACGTGGTGGCCACCTCGCTGCCGGGTCCGCTGCGCCACGGCGAACCGCTGCCGGATACGCATCAGTGGGGCTGGCAGCTCACCCCGGCCGGCCACGCGGGCCGGGAGGGACTGCGTGCCGGCAGCCGTCCGCGGCAGCTGGCCGAACTGCTGGCCGGGACGATCGTGGATGAAGAAGTCATCAGCGCGCGCATGCCGGACTGGCGGGCTGCCGCGCGCAGCCTGGCCAAGCGCGGGCTGGCCGAGCGCATGGCGCTGAGCGTGGCACCGCGCCTGCCGCACCCGGTCCCCGGCCCTGTGCTCAACGAGGAACAGGCCGCGGCCGTGGCGGCGATCACCGGCGCCGCGGGCTTTGCGCCGTTCCTGCTTGATGGCGTGACCGGCAGCGGCAAGACCGAGGTCTACCTGCAGGCCATCCTGCACTGCCTGCAGCAGGGGCGTCAGGCCCTGGTGCTGGTGCCGGAGATCGGGCTGACGCCGCAGACCCTGGCGCGCTTCCGCGGGCGCCTCGGGCTGCCGGTGCACGCGCTGCACTCCGGCCTGAGCGACAACGAACGCGCGCGGGTATGGGCGGCCGCCGCGCGCGGCAAGGCGCGGGTCATCGTCGGCACCCGCTCGGCCATCTTCACCCCGCTGCCCGAAGCCGGCCTGCTGATCGTCGACGAAGAGCATGACAACAGCTACAAGCAGCAGGATGGCATCCGTTACCACGCGCGCGATTTCGCCCTGGTGCGGGGCAAGGCACTGGGGGTGCCGGTGGTGCTGGGCAGCGCGACGCCGTCGCTGGAATCGCTGCACAACATGCACGCCGGGCGCTTTGCCCACCTGCGCCTGAAACAGCGCGCCGGCGAGGCACGGCCGCCGCGGGTGCGCATCCTGGACGTGCGCAAGCGGCCGCTGCGCGATGGGCTGTCTCCAGAGGTGCTGGAAGGCATCGCCGAGCACCTGCGCAACGGCCAGCAGGTGCTGGTGTTCAAGAACCGCCGCGGCTACGCGCCGGTCCTGCTGTGCCATGACTGTGGCTGGACAGCGCCGTGCCAGCGCTGCGATGCCCCGATGACCGTGCACGGCGCGGGTCGGCGACTGCAGTGCCATCACTGCGGCGCCCGGCAACCGGCACCGCTGGCCTGCCCGGCCTGTGGCAGCCTGGCGCTGCAGCCGCAGGGCATCGGCACCGAGCGCCTGGAAGAGCACCTGGTGCAGGCCTTCCCGGATGTGCCGGTGCTGCGCATCGACCGTGGCACCACCGCCCGCCGCGATGCGCTCGAGCAGACCCTGGCCTCGCTCGGTGAGCAGCCGGGGATCCTGGTCGGGACACAGATCCTGGCCAAGGGCCACGACCTGCCCAAGCTGACGCTGGTGGTGGTGGTGGGCATCGATGAAGGGCTGTTCTCGGCCGACTTCCGTGCCTCGGAGAAACTGGCGCAGCTGCTGATCCAGGTGGCCGGACGTGCCGGACGTGCGCGCGATCCCGGCGAGGTCTGGCTGCAGACCCACCACCCCGGGCACCCGTTGCTGGAGACACTGGTCAACGGCGGCTACCACCCGTTCGCGGCGGCAGAACTCACCCAGCGCCAGGCCGCCGGCTTCCCGCCGTTCGCCCACCTGGCGCTGCTGCGCGCCGAAGCGCAGCAGGTGGAGCATGCCAACGCGTTCCTGCTCGCCGCGCGCGCGCTGCTGGGCGAGCAGCCGCATCTGGACGCTTTCGGCCCGATGCCTGCGCCGATGCCACGGCGCGCCGGTTACCAGCGCACGCAGCTGCTGCTCTCCAGCGCGCAGCGGCCTGCGCTGCACGCGGTGCTGGACCACGTGGTGCCGCTGCTGCACGCGCTGCCGGAGGCGCGACGCGTGCGCTGGTCGCTGGATGTGGATCCGATGGATCTTTACTGAAGGACAGCGCGCGGCACCCGCGCGCGGCGCCTCAGCTCATGCCGGTCATCACGCCGCGCCGGTACGCGGGGCGCTGCTGCAACCGTGCATACCAGTCAGCAAGGTGCGGCAGGTCCGGCCGCTGGATCGGCATTTCAAACCACGCGTACACCAGCGAGCCCAGTGGAACATCACCCATCGCGAAGGTGTCACCCGACAGCCACGGTTGCCGCGCCAGCGTGGCATCGGCCATGGCCAGCAGATCCCCGGCCTTCACCAGCGCGGCGTTGATGCGGGCCTCGTCGCGGTCGGCGGGCGCGGTGCGCATCACGCCCCAGATCAGCTCGCTGTACAGCGGCGCCATGCGCGAGGTGGACCAGTCCATCCACTTCTCCGCCTGTGCGCGCTGCATCGCATCTTCCGGATACAGCGTGCCCAGCGCGTACCGGGCCGACAGGTACCGCACGATGGTGTTGGATTCCCACAACGGGAGCCCGTCGATCTCCACCACCGGCACCAGGCCATTGGGGTTCAACGCCTGGTAGTGCGCGGTGCCGGTGCCACCAAAGCGTCCGCCGACCTCGAACGATTCATACGGCACGCCCACCTCTTCGGCGCACCACAGCACCTTGCGCACGTTGCTGGAATTGCGGCGGCCCCAGATCTTCAGCATCGTTGTTTTCCTGCAGCAGCATGCGCCTGTGCCGGCGCGGTGGCGTTACGATACGCCGATCGGATTGCCGTGGTGCCTTGTGCACGCTGCCATGGTGATCAGCGCCCGGTTTTCTTCGGCAGTGCGCGCACGTAGGACGACTTTCCGTCCTTCTTCAACTCGAACAGTCCGATGGCGGCAAGCAGATCGCTGAGCTTGCCGTATCCGTAATTGCGCGAGTCGAACGAGGCCTGGTTGCCGATCTGGCTGCCCACCGGACCCAGGTGCGACCAGCCGTCTTCGCCTTCGGCTGACGCCACCGCGCGGCGCAGCAGGTTGACCAGCCGGGTATCCCCGCGCATCTCCGCGCCACTGCGGCGTGGCCGCGCTTCGGTGCCGCTCTCCGGGCCTGCGTCCTCGCCGGGCACGGCCTCGGCCAGCGGCGCATGCGGTTGCCCGAGTGCCTCCACGTAGGTGAATTTCGAACACGCGTTGACGAAAGGTTCGGGCGTTTTCTTCTCGCCGAAGCCGTAGACCTTCACGCCCTCGGTCAGCAGACGCATCACCAGGGGAGTGAAGTCCGCATCGCTGGACACGATGGCGAAACCATCGAGGTTGCGCGCATACAGCAGGTCCATCGCATCGATGACCATCGCCATGTCCGAGGCATTCTTGCCGCGGCTGTAGTCGAACTGCTGGATCGGGCGGATCGCGTACTCGTGCAGCACGGCTTCCCAGCTTTTCAGGTTCGGACTCTTCCAGTTGCCATACGCGCGGCGCACGTTCGCCACGCCGTGGCGTGCGACTTCGGCGAGCACTTCTTCGATCTTCGACGCGGGCGCATTGTCGGCATCGATCAGCAACGCGATGCGCTTTTCCGGCTCGGACATACCTGCTCCAGGCTGACGGGGAATCAGGGACAGTATGTTCCACCGGGGCGTGGCCGGGGATGGCATGCGATCATCCCCCTGCCCCCTTTTTCCATTGGAGCCACGCGACATGTCCCGCGAGCGCACCCCCCACCTGGTCATCGTCGGCGGCGGTTTCGCCGGCCTCTGGGCGACCCGCGCCCTGGCCAGCGAGCGCATCCGCATCACCCTGATCGATCGCCGCAACCACCATCTGTTCCAGCCGCTGCTCTACCAGGTCGCCACTGCGGGCCTGTCCGCACCGGACATCGCCGCGCCCCTGCGGCATATCCTGGGCCACCAGCACAATGTGGAAGTCCGGCTGGGCGAAGTCACCCGCATCGAAAAGCAGGCGCGCAGCGTGCACCTCGCCGATGGCAGCGTGCTGGCCTATGACAGCCTGTTGCTGGCCAGTGGCGCGACCCATGCGTATTTCGGCAACGACCAGTGGGCCAAGGATGCGCCGGGCCTGAAGACCCTCGATGATGCGATCGCGCTGCGGCGCAAGCTGCTGCTCGCGTTCGAATACGCCGAGGCCGAGCCGGATCCTGCGAAGAAGGCGGCGTGGCTGAGTTTCGCGGTGGTCGGCGGCGGTCCCACCGGCGTGGAACTGGCCGGCACGCTGGCCGAAATCGCGCGGCATACGCTGCGCAACGAGTTCCGCCATATCGATCCGGCCAGCGCCAAGGTGCGCCTGGTCGAAGCCGGGCCACGCGTGCTCTCCTCGTTCCCCGAAGTGCTCTCGCTGAAGGCACGGCGCCAACTGGAGAAACTCGGCGTGGACGTGCTGACCGGCACGCCGGTCAGCCACATCGACAACCAGGGCTTCCAGCTCGGCGAGACCTTCATCGCCGCGCGCACCGTGGTCTGGGCAGCGGGCGTGGCGGCCTCGCCGCTGGGGGCCACGCTGGAGGTACCGCTGGACCGCGCCGGCCGCGTGCAGGTCCTGCCCGACCTCACGCTGCCGGGGCATCCGGAGGTGTTCGTTGCCGGCGACCTGGCGGCCCTGAGCCAGGCGGACGGTCGGCCGGTGCCGGGCGTGGCACCGGCAGCCAAGCAGATGGGCCGGCACGTGGCCGAGACCGTGCGCGCGCGCCTGCACGGCAAGGCGGCACCGGGCGCCTTCGTCTACGCCGACTACGGCAACCTGGCCACCATCGGGCGCATGGCCGCGATCGTCCACCTTGGCCGGCTGCAGCTCTCCGGCGTGCTCGCGTGGTGGTTCTGGCTGGCCGCGCACGTGATGTTCCTGATCGGTTTCCGCAACCGCATGGTGGTGCTGCTCAACTGGGCGGTGGCGTACTGGAGCTACCAGCGCAGCGCGCGGATCATCTTCGGCAACGCACGCCCGCCCAGGGATCCACCCGCCGAGCGCTGAGTACGGGCGCTGCCCTGTCGGTGTGGCGGCCGGCCTAGAGGCCGAACCATGCCAGCTTCTTCGCACGCGGCTGCTGTTTCAGTTCCCACTCGGCGCGCGAGGCGTCCGAACGGCCGGCATACTGCCGCACCGCGAGGATCCGCAGCGGCGGCCGGGCGCGCGTGTAGCGCGCCCCCCTGCCCGCCTGGTGGGCGGCGAACCGGGCGTCCACGTCGGTGCTGATACCCGCGTAGTAACTGCCGTCGCGGCATTCGAGCAGGTACAGGAACCAGGGCGTGGGCGCGGTGGACATGGCCGTGATTATCGCTCACCCGCCGCAGCGGCTACACTGGCGCCCGGATGCAGGAGAGAGGTGCCACACAGGCACCCGCCGAAGGCGCAGGCTCCCATGATCGCTCAGGCCGGTGGAGTTGGACTCCATCAACCATGCATCCCACTCGCCGAGCTGGAGAGAGGTCCACCCGGACCCGCCGAAGGGGCACGCGGAACACGCTTCCGCTGAACTCTCAGGCAAAAGGACAGCGGGAGCGGCACCGGTCACGCCATCGCCTCGCTGCCCCCGCAGCGAAGCGGCAGCGCGCGGCCGGCCATCGCCTGTCCGGAGCCTGCCCCCATGCTGTTGTCCATCATCTATCTGATCGCTATTTCCGCCGAAGCCATGACCGGCGCGCTCTCGGCCGGCCGCCGCCGCATGGACCTGTTCGGCGTGGTGATGATCGCCTGCGTGACCGCCCTGGGCGGCGGCTCGCTGCGCGACATCATCCTCGGCCATTATCCGCTGGCGTGGGTGCAGCACCCCGAGTACCTCGGCTTCACGGTATGCGCGGCGCTGGTGGCCACCTGGCTGGCACGCTGGATGCACCACTTCCGCCGCACCTTCCTGGTGCTCGATGGACTGGGCCTGATCGCCTTCACCCTGATCGGCTGCTCGATCGCGCGCGAGGCGGGGCATGCCACCGCGATCGTGCTGATCGCCGGCATGTTGACCGGTGCCTTCGGCGGCGTGCTGCGCGACATCCTGTGCAACGAAGTCCCGCTGATCTTCCAGAAGGAGCTCTACGCGATCATCGCCCTGCTGACCGGCGCGGCCTACCTGCTGCTGCTGCACTGGGGCGTGGCCGACAGCACGGCGATCCTGTGCTGCCTTGGTGGCGGCTTCGCGCTGCGCCTGCTGGCGATCCACTTCCGCTGGGAGATGCCGAAGTTCGTGTACCACGACGAGGTGCACTGAGCACCCCGTCCGGTGGGCGCCGCGCTGCGTACGACCGGCAGCGCAGCGCCTGCGGGCTCACGCCGCTTCGGCGGCCGGTTCGGGCACCGTGACCGTGCCGGAGGCGATCGCGCGCCGGGCGCGCACGGCGGCGGCGAGATCTTCCAGCACGCGCTCGGTCGTGGTCCAGTCGATGCAGCCATCGGTGATGCTCTGGCCGTGCACCAGGGGCTGGCCAGGCAGCAGGTCCTGGCGGCCGCCGACCAGGTTGCTCTCGATCATCACCCCCACGATGCGCTGCTCGCCGCGCGCCATCTGCTCGGCGATATCATCGACCACCCGCGGCTGGTTGTCCGGGTTCTTCAGGCTGTTGGCATGGCTGGCATCGATCATCAGGCGCGTGGGCAGGCCGGCCTTGGCCAGCACCTGGCAGGCGTCACCGAGGCTGGCCGCGTCGAAGTTGGGGACCTTCCCGCCACGCAGGATCACATGGCAGTCCGGATTGCCGGCGGTGGCCACGATGGCGGTGTCGCCCTGCTTGGTGACTGACAGGAAATGATGCGGGTTGGACGCCGCGCCGACGGCATCGGCGGCGATCTTGATGTTGCCATCGGTGCCGTTCTTGAACCCGACCGGACAGGACAGGCCCGACGCCAGTTCGCGGTGCACCTGGCTCTCGGTGGTGCGCGCCCCGATCGCGCCCCAGGCCACCAGATCGGCGATGTACTGCGGCGAGATCACATCGAGGAACTCGACCCCGGCCGGCAGGCCGAGCTTGTTGATGTCCCGCAGCAGGCCGCGGGCGATGCGCAGCCCCTTGTTGATGTTGAAGCTGCCGTCCAGGTCCGGGTCGTTGATCAGCCCTTTCCAGCCCACCGTGGTGCGCGGCTTCTCGAAGTACACGCGCATGACGATCTCCAGCTCGCCGGCCAGGGCATCGCGCAGCGGCTTGAGCTTGTGTGCGTACTCGATGGCCGCGGCCGGATCATGGATGGAACAGGGGCCCACCACGACCGCAAGGCGGTCGTCGTGGCCGTGCAGGATGGCGTGCAGCGCATCGCGCGAGGCGGTAACGGTGGCTGAGGCCTCGTCATCGCACGGCAGCAGGGCCAGCAGTTCGGCAGGCGAGGTGAGCGGTTCGATCTTGCGGATGCGCAGGTCGTCGGTGAAGGGGGGCATGGCGGGGGATCTCCAGAGGTGGGGGTCCCAGCGCGGCGGCATCAAAAAAGCCGCCAGGTGCGCTGGCGGCTTTCGGGAATGCGTCTGAAAACGTTCTTCAGGGTGAATGCAGTCCTTCCTCCGCCTGGGGCTTCGGAAAGTAATACCAGACGTAAAAGCTGGCGCGGGCTGCGTTCATGGGATGCAGTGATAACACAGCACCCGCGGCGCTGCCAACTGTTGCATCGGCAACTGCGCGCCCGACCGCGACCACCCTGCACGCGTCCAACGAAAAACCCCGCCGTTTCCGGCGGGGTCTTCCGATCATGCAGCAACGGCAGGATGCGTTGGACTTAGAAGTCCATGCCGCCCATGCCACCCATGCCGCCCATGCCACCGGCGCCGCCCATGGCGGGCTCTTCCTTCTTCGGCGCCTCGGCCACCATCGCTTCGGTGGTGATCATCAGGCCAGCGATCGAAGCGGCGTTCTGCAGCGCCGAACGCGTCACCTTGGTCGGATCCAGGATGCCGAACTCGACCATGTCGCCGAACTCGCCGTTGCCGGCGTTGTAGCCGAAGTTGCCGGTCCCTTCCTTCACCTTGTTCAGGATCACCGACGGCTCTTCACCGGCGTTGGCGACGATTTCGCGCAGCGGGGCTTCCATGGCGCGCAGGGCGATCTGGATGCCGTGGGTCTGGTCTTCGTTGGCGCCCTTCAGCTCGCCAACAGCCACCAGCGCACGCACCAGGGCAACGCCGCCGCCCGGGACCACGCCTTCTTCGACGGCTGCGCGGGTAGCGTGCAGGGCGTCTTCAACGCGGGCCTTCTTTTCCTTCATCTCGATTTCGGTCGACGCGCCGACCTTGATCACCGCAACGCCGCCGGCCAGCTTGGCCACGCGCTCCTGCAGCTTCTCGCGGTCGTAGTCGGAGGAGGTGTCCTCGATCTGGGTCTTGATCTGGGCAACGCGTGCCTGGATTGCCGCAGCATCACCGGCACCGTCGATGATGATGGTGTTTTCCTTGGAGACCTGCACCTTCTTGGCGCGGCCCAGGTCGTTGATCGTCGCCTTCTCCAGCGACAGACCCACTTCCTCGGAGATCACGGTGCCGCCGGTCAGCACGGCCATGTCTTCCAGCATCGCCTTGCGACGGTCGCCGAAGCCCGGCGCCTTGACGGCCACGACCTTGACGATGCCACGGATGGTGTTGACCACCAGGGTCGCCAGCGCTTCGCCTTCGACTTCTTCCGCGACGATCAGCAGCGGCTTGCCGGCCTTGGCCACGCCTTCCAGCACGGGCAGCAGGTCGCGCACGTTGGAGATCTTCTTGTCGTGCAGCAGGATGAACGGGTCATCCAGGTCGGCGGTCTGCGCCTGCTGGTTGTTGACGAAGTACGGGGACAGGTAGCCGCGGTCGAACTGCATGCCTTCCACGACGTCCAGTTCGTTGTCCAGGCCCGAGCCTTCCTCAACGGTGATCACGCCTTCCTTGCCGACCTTCTTCATCGCTTCGGCGATGATGTTGCCGATCGACTCGTCGGAGTTGGCCGAGATCGTACCGACCTGGGCGATGGCCTTGTCGTCGGCGGTGGGCTTGGAGATGTTCTTCAGCTCGGCGACGGCGGCCTTGACGGCCTGGTCGATACCGCGCTTGAGGTCCATCGGGTTCATGCCGGCTGCGACAGCCTTGGCGCCTTCGCGGATCAGGGCCTGGGCCAGCACGGTGGCGGTGGTGGTGCCGTCACCGGCGTCATCATTGGTGCGGGAAGCGACTTCCTTCACCATCTGCGCGCCCATGTTCTCGAACTTGTCGGACAGTTCGATTTCCTTGGCGACGGACACGCCGTCCTTGGTGATGGTCGGGGCACCGAAGCTCTTCTCGAGCACGACGTTGCGGCCCTTCGGACCCAGGGTGGACTTCACGGCGTTGGCGAGCACGTTGACGCCGCGCACCATGCGGGCGCGGGCATCTTCACCGAAACGAATATCTTTGGCAGCCATTGCGATTACCTCATTGGTTGCGCCGGACGCGGTCCGGCGGCTTGTGTTTTAACGGGATCTACGATGAAACAGGTCGCGCGGACGCAGCTCAGCCGATGACGGCGAGCACGTCGTCTTCGCGCAGGACCTTGTATTCCACGCCGCCTTCCTTGTAGCTGCTGCCGGCGTACTGGCCATAGATGACCTTGTCACCGACCTTCAGCGAGGGCGCGCGCACGCTGCCGTTGTCCAGCGCCTTGCCCGGGCCGACGGCCACGACTTCGCCCTTGGTGGACTTTTCCTTGGCGGAATCCGGAATCAGGATGCCGCCGGCGGAGACTTCCTCGGCTTCGATCGGCTTGACGACTACGCGGTCATGCAGCGGCTTCAAGTTGCTCATGTGAGACCTCTCAAGTTGTTGATTGTGCTGAAAAAGTCCGGCGATTTTAGCAGTCGAACCAGGCGACTGCCAGAATCGCGCGTGAAAAAACCCGACGGATCGGGACAGACCAAGAGATGGAGCCCTGGGCGGAGGTTTCAAGGGCTGCCGAGCAAAAATTTTCCGGCGGGTCGCAGGGAGGCGCCCCCCCCCCCTGCACACCACACGGGGTCTGTGGCGGAGCGGTGCCCGTGGAATGGCTGATTCCGCCAATCTGTAACGCAAACGCCTTACAGTCGCGGCGGGGGGACCATCCAACAAGGGAGTTGTTCGATGCGAGTGCTGTCACCGCTTGCCGTTGCGTGCCTGTTGGCACTGACGGCCACGTCGGCGCGGGCCGATGTATTCATCAACGAGTTGCATTACGACGACAGCACGCCGGCCGGCGATGTCGGCGAAGCGATCGAGGTCGTGGCGACCGCCGGCGAAGACCTCTCCGGCTACCGGCTCCATCTCTACAACGGCAGCACGCCTTCAGCGGCCACGGTCTATGCCAACACGGCCGTGCCTGCCGGAACCGCGGCCGGTTGCGGCAGTGCCAGCATCGCCGTGGTCAGCTACCCCAGCAACGGCCTGCAGAACGGCCCCAACGATGGCGTCGCGCTGGTCGATGCGGCCGGCCGGGTCGTGCAGTTCCTGAGTTACGAAGGCACGCTCACCGCGGCGGGCGGACCGGCGGCGGGCATGACCAGCCAGAACATTCCGGTCGCCGAAAGCAACAGCACCGCTCCCGGCACCTCCCTGCAGCTGACCGGCAGCGGCAGCCAGTACGCGCATTTCACCTGGGCACCGTCGGCTGCGCAGACCTTCGGTGGCTGCAACGCGGGCCAGTCCTTCATCGGCAGCCCGGGGACCGGCGGCCCCAACACGCCGCCGTCGGTCAGCACCACGGTGCCGGCGCAGGGCAGCAGCACCTTCCCTGCGGCGGGTGATCTGGAGGTGGTGTTCAGCGAGAACGTCACCCTGGCCAGCGGCGCCTTCGCCCTCACCTGTGGCCGTTCCGGCAGTGTGTCGTTGAGCCACCCCGGCAGCGGGCGCACGGTGAAGGTTTCCACCAGCACCGCCCTGGTGGCCGGTGAGGCCTGCCGCTTCGATATCCGCGCCAGCCGCATCAGCGACGACCAGGGCGCACGCCCGGCCGCCGATTCGCGCATCGCGTTCACGGTCGCCAGCACCACGACCCCCGATCCGGGCAATCCCGGCAATCCCGGCGCCTATTACCGGCGCGTCAACACCTCCAGCCCCGGCCAGCTGCGCTGTTCGCTGCATGAAACCATCAAGGGCCACACGGTGTATCCGTACAGCGGCTCGGGCACGAACACGTGGACGATCCTGGAGATCGCCGACGAGGATCCGAACAACCCCAACCGCATCCTGGATGCGTACCGCAACCGCAGCTATGCGAAGGTGACCGACCGCGCCGGCACCGGCGGGGGCCTGACGTACAACCGCGAACACACCTGGCCGAACTCGCTGGGCTTCCCCAGCACCTCCGGTGACAAGGGACTGCCGTACGCGCCCTACACCGACACCCACATGCTCTATCTCACCGATGCGCAGTGGAATGCCGATCGCGGAAACAAGCCCTTCGCCCGATGCGACGGCAACTGCGGCGAGCGCGCCACCGAAGCGAACAACGGCCAGGGGGGCGGTAGCGGCGGCTACCCGGGCAACAGCAACTGGGTGCGCACACCGGACGGCAGCCAGGGCACTTTCGAGGTGTGGGGCAAGCGCAAGGGCGACATCGCGCGCGCGGTGATGTACATGGCCATCCGCTATGAAGGCGGGCAGGATGCCGCAACCGGCCAATCCGAGCCCGATCTGGAGCTTACCGATGACCGCAGCCGGATCGTGCGCACCACCAGCTCACCGGCCTACATGGGGCTGCTGTCCACGCTGATGGACTGGCACCTGGCCGATCCGCCGACGGACGCCGAACGTGCCCGCAACGAGGTGATCTACAGCTTCCAGGGCAACCGCAATCCGTTCATCGACCACCCGGAATGGGCCTCGCCCGCACTGTTCACTTCGTCGCGTCCGGCCAGCTGCCAGTTGGCCAACTGACCCACTTTTGAGACGTGTCCTATGCCCCGGTCCGGTCTGCGGACCGGACCGGGGCTCTATACTCGGCGGTGATGTCCACCCCCGATGCCATCCTGCTGATTTTCACCACCTGTCCGGACGCCGCGAGCGCCGAGCGCATCACCCATGCCCTGGTCGACGAGCGCCTTGCGGCCTGTGTCACGCGCCTGCCCGGCGCCCGCTCCACCTACCGCTGGCAAGGCCAGGTGATTTCGGACGACGAACTGCAGCTGGTGGTCAAGACCACCGCGAGCCGCCTCGATGCGGCCATGGGGCGGCTGATCGAACTGCACCCGTATGAACTTCCGGAATGCGTGGCGGTCCAAGCGCGGTCCGGCATGCCGGCCTATCTTGACTGGATCCGGGCGCAGACCCGGGAGGAACCCTGCTGATGATTCCAGGACTGCTGGCGCGGCTGCGCCATTGCCTGCCGCTGTGTGCGCTGCTGCTTTTCTCCCTGCCTGCCTGGGCAGTGAGCGAGAAGGACCTGCTGCCGGTGGACGAGGCCTTCGCGCTGACGGCCAGCGCGGTGGAGCGCGACCAGATCCAGCTGCGGTGGAAGATCGCGCCGGGCTACTACCTCTACCGACACCGCACCAGCGTCAAGGCCGATCCGGTGTTCAACGCCGGTACGCTGCAGCTGCCTGCGGGCGATGCGCACCACGATGATTTCTTCGGCGAGGTGGAAACCTACCGCCAGCAGCTGGTCGGGACCCTGCCCGGCACGCCGGACAGCGGCGCGTCCACGGTCAGCGTGGAAGTCCGTTTCCAGGGCTGTGCCGATGCCGGCGTGTGCTACCCACCGCAGAAGCGTGTGCTGCAGGTGCGCCTGCCGGGGGGAGCGGGCACCGCCTCGCCCGGCCTGCCCGCGCGTGGGCCCGCTGCCGGTCCGGGCAACCCGCTGGCAGCAGCGGCCAACGCAGGCGGCCTGCGCCTGCCGGGCGTGGGCGCCGGCAATCAGGCGCTGCCGCTGCCGTCGGAACAGGCGTTCGGCTTCGAGGCCGTGGTCGGCGACGGCAACACGGTGCTGCTGCGCTTCAGTCCGGCACCGGGGTATTACCTGTATCGCGATCGCACCTCGCTCAAGGTGGAGGGCGCCAATGGCGTGCGTCCGGGCGCGCTGCAGTGGCCCGCCGCGCGCTCGCACCGCGATGAGCATTTCGGCGATGTGGCCGTGTTCTTCGATCCGGTGGACGTCACCCTGCCGCTGCAGCGCACGCGTGCACAGGCGCTGGACGCCACGCTGGTAGTCACCTTCCAGGGCTGCCAGAGCGAGGGCATCTGCTATCCGCCGATGACCCGCCGGGTGAAGCTGGCGCTGCCGGTGGGCACGGTCTCCACCGCGCTGGCGGCCGATGCCGGGGTGCCGGCCACTACCGACGCCCGCGCCGGCGCCGCCGGATCCAGCGGCACCGTGGCGCAGCCTTCGGCGCGTCGGCTGCTCCCCACCATTCCCAACGAACCGCCCGCAGGTACCGACGGCGCCGCGCTGCCCGACGCGACCGCCAGTGCCGCCGCGCCGAGTCCGGATGCCAGCGCCGACAATGCCCGGCGCACCCGCCCGCCGATTCCCACGGGTCCCTCGCAGCTGGCCGTGGTGCTGCTGCTGGCGCTGGCCGGTGGCCTGGTCCTCAACCTCATGCCCTGCGTGCTGCCCATCCTGTCGCTGAAGGTGCTGGGGGTGGCGCAGAGCGGTGAGAGCCGGCAGCACGCGCGCTCGCATGCGCTCTGGTACACCGCCGGCGTGCTGGTGGCGTTCGCGGCGATCGGTGCGCTGGTACTGGCGCTGCGTGCGGCCGGTCAGGCGGCGGGCTGGGGTTTCCAACTGCAGCACCCGTGGTTCATCGCCGCGCTGGTGTACCTGATGTTCGCCGTCGGCCTGAGCCTGTCCGGGGTCTTCACCCTGGGCGGACGCCTGGGTGGCGTCGGCCAGTCGCTGGCTTCGCGCAGCGGCCCGGTGGGCGATTTCTTCACCGGTGTGCTGGCCTGCGTGGTCGCAAGCCCGTGCGTGGCGCCGTTCATGGGTCCGGCCCTGGCGTATGCCTTTGCCGCGCCTGCCGCGCAGTCGCTGCTGGTGTTCCTGATGCTCGGCTTCGGGCTGGCGCTGCCCTTCCTGCTGATCGGTTTCGTGCCGTCGCTGGCGCGCCGCCTGCCGCGTCCGGGCGCGTGGATGGAGACGCTGAAGAACGTCCTGGCATTCCCCATGTATGCCACCGCGCTGTGGCTGCTGTGGGTGCTCGGCAAGCAGCGTGGCGTGGATGCCATGGCGCTGGTGCTGGGCGGGCTGGTGCTGCTCGCCCTGGGCCTGTGGTGGCATGAACGCAGCCGCTGGCGCAGCCAGCGCGTCGGTGCTGCGCTGGCGGGCGTGCTGGTGCTGGCGGCGCTGCTGCCGGTGTGGGGCGTGAGCCGCCTCTCCCCGCCTGCCGCGCCGGCCAGCGAGGTCTCCGGGGAAAACGTGGTGGCCTATTCGCCGGCGCTGCTGGACCGCCTGCGCGCCGACAACCGCGTGGTGTTCGTCAACATGACCGCGGACTGGTGCGTGACGTGCAAGGCGAACGAGCGTGCGGTGCTCTCGCGGCCAGGCTTCGCCGACATCCTCAAGCGCACCAACGCGGTCTACATGCGGGGGGACTACACCAACGTGGATCCGCAGATCACCGCCTTCCTCGACGAACACAATGCCGTGGGCGTGCCGCTGTACGTGGTCTACGGGCCGGGGGCGCCCCCGACGGTGCTGCCCACCGTGCTGACCCAGGCCCTGGTGGACGAAGCGCTGCTGCGCACGGCGCGCTGATGAAGCGCCGGCCGGCACTGCTGTGGGCGGCGGTGCTGGCGGGCGGGCTGGGGCTCTGGGCCGGCCACCGTCTGGGTCCGGTGCCGGCGCAGCAGAGCGCCCGCACGGCCGCGGCGGCGCCGGTCGAGGCGGCCGCCATCGGGCAGCCGCTGCCCGCACTGGTACTGCCGGACCTGCACGGCACGCCGGTGGACCTGCGCGGATTCGCCGGTCGGCCCTTGCTGATCAACGTGTGGGCCAGCTGGTGCGGCCCCTGCGTGGAGGAAATGCCCGAGCTCGCCCGCTTCGCCGCCACCCAGGGCGCGCAGGGCGTGCAGGTCGTCGGCCTTGCGCTGGATACGCCGGAGGCGGTGCAGGCCTTCCTGGCGCGCGTGCCCGTGGACTACCCCATCGTGCTGGACACGCCGGGGCCGGCCGACGCCAGCGTGCGCCTGGGCAATGCGCAGGGGTTGCTGCCGTACAGCGTGCTGGTGGACGCCCAGGGACGGCTGGTCAGGCAGCGCGTCGGCCCTTTCGAGCCCGGTACGCTGGACGCCTGGACGCGCTGACCGTTCGGCGCCGAAGGTCGCGCGGGGTGCAGCGCCGGGGGCGATGTTCGACGCGGCCGGGTTGACCGCCGCGCATGGCGCCGACACAATTGCGACTTATTCTCATTTGACGCGGGCCGCGTTCCGGCGCCCGCGCTGGCCATGCTCAAGACCGTTCTGTTCCAGGTGCACTGGTTCCTTGGCATCACGGCCGGCACCGTGCTGGCGGTGATGGGCCTGAGCGGTGCCCTGCTCTCGTTCGAAGACGAGATCCTGCGCGCGGCCAACCCGCCGTTCGCAGCTGTGGCCGAGCAGCACGCGCAGGGTCGTACGCCATTGCCGCTGGACACGCTGGTGGCCTCGCTCACGTCAGCAGCGCAGACGCCACTGCAGCGCCTGCGCGTGGATGGCACCGGCATGCGGCCTTCAGTGGCACGTTTCGAAGGGGGCCGTGAGACCTGGATCTACTTCGACCCGTACAGCGGCCATCGCTTCGAGACACTGCGTGGCCAGGCGCTGTTGGACTTCACCGAGGACCTGCACCGGCGGCTGGTGGCCGGTGACGCCGGACAGCGGGTGACAGGCATCTGCGCGGTGGTCCTGGTGTTCTTCGCGCTTTCCGGCCTGTACCTGCGGTGGCCACGGCGCTGGCACTGGCGGAGCTGGCTGGCCGTGGCGTGGCACCACCGCGGTCGCAGCTTCCTGTGGAGCCTGCATTCGGTGATCGGCACCTGGGTGCTGCCGGTGTACCTGCTGCTGGCCTTGACCGGCCTGTGGTGGTCGTTCGATACGTACCGCGACGGACTGACCCGCGCGCTCGGCGGGGGCACCCAGGCCCCAGTCACCCTGCCCTCCGGCGCCACCGGGCTCGACCTGCAGCGCGTGCAGGCGGCCTTGTACGCCCTGCCCGGCGTACGCGCCGGCTACATCGATTTGCGGCTGCCGGCACGTGCGGGGCAGCCGTTGACCGCACGCGTGCGCGGCACCGGCAGCCCCTACCACGACCGCGCCACCGACACGCTGCAGCTGGATCCGCACAGTGGCGCGGTGCTGCGGCACGAGGCCTACGCCGGCATGTCCGGCGGCCAGCGCGTGCTGTCCAGCATGTTCGCGCTGCATTCGGGACGTTTCTTCGGGCTTGGCGGACGGGTGATCGTGATGCTGTCCAGCCTGGGCATGCTGCTGTTCTTCGTGACCGGCTGGCTGCTCTACCTGGACCGGCGCGGCAAACAGCGCGCGGCACGTGCATCGCGCCTCGCGCTGGCACCGGCGTCCGTGCACGGTGGCGATGCGCCGGCGTGGCTGGTGTCCTATGCCAGCCAGAGCGGACAGGCCGAACGGCTGGCCTGGCATGCCGCCGGCCAGCTGCAGGCAGCGGGCATGGCGGTGCAGGTGCAGCCATTGGCGCACGTGGATGCCTCGCGCCTGGCAGGCGCGCAGCGTGCGCTGTTCGTGCTCAGCACCTTCGGTGACGGCGATGCGCCGGACAGCGCGCGCGTCTTCGAGCGCAAGGTGCTGGCACGCGCGCAGGCCTTGCCGCAGCTTGGCTACGGCATGCTCGCGCTGGGCGATCGCCAGTACGCCCAGTTCTGTGGCTTCGCACGCCGTGTGGACCAGTGGCTCGGGCAGCAGGGTGCGGCTGCGTTGTTTCCCTGCGTGGATGTGGACGGCGATGATTCCCGGGCGCTGCAGCAGTGGCAGCAGCAGCTGGCCACGCTGACGGGCCTGCAGCCGGTCGTTCCGCTGGACAGCCCCGGGGCCACGCTGCAGCCGTGGACGCTGCAGCAGCGGCGCCTGCTCAACCCGGGCAGCCAGGGTGGACCGGTGTGGGAGATCAGCCTGCTGCCGCCTCCGGGCGTGGCGTGGCGTGCCGGCGATATCCTGCAGGTCATGCCACGCAACGCCGCTGCCCGCGTGCGGGCGGTGCTGGACGCGGCGGGCATCGATGCGGAGGCGGTGATCGAGCTGCACGGTGAACGCGTGCGTGCCGCCGATGCCGCGGCACAGTGCATGCTGCCCGACGAACAGGACGCCGCGACGGTGCACGATGCTGCGCGCTGGCTCGGCGAACTGCCACGGCTGCCACCGCGCGAGTACTCCATCGCCAGTGGCAGCGGCGAGGCCACGCTGCAGCTGGTGGTGCGGCTGGTGCATGATGCCGCAGGCGTGCCGGGCGCCGGTTCCGGCTGGCTGGCGCTGCACGCCCCTGAAGGTGGTGCGATCCAGGCCCGCGTGCGCCGCAACAGCGGTTTCCACCGCCACCCGGCGCAGCCGCTGATGATCCTGATCGGCAATGGCACCGGCATCGCCGGGCTGCGCGCACTGCTCCGCGAAGCACAAGCGCAGGGTGCGCATGGTCACTGGCTGCTGTTCGGCGAGCGCCGCCAGGCCGACGACGCGCTCTATGACGCCGAGCTGGCCGGCTGGCGCCGCAGCGGTCATCTCGCGCGCCTGGACCGCGCATGGTCGCGCGACGGGCAGACCCGCCTGTACGTGCAGGACCTGCTGCGCGCGGCCAGTCCGGCGCTGCGCCATTGGGTGGCCGAGGGGGCCTGCCTGTATGTGTGCGGTTCGCTGCACGGCATGGCGCAGGGCGTGGACGACGTACTGCGCGAGACACTCGGCGAGGACATGGTGGAGGAACTGCTGGCCGAGGGCCGCTATCGCCGCGATGTGTACTGAGCCTGCCAGGGTCCGGCGCCGGGCGCCCTGCCCGGCACCGCGTGCGCTCAGATGAACATCCCGCCGGAGGCCTCTACGCGCTGGGCGTTGATCCAGCGCGTGCCCGGCGACATCAGCGCCACCACCGCCGGACCGATGTCATCCGGCTGCCCGGCCCGCCCGAGTGCCGTTGCCGAGGCCACCATCGCGTTGACCTCGGCGTTGTCGCGCACGCGGCCCCCACCGAAATCGGTTTCGATCGCACCGGGGGCAAGGGTATTCGCACTGATGCCACGAGCACCGAGTTCCTTGGCCAGGTAGCGCGTGAGCACCTCCACGCCGCCCTTCATCATGGCGTACGCCGAGCTGCCGGGAAGCGCGAAGCGGGCCAGTCCGCTGGAGATGTTGAGGATGCGGCTGCCCTCGGCCAGCAGGGGCAACAAGGCCTGGGTCAGGAAATAGGGGCCCTTGAGGTGCACGGCGACGAGGTGATCGAAGGCCTCCGGCGTGGTCTCGGCGAACGGCGCGTAATGCCCTTCGCCCGCGTTGTTGACCAGGCCGTCCAGGCCGGTGCGGTCCCAGGCCTGCAGCTGGGCGCGCACGGCCGCTGCGAAGGCCGCGAAACCTGCGCTTTCGGCAGCGTCCAGCGGCAGCGCCGCCGCGCGACGACCGCGGGCCTGGATCGCGGCCACCACCTCTGCGGCGGCGGCTGACTGGCGGCGGTAGGTCAGTACGATATCGGCCCCGTCCTCGGCCAGGGCCAGGGCGGCGTTGCGGCCGAGGCCACGGCTGCCACCGGTGACGAGGACGGTACGCGGCGTGGTGGAAACAGGCATGGGACACTCCGGACACGGATGGGAGTGGTCAGCCTATTGGTCTTGCGTGAAGTGATAAACCGACCGATTCTGATATGACTGTTCATTCCCGCGGACCAATGCATGAGCCGGCTCGAGGAACTCCGGATCTTCCTCCACGTGGCCGAGCGGGGTTCGTTCACCCGAGCCGCGGAGAGCCTCGGCCTGCCCAAGGCCAGCGTGTCGCTGGCCATCCAGCGGCTGGAGGCCGCGCTGGCGACCCAGCTCCTGCACCGCACCACCCGGCGCGTGCAGCTGACCGCCGATGGCGCCCAGCTGATGCAGCGCGCGCGCGACCTGCTCGACGATGTGGAAGCCCTGCAGGGCATGTTCCGCCGCGACGTCACCGAGCTGCGCGGGCGTCTGCGCGTGGACATGTCCAGCGGACTGGCGCGCCACCTCGTGCTGCCCGCCCTGCCCGCGTTCCTGGCGCGACATCCCGGGCTGGAGCTGGAACTGAGCGGCACCGACCGGCGCGTGGACGTGGTGCGCGAGGGCTTCGACTGCGTGGTGCGGGTGGGTGCGCTGGATGACAACACACTCGTCGCACGCCCGCTGGGCCACCTGGACGTGGTGAGCTGTGCCAGCCCGGCCTATCTGCGCGCCCACGGCACGCCACGCACGCTGCAGGATCTTGCCGGGCACCAGCTGGTGCACTACGTGACCGCGTTCGGCCAGCGCCCGCTGGGCTTCGAGTACTTCGATGGCCAGCAGTACCGGACGCTGGCGATGGCCGGCACGGTGACCGTCAACAGTGGCGATGGCTATACGGCCGCCGCGCTCGCCGGGCTGGGCATCATCCAGGCACCGCGCCTGGGCGTGCGTCAGGCCCTGCACGAGGGCACGCTGGTGGAGCTGCTGCCGCACCTTCCGCCCGAGCCGATGCCGGTCACGCTGCTGTATGCCCAGCGGCGCCACCTGCCGACCCGCATGCGCGTGTTCATGGACTGGCTCGCTGCGCTGTTCGAGCAGGCCGTGCGCGCGCACTGACCCTCAGGCCGGCTGCAACCGCGCGGGGCCAGCGCGCAGGCGGAACGCCGCCACCGCATCGGCCAGCACCTGCGCCTGCCCTTCCAGCGCCCGCGCCGCCGCGCTGGCCTCTTCCACCAGTGCGGCGTTCTGCTGGGTGCTGGCATCCATCTGCAGCAGGGTCTGTCCTACTTCCTCGATGCCCGTGCGCTGCTGCACCGAGCTGCTGCGGATGCCTTCCATCAACCCTGCCACGTCCTGCACGCTGCACTGCAGTTCCTCCATCGTGGTGCCGGCCAAGGCCACCGCCTGCCGTCCCTGCCCGACCTGGTGCACGGAATCCTCGATGAGCGCCTTGATCTGCTTCGCCGCGTCGGCACTGCGCTGGGCGAGGTGGCGGACCTCACTGGCCACCACCGCGAAGCTGCGCCCCTGTTCGCCGGCACGTGCTGCTTCCACGGCTGCATTCAGGGCCAGGATGCGGGTCTGGAAGGCGATGCCATCGATCAACGCGGTGATTTCGGCGATGCGCCGCGAGGCCCCTGAAATATCCTCCATCGCGCTGCGTACCTGACCCACCGCGGCGTGCCCGCGCGCGGCGACCTCGGTGCTTGCGTGCACGCGGACGGTGGCCTGGCTGGCCGCATCCGCGTTGCCCGCCACGGTGTCGGTGAGCGCCTGCATGGCCGCAGCGGTCTCCTCCAGGCTGGCGGCCTGCCGCTCCGTGCGGAGGGAAAGATCTTCGTTGCCCGCCGTGATCTCGCCAGCGGCTTCGCCGATGGCCGAGGCGGCCTGCTGGATGCGAGCCACCATGCCCGCGAGCTGGTCCACGCTGGCGTTGGCATCGTCGCGCATGCGTGCGAACACGCCGTCCATGTCACCGTGCATGCGGGCCCTGAGATCGCCACGCGCCAACGCGGACAGCAGGCGCTGCAGCTCGCCGAGGTTGCCTTCGAAGGTGGCGAGCAGGTGGTTGATGCTCGCCGAAAGGCGATGCACGAATCCCTGCTTGCCCTCCAGCGGAATGCGGCCGGCCAGTTCACCCTGCGCGGCGGCATCCACCAGCGCGGCGACTTCGGTTTCCAGCAGGACTTCCAGCGCGCGGCTGCGCCATTCCACCACGGTGCCCAACGCCTGTCCGTCGTCGGCGTTGATGGGCGTCGATACCAGCTGCCAGGGCGTGCCCGCATGCTGCACGTCGAACTGCTGCTGGCGCTGGACCGGCCTGCCCAGCGCGCCATGCAGTCCGGCGGCCGGATGGCCGATCACATCGCCGCTGTCGGCCTCCAGGATGGCCAGCATGGCTGGATTGGCGTGGGTGACGCGCCCCTGCGGATCGACCACCAGCAAGCCGGTGGACGCGCTGTCCAGCGCCTGCCGCGCACGCGCATTGTCACGCGCCGCCTCGCGTTCGCGCCCGATGCGCGTGCGCAGCTGCACCTGCATGTGACCAAGGCGCTGTGCCAGCTGTCCGATCTCATCGTGCGGGTTGTGCACGCGCAGCACGGTGTCCAGGCGATCCTCGGCGATGTCTTCGGCAAAGCGCAGCGTGTCCTGGATCGGCCGGCGCACGGCGCGCCGCACGCCCAGCAGTGCACCGATCAGCACCACCGCCACCGCCAGCAGGGTGGCTGCGAACAGCAGGCCCAGACGCGCCGCCTGGACCTGCTGCTGCTCGCGCACGTGCTGCAGATGGCCTGCCTGCACACGTTCGAACCCCTGCAGTGCCGGTGCGAGGCCGGCGGCGGTGTCCGCCAGAGACTGCGCTTCCACGTCCAGCCCCACGCGTGCGGCGGTGTAGGCAAGCAGGGCCGCCTGGTAGTCATCCATGCGCTCGCGCAGCGGTGCCTGCTGCGCCGCGGGCAGTGCACCCAGCGCGAGGTCGAACGGCAGCTTTTCCTCGCTGGCGCGGTCAGCGTGCGCCGAGTCGCCGCTGAGCAGCAGCAGGCTCTCCTGTCGACGCATCCGCTGTACGTGCAGGGCGAGGATCGGACGTGCCGTTGCATCCACCGCCTCCTGCAGCGCCACTGCAGCCCGTTCCAGGCGCGCGGCCAGGGCCTCATCGCCACGCCCCATTTCGTCGACACGCGCATTCAGGGCCGCGATACCCTCGGCGAACGCTGCGACCTGCACGTTGACCTGGGCGAGCGCCGCGCTGGCCGGCGCTTGCATCGGCACCTGGCGCAGGCGGGCCAGCGTGTCCTGCAGACGCTGCTGGGTCTGTACCAGCGCCTGGCGGTCGGTGGCCTCATACGTCCGGGCGTACTCGGTCTGCAGGCGTCGCGCGTCCGCCAGCTCCACGCTCAGCGTGGCCGCGAGCGCTGCCCCGTGCTGGTACGCCGCGAAGGTCTGCGCGGCGCGCTCGCCTGCGTGGCGGGTCCATCCGTAGACCGCAGCCACGGTCAACAGACCCAGGCCACACAGCAGCAGCGTGAGCGTGATCCGACCGCCGACCGTCATCCGCGTGGCGATGTGCCCGGGCACCCGCCGGCGCAGGGTGGCCGCCCAGCCGGAAAGGCGCGGGGGCCACAGGGTGGGAACCGGTGCTGCAGCAGACATGCGGAACTCCGTGACAGATGGCGTGTGCTCTCGCCAGCGGCGCTGGCTGCCCACCTTGTATCGATCATCGAAGACGCGCGCATGACAGCCCCCGTGATGGACGCACCTGCCAGCGCGCCACCGCGAGCCGGCACGGATCGCAGTGGCGCGGACGGGTTGTCCGTGGCACGGGGTGGCAGTGCGCGCGGGAGGCGCTGCCGCTCACCGCCGAACGCGTTGGCCTGTCACGGCTCGCGTGGACGGGTGTCCACCGCGCCGGCGCCCTGCCCTGCCCCGAGCTCGGCACCGGTCGCCGGATGCGCCTCCGGGTTGGACAGCGTGCGCAGCGACATCTGCTCCACGGCGGCCTGCTCGCGGTCGCTGAGGCCTACCGAGAAACCGCCATCGCCGCCGTCCAGCGCGGCCTGCTCGTCGCGGTCGGTCACCTGCTCCCACAGCTCGCCGCTGTTCCAGCTGCCATCGACATCGCCGTCGCCCTGCGACATGTTCATGTACAGATCGGTGAACGCCGGATCGCCCGGCAGCTTGCCCGGCGGGAAGTTCGGCTTGATGCTGTACAACGCTTTCTCGAAGGACTTCTGGTGCGCGATCTCGCGTGTCATCAGGAAGCGAAGCGCGTCCTTGATGCCGGGATCGGTGGTGACATTGATCAGCCGCTCATAGACGATCTTGGCGCGTGCCTCGGCGGCGATGTTGGAGCGCAGGTCGGCGGTCGGCTCGCCGATGCTGTCCACATAGGCCGCCGTCCACGGCACGCCGCTGGAGTTGACCAGCGCCGGACCACCGCCGTAGAGGATCTGTTCGGTGTGGCTGGTGCTGTTCTGGCCGAGGTTGCGCATGTCTTCCACTTCCAGCATGCCCTCGGACTGCACCGCCTTCGGGCCCTGGTTGAGCATGGCGATGATGGTGCCGATGATCTCCAGGTGGCTGATCTCCTCCGTGGCGATGTCAAAGAGCAGGTCCTTGCGACCCGGATCGGTCTCACCAATGGCCTGCGTGAAGTAGCGCATCGCAGCGGCAAGTTCGCCCTGCGGCCCGCCGAACTGCTCGAGCATGAGGGTGGCCAGCTGCGGGTTGGATTCCTGCACGCGGACGGTATACATGAGTTTTTTGTGGTGCATGAACATCGAGGAGGATCTCCGCTTTCAGCGCTTGGCTGTCATAGGGTGGCTTCGTCACGCCGGAGGGCGCGGTGACGATGGCTTCCGCGTTCTGCAACGTCTCCAGGCTGCATCCGCTTGCCGAACGCGGCGTTGCGTCGGCTGTTCCCATGCTGGGCCTGTGGCGATCAGCGCACCGTGTGGGGATGTGAGGGACCGCCGTGCGTTACGCGACGTGATACCGACGCAGCGGTAACAAGCCGGTGCACGGCCGATACCGGCAGCGTGCCGCGCGCTGCCGACCGCCGCGATCAGGGCGCGGAGGCTTCGAACGCGCGCAGCAGCGGCAGCGGATCGTACGCACCGTCGGCCCCGTAGATGCCCCAGTGCAGGTGCGGCGGCGTGCCTTTCGCATTGCCGGTGTCGCCCACGTAGCCCAGTACGGTGGTGGTGTCCACCACCTCGCCACGGGCGATGCCCTCGCGCCAGTCCTCAAGGTGTGCGTAGTAGTAACGTTCCTGCGCAGGGCCCAGCACCCAGACCTGGCGGCCGCCGAGACCGCTGTCGCGCACATCGGTGACGATGCCCACCGTGGCACTGCGTACAGGGGTGCTGCGTGCGGCGAAGATGTCCACCCCGGCATGACGACGGTCGCGTCCACGCGGAGCGCCGAAGGTATCGGCCACCTGCCGCGCGGCCACACCCTCCACCGGCACCGGCAGGGCGGTTGGCGGCGGCATCCGCGCAAGCGTCCACATCATCCGTGGCGACTCCGCCACCGGGCTGTTCCACAGAACGCCCAGCGCCAATGCGATGCCGGCGAGTACGAACAGACGGACCACCCAGCGACGCAGGCGCCAGGCGAAGGAACGCCGCGCTGACTGGCGTTGGCTGGGGAGAGAGCCGGGGTCTGGCTGGGGATGGGTCACGGCGGGCAGGGATACGCATGCGGGGCATGCCAGCATTGCCCGCCGCACATCAACACACTGTGGGCGGACTCACCGGCGCTTCAGGAAAATGGGGACAGGTGGGCGGCGAGATACCAGGCGCGCACCTCCTCGGGCAGCCACGGCAGCGGGTCGATGCCCAGCGCCTGGTAGCCATCGAGATGATCGCGCAGCCCCACCGCAGCCCGCGCGTGCAGGGCGCTGTGCAACAGCAACTGAGGGTCTGGCAGCTGCGCTGACGACCAGGCATACAGCCGATCCACGCGCTGCTGCATCACCGCGTGCAGCCACGCGCGCAGTCCGTAGACAGGGTAGCCGCCCTCGGCCAGCGCGCGCACGGCCTCGCCAAGCGCCAGGTTCGCCCCACGCACCCACTCGGTCTTGCCGCCCGCGCGCACCTCCACAGTGAGCGGGGATGGCGCCCGGTGCAGCCTGAGCGGCCGCCGCAGGGCCAGTTCCAGGTCACGCGCATCGCGCTGCGTTTCAGCCTGCACCACCGCACCGGCATCGAGATCGAAGAACTCGAACCAGCGCCGGTGCAGTTCGCTGATGCGGCGCAGCGGATCCCGCGAGAAGCCGATCTTGCCGTAGTCCTCCCACGCACACGGGAACACATAGGTGAACCAGCGCCCGTCGGTCGCGGGGCCCGCTTCGTGCGCCTGCTCGCTGCTCATGCGTCGGCGGGCACGCCGTCCACGTAGCGTGGCTGGCAATGCGGGCAGAAGAACGTGCGCCGCCGGGTCAGTCCGAGGTACTGCTTGGACAGGGGACCGCCGCAGCCTGGACAGGTACGGCGCGTGTGCACCTGCCAATGCTGCTTGAGCTCGAAGGCGCGCTTCCATTCCAGGAAGTCGAAACTGTACTGGCGCGCCTCCTTGATCAACCGGCCCAGCAGCCGCGGGGGAAGGTCGCCCACCTGTGTCTGTGGATGCACGCGGATCCGGTACAGGACTTCGTTCTTGATGATGTTGCCCACCCCCGAAAACAGCGTCTGGTCCAGCAGCGCATCACAGACCAGCGTGGTCGGCTGTGCCTTCAGGCGCCGGCGGGCAAGACGGGGATCCCAGCGCTCGTCCATGACATCGCTGCGCCAGTCGTAGTGGTCCTGCAGCGGGCCCTCGAGGAACGTCACCGAGCAGGTGTAGAAGTTCAGCTCGCCATTGTCGAACTGAAGCGACAGGCGAGCGGGGGTCGGCTTGCGTTCGTCGATGCGCCAGCTGCCGAACATCAGCAGATGGATGCGCACACTGAACCCGCTGAACTCCAGCAGGAAGTGCTTGCCCCAGCTGTGCACGCCCATCAGGCGACGCCCCTGCAACCGGGCGAGATCCTGCTTGGCATTGCCAATGGCACTGCGCACGGTCCTGCGGCGGAAGTGCGCGGCGGCTTCGCGCAGCAGCACGATGGACGGGCCTTCAGGCATGATCGTTCTCCAGCAGGCGTTGCAGGTGCAGCGCGTTGCCCGTGGCCATGCCATGGGCGGTGTTGTCGAAGATCACCCAGGGCACCTGGCCGGGCTGCCGCGCCTGGCGCACCTGTTCGGCGAGTGACTCGAGCGCGGGCGCAGGATAGGCGCTGTAGTAGATGCGTGGGCTGCCATGCCAGCGCCAGTAGGCGCAGCCGATATCGGCGGCCGGCGCGGCGCCTGCGGGATGGCGGGGTGGATCGGCCGCAACCCGCGAGATCGCATGCCGCTGCAGCAGGTCCACGGCCGCCGGCGTGAACCAGCTCGCGTGGCGCGGCTCGCAGGCCATCGGGACGGGCGTGCGCCGCCGCAGCATGGCGAAAAAGGTCGTGGCCACGCGCGCATCGAACGCCAGCCCGGGCGGCAGCTGCAGCAGCAGCGCACCGAGGCGATCCCCGAGATGACCCGCTTCAGCAAGGAAGCGGTCCAGCAGCGGACCTGCCCCACGCAGCCCGGCCTCATGCGAAATGGTCTTCGGCAGCTTCACCGAGAAGCGGAAGCCAGCGGGTACGGTGGCTGCCCAGCGTGCGTAGGTGGCAGGCCGATGCGGGCGATGGAATGAAGAGTTGATCTCCACGCAGCTGAAACGTGTGGCATAGCGTGCGAGCGCGGATTCGCCTTCGCCGAAGTTGTTGCGGTCCTCGGCGGGAATCGACCAGCCTGCACAGCCCACATGGATCCGGTTCACCACGGGTATCACACTCCTGCTGCAGTGGCCCCCAGCATCCGGCGACGGCCGTGAGGTGCGGGCGAAGCCTGGATCAGGCCAGCGTACACGCCACCGGCGTTGACTCCACCCTGACCCCTGGATGGCCATGCTGCCACCATGCGCCCGCCTCTCTACCACCACGGCACCGTGCTGCCACGTGCGTTCTACCAGCGGCACCCCGTGCTTGTTGCACCCGACCTGTTGAACAAGGTGCTGGTGCGGGCCGATGGCCGTGCCGCGCGCATCGTCGAAGTGGAAGCCTACGGCGGACACGAGGATGCCGCCGCCCACACCTACCGTGGCAGGACCGCCCGCAATGCCACGATGTTCGGCGAGGCCGGCCATCTCTATGTCTACTTCACCTACGGCATGCACTGGGGCAGCAACGCGGTCTGCGGAGAGGTAGGCGAAGGCCTGGGCGTGCTGCTGCGTGCCGCCGAGCCGCTGCAGGGGCTGGACGCCATGCGCGCGTCCCGGCCTGCCGCGCGCCGGGACGTTGATCTGGCCAGCGGGCCCGGCAAGCTGTCACAGGCCTTCGGGATCACGCGGGTATTCGATGGCGCCGACTTGGTCGAGCGGGATGCCGGCATCACCGTGGTCTGCGATGGCGTGCCTCCGCCGGCCGACCCGGTGGTCGGTCCGCGCGTGGGCATCAGCAGGGCGGTCGACTACCCGTGGCGCTGGCACGTGGCCGGCAATCCGCATGTCTCGCGCACGCGTCCCGGCGCGGCGGCCGCTTCGCCCCGCGTGCGTCAGCGCGGCCTCAAGCCGTCTGGCTGACGTCGCCACGCGTCCTGTCTTCCGGACGGAATGCCCAGGGGGAACGACCCTGGCTGGCTGGACCCACTCTTTACAGGCCGGTGGTCGCGGATTTGGCCTTCTTCCAGGCGGTTTCGAATTCGCGGGCGGTGATGCCGTCCTCGTTGTCCAGGTCGAACCAGGACAGCGGCTGGTCGGCCAGCGCGAAGCGGTCGTCGCTGGAGCCGGTCCGGTCACACCACACCTGCACGGTGCGATACACCTCCACCTGCCGCACGATCACCTCGCCCTGCGCCTCCAAGTAGACCGTGCCCTTGCCGAGATTGGATTCGGCCGGGTGCTTGAAGTACTTCTTGGCGGTGCTCATGGGGGCGGTCCTGCAGGGTCCAGTGTCAGGGCGCGACTATACCGTGCGCCGGCGGCTCAGCGCCGCCGCGAGGTGGCCCGTGGCTGCAGCGCATCCAGGACACCGGCATTGCGCCGCGCCCAGTCGTAGATCAGTTCGATGGGTTCCACCAGCTGCATCCCGAGGGCGGTCAGCGTGTAGTCCACCGAAGGCGGCACGGTGGGGTGCTCGGTGCGCAGCACCAGGCCGCTGCCCTCCATCTCGCGCAGGGTCTGGATCAGCATCTTCTTCGAGATGTTGGGCAGGCTGCGGTGCAGCGCATTGCTGCGCACGCTGCCGCCGTGGCGCACCGCGAGGGTGTGCAGCACCATCGATGTCCACTTGGTGCTGAACAGTTCCAGCACCCGCCGTGGCGCGCAGTCCTCGCGCCATTCTTCGTCCGGGCTGCCCGCCTTCATTGCGTGGTTACCATTTGGTGCCTTCTTTCGTGCGGCGTGGACCTATCCTACCGTGTCCCTCTGTCTACAGAAGGAACACGCCCATGACAAACAAAGCACTCATCGTCGGCGCCACCGGCATCGTGGGACGCGCGCTCGGCCGCCAACTGCTCGATGCCGGCTGGGACGTCCACGGGCTGGCACGCAATCCGTCCAGCCTCGGCGAAGGCGTGCACGGCGTCAGTGCCGATCTGCACGACGCAGAGGCCACGCGCGCGGCCCTCGCCGGTCTTGCGCCCTCCCACGTCTTCATCACCACGTGGTCGCGCCAGGCCAACGAAGCCGAGAACATCCGGGTCAACGCGGCCATGGTGCGGCACCTGCTGGATGCGGTGCGGCCGGCCGGTTCGGTGGAGCACGTGGCCCTGGTGACCGGCCTGAAGCATTACCTCGGTCCGTTCGAGGCCTATGCGCAGGGCACGTTGCCGCAGACCCCCTTCCGCGAAGAGCAGCCACGCCTGGACGTGGACAACTTCTACTATGCGCAGGAAGACGAGGTGTTCGCGGCGGCCGAACGGGATGGCTTCAGCTGGAGCGTGCACCGCCCGCACACGATCATCGGCGCGGCCGTGGGCAATGCCATGAACATGGGCACCACCTTGGCCGTCTACGCAACGCTGTGCCGGCACACCGGGCGGCCGTTCCGCTTTCCCGGCTCGCAGGCCCAGTGGGAGGGCCTCACCGACATGACCGACGCACGGCAGCTGGCACGGCACCTGCTGTGGGCCACGCAGACGCCGGCCGCCGCCAACCAGGCCTTCAACGTGGTCAACGGCGACGTGTTCCGATGGAAGTGGATGTGGGGCCGGATCGCCGAGTGGTTCGGGCTGGCGCCGGCGCCGTTCACCGGCGAGCTGCAGCCGCTGGAAAGCCAGATGGCCGACGACGCGGCCCTCTGGTCCGCGCTGGCCGCCGATCAGGGACTGGTCGAACCGGATATCCATCGGTTGGTCTCACCCTGGCATACCGATGCCGATCTGGGCCGGCCGCTGGAAGTGGTCACGGACATGTCCAAGAGCCGCCGCATGGGTTTCCTGGACTATCAGCCGAGCGATGACGCGTTCTTCGACCTGTTCACGCAGCTGCGCGCTGACCGCCTCATCCCCTGACGTACCCCCGCCCCCCGCCGGGCTCACCGCGCATGCTGGGTGAGCAGCCATCGACGCGCGGTTTCGCGGCCGTGCGCATCGTCGCGAAGCCGGCTGATGGTCACGTCCGGTTCGACAGCGGCCCCGTACGCCTGCCCGCTGCGATCCACGAACCGCATGGTGGTCAGCATCAGTTCGGTTCCATCGTGCAATGCGAGCGTGCTGTTGCCGGTGGAATGGCCTGACGTGGGCCGGCCGAAGCTGCGCGTGCGGGGCCGGCCCCGGAACGCCACCGCCACGGCTTCGCCGGAACTTGCCGTACGTTGCGAGGTCAGCACCGCGACCGGGACCGCACCCAGGTCAGGCAGGTGCCGCGCCTCGGGCAGCACATCGATCCGCCAGGGGCGGCGATGCTGGTCGCGGTCCTCGAATGCGCCCACCGGCTGGCCGCGGAGCAGTGGCTCCAGTCCTTCCAGCATGGGCCACATGTTGCCGCCGCCATTGCGGCGCAGATCGACGATCCACGCCTTCGCACCGGCGCGGGTGCCCGCCGCCAGGGCGGAGAGGATGGATCCTGCGTAACGCTCACGCAGCGCACGGTCACCACCGGTGAAACCCGGCACCTGGAGGTGGCCGACCTGCCCCGGCAGCAGGGTCCACGTCGCCGCCGTGTAGCCTGCGCGGGCCCGGTCGGGCACCGCCGCCGCGAGCTCGGGGCGCAGCAGGAAGCTGTGGCCATCGCCCAGCTGTTGCAGCACCTTGCGGATGGCCCGGCGCGCCTCGCCACTGCTGGCGCCGGCTGCCGGACGCCAGCGCTCCCGTGCATCCCCGGGCAGGCGATCGGCATTGAGCGCCCGACGCTGGATCAGGTCGAACGCTTCGTCATAGAGCGCCATGCCCGTGGGGGCGTTCGCACCTTTCACCAGACGCAGCCCTTGGATCGAAACCCGGCCATGCGCCGGCAGGCGCAGGGTAATTTCGACCAGCCGCGCACGCGGCGCCACGTCGACGGAAAGTGCGATCCGGGCAGGGCGCTGCGCCGCAGTGATCCGTTGCTGTGTGCGATCCACCCGGCGCCATCCATCCCAGGTCGCGAGCGCGACCTGCAGCGTGCTCGCTTCCGCCAGCGCCAGCTGATCCGCCTGCAGTTCCAGGCGCTCGGCGCGGCCACGACTGCGCTGCATCGCATAGCCGACGCTGCAGGGCGTGTCTCCCGCGACGAATTCAATCATCGCCCCATGCGCGTGCTGGGGTGATCCACCAACGGAGCTCTGCAAGCAGCGGCCCACCTTCATCTGCGGACCTTCGCGCCAGGGCCTGGGTATCAGTTCCGCGATATGCGCGGCGGCAGTGACCAGCAGGAAGGCAGCGACGAAGCCCGCTGCCCACCACCCCCGCTGTGATGAGATGCCTCCTTGCCGGCCTGCCTCCATGTCCTGCCCGTTCCCTGCGGAATACGCTGCGTCGAGGCGTGCAGTCTATTACCCGGCGATGGTGAACACCGAGCCCGAATCCACGCGCAGGCCCGCACCGTTGATGAAGCTGGCACGTTCCGAGCACAGGAACAGCACCGCTGCGGCCACTTCCTCGGGCCGTCCACGGCGCTTGAGCACCATGCCCGGCCGCTCTTCGTCCAGGAAGGTCGCCACGGCCTGGTCGAACGACATGTCCTTTTCGCGTGCGCGTTTTTCCATCATCGCGTCCGTCATCGGGGTATGGATGAAGGCGGGAGAGACGGTGTTGGTCAGCACGTTGTCAGCGCCATAGGCCTTGGACAGGCCCTTGGCCAACGTCAGGATGCCGGCCTTGGACGCACAGTAGGCCAGCTCGTCGGTATAGGGCTGCACGGCATCCTCGGAAGCGAACAGCACGATGCGGCCCCAACCGCGCGCGCGCATGGCCGGCACGGCTTGCCGGCACATGCGCACCGCACCCATCAGGTTGATGTCGAGCGTCTCGAGCCAGCCTTCATCGCTGACCTCCAGGAAGTCGCCGGTCGCCCCGGTCACGCCCGCCGCATTGACGTAGATATCCGGCTCGCCCAACGCCTCGCGGACCGTGCGCCAGATCCGCGCGACATCCTCCGCGCGGGTGACATCGCCGGCCACGGCGATCACTTCACCCAGCGGCTGCAGCTCGGCGAGGGCTTCATCCAGCGTGCCGTCGGCCTTGTCGGTGATGGCAACGCGCACACCTGCACCGAGCAGTTGCCGCGCGGTCTCCTTGCCCATGCCCGAGTCTCCGCCGCTGACCAGTGCAATGCGTCCTTCGATACCCAGATCCATGCCAGTCTCCTGTTGAAGTGAGGGAATACGTTCAAAGTTCGCGACGCGCCGCCAGGAACCGGTCTGCCGTGCGCAGGCCGAGCGCCATCTGGGTCAATGCCGGATTGGCAGCCAGGGCACTGGGGAACGTCGAGTTGTCACAGATGTACAGGTTGGGCACCTCGAAGCTGCGCCCATCGGCATCGACGACCGCCTGCTCCGGGTGGGTACCCATCCGGCAGGTGCCGAGCGTGTGCGCCGAGCGCGCAGCAGCGAACACGTTCGCGCCGCCTGCCGCCGTGCAGATGGCTTCCAGCGTGCGCCGCGCATGGGCATCCAGCGCCTGCTCGTTGGGTCCGTAGCTGAAATCGATGCGGGCCTTGCGGTGGCCGAACCGATCGCGTTCGTCGGCCAGGTAGAGACGGTTCGCGGGCTGCGGCAGGCACTCGCCATTGATGCCGATCCCAGCCAGGTGGCGATAGCGCGAGAGCACGGACACCAGCGGCGCACCCCAACGTTGCGCGCCGCGCGCGAGGGTGTTGGCGAGTGTCACCGGCTGCACGCCCAGGCTCTGGATGAGGTAGCCGCCGACGAAGTCCGCATCGCCTGCACGCACCATGTCTTCGCAGATCGCCGAAGACGGGTAGCCCCGGTTCATGCACATGTCGGCCTCGAACTCGCCCCAGACCTGTGTTGCCACGTGGGCCATGAAGCTCCGGCCGACCTGTCCGTTCGCATTGGCAAGGTCGAGGTTGAGCAGCAGGCGCGGGGTTTCCACGCCGCCGGCACACAGGAACACCGCCGCACACGGTTGCCGCAGGCGCTCGCCGTCCTGCTGGTAGACAACGCCGGTTACATGCCCGCGGGCATCGCGCTCGATATCCACCACGCGGCTGCGGCACTGGAACACCGCACCGTGCGCGCGAGCGTGCGGCAACCACGTGGTCGCCGTGCCGACCTTGGCCCCGTTGGCACAGCCCTGGTGGCAGGCACCACAGTTGTTGCAGGCCCGCCGCGTGCCCCAGTGCGGTTGCGCCCTGTCACGCGTCACCAGCGCGGCGGGGGCATCGGTGCTGGTCAGCCCTACCATGGCGCAGCCCCGGTGCATGGCCTCGGCCGGTGCGTTGCGGCGTGCCGGTTGATAGTCGTAGCGTCGCTGCGGATCCCACGGGTAATGAGCCGGTCCGGACACGCCGATGAAGCGCTCCACCTCCTGCAGGTAAGCGACCAGCTCTGCGTGGCCGATGGGCCAGTCATTGCCCTGCCCGGTCAGCGTGTGCAACTGGAAGTCGCGTGGATCCGGACGGGGACAGAAGGCGCCCCAATGCAGCGTTGACCCACCCAGCCCGGTGCCCGAATTGTTGGCACCGAAGGCCGTGGGGGTGGCGCCGCCGCTGAGCCGTTCTTCCATCCAGTAGATATCAGTGGTGAGTTCGTCGGCGAGGTGGTCATCGGGCGAGAACGCATTGCCGGCCTCCAGCACCACCACACTCAGACCTGCCTGTGCCAGGCGTGCGGCCAGCGGCCCGCCACCGGCACCGCTGCCCACGATCACCGCGTCCACGGTCTGCAACGGCACCGCGCTCATCGGCGCGACTCCGTCACAGGCAGTTGCCAGGGATCATGGCGATCGGCCGTGGTGCTGTCGTAGCCCGGGCTTTCGGCGCCCGCCCCGCCTACCGCGAAGCCGTCGTACCCGATCGCCGCGAAGGTGGTCGGTAGGCTCATCCACACCCGTGCGATCTCTGCGCGCGCGTCTTCGAACCAGCGCGCCAGCGCGGCCGGCGACAGTACGGTGGACGCATCACCGGCAGGCTCGCCGGCGGCGATGCGCTGCAGCCAGGCCTCCTGCACGCCGGGGCCCTGCTCGACGAAGCCTCCGGCAAGTCTGTCCAGCGTGTCCAGTCCCTGCGCCCACGCCATGGCATCCGGGGGCAGGTCCGCAAAGCGCCAGCCATCGCCGGGGCCCTGCGCGAGCGAGACATCGATGCGACGGGCGATGGACGGCTCGGCACCTGCCGTGTCCAGCACCCGGTCCACCACCGCCGCCAGCACCTGCAGCGCGCGTGCATTCAGCACGCCCGGTGCCGAGGCCGCCGGACCGGCATGCCGCTCCAGCAAGCGGCTGCGCATCCTCGGCACGACGCGGGGTGCATTGAGCAGGTCGACGAAAGACGCGGGCAGTTGCTGTGTCCGGGTCGCCTCGACGAAGCGGTTGATGTGCTGCGCCAGCACATGGGGCTGCTCGCAGGGGATGAGATGGGCGGCGGCTTCGATCACCGCCACGTCGGCGCGGTCATAGTGCGGAGCGTTCAACGCACGCTGGTTGGGCTCACCGAGGTCGCCATCGGCGGCCCCTGCAAGGATCAACGCCGGCACCCGCAGCAGCCCCACTGCGGCACTCACATCCTCGCGGCTGCCGTGGCGCAGCCAGTGCGTCCAGGCGATCGGATCACAGCGCATCACGTCCTCCACCGCCTGCGTCAACACAGGCTCGGGCAGTGGTTGGGCCGTGTTGTCAGCCACGAAGGTGTGCGCGTGCTCGCGCGAAAGTCCACCTTGTTGCGCCCATGCCAGCATCTGCGCCCGGCGCCTGGCGTCCATGGGCTCGGGCGACGGCGGTGACGCCGCGACCAGGATCACCCCTGCAAGGCCTGCCAACCCCTGCCTGCCATCACGCGCGTATGCGGCCACCTGCGTGGCGATCTTTCCCCCCATGCTGTGGCCGATGGCGTACCAGCACGGGGGAGCACGGCGCGCGACCTCGTTGGCAAACCACTCGGAAAGGGCCGCGGTGCCCAGCACATCGCCGGCAAGGGTGCCACCGAAGCCGGGCATGTCGAGGGCCACGCACGTGTAGTGGTCGTCGAGCAATGCGGTGACGCGCGCCCACTCGGTGCGGCTGGCACCGAGGGAATGGAGGAGGAAGAGAACTGGACGCTGCATGCGGGCCTCGGAAGATCAGGCGCGCAGCATGAGCGAGGGCCACGTCCAGACCGCGTGGACGCTTTCGTGAAGAAGCTGGCACGAAGGCGCGAACCGGGCTGTGCCAGGACGCCCCACGCAGGGCGCCAAGGCCACCACGAGCCCTTGCGGGGCGTGCCCTCAGTGCCCTCAGCCGACGCCGGTAGGCCCTTCCAGCACCAGGCGCACTTTCCTGAGCAGCTGCTGTCTGGTGTAAGGCTTGTTCACCACTTCAAACTCGCTGCCACCGGCATCGGTACGTTCCAGGCCGGCTTCGGCGTAGCCGGTGGTGAGCAGCACTTTGATCTGCGGCATGCGCCGGCGGACTTCCCGCGCGAGCACCACCCCGTTCATGCCGCCGGGCATGATGAGGTCACTGAACAGCAGATCGAAGGTTTCTCCCTTGTCCAGCAGGGCCAGCGCCTCCCGGCCACTGCCGGCGATGGCGGTGGCGTAGCCGCCGGCCTGAAGCAGCATCTCAGCCAGCGCGGCCACGTCCTCCCGGTCCTCGACGATGAGGATCCGCTCGGAGCCCCCCCGATCCATGGCCATGTTCGACGGCGCCGCGTCCCGGCCGACGGCGTCCTCGGTCGCCACGAAGTACAGGCTGACGGTGGTGCCCACGCCCACCTCCGAGGCGATGCGCACGGTACCGCCGGACTGTTTGACGAAGCCGTACACCATGGACAGTCCCAGGCCGGTGCCGCGCCCTTCGTCCTTGGTGGTGAAAAACGGGTCCATCACCCGGCCAAGCGCTTCGGGCGCGATGCCGCTGCCGTTGTCGGCCACCGACACGCACACGAACCGTCCGGCGGGGAGCTGGTCGAACGAGCCGGCCTCATCAGCGCTCACCATGACGTTGCGGGTGCTCAGCGTCACTACCCGCGGCGCGCGATCCTGCATGGCATCGCGTGCATTGATGAGCAGGTTCAGGAGCGCGACCTCGGCCTGGGTGGGGTCCAGGCGGCAGTTCCACAGGCCCTGCGCCAGGTCGGTCTTCAGTTCCACCTCACCCCCCAGGCGCTGCGCGGCCAGTTCGGCCATCGAACTCACCAGCGCATTGGCGTTGACCGTACGCCCTTCGAGCTTCTGCCGTCGCGAGAAGGCCAGCAGCTGCTGCGTCAGGGTCGCCGCACGGGTCGCCGCCGCCTGCGCCTGCGTGGCCGCGCGCCGCACCATCGAGCCGCTGGGGAGATCGCTTTCAGACGAGCCGGTGATCATCTCCAGGTAGCCGGACATCACCTGCAGGAGGTTGTTGAAATCGTGGGCGATACCGCCGGTGAGCTGCCCCAGCGCCTCCATCTTCTGCGCCTGCCGCAGCGAATCCTCGGCATCGCGGCGGCGTGAAACGTCCAGCTGGGAACCGAAGAAATACACCAGCCTGCCGTCATCGTCGAAGACCGGCGAAACAAACAGGGCGTTCCAGAAGGTCGAGCCGTCCTTGCGGTAGTTGAGCACCTCCGTGGCGACTTCGCGCGTTTCGCGGATGCCGGCACGCACTTCCGAGATCGAATCCTGGTTGGTCTCCGGACCCTGCAGGAAACGGCAGTTGCGGCCGATCAGTTCGTCCAGGGCATAACCGGTCATCTCGACGAACGCGCGGTTGGCGAAGATGATGGGGTTATCCGGCTGGTGCGGATCGGTGATGATCATCGGCATGCGCGTGGTTTCCACCGCGCTGAAGAAAATATCCGACCGCTTGTCACCGACGCCTGTGGTGGCCGTACTGCGCACGGCCGGCGACGGGAAACCCTTGAACTGATCATTCGACATGGAGGTCCTTGCACGGGGCCGGAAGCATTGCGTAGGGGCGGACCGGCGCGGCATCCCAGCGGCGGTCCGAACAGGGGTGTGGATGATACCAACGCATCACAGCACGACAGGCGACGCGGGAATGTCTACGCGCGCGGCGACCGGAGCAGGTATGGGGGCGCAGGCACCGCTAGGGCATCAGCAGGCGCACGAGTGTCAGCAGCCAGCCATCCTTGATGGCCAGCGAGACGGCCAGTTCCAGCAGCGCCACCAGCACCAGCGTGCTGCGCCAGCCGAGGCGGCTGGCCGCCCAGAAGCCGCACAGCGTGAACAGGCTGTCGGCCAGCGAATTGACGATGCTGTCGCCAAAGTAGTCCGGTGCAACGCTGCCCGCGTTGGAGAGCAGCGCGATGAGCGCCTGCGTGTTCTCCACCATTTCCCAGACCGTGCTGCTGATCAACGCCACCAGCGCCCGGTCGCGCAGGCGCCACTGCGGGCGCATCCACGCCAGCACCATGGCCACCGTCATGCCGAAGCCCAGGTGCAGCAGCGAGTACCAGTCGGCGATGTGCTGTGAATTGTGCGGGGTGCCCAGGGGTGGCCACAGGAACGTATCGCCCCCGCTGCACAGCAGCGGGCGTTGCATCCAGACCAGCCAGACCACGTGCACGGCCACCAGCGCCACTGCGCTGCGCCGCCGCCGCTGGAAGGTCCATTCCACGGCGCTGTTGGGCCAGCCGTAGGCCGGGCGGCCGAGGTCGGGCACGCCGCTCATGGGGCACGCCGTGCGTGGCGTGGCCGACCGTCACCCGGGGCCTGCGCGCGGCTGCTACGCTTGGCCCCTTCCCGCCCTTGTCCTGCGCGCCCGTGAGCCTGCCCATCAACACGCTTGTTTTCCTGGCCACCCTCGCTGCGATGGAAGGCGTGGCCGCGCTCGTGCATCGCTACATCATGCACGGCTGGGGCTGGGGTTGGCATCGTTCGCACCACGAGCCGCGCCACGGAACCTTCGAGCGCAACGACCTGTACGCGGTGTTCTTCGCAGGCATCGCCATCGCCCTGATCTACCTGGGCTCCCAGGGCTGGCATCCGCTGGAGTGGATCGGTGCCGGAATGACGGCCTACGGCCTGCTGTACTTCGTCGCCCACGATGGCCTGGTGCACCGTCGCTGGCTGTTCCGCCATGCCCCGCGCAGCGGTTACCTGAAGCGGCTGTACCAGGCCCATCGCATGCACCATGCGGTGGAAGGGCGGCATGGTTGCGTGTCCTTCGGCTTCCTGTGGGCACCGAAGATGGAGACCCTGAAGGCCGAACTGCGCCGCCTGCACGGTGGTCCGGTGCGGCGCGCGGCGGCGGACGCGGACGACCGCGCCGACTGACCCGCGCTGTCCCGGCGCCGTCCCCATCAGTCGGCCCGGGAGGTCCGCTGCCACAGCTCGGCCGAGCGTGAGCGGGGGACGTCCGGCGCACGGCGTGCGCGGTAGGCCAGCGCCCCGCCGGTGCCCAGCATGCGCAGTTTCTGCAGTGTCGAGGTGGACACGCGCTGGTCCCACGCGCGCGGTCCGAGTGCCCTGACCTGCAGGCCGATCTCGCGGTAGACGTCGTGGGCCGTGGCCACCGCCCAGGCTGAGCGCGGTGGCAGCGCGGCGATGCCCAGGCGGGCGGAGGCGTAGTAGGCCTCGGCTGTCTCCACCAGGCGCGCGGCGATCACCGCCAGCCCCTCGCGGTTGGCCGGATCACCGAGTGTCGCGCGCTCCAGACCGAGTTCGTCCAGCCATTGCTGCGGCACGTAGCAGCGGCCCGCCGCGGCATCCTCCACCAGATCACGCGCGATGTTGGTCAGCTGGAAGGCCAGCCCCAGATCACAGGCGCGGTCGAGCACCACCGGATCCTTCGCCCCCATCACGTGCGACATCATGATGCCGACCACGCCGGCCACGTGATAGCAGTAGCGCAGGGTGTCCTGCAGCGTGGCGTAGCGCTGTTCCTGCACGTCCATCGCGAACCCGTCCAGATGCTCGGAAGGGTAGCGCGCCGGAATCTGGAACTCGCGCACCACCTCCTGCAGGGCAGCGAAGGGAAGCTCGTCGATGTCGGCCCCACTGCAGGCCTGCGCGGTATAGGCACGCAGTCGCCGCAGCGCCTGCTGGCCGTCGCCACGCCGTGCAGCATCCTGGTCATGGCCGAGCGTCTGCCCGTCCACCACGTCATCGCAGTGGCGGCACCACAGGTACAGCAGCGTCGCACCGCGGCGGGTGCGCGCGTCGAACACGCGCGAGGCCGCGGCAAAGCTCTTCGAGCCGCGCGCGATGGTCTGCCGGGCATGGGCCTGGAGCGTATCGCTCATCGTTCCAGCGTCTCCAGCATCAGCCCGGCGGTGGCCTTGGCCGAGGCCACCACGCCGGGCACGCCCGCGCCGGGATGCGTGCCTGCGCCAACGAGGTAGAGGTTGGGCAGTACGCTGTCGCGGTTGTGCGGACGGAACCAGGCGCTCTGGGTCAGCACCGGCTCGAGCGAGAACGCTGAACCCTGGTGCGCATTGAGCGTATCGCGGAAGTCGAAGGGGGTGATGTAGCGACTGGTCACCAGATCCTCGCGCAGGCCCGGGATGTAGTGCTTTTCCAGATAATCGAAGATGCGGTCGCGGTAGCGCGGGCCTTCCACGTCCCAGTCGATGTCCGCGTTGCCCAGGTGCGGCACCGGTGCCAGCACGTACAGGCTGCTGCAGCCCTCCGGCGCGAGCGAAGGATCGGTCACGCACGGGTTGTGCAGGTAGAGCGAGAAGTCCTCGGCCAGCGTGTCGCCGTTGAAGATCTCTTCGATCAGCCCCTGGTAGCGGTTGCCGAAGCAGACCGTGTGGTGGCGCAGATCCTGGTGCACGCGGCGCAGCCCGAAATACAGGACGAACAGCGACATGCTCGAACGTTTTCCCGCCAGCCTGCGGCCTTCGGAAACGCCGCGCGGGTGATGGCCCAGCAACCTGGAATAGGTGTGCACCACATCGGCATTGGAGGCCAGCATGTCCAGTGCGATGTGCTCGCCGCCCTGCAGCGTCACGCCGGTGGCACGGCCGGCGTCGACCTCGATGCGCGCCACATCAGCATTGACTTCCATGCGCCCGCCGAGATCGGTGAACAGCTGCACCATGGCGCGGATCAGCGCACCGGTGCCGCCGCGCGGGAACCACACGCCCCACTCGCGTTCGAGGGCATGGATCAGGGTATAGATCGAAGACGTGGCGAACGGGTTGCCCCCCACGAGCAGCGAGTGGAACGAGAACGCCTGCCGCAGATGATCGTCCTTGATGTAATGCGAGACCATGCTGTAGACGCTGCGCCAGGCCTGCAGGCGCGCCAGTTCCGGTGCTGCCGCAAGCATGTCGCGGAAGGAGAGGAACGGCACCGCGCCGAGCTTGAGGTAGCCGGCCTCGAACACCTTGCGCGAGTACGCCAGGAAGCCGCGATAGCCTTCCACGTCGTCCGGATTGAGCGCGCGGATCTGGCGTTCGAGCGCGTCCTGGTCGTTGACATAGTCGAACTGCGTACCGTCTTCCCAGCCAAGCCGGTAGAACGGATCGACCGGCAACAGTTCCACGTAGTCGGACATGCGGCGACCGGCGAGCGTGAACAGCTCCTCCAGTGCGGACGGATCGGTGATGACGGTCGGGCCGCCATCGAAGATGAAGCCCTCGTCTTCATATACGTAGGCACGGCCGCCGGGTTTGTCGCGGCGTTCGAGCAGCGTGGTCTGGCAGCCGGCGGCCTGCAGGCGGATGGCCAGTGCCAGGCCGCCGAAGCCGGCACCGATGACGACGGCGCGCTTGGGGGAACTCATTCAGGGCTTCCTTTGCAGTGAGGCGTGAGAAGCCAGCAAGGCGCTGCAGGCTTCGGAAACGGGGACCGGCGGCTTGCCGGACAGGATGCGCAGCTTGTCGCGCAGGGTCGGGTGGCCGGCGTAGAACCGCTCGATCAGCGGCTCCGGCAGGCCGTAGAAACGCTGCATCACCTGCCAGCGGTCCTGGGGCCTGCCGGCCAGGAACAGCATGCGGTTCAGACCGCGGAAGAACCCGTGACGACGCCAGCAGGCGCGCGCGTGCGCCTGGATGGCGCTGGACAATGCGGGAGCGTCCAGGCGTTGCTGGCCCGCCACCAGATCGGCCAGCCGTACCGCCTCGGGCAATGAAAACCCCGTGGTGGGATGGAACAGGCCTGCGCGCAGGCCGCTGCACGGCTGCCCGGCGCGCTCCCGCCAGAACGCGTCCGGGTCACCGGCCAATGTGATCGGCAGGACGCCATGCTCCTCGCGCAGCAGCTGCGCGTCCTGCCAGCCGTGGGCCTGCAGGTATGCTGCGATGTGCGTTCGCAAGCGCGGCAGGTCGACGCCGGCGCCGTCCACGTAGTGCGTGTCCTCCACCAGCAGTACGTCCCCGGCGAAGGGCAGCACGTAGACGAAGCGGTAGCCCTCGCCCTGCGCCACGTCGGCGTCCATGATCACCGGTCGGGTGAGTCCGTGCGGCGTCCGGGTGCGCAGCACCTGGCCGAGGAAGCTCTGGTAACCGAGGGTGAGGTGCGGGCCCGGGCGTTCACCGCGGCCGTCGATCACCGCCATGGCATCGAGCCGGCGCCCGTCGGCCAGCATCACCGACGTCGGCGCGACGCTGCGAACGTCCGTGCTGCACACCAGGTCGTCGCCGAGCGCGGCCTGCAGCCGGGAGGCGAACACTTCGGAAAGAACGCTCGCGTAGCCGCCGCGCAGGGTCCGCTGGTAGCGCGGGAACCGGACCGTATAGCCCTCCCACCGATGCGAGACCAGCGGCGCGATGAACGCGCGCTGCTGCGGTGTCAGGTCACTGTGGTGGAAGGACCAGGTGTGGTTGCCACCGGGCACGTCGCCACGCTCCAGCAGCAGCACGCGCAGCTCCGGACGCACCTGCTTCAAGCGCAGGGCGATCAGCCCGTTGGCCAGGCCCGCGCCCACCAGGATCAGGTCGTACGGCGCGCGCATCAGGCCGCGTGTGCGTGCTGGGGTACGCCGTGGACGGCGACCTGTTCGATGATGTCGGCCGCTCGCTCGGCACCGCCGGCCGCGGCGATCTCGGCGCCGAGCCGGCGTGCATTGGCCGCGAACGCCGGCTCATCGAGCAGCCTGCGCAGCAGCGTGCCCAGGGTGCGCGAGGATGCCCAGCGCGGCGAGGCCTTGAGGCCGGCGCCGGCATGTACCAGGCGCGCCGCCACGCCGGGCTGGTCGAAGGCGATGGGCAGCGCCAGCACCGGCTTGCCCGCGGCACAGGCGTCCAGCGCGGTGTTGAGCCCTGCATGCGAGATCACCGCGTCGGCCCGCGCCAGCACCGCCTGCTGGGGCGCGAAATCGGTGACCCAGACCCGGCCCGGCACGCGCAGGGCGCCGGCTTCACGATCGGTAAGCCCACCGCAGTGGGCGATCAGCACCTGCACCTCGGCGTGCTGGCAGGCCCGTGCGATGCGTCCCAGCAGCGCGCGGCGCTGCCCCTGCAGCGTGCCCAGCGAAGCGAACACGAACGGCCGCTGCGCTGACAGGCCCAGCTCAGGCATCACCTGCACGTGCGCCCGCCGCAGCGGACCCACGGCATGGAAACCCGCAGGCAGCGCCTGGCGTGGAAAGTCGAATGACGGGGTGGTCTGGCTGATCTGCGCGAGGGGCGAGAGGCATTCGTGCAGCGCACCGCGCGGCGTGATGCCGAACGCCTGCGCATGCGCCTGGATGACACGCGCGTGGGCGCCCATCATGTGGTCGTAGACCTGCGTACTGGCACGCTGCACTTCATGGTCGCGCGGTGTCGCCGCATAGCCCCACGGCATCACCGGCAGGGGAATGCCGGGCTCGCGGTTGATCGGCAGTGCGCAGGCCACGGACACGCAGGGGATTCCCAACGCCTCCGCAACGAGCCCACCGGCCGCCTCCATCTGATCACACACCAGCAGGTCCACGCCGGCATCGCGCAGCGCCTGGGGCAGTTCGCGGCACAGCATGTCCGTGGCCGCGGCCATGTCCTGGATCACCCGGCGCAGGCCCAGGGGCGAGCCCGGGGACGCCGCCCGCCGGAGCACCGCCGGCAACGATCCGCTGGGGTGGGAGCGCATGCCGATGGCCTGGAAGCCGATGGCCGGATCATCCAGCAGCGCGGCGGCATCGGGCTGGTGGAAGAACGTGACCTGATGGCCACGCGCCCTGAGCACGTGTGCCAGCGCCTCCAGTGCGCGCCAGTGGCTTGGAAACGCGGGCGCGGTGAACCCGATATGGCGCTGTGGTGCGTGCACCGCCGGACCACTCATCCGCCCACCTCTCCCGGGACTGCGGCCAGACGCAGCGGCGCCTGGCGCAACGCGGCCAGGTCGGCACTGCCGGTGCAGAAGCACGCGATGCGCAGCTGCTCGATGATCACCTGGAAGTGGTCCACCACCGCATCGCTGGAATGCAGCGCACTGGTGAGCACCGAGGCCGCCTGGCCCACGATGTCCGCCCCGAGGCGGATCGCCTTGGCCGCGTCCACGCCATCGCGGATGCCGCCGGAGGCGATGATCGGGATCGTGGGAAGGGCCTGCCGCACCTCGCGGACAGCCTCCGCCGTCGGGATGCCCCAACCGCTGAAGGCCAGTGCCACGGCGCGGTCATGCGGGTCACGGGCACGCTCACCCTCCACCGCCGCCCAGCTGGTTCCACCCGCGCCGGCGACATCCATCACCGCCACGCCGGCCTCCACCAGTTGCCGCGCCACCCGCGCCGAGAGACCTGCGCCGACTTCCTTGGCCACCACGGGCACCGGCAGCGCGCGCGCGACCCGGGCGATGGCATCGAGCAGCCCCCGCCAGTCGCGGTCACCGCCGGCCTGCACCGCCTCCTGCAGGGGGTTGAGGTGAACGATGAGTGCGTCGGCCTGGATCATGTCCACGGCGCGCAGTGCCGCCTCGATGCCCTGATCGCCGCGCAGCTGCGCGGCACCGAGGTTGGCGAGCAACGCAACGTCAGGACCATGGCGACGCAGTTCGCGGGTCAGGCCATGGTCCACGCCGGCTTCCAGCGCAACGCGCTGCGAACCGACGCCCAGCGCGATGCCCAGCGCCTGCGCCGCTTCCATCAGGTGGATGTTGATGCGCGAAGCACGCAGCGCGCCGCCGGTCATCGAGCTCACCAGCAGCGGCGCGCGCAGGCGCCTGCCAACGAGCCGGGCGCTCAGGTCGATGGCATCCAGTGACAGCTCGGGCAATGCGCAATGCTCGAAGCGGTAGTGCTCGAACCCGGTGGTGGTGGTGGTGGCCGCCCGCGCCGGATCCAGCACCACGTCCAGGTGATCATTCTTGCGCCGGACCATCTCCGCTACGTCCTGCAACGGGCCCGCTTCCTGCACGCCCGGAGCCAGCGTACTCACATCCCACCGAACAGATGCAGCACATAGGTGCGCAGCCGGCTGTCGGGACCGTAGGCACTGCCGAGCAGCTCGCAGGCCGCTTCCACGTGTCCCGCCAGACGCTGGCGGACCTCCGCCGGACCGAGCAGCTCGACCAGCGTGCCCTTGCCCGCGTCCTGCCCGCCATCCTTGCCACTGATGGCGCTGTCCAGGTTGTCCTTGAGATCATCCAGCAGCTGGAACGCGTGGCCAAGCTGCAGGGCGGCATTGCGCAGCTGGCGCTGGGTGACCTCGTCGGCACCGGCCGCGATGGCCGACATCTCCATCGCGGCGCCGAACAGCGCGCCGGTCTTCAGTTCATTGGTCAGTGCCACGTCTTCGGGCGACTGCTCCGGGGTGCTGCGCAGATCGCGCAGCTGTCCGCAGGCCAGCCCCTGGTTGCCGATCGAAGTGGCCAGCACGGCCACCAGCGCCGCACGTTGCTGCGGCGAGACACCTTCGACTTCCGCCGTGAGCTGCAGCGCACGGCTGAGCAGGGCGATGGAGGCCAGGATGGCCGCGTCCTCGCCGTGCACGCGGTGCACGGTCGGCTGGCCGCGGCGCAGCTGCGCATCGTCCATGCAGGGCAGGTCATCGAGGATCAACGATGCGCCGTGCACCAGTTCCACCGCACAGGCCAGGTCGATGACGCACGGATGGTCCTGCCCCAGCTCGGAGGCGGACATCACCAGCAGGATCGAACGCAGGCGCTTGGCCGGTGCCAGGACCAGGCCATGCATCGCGCTGGCAATGGCATCACGCGGATCGGCGGGGCGCGGCAACAGTTCCGCCAAGCGCTCCTGCACAAGCGCGACGATGGCTCCAGGTGCAGGGCAGGTACTGGCGGGCCGCAGTGGGCTCGATCCCGGTTCACCACTGCCGTGCAGCCAACGAATGCTCGCGGCCTCAATCATTGCGCTGACCCCATCAGGTATGACGTTCACTTTCACATGCATTGCGTGAAGACTGCTTGACAGGTTCTACAGCAAAGCGATGCCCACGGAAATGCTTTTCAGATGCACCTGGATGAATGCCGCGGGCCGGTCCGACCCGCGGCACCCGGTTCAGCCCGCCGGCGCCGGGGTGGGCGCTGCGCCCGCCGCTGCCGGGTCTGCAGCCGCAGGTTGCGCGGGCGCCGCCGGCGGGACCGGGGTGGTCGGCACCACGCGCCAGATGGTATTGGCCAGGTCATCGGCCACCAGCAGCGCGCCGCGCGGATCCACGGCAACGCCAACCGGGCGGCCGCGGGTCTGGTCCTTGTCGGTGCGGAAACCGGTGACGAAGTCGATCGGTGCTCCGGCCGGACGACCATTCTGGAACGGCACGAAGACCACCTTGTAGCCCACCGGCGGATTGCGGTTCCAGCTGCCATGCATGCCCACGAAGGCACCGTCGGCGAACTGCGCGCCCATGGCCGGCCCGGAGAAACTCACGCCCAGCGCGGCCACGTGCGAACCCAGCGCATAGTCGGGTGCCAGGGCCTTGGCCACCTTTTCCTTGTTGTGCGGCATCACGCGGTTGTCCACGGTCTTGCCCCAGTAACTCCACGGCCAGCCGTAGAAGCCACCCTCCTGCACCGAGGTGAGGTAATCGGGCACCAGGTTCGGGCCGATCTCATCGCGCTCGTTCACCACCGACCACAGCGTGCCGGTGCCGGGCTGGATCGCCAGCGCGGTGGGGTTGCGGATGCCGGTCGCGTAATCCTTGTGCGCGCCGGTCTGCGCGTCGATCTGCCATATACGGGCACGGTCGACCTCCACGTCCAGCCCGCGCTCGCCGACATTGCTGTTGGACCCGATACCCACATAGAGGAAGCGGCCGTCTGCACTGGCGGTCATCGCCTTGGTCCAATGGTGGTTGATCGCCGAAGGCAGCGCGGTGAGCACGCGCGGCTCGCCACTGGCACGGGTCTGGCCCGGCTGGTAATCGAAGGCTACCACCTCATCCTGGTTGGCCACGTACAGCGTGTTGCCGATCATCGCCAGGCCGTAGGGCGCATTGAGGTTCTCAGCGAAGACGGTCTTGATTTCATAGACGCCGTCACCGTCGCCATCGCGCAGCAGGGTCAAGCGGTTGCCACTCTTGACCTTGGTATTGCCCTTGGCCTTGATCGGCGCGGCGATGATGTCCTTGGGCTTGAGCTTGGGCGCATTGCCGCCGCGTCCCTCGGCCACCAGGATGTCCCCGTTGGGCAGCACCAGCATCTGCCGCGGGATCGCCAGGTCGGTGGCGATCGCCGAAACCTTGTAGCCCTGCGGCACGGTCGGCACCTGGTCGCCCCAGCTGTCCGGCTTGGCGATGACCATGCTTGGCAGCAGGCCCCGTTCGGGTTCGGGAAGATTGGGCACATTGCCATGCTGGGCCAGGTCGGGTGCTTTGCCACAGGCCGCCAGGGCCAGCGCAAGAGTGGAAACCACGAGGGTGGTGCGGACAGGGCGGTTCATCGAATGTCTCCGGCGGTACGCAGGCTGGCAAAACCGATCACCGTTGCGACCAGCGCGAGAAGGGTCAGCAGCACCGACAGCCACAGGCCAGCGGGCATCACGGCGAAGTTGTCGCGCGCATGCTGAAGATTGTCGATGAAGCCCAGTACCCAGATCGCGCCCAGGATCAGCGTGTAAGGGAGGCGTCGGCTGCGGCGCGCCTGACCGATCAGCGCTGCGATCAGCGCCAGGGTGGTCATCACCATGGCGGCGACCAGCAGCCACGACGCGAAGTTGGCCCACTGGATTTCATAGGTGGTGTAGAACGCGTAATCCGAAAGGAGCGCGCACAGGAAGAGCGGCAGGACACCGCCCAGTGCGGCGGCGTGCACCGGATGGATCGGCCGGCGCACGGTATAGACGGGAGTGGATGACATGGCGGATTCTCGGGAGCATCAGAAGAGACGTCCCACGCTGCCATGACCCGCCGGGGGAGCGCGTGAAGCACGCCTGCCGGCCGCGCGCCCGTCCCGGCAGCGGGCCGGTTACTTGCCCAGATGCCTGCGCACCGCCGCTGAGGTCGGTCCTACGGCGGCAACGGCTTTTCGCAGCACGTCGGCGGACACGCCAAGCGTCCTGGTCCAGTACTGCAGTTCGTAATCTTCATTCACGTTGATGCGGTCACGGTCCGGACGACCGCTTTGCTGCTTGTCATCGCTCATTGCAAACGCTCCCGGGCCCGTGGCCCCTGCAAGGTCCCGGGGCGCGGAGGCGCCCCGGCAGGTGTTACTTTTTCGCTTCCACGCCGGGCGTGGCGTCGCGCACCATGAACTCTTCGGTGATGTCGGGCAGGTGCGCGGCCAGCCAATCGGCCATGGCTTCCTCCTGTACGAGAATCTGCTCGCACACGCGTGCGGTTTCTGCATCCCCGGCGGTCTTCGCCGCCGCGATCAGGGCGGTGTAGGACGCGATCTCGAAATGCTCGAAGACATAACCGGCCATCGCGCCCTTCACGATCTCGTCGGAGGCGGTCATGCCGCCGACTGCCTGGCCCAGCGCCGCCATCTTTCCCATCACGTCCTTGAACGCGGAGGGTGATCCGCCCAGGCGCTTGATGCAGCCTTCGAGCAGCGTACGCTGGCCGATGGTCTCGTCGATGTGCTGCTCGATGCGGGCCTTGAGCACCGGATAATGCTCGATGCGCGAGGCCTGCCCCTTGAGCATCGTCTCGGCCTGCTGCTCCATCGCGTGAGCGTCGCGCAGCCAGTCGAGAAGGTGGTCCTTGTGCTCAGTCATGAGTGACTCCGTCGATCATCGTGCGGGCCTCCACCGTAGCGTTGGGGACATGGGCGGCGGGCGAGAACGCCGTGACGGCCAAGCGAACGCGGCAGGCTCAAGCCAACAGTCCAAGCAGCGAACGGTGCGTGGCCACCCCCGCCAGTGCGCCTTCGCCGATGGCCAGCGCGATGTTGCCTGCAAAGCGCGCCGCATCGCCGCAGGCGAACACGCCCGGCACCGTGGTCTGCTTGGAGGAATCGGTGGTGATGCATCCGGCGTTCTCAGCGCCACAGCCCAGCTGCCTGGCGATCGGCGAGGACAGGGTGGCTTCGGGATGCAGGAACAGCGCCTGCAGCGGCAACGCGCGGCCATCGGCCAGCTCGGCGGTCGCATGCCCGCTCACACCCAGCAGGGCACTGCGTTCCAGGGTCGTGCCCAACGCCGCAAGCGCGTCGCTGAGGCCGGCCCACGCCGCGTCTGCACCGTCGCCGCGATGCAGCAGGGTGACGCGCCCCCACTGCGACAGCGCTGTCGCGTGTTCCAAAGCATCCTCGCCCGGCCGCACCAGGAAGCCGAGCTCGCCCCCGCAGATCTCATACCCGTGGCAGTACGGGCAATGCAGCACCGAACGTCCCCAGCGCTCGGCCAGCCCGGGCACGTCAGGCAGGTGATCGGTCACCCCGTGGGCGAGGATCACGCGCTTGCCCCTCACCACCCCACCCGAGGCGCAGGTGAGGGTGAACCCCTCGCCCTCCGAGCCCTCTGCCGAACGTGCCTGGTCCTCGATCCACTGCACGCGCTCATAGGCGAGCAGCTGCCTACGGCCGGTTGCCAGCAGATCGCCGGGAGGCGCCCCGTCCCACCCCAGGCAGCCATGCGCCACCTCGGCGGCCCGATTGCGTGGCCGTCCGGCATCGATCACCGCCACGGTCCGGCAGGCCCGCGCCAGCTGCAGTGCTGCCGACATTCCAGCAAAGCTGCCGCCGACGACCACGGCGTCGAAAACGGAAGGGCGGGCGGTGTCCGGGGTAGAGCGCATCGGTGACGTCCTGGATGGAAAGGCGCCGGTGGCGCATCGAACACGCCAGGCAGTCCCCTGTTCTGCGCGATGGCGCGTGGACGCCCCGTGCACGCGCGGCGATGCCCGTGCACTGGCCCCTCACGACGGCGCTTGGCCGCGAACGCTTTTTTATGCGTTGTGTACTCGCCGCCGCCGCCACCGGCATGGCGACTTTACGGCGCGCACCTCGAGAATTCGCGGACCGGCGGACGGTTTCCGCCAGGACGCCTGCAATGACCCGTATCGCTTCCACTGCACGCCATCTCGCGCTGCCGATCGCCCTGTCCGCCCTGTGCAGTGGCGGGGCCTCGGCCGCCGAGGTCACCGGCTCCAGCGCCTTGACCTCCGATTATGTCTGGCGCGGCACCAGCCAGAGCAACGAAGACCCGGCCGTGCAGGCCGGCCTGAAGGTCGCCGGCACGCACGGTTTCTATGCCCAGGCGTGGGGCTCGAGCGTTGAATTCGCACCGCAGACGCGTGCCTCCACCGAGATCGACCTGACCGCCGGGTGGTCGGGCGCGCTGACCGCCGATGCCGCGCTGGACCTGAGCGTGACACGCTACCTCTACCCTTCCGCCGCCGCCGACCTGGATTGGACGGAGGTCTCGGCCACGCTGACCTGGCGTGAGCGGTACTGGGTCCAGATCGCGCACGCCAACGATGCCCTCGCCAGCGGCGCGACGGGCACCTATGCGCAGATCGGCGCGCGCGTTCCGCTCAACGAGCGAATCCGCCTGGAGGGCGCCGCTGGCCACTACCGGCTTGCCCGCACCAGCGGCTACGCCGACTACACGCACCTGCAGCTCGGTGCGGTCTGGGCCGTCGCCGCCCCCTTCGAACTGCGCCTTACCCTGCACGACACCGACGCGGCAGCCGAGCGCGATTTCGGCACGTGGGCCGGCACGCGGGTGGAAGCGGCGGTGCAGGCCACGTTCTGAGTGCACGTTCCCACAGTGCTGCAGCCCCCCGTGTCTGCGGTGCTGAACGATGTCCGCCTGGGCGGGGGCCGCCTACGGTGACACCTGCTTCGTCGGGCGCGCGGCGTCTGCTTCCATCAGCGCCTTGCGCTGCGCCGCGTGCCAAGCGTCCCCGGCAGCGCGCGCACGGGCATCGGCGTCCCGGTTTTCCCGGTCGATCTGCTGATACGCCGCCCAGACCTCCGGGGTGATGGTGTGCAGCCGGTTGTCCGGACGCAGGGCGATCGAGAAAGGCGCCGCCATGGCGACGGTGAAGTTGTCGAACAGCCATTGCCTGCGCTCTCCCGGCGAGGCGTGCAGCAGTGCGGGCGCGGCGTACTGCTGCATGGGCAGCCTGAGCTCGGCGAGGGGGGAATCGGTGGAGATCCGCACGAGCCGCACCACCCGCTGCCCGCTGTCGCGCTCGTCGTTGTACAGGGCCACGACATCGCCCTCGATCCACAGCACCTGCCAGTACCGTGTGATCGGATATACCTGGAATGGTTGCTCCCTGACCAGCAACAGATTGTCCGCTTGGTCATACAGCACCCGCCAGCCACGGGGTGCTGGTCGGGGTGAACAGTCCACCGAGCCTTCGACGATCTTCTCCAGCACGGCCTTGCCCGCGTGCACGGAAAGCCGCGTGGTCCAGCAGCGCGCGCCCTCCCCGACATGCGATGCCAGCAGGACGGCCTGGGTGTCGAGCGCGATGGCATCGCTGTGGACGAAGCGCTCACCCTCCGTTTCCGGCGCCTGCAGCAGGCGCGAGAATCCTGCATCGGAGAGTTTTTCGCCGTCGAGGTAGATATCGTAGGTCGTGTGGTGGCGATAGTCGCTGGTGGTGATGTCCAGCGTACTGCGGGTCACCGCCACCACCTTCAGCGTGTCCGAGGCAAGCACGGTTTCCTGGCGGGTCCGCGCGCAGCCTGTCGCCACCAGCAGGGCGACGACCAGCAGCATGGCCTTTCGGATAAGGGAGCCTGCTCGGGTGATCATGGCGGCGCAGCCTGTCGAAGGAAGATCGTGCCCGGGCAAGCATATCCGGTGCCGGATCTGTTCCATGGCCTGCCCCACCCGCCAGCCGCTCACGGCGGCAACGCGCTGGCGGCACGCCGGCAACCGCCGAACAGGCATGGATTTCAAACGGACAATTGAAACGCGCGTAACTTCGCCGAACTGGACTTCAATTACATGATCCGCCAGACTGCCGCCCTCTCCCGTCGCGCGGTCTCCATGGCAAAGCTGCTCGTCCTGCACGGTCCCAACCTCAACCTGCTCGGCACCCGCGAGCCGGGCGTGTACGGCCATACGACGCTGGCCGCCATCGACCAGGCCCTGCAGGCCCAGGCCGCCGCCGCCGGCCATACCGCCGAGAGCCTGCAATCCAATGCCGAGCACGTGCTGGTGGAGCGCATCCAGGCCTCGCGCGGCGATGGCACCGCGTTCATCCTGATCAATCCCGCGGCCTTCACCCACACCTCCGTGGCCCTGCGCGATGCGCTGGCGGCGGTGGACGTGCCGTTCATCGAGATCCATCTCTCCAACCCGCATGCGCGCGAGCCGTTCCGGCAGCACAGCTACTTCAGTGACAAGGCCGTTGGCGTCATCTGTGGTTTCGGCGCCGACAGCTACCGTTATGCGATGGACGCCGCCGTGCGGCGGTTGTCCCACGCCTGAATTCCCTCGACGGGCGCGCCCGCGCCGGTTGTTACCCAGACAGTCAAACCTCAAGAGGCCCCCATGGATCTGCGCAAAATCAAGAAGCTGATCGACCTGCTGGAAGAGTCGAACCTTGCCGAAATCGAAATCAAGGAAGGCGAAGAATCCGTGCGCCTGTCGCGCGCTCCGGTAGGTACCTTCGCGCAGATGGCGCCGACGCAGGTGATGGCCTCGCCGTCGGCCCCTGCCGCGCCAGCCGCTCCGATGCCGATGCAGTCCCCCACCGAAGCCTCCACCGGCGGCGGCAGCGCCAAGCCGGCCAATGCCCTGCCGGACGGCCACGTGCTGCGTTCGCCCATGGTCGGCACGTTCTATGCGTCGTCCTCACCGGACAAGCCAGCCTTCGTCACCCTTGGCCAGCAGGTCAAGGAAGGCGAGACCCTGGCGATCATCGAGGCCATGAAGATGTTCAACCCCATCGAAGCCGATGCCTCTGGCACGATCGTCGCCATCCTCGGCGAGAACGGCCAGCCGGTGGAGTTCGATCAGCCGCTCTTCGTGATCGGCTGAGGGGCAGACCATGCTCGATAAAATCGTCATCGCCAACCGAGGGGAAATCGCGCTGCGCATCCTGCGCGCGTGCCACACCCTGGGCATCCGCACGGTGGCCGTCCATTCGACGGTCGACCGCAACCTCAAGCACGTGGCCATGGCCGACGAGTCGGTCTGCATCGGCCCGGCCCCGTCGCCGCAGAGCTACCTCAACATCCCCGCCCTGATCGCCGCGGCGGAAGTCACCGACGCCCAGGCCATCCACCCGGGCTACGGCTTCCTGTCCGAGAACGCGGACTTCGCCGAGCGCGTGGAGCAGTCCGGCTTCGTGTTCATCGGCCCGAAGGCCGAAACCATCCGGATGATGGGTGACAAGGTCGAAGCCATCCGTGCCATGAAGGCCGCCGGCGTGCCGTGCGTGCCCGGCTCGGGCGGTCCGCTGGGCGATGACATCGTCGCCAACACCCGCATCGCCCGCGAGATCGGTTACCCGGTCATCATCAAGGCCGCAGGTGGCGGCGGTGGCCGTGGCATGCGCGTGGTGCATGCCGAAGCGTCCCTCAAGACCTCCATTGAGACCACCAAGACCGAAGCCAAGGCCGCGTTCGGCAATGGCGAGGTCTACATGGAGAAGTTCCTGGAGAATCCGCGCCACGTGGAAATCCAGGTACTGGCTGACGGCCAGGGCAACGCGATCCACCTGGGCGAGCGTGACTGCTCGATGCAGCGCCGCCACCAGAAAGTGGTGGAGGAAGCACCTGCACCGGGCATCAGCGCCGAGCAGCGCGAGCAGATCGGCAAGGTCTGCACCGAGGCCTGCGTCCGCATCGGCTACCGCGGTGCGGGTACCTTCGAGTTCCTCTACGAGAATGGCCAGTTCTACTTCATCGAAATGAACACCCGCATCCAGGTGGAGCATCCGGTGACGGAGATGGTGACCGGCATCGACCTGGTGGTGGAGCAGCTGAAGATCGCCGCTGGCCAGAAGCTGTCGATCAAGCAGAGCGACATCGTGCTCAACGGCCACGCCATCGAATGCCGCATCAACGCGGAAGATTCGGAAACGTTCGTGCCCAGCCCCGGCCAGATCACCGCCTTCCATGCACCCGGCGGCCCCGGCGTGCGCGTGGACACGCACATCTACGCCGGCTACCGCGTTCCGTCGAACTACGACTCCATGATCGGCAAGCTGATCGTGCACGGACCGGACCGCGAGACCGCCGTTGCCCGCATGCGCGTGGCACTGAGCGAGATGGTGGTGGACGGCATCAAGACCAACGTGGCCCTGCAGCAGCGCATCATGCGTGACAAGGGCTTCCAGGCCGGTGGACAGAACATCCATTACCTGGAAAAGCGGCTGGCCGAGCGCAAGACGAAGTCGATCGCCCTGACCTGATCGCAGCCCGCCTGCATCGGGATGGAAACCAAAACGCCGGGCCCTTGGGCCCGGCGTTCGTTCATTCGTGGAGCCGATCGTGAAGCCGTCAGTCCGCGGCGGGAATCTGGCTGCCTGGCACCGGGCGTACGCCGTTGGGTGAACTGGGGTCCACGATCACCATCGTTTCGGTGGAGCCGTCCGGCCAGACCACCTGGAAGGTGCTGCCGGCCGGCATCGAAGAAAACGGCAGGCCACTGGTCGCCCGGTACACCGCAGCCACCTGGCTGGCGCCCGCCGCACGCGTCTCGTGTGCGGACTGCACGCGGGTGAGTTCCACCTTGGAGAGCAACCGGTAACGGTCCTCCTGCGTGTCGACCATCAACAGGCCGACGGCACCCGCGGAATAGGCGAAAAACAGCGCCACCCAGAACCAGAACTTCGCGCCATGCAGCAATCGACGGTACTTCATCGATCAGTCCTCTTTCCTGTCAGTTGCTCAACCCACTCGGTCATTTTCTCAGCACCCTGCCGCGATACCGCAGCGTCGTACACAAAATCGGTGAATCCCTGGCCGGCATCCTGGCTGCAGATGCCGCCGTTGGCACAGTAACTGTTCATCAGCACGCTGCCCGGCCCGCAGGCCATGCCCAGATCGCAGGCGGCCACGCGCCACGCCAACTCACTCAGCGCCTCGCCCGCCACCAGGCCGACCAACGCCTGATCGCCAGCCGCACGCAGCCCCATTGCCGGGGCCAGTGCCATGAACGCTTCCGGATCGCGCGAGGCACGCACACGCTGCACCAGGCTGCGCCGATAGTCGTCGCCCTCCTCCAGCGGCTGGCCATCGGCCATCAGGGACGCTTCGGCGGCGAGGTTGCCGCCCAGCGCCGCCTGGCGCCGCTGGGTGAACACCAGCGCATGGCCGAGGTTGTCGCTGGGCACGAAGCCTGCGCAGCGGTCGGCCACGCGCGAACGCGCCGCCACCATGGCCGACGCTCCCCCGGAACCGAGCGTGGCCAACGCCGCGCTGTCGCGCTGGTAGCCACCTGCATCGTTGGCGTAGGGGCTGCAGTAATCGTAGACCCGGCTGAGCACCCAGCGGGCCTCCACGTTGCCGGCATCGGCCTGCACACGCAGGCGCTGCGCCAAGGCATGCAGATCGGTATCACCTTCAAGGTCGGCGCGCAGGTCCAGGGGCAGCCCCGAGGGCAGCATGCGCCCAGGCTCGCGGCGGCTGCCTGGCCCGTTCGACGACGCCATCGCCAGCGGTCCCAGTGCCATCGGCGCATCCCCCTGCGCGCCGCTGGCCGCGAATGTTTCCGACGGTCCGGCGCCTTGCGCCAGACGCTCGCCCACGCGCAGTCCGGCCAGGCCGAGCAGCGCCACGGCAGGCACGACCAGCAACCAGGTTTTCACCGCAGGCGCGAAGGCCATGGCTGACGTCGGCAACGGAAGAGATGCCCTAGTCTATCAACAGGCAAAGGATGACAGCGGGCACCGGCTGCATCTCATCGCCGCCAGAGATTCGTGCCTCGATGGCGGGCATCGTCTAGCATGCTCGCTTTCGCCGACCGAGCCTGCTGCGACCATGCCGTTCCTGGAACTCACCCTGCGCTGCACCGAAGCCACCCAGCCCCGTTACGAGAACGCCCTGGAAGACGTGGGCGCTCTGGCGGTCACGATGCTCGATGCCGAGGCCGACACCAGCAACGAGCAGGCCATCCTCGAACCCGGTGTGGGCGAGACCCCGCTGTGGGACACCCTGGTGCTGAGCGCGCTGTTCCCCGCCGAGACCGATGGGCTGGTGCTGCTGGCCGCGCTGGAGGCCTTCGACGGCGGCCTGGACTGGTCCACCGCGAGCTTCCGTGCCGTGCAGGACGAGGATTGGGAGCGTGCCTGGCTGGACCAGTTCCAGCCCATGGCCTTCGGCGAACGCACCTGGATCGTGCCGTGGAACCACGCGCTTCCCGAGGCCGCGCAGGCGGCCGACGCGGCGATCGTGCGGCTTGATCCGGGCCTGGCGTTCGGCTCGGGCACCCACCCCACCACGGCCCTGTGCCTGCGCTGGCTGGATGGGCTGGCCGCCGAGGGGCGCCTGCAGGACCAGACCGTGCTCGATTTCGGCTGCGGTTCGGGCATCCTGGCGCTGGCCGCGCTGAAGCTCGGCGCGGCGCGGGCCATCGGCGTGGACAACGATCCGCAGGCGCTGATCGCCACTGCGGACAATGCCGAGCGCAACGGCGAGCAGGCACGCATGCAGGTGTTCCTGCCACAGGACGAACCGGCCGCCACCTACCCCATCGTGGTCGCCAACATCCTCGCCTCGGCGCTGGACGCCCTCGCCGACCTGCTGGCGGCGCGCGTGGCGGCCGGTGGCCGCATCGCCCTGTCGGGCATCCTGCAGGGCCAGGAAGGCGAGCTCCTGCACCGCTACGGTGCGTGGTTCGATGACCTGCAGGCCGAACAGGACGGTGACTGGATGCGCATCACCGGCGTCCGCCGCGCCTGATCCGGGTGAACGTGCTTGAATAGGGCTCGACCCGAGCCCGCTGCCGACATGTCCGAGCCGAACCCACCCCGCCGCCCCCTGGCCACCTTCCTGCGCGCCGCACCGCCCGATGCGCCGGCCGAGGGGCGGACCGTGGCTGGCGACATCACCGCGCCTCCGGCGGCGCATGATGGCGCGGACGCCGGCGCAGCCGTGGCCGCGGACCCCGCTGCGAGGTCCGTCGAGCCCCTGCAGGCGCCCCCGGAAGACGAGCACGTCCCGCTCACTGGCGCGGCCGCCACGCCGATCCCCGAGCCGCCACCGGCGTCCGCCACCGAGCCGGTGTTCCTGCGTGCACCGGCGCCGTCAGCGCCGGTGCCGCGTTGGCAGTGGGGCGTCATCGCGGGGCTGATGGCGCTGCTGCTGCTGCAGATCGCCGTGGCCGACCGCGAGCGGCTGGCCGCCGATGCCGCCACGCGGCCGTGGATCGCGGGCCTCTGCGGCGTGCTGCGCTGCACGCTGCCGCCCTGGCACGAGCCCGCCGCCTACACCATGATCAGCCGCGAGATCCGCCCCGTCCCCGGCCAGAGCGGCACCCTGCAGGTGCAGGCCGCCATCCGCAACGACGCGCGCTGGGCACAGGCGTGGCCGGCGCTCCGGCTGACCCTGTCCGATGCCGACGGGCGGGTGATCGGAAGCGGCGTCTTCAGTCCCCGCCAGTACCTGCCGCAAGGCATGGACGGCACCGGCCATCTGGAGCCCGGCCAGAGTGCCCAACTGGCCTTCCAGGTACGTGAGCCGGCGGCGTCCACCGTGGCCTTCACCTTTGATTTCCTCTGAGCCGGCCGCCCCGCCGCGCCGTGCAGGCCGGCCCGGCTCGCGCTAGACTGGCCCACTCCACCTTCATCGCCCGGGCGCATTCGCGCCGGCCACCTGATCGGGATCTCCCTTGAACGCAGTGCTCTCTCGTCCTGACGCCAGTCGTGGCGCTTCGCGGCCGCCGCTCCGCGAACATGTCGCCCAGTCCGTCCGCCGCTACCTGCGCGACCTCGATGGCTGTGATGCGGACGATGTGTACGAGATCGTGCTGCGCGAGATGGAGATTCCGCTGTTCGTGGAAGTGCTCAACCACTGCGAAGGCAACCAGAGCCGCGCGGCGGCGATGCTGGGCATCCACCGCGCCACCCTGCGCAAGAAGCTCAAGGAATACGGCATCAGCGCCTGATCGGCGCGGCCGGCGGCGGTGCCACGGTCGCCGTGGCACGCGGCAGATTGCGGCGCGAGCGCCTACACTATCGGCCCCGTCTGCTGCCGTTGCCCTGTTCCCATGAGTGCTGACCTGCTGCCCGTCCGTCGGGCCCTGCTTTCCGTTTCCGACAAGACCGGCCTGATCGAGCTGGCCACTGCCCTGTCCGCGCGCGGCGTGGCGCTGCTGTCCACCGGCGGCACCGCCAAGGCACTGCGCGAAGCGGGCCTGGCCGTGCAGGACGTGGCTGACGTTACCGGCTTCCCGGAAATGATGGATGGCCGGGTCAAGACGCTGCATCCGAAGGTGCATGGCGGCCTGCTGGGCCGTGCGGGCACCGACGATGCGGTGATGGCCGAGCATGGCATAGCGGCCATCGACCTGCTGGTGCTCAATCTGTACCCGTTCGAATCCGTCACCGCCCAGGCTGACTGCGTGCTGGAAGATGCCGTGGAGAACATCGATATCGGTGGCCCGGCGATGCTGCGTTCGGCGGCCAAGAACTTCGCCCGCGTGGCCGTGGCGACCGATCCTTCGCAGTATGCGGACCTGCTGGCCGAACTGGACGCCAATCAGGGCCAGCTCTCGGCGGCACGGCGCTTTGCGTTGTCGGTGGCCGCGTTCAACCGCGTCGCCCAGTACGATGCCGCGATCAGCAACTACCTGTCCGCCGTCGCTTCGCGCGAAACCGCCGTGCCGGTGCGCAGCGAGTACCCGGCGCAGATGAACTCCACCTTCGTGAAGGTGATGGACCTGCGCTACGGCGAGAATCCGCACCAGAGCGGCGCCTTCTACCGTGATCTGTACCCGGTGCCCGGCACGCTGGCCACGTTCCAGCAGCTGCAGGGCAAGGCGCTGAGCTACAACAATCTCGCCGATGCGGACGCCGCGTGGGAGTGCGTGCGCCAGTTCGACGCGCCGGCCTGCGTGATCGTCAAGCACGCCAATCCGTGCGGCGTGGCCGTGGGCGCCGGTACCGGCGATGCCTACGAACTGGCCTATGCGACCGATCCGACCAGCGCGTTCGGCGGCATCATCGCCTTCAACGTACCGCTGGACCTGCCTACCACGCAGGCGATCCTGGACCGCCAGTTCGTCGAGGTGCTGATCGCACCGGAGTACGCTCCGGACGCGCTCGAATACGCGCAGAAAAAGGCCAATGTGCGCGTGCTGCGCATCCCGCACGGGGCCGGCCTGAACAACTACGACACCAAGCGCGTGGGCTCGGGCCTGCTGCTGCAGTCTTCGGACAACCGCGGCATGACCCGTGCCGGATTGACCGTGGTCAGCCAGGTCGCGCCGACCGAAGCGCAGTTCAACGACCTGCTGTTCGCCTGGAAGGTGGCCAAGTTCGTGAAGTCCAACGCCATCGTCTATGCCAAAGACAACCGCACCATCGGCGTCGGTGCCGGCCAGATGAGCCGCGTCTACTCGGCGCGCATCGCCGGCATCAAGGCCGCCGACGCGAACCTGGTGGTGGAAGGCTCGGTGATGGCCTCCGATGCTTTCTTCCCGTTCCGCGATGGCATCGACGCGGCCGCCGGCGCCGGTATCAAGGCGGTGATCCAGCCGGGCGGTTCGATGCGCGACAACGAGGTGATCGCCGCGGCCGACGAACACGGCCTGGCGATGGTGTTCACCGGCGTGCGCCACTTCCGCCACTGAACCGCATGACGAAGCCGGGCCCTGCCCGGCTTTTCTTTCAAGCATCCGAGAAACCTGTCCCATGAAGATCCTTGTCATCGGCTCCGGCGGCCGCGAACACGCCCTGGCCTGGAAGCTCGCCCAGTCGCCGCAGGTCAGCGAAGTGCTGGTCGCCCCCGGCAATGCAGGTACCGCCACCGAGCCCAGGTGCCGCAACGTACCGGTCAAGGTGGATGACCTCGACGGGCTGCTCGCACTGGCACAGCGCGAAGCCATCGCCGTGACCGTGGTGGGGCCGGAAGTGCCGCTGGTGGCCGGCGTGGTGGACCGTTTCCGCGCGGCGGGCCTGCGCATCTTCGGACCCACCGCGGCCGCCGCGCAGCTGGAAGGCAGCAAGGCCTACGCGAAGGACTTCCTCGCCCGCCACGCCATTCCCACCGCGTTCTACGCAGTGCATACGGAGGTCGAGCCGGCGCTGGCCTATGTGCGCGAGAAAGGCGCGCCGATCGTGGTCAAGGCCGATGGCCTGGCGGCCGGCAAGGGCGTGATCGTGGCGATGTCGCTGGAAGAGGCCGAGGCGGCCGTGCGTGACATGCTCTCGGGCAACGCGTTCGGCGATGCCGGTGCGCGGGTGGTGATCGAGGAATTCCTCGAAGGCGAGGAAGCCAGTTTCATCTCCATGGTCGATGGCACGCACGCACTGCCGATGGCCACCTCGCAGGACCACAAGCGCGTGGGTGATGGTGATACCGGCCCCAACACCGGCGGTATGGGCGCCTATTCGCCGGCACCGGTAGTGACGCCGGAGGTGCACGCACGGGTCATGCGCGAAGTGGTCGAGCCGACCGTGCGGGGCATGATCGCCGACGGCATTCCGTTCACCGGATTCCTCTACGCGGGCCTGATGATCGATGCCAGCGGCGCCCCGAAGGTCATCGAGTTCAACGTGCGATTCGGTGATCCGGAAACGCAGCCGGTCATGCTGCGCCTGCAGTCGGACCTGCTGGATCTGGTGCAGGCGGCCATCGATGGGCGGCTGGACCAGGTGCAGGCGCAGTGGGACGCACGTCCCTCGCTCGGCGTGGTGCTTGCAGCCCGGCCCTACCCTGAGGCAGCCATCACCGGCGATGTGATTTCGGGGCTGGACGCCGTGCCGTCGACGGCCAAGGTGTTCCATGCCGGTACGGCGCTGGATGAGCAGGGCAACGTGGTCAGCGCCGGCGGCCGCGTGCTGTGCGTGGCGGCGCTGGGCGGGAGCGTGGGCGAGGCGCAGGCCAATGCCTATGCAGGCGTGGCGGCAGTGACGTGGGCCAACGCGTTCCACCGCACCGACATCGGCTGGCGTGCGATCGCGCGCGAGCCGCATTGACGCCGACCTGCTCCTGAGGCAACGAAAAAGGCCCCGCACTGCGGGGCCTTCTTCTACGACGCAGGCTGCGCTCAGGCAGTAAAGAGCGCCTTCATCTTCTTCAGCGCGTTCGCTTCGACCTGGCGGATGCGTTCGGCAGAAACGCCGTACTCGTCCGCCAGTTCCTGCAGCGTCACCTTGCTGTCAGCGTCCAGCCAGCGGCGGGCGATGATGTCACGCGAGCGCGCATCCAGTTCGGCAAGGCCCTCGCGCAGCAGCTGCAGCTGGTTGTCTTCGCTGTCCATGCGCTCGTAAGCGGCCGACGGATCTTCATCGCTGGACATCAGGTACGCTGCCGGCGACGGCGGTGCATGGTCATCGTCCTCGTCACTGGGCGCATCGAAGCCGACGTCGCGACCGGACAGACGCGACTCCATCTCCAGCACTTCGCGCTCGGAGACATTGAGGTCGTTGGCCACCGCAGTGACTTCGGCCGCGTTCATCCAGCCCAGGCGCTTCTTCGAGCGGCGCAGGTTGAAGAACAGCTTGCGCTGCGCCTTGGTCGTGGCGACCTTCACGATGCGCCAGTTCTTCAGGATGAACTCGTGCATCTCGGCACGGATCCAGTGCACGGCGAAGGACACCAGCCGCACGCCCATGTCCGGGTCGAAGCGCTTGACGGCCTTCATCAGGCCGATATTGCCTTCCTGGATGAGGTCGCCCAGCGCCAGCCCGTAGCCGTTGTAACCACGGGCCACGTGCACCACGAAGCGCAGGTGGGAATGCACCAGCTCGCGCGCCGCATCGAGTTCGTTCTGATCACGGAAGCGACGTGCCAGGTCCTGCTCTTCATCGACCGTCAGCACCGGGATCTGGTGCACGGCACCGATGTAGGCGTCCAGCGAACCGAGCGCACTGGGAATCGGAAGATTGTTTGCCACAAGGGCAGTAGAGGTCATCTGGCTCATAGGTCCCATCTTAGCAGTCTGATACTTGGACTGCTAAAGCTTGAAAAAGTTCCAGCGTTCCGGTGGTAGAACGATGGCGGTAACTACCCCACTACCCTACGCCCTCATGATGACAATGGCGAGCCCGCCCTTCGGATCTGTTTTTTCTATATGAATCAACTGCTTGGGATCTATCCAAGGCGTTTTGGACGTCACGGGCAGCTGAACGACCAGGTGGACTGCCCTGTTCAGCCCGAAGGCGTTGGCCGACGTTCAGCGCCCTCCCCATGAGCGGTCAGTAGTAGCCCGCCAGATTCACGAAGAATCCCTTCTGGTCGTACTTCAGTTCGGTCAGGTTGTCGCTGAACCCGGTGAAGTTGTAGCCCGCACCGACCTTGAAGTTGTCTCCGATCCTGCGGTCCACGCCAAGCAGCCAACCTTTCCGCACGCCGCCGTCGCGCACTTTCAACCAGCGGTGTTCGGCCAGCCCTTCCCATTTCTCGAACAGGCGATAGCGCAGCTGCAGCGCCGCGAAGTCCGCGCGGCTGTCCAGCCAGGCGCCTTCGCCCCGGCCCGTACGGTAATCGCCCCAGCGCGAGGCGAGCTTGCCGGCGACCTCCCAGCGGTCGGTGAGCTGGCGGATGCCCTCCAGCGAGACCACCTGCGAGCGCTGGTCATACAGGTTGCCGCCTTCCTGCCCCAGCGACGCCACGTCATAGAGATAGGTGAACTTGCCGAAGGCAGCCCAGCGCGTGCTGTCATGCGGTCGCCACGCAAAGCCCATGTTGGTCTCCACCAGCCTGGCATCGGCCAGTGGATTGATGCGGTCGCGGGTGTCGGCGTAGTTGGCCCTTACCGCCACGCGCCAGTCTTCGTTGACCCGATACAGCAGACGGTTGGTGGTGACCCACTGCTCGCGCTGCTCGGCACCGGAATCGTGCCGGTACTCCAGCTTGCTGCTCCATTGGGTCGCCGCATCGGTGCGCCCGCCACTCACGCTGTAGGCACGACGGTCGATGCGGCCGAGCCTGGATTCCAGCTCGCCATCCATCACCGTGAAGCCCAGGTTCCAGCCCTGCGCGGGATAGAAATCCATGCCGAAAGTGTGCACCAGGCCGGCGCTGTCCTGGCGGCGATCCTTCAGGTACTGGCTTTCGTTGTAGACATTGACCTGGTTGCTCACGCGCCAGCGCTGGCCCAGCGTCCAGCCACTCTGCAGGCCGGTATCGAACAGCGGATCGGTGCCGGTGCGGTCGCTGCTGTAGCTGTAGGCACCGTACAGGCTGTGATCCGGCGCCATGCGGTATTCGGCGTCAACCTTGCCGCCATGGCCACGGCTGCCGCCGCTGACCTCGGCCCCCACACTGCTGCGGTCACCGAACAGGTAGCGTGCGCCGAGCGTCAGCAGGTCGTTGTTCTCGTAAGCGCCACCATCGTCGTCCACGGTCACCTGGCCGGTGCCATACAGCTCCCACGAGGCGCCGAAGCGCTGCCGGTACCCAAGCGCGGCCAGCAGCGCCTGGACCGTCTGCAGGCTCTGCTCTTCGCGGACGCGGCGCAGCTCGGCGCTGAACTGCCCATCGTTGCCGAGCCGCCATTCTCCGGTCAGCTGGGTCTGTTCCAGCGCCAACGCGCCCTGTTCGGTGCGGCTGTGCCGGCCATACAGGCTCAGGTCGTCGGTGAAATAGCCCAGGAACTCCGCGCCGTATTCCTTGATCGCCGCACCGGTATCGCGCCGCGCCACCGAGAAGCCGGCATCCACGTCGCGCCACCAAGCGCCCACGCTCCAGTCCTGTTCCGTCCAGCCCAGTTCACGCAGGTTGGCCCGGGCCTCCACGGCCGTTGCGCTGCCGGAACGCCGCCCTTCGTACGGGTTGCGCCGGATGAAACTGAGACCGCCGTTGTCCGAGAAGAACACCGGCGCTGCGGTTGCATCGGTCTGCGTGTGCTCCACCTTCACGTAGGTGCCGCGCCCGGCCTGCAGGGTCAGGTCCGCGCCTTTGAGCGTGTAGTTCTCCCCGCTGCGGTTTTCTTCCACCCACGTGCCACCCACGGCCACGTGGTCGCCCAGCCACTGCCGGCCGCGCGCACCGAGCGTGACGTCGTCGCTGCTGAAGCCGAGCGGCACGTACTCGTAGTCCACCAGCAGCAGCTGGTCGTAACCATCCAGTGGCATGTCGCGGGTGATGCTGCGGACGTTCTCGCGGGTGAGCATGGCCAGGGGGCGGGTCAGGATCAGGCGGCCCTGCAGGTTGTCGATCTCGTAATCCACGCCCTCCTGCAGCGTCGTGCGCGTTTCGGTGCGCCCCGTGGTGCGGTCGCGCACTTCCAGTACCACCTGCTCCGAGCCGGGCAGTACATCGGTGTGGCGCAGGTAATACAGGCTGCCGCCGGTGCCGAGGAATTCGCTGTGCCCGGGAGCGGACTGGGCTTCCGAACCGAACACCTTCAGCTGCGAACGCGCCTCTCCCAACGGCGTGGCGTCCAGCGAGCGCCAGTTCAACGCACCACCGTACAGCGAGCGCACGTACTGCCCGTATTCGGTGCCGGTGATACCGGTGGCGTAATTGCCCCACAACGCCTGGCTCTGGTCCCAGTCCACCCGCAGGTACAGGCGGCCCTGCGTGTCCACATCGCGCCAGGTGAGGGAGTCATCGCCGTACACGGGGTAGTACAGGTCAGGGTCAAGGCGGCGGAACACATCCTGCGGATCGGCTTCCCAGAAATCGCGGAACAGGTTGGAGAGTTCACGGTCCTGGGTATCGGCCTGCGCGGTCAGCAGGTATTTACCACGCATTTTTCCCTTGAGGTAAAACGCCAGCCGGCCCTCGCTGAGGAAGCTGTCATCATCGCGGTCGTCGAGTGCGAGCGGCTGCACATTGCCGCTGGCACTGTTGCTGGACAGCGTGACATCGGCGATGCCCACCGCGAACAGGTAACGCCCCGTGACCGCCACGTCGAGCTGCCGCTGTGCGGCTGGTGCATCGCGCGATTCCACCTGGACGTCATAGCGATGCTCACCCACCGGCTCCAGGAACTCGGCGGCGAACTTCTGCTCCAGATCCACCGGGAAACTCTGCCCGTTGATCGTCACCCGGCTGTTCGGCGCCAGGCCCCGGCCATACACCCGCACGCGCGAACCGTGGATGGGAATGTTCTGCAGCCGGAGCATGCTCTGGCCGTACACCGACGTGCTGATCTGCAGGTCCTGCGCGTTGGCCCCCTCAAGTGCCTGGCCCAGGGTCTTCTGTACGGTCTCGCGCACCACCTGCAGGCCACGGTCGAAATCGGCCGGTGTCACCAGCTGGATGCGCTGCACGTGGGTCTCGTCGAACGCGCCCCCGGCGCCGTAGGCACGGGCAACGTAGATCAGATCATCACCGGTGCGCAGCTTCACCTGCTCTGGCACGCTGCCATCCCATTCGGCGTCGGCCACGTAGCCGGTGGGCAGGGTGATGCGGGCCAGCGGCGTGACCAGGTCGGTATCGCTGCCGCGGTAAAGCGTGACCTCCAGCGTTTCAATGAAGGCCGCGTAGTTGTTGTAGCTGTGGAAGCGCAACGGACGCACGATCCGGCCATTTTCCAGCGGCACCGTGGCCGCAGCCTGTACGCTGAGGCTTGGCGGCACCATGCTCGGGTCTTCGGTGGCCCACACCACGCCGCCGTTGGGCAGTTCGGCCATGAAACCCCCGGCCTGCGATGCACCGTCGGGCCTGGCCGGTGGCAACGGGTCACGCGTGCCGGCCATGGACGAAGGCGCCGACGGTCCGGCACTGCGGATGTGCAGCAGCATGGCCTCGCCGGCATGGCAGGTATCACCGTCGCACTGCGGCGGTGCACTGGCCGCCCGCGCTGCCGCCGCTGGCTGTGCGGATACCTGCAGCGGCAACCCCATCAGCACACTGCCAGCGAGCAGCAACAGTCGGCATGCGTTCCCGCGAAACATCTTCGTGTCCATGTCAGCGCCCCTCCTCACCTGGACCACCGGCGCCGCGCGGATCATCCACGCGGACGTTGTGCAGCACCTGCTCGTCCTTGCCGGACACCACATCGATGCGTGTGGCGGCCGCGACAGCGGGTGTCAGCCGCGTCCGCAGCGCGGCGGCGAGGACGGCCGCCCTCTGCAGCGCGCGGCCGTCCTCTTGCGGCGATGCCGTCAACAGCAGCCGTCCACCACGCGCGCGTTCGACGGCCGCGGCCGCTTTCTCCAGCACCACGCCGTGGTCGGGCACCAAGGCCGTCCCGCCGGTCACGAACAGCCCTTCCCCGAGCTCGATCTCCACCGGCCCGGCGGTGACCGCGCCACCCGCATGCAGTCCACCTTCCGGCAGCACCACGCCGAAGTCGAAGCGCGCAGGCAATCCGGGGGTGATGCGGCGGACCAGCGGATTGGGCGTGGTGAAGCGGGTTCCCGAGGGCAGCGTGGAGGCATCGACCTTCAGGATGAAGTTGCGGCCACGCGCTGCTCCGCCCTGGATACCCACGAGGTGGTAACGCCCGAAGGCATCGGTTTCCATCAGCAGGCCTTCCACCGCCGCCACGCGGACGCCTGGAATCCCGCGCTCACCCGCATCCTGCACGCCGTTGCCATTGCGGTCATCGAACACGCTGCCGACCACCAGGCTTTCATCCAGCAGCGGATCGGCGGTCACCTCCACATCCGCCGAGGCGACATTGCCAATGCTGCGGTCCTGTCCGTCGACGGCGGTGATGCGGTTGGTGTGCGTACCCGTACCGGTGCCCGCACCGACGCGCAGGTAGTACACCACCGTTGCACTGGCGCCGGCCGCCACGTCGATGCCATCGATCCGCAGCGGCTGCACACCACTGGGGCGTGCACTGTTGTCGGCGTCCTGCACCGCAAAGCCGCCCTGCACGAAGGTGAAGCCTGGCGGCAGCGTGTCCAGCAGCGTCGCACCGTTGGCATCGACCTCGCCCACGTTCTCGACGGTGACGGTGTAGCGCACCAGGTCACCGATCTGCACGCTGCGCTTGGCCGACACCTTGGTCAGGCGCAGCACGGCCTGCTCACCGGCCACGGTCACCGCGATGGTGCCTTGATCGCACACGCGCGTCGGCACGGACACGTCGCACAGCTGGTACTGGAAGCTGTCAGTTCCTGCGAACGCCGGCTCAGGCGTGTAGGTGCACAGGCCAGCGGCGCACACGGCCGCGCCGTTGGCAGGCGCTGCCACCACCTGCAGCGAAGCCGGATCCAGCGGTGCGGTGCTGCTGCTCGCATTGGCCAGCGCATCCCAGACCACCGGTTCGCCGTCCGCGGACACCATGCGCGCGTCGGCCACGGTCACCGTATTGGTCGGCACGGCGATGGTTACCGTCGCCTCCGCGCAGAGGGTCGGATCCCCGCGGTCGCAGACCGCGTAATCGAAGGTCTGCACGCCGGCGAACCAGGTCCGGGCGGCGAAGCGGATGCGGGCCCGCGGCATCACTTCGGCCGTGCCATACGGCGGATCGCTGATGAGGGTCAGCACGATGCTGTCCGGATCGATCGGTGCCCCGTCCATGCGGTCGTTGGCCAGCACATCGATCTCGAGCACGCCGTTGGGCGGCAGGTCCACCCAGTCGTCCTGCAGTGCCACGCTGTCGATGCCGGCCTCCACCACCACGCTCACCGTGGCCGTGTCACACACGGTTGGCTGGCTGACCAGGCAGAGGGTGTAGGTGGTGCTCCAGGTCCCCACGCCGACACCCGCCGGGACACTCAACGAACCGTCCGCAGCGAACACCAGTTCTGCCGTGCCCACCGGGGCGAAGGTCACCTGCGCCGGATCCAGCACGCCGCCGTTGAACGTGTCGTTGGCCAGCACGTTGAGCAGGTTGGGCGCCGCCCGGCCCGCGGGAACCGGCCCGCCACTGTCATCCACCGCAAGCAGCGCGATCGGCGCGGCCACCTGCACCGTGGCGATGGCGGTACTGCAGTTGGTCGGCGCACCGTTCTCGCACAGCTGGTAGGTCAGCGCGTACTGCCCCGCGGCCGTGCCCGGTGCCACCGTGACCTGGCCCTGGGTAGTGAGGGTGAAGCCGGCCGGCGCGTTGACCAGCACCGCGACCACGCTGCCGACCGGCGGCGGAGCGACGCCGTTGAAGGTGTCGTTGTCCAGCACCGAGCCGCTGACCGTGCCACCGGTGGCCGGGTCCACCGGCGTGGCGCTGAAGTCATCGTTGACCGCCAGCACGACGTGGGTGGTGATGAGGAAGGTCACCGAGGCGGTGGCACAGACAGCGGCATCCGGTGCGGGCAGGCACACGCTGTACGTGAAGCCGATCTGCCCGGTGGTACCCGCCGGGGGGATGTACAGGTAGCTGCCATCGGGGTTGAACTGCAGGCCCGGCGGCGGTGTGCCCACCACGCTGAAGCGCGCGCCCGGCGGAACGTCGTCGTTGCTGCCGACATTGCCGCTGGACGTCGCGCCCGCCGCCACGGTGATCACATCCGGCTGCGGCGCCGGCGCCAGCAGCAGGCTGACCGTGGCCGAATCACAGTTGCCGGGTGCCGCGGCTTCGCAGACCTGGTAGGTCACCGTGACTGCACCGCGCACCGCACCGGCACCCACGCTGATCACGCCGTTGCCATCGATGGTGATGCCGGCCGGCGCGTTGGGCAGCGTCACCACGACGCTGCCGGGTGCTGGCACGGCCCCGTCGAGCAGGTCGTTGTCCAGCACGCTCGGTGTGCTGCCACCGGTCGGCAGCGGCACCGCGCGGAAGTCATCATCGGCGGCCACCAGATTGCCGGTGTTGACGTTGACCGTCACTCCTGCGCTGCCGCATACCGCCGCATACGGTGCAGGCAGGCAGACCTGGTAGGTGAAGGTCACCGGCCCGGTGGTGCCGGGCGGCGGCAGATAGGTGAAGCTGCCATCGCCGTTGAACTGAAGGCCCGGCGGCAGCGGTCCCACCACGCTGAAGCTGGCACCGGGCGGCACGCCGTCATTGCTGCCCACGGCACCGTCGACCGCCTGGCCGGCGGGCGTGGACACCACGTCGGCGACCGGCGCCGGCACGCGCACCACGGTCACCCGCGCGTTGGCACAGTTGGTGGGCGCCGCGCGTTCGCATACCTGGTAATCGAGGGTCACCACGCCGGCGGTCCCCGCAGCCGGCGCCAGCAGGGTGCCATCCGGATTGATCGCGAAGCCCTGCGTGGCGCCGACCAGCGACAGCTGCACGGCCGCCGGCGCAGGCACCGCGCCGTCCAGCACATCGTTGGCCAGCACGCTCAGGCCCGAGGTGGCACCGGCCGCCAGCGGCACGGCAGTGAAGTCATCGTCGATGGCCACCAGGCTGCCGGTGTTGACGTTGATCGTCACGCGGGTGGTGCCACAGACCGCGCTGTAGGGGGCCGGCAGGCAGACCTGGTAGACGAAGCTCACCGCACCGGTGACACCTGCCGGCGGCGTGTAGCTGAAACTGCCGTCCGCATTGAACAGCAGGCCCGGCGGTACGCCGCCCTGCACGCTGAACACCGAGCCCGCCGGCACGCCATCGTTGCTGCCCACATTGCCGGTGACTGCCTGTCCTGCCGGTGTGGACACGGTATCGGCCACGGGCGCGGGACGGGTCACCACGATCGCGCTCGCGGTGGCACAGTTGGCCGGCGCGGCGCGTTCGCAGACCTCGTAGGTCAGCGTCACCGCTGCAGCAACCGCCGGGGTGGACACCGTACCGTCGGCACCGATCACATAGCCCGCCGGTGCCCCCACCAGCCGCACGGTCACCGTCGAAGGATCCACCGGCGCGCTGCCCAGCGTGTCGTTGAGCAGGACACTGGGCGTGACCGCGCCCGGCTGCAGCGGCGTGCCGCTGAAGTCATCGGCCACGGCGAGCAACGCACTGCTGGTCACCGTCACCGCCACGCTGGCCGAGCTGCACACCGTGCTGTCCGGCGCCGGCAGGCAGACCTGGTAAGTGAAGGACAGTGCGCCCGTGGCTCCAGCGGGCGGCGCGTAGATGAAGCTGCCATTGGTGGCCAGCTGCAGGCCCGCCGGCACGGGACCCACCACGCTGTAGAGCGCACCGGCCGGCGCGTTGTCGTTGCTGCCGACATTGCCGGTGGCCGTCTGCCCGGCCCCTACGGCGATGCTGTCAGCCACGGCGGAGGGCGCGATCACAACGGCCACAACGGCGGTATCGCAGTTGGTCGGCGCGGCGGTCTCGCACACCTGGTAGGTCAGCGAGAGGGCACCGCTCGCGGCACCCGCCGCTGCGCTGATGCGGCCCGCACCGTCGATGGACACCCCGCCCGGGGCACCCACCAGCGTGACGATGACGCTGCCGGCGGCCGGTGGTGTCAGCGCATCGAGGCGGTCGTTGAGCAGCACGCTCGGCGTGGTGGTCCCCGCAGTGAGCGGTGTGCCACGGAAGTCGTCGTCACCGGCATCGAGATTGCCCGCGTTGACATTGACCACCAGCGTGGCCGTGCCACAGGTTGCTGCGAACGGGGCCGGCAGGCAGACCTGGTAGGTCACTGTCTGCGCACCGAGCGTGCCCGCTGGCGGGGTGTACTGGAAGCTGCCATCGGCCAGCAGCTGGAAGCCGGCCGGCGCACCAGCGGGAACACCGAACGTCGCGCCCGGCGGCACATTGTCGTTGCTGCCGACGTTGCCGGCGACTGCGGTGCCGGCGGGCGTGGACACCACATCATCGGCCGGCGACGGCGACACCAGCAGCGTTACGCCGGCACTGGCGCAGTTGCCCGGGGCAGCGGTTTCGCAGAGCTGGTAATTGAAGCTCACCTGTCCGCTGGTCGCGCCGGAGGGCACGCTGACCAGGCCGTTGGTGTCCACGGCATAGCCGGCCGGCGCACCGACCAGGCTGATCACCACGCTGCCCGCAGGGGGCGTGGTGCCGTTGAGCAGATCGTTGGCCAGCACGCTGCTGCCCGACGCGCCCCCGGCCAGGATCGGCGTCGTGGTGAAGTCGTCGCCGACCGCAGCAAGGGTGCCGAGGTTGACGTTGAGCGTCACGCTCGCCGTGCCGCAGGCAGCGCCGTCCGGCGCGGGCAGGCAGACCTGGTAGGCAAAGGCCTGTGCACCGCTGGTGCCAGCGGGCGGTGCGTAGCTGAAGCTGCCGTCGGCACTGAACTGCAGGCCCGGCAACACAACGCCCACGACGCTGAACACCGCGCCCGCCGGCACACCATCGTTGCTGCCCACGTTGCCGTTCACCGGCACACCCACGCCGGTGGTCACCACATCGTCCACCGGTTGCGGCAGCAGCACGACGCGCACCGTTGCGGTGGCGCAGTTCGAGGGCGAGGCGCGTTCGCAGACCTGGTAGTCGAAGGTGCTGGCACCGGACAGCGTGGACGGCGTGCTGATCGTGCCGTCGGGCCGGATCACGAAGCCGGCCGGTGCCCCGATCAGCGTCAGCTGCACCGCAGCGTCGGCAGGCACGGCACCGTTGAGGCGGTCGTTGAGCAGTACGCTTGGCGTATCGGCGCCGGGCGCCAGCGGCGTGGTGCCGAAGTCATCGGCCACGGCGAGCAGCGTGCTGGTGCTGATGGTCAGCGTCACCGAGGTGGCACCACAGAGGGTGCTGTCCGGTGCCGGCAGGCACACCTGGTAATTGAACGAGACCGGACCGACCGTCGCCGCCGGCGGCGCATAGGTGAAGCTGCCATCGGGGTTGAACTGGAGACCGGCCGGCGTCGCACCACTGACGCTGAACTGCGCGCCGGTCGGTACCTGGTCGTTGCCCCCCACATTGCCGGTGACAGAGCCACCGGCGGCCACCGTGACCGTATCGGGCTGCGGCGACGGGGTGATCACCAGGGTGGCCGTGGCCGAATCGCAGTTGGTCGGCGCAGCGACCTCGCAGACCTGGTAGGTCAGCGTCGTACGGCCACTGGCAGCGCCCGTGGCGATCACGATGACACCGTCGCCAGCGATGGACACGCCCGCTGGCGCATTGACCAGCGACAGGCTGACCAGCGCAGGATCGGGGGAAGTGACCGCGTTGAGGGAGTCGTTGCCGAGCACGCTGGTGGTGCTGCCGCCAGCGGCCAGGGGGGCCGCACTGAAATCATCGTCCACCGCGACCAGCGTGCCGTTGTTGACGTTGAACGTGACGCTGGCGTTGGCGCAGACCGCGCTGTCCGGCGCGGGCAGGCACACCTGGTAACTGAAGGACGTGGCGCCGGAAGTCCCCACCGGCGGGGCATAGGTGAAGCCACCGCCAGCGTCCAGAGTCAGGCCGGCAAGCGGCGCACCCGAGAGGCTGAAGATGGACCCCAGCGGTACGTTGTCATTGCCGGCCACCGTGCCCGCCAGCGTCTGCCCAGCCTGCAGCGAGAACAGGTCGTTGACCGGCGCGGGTGCCAGCAGCAGCTGCACGTCGGCCGTTGCACAGTTGCTGGGCGCGGCCAGTTCGCAGACCTGGTAGGCCAGCGTCACGCGCCCGGACGGCACGCCGGTGGGCACGGTGATCGCCCCCGTCGCATCGATGCTGTAGCCGGCGGGTGCGCCGATCAGGCTGAGCGCCACGGCCGTCGCCGGTGCCGGTGTCACGGCATTGAGCGTGTCGTTGGACAGCACGCTGGGCGAGGTGCTGCCCGGTGCGAGCGCAAGGCCGCTGAAGTCGTCCGCCAGGGCGGCCAGATCGCCGTTGTTGACGTTGAGGATCACCGCGGCGGTGGAGCACGCCGTGGCATCCGGCGCCGGCAGGCACACCTCGTAGCTGAAGCCGAAGGCACCGGTCTGCCCGGTCGGGGGCACGAAGGTGAAGCTGCCGTCCGGGGTGAAGGTCAGCCCGGCAGGCGCAGCCGTGGTGATGCGGAACGTGGCCCCCGCTGCGACCGTATCGTTGCTGCCGACATTGCCGGTCAGCGTCACGCCGGCACGCGTCGACAGCGCATCGGCCACCGCCAGCGGCGCCACGGCGATGCGCGCCGCCGCCGCCACGCAGTTGGAGGGCAGCGCCGTCTCGCAGACCTGGTAGCCGACCACGCGCGCACCTGCGGCCACGCCGGCGGCGATCACGATGCTGCCATCGGCGTCGATGCTCACGCCTGCCTCCGGTGCGGTCAGTGTCAGCAGCACGCTGGCCGGTGCCGGCGGCGAGACACCGTTGAGGCTGTCGTTGCCCAGCACCGAGGCGGTGCGCCCGCCAGTGGCAGGGCTCAACGGCGTGGCACTGAAATCGTCATCGGTGGCCAGCAGCGTGCCCGCACTGAGCGTCAGCGTGACATCGGCGCTTGCGCACTCGCCGCTGTAGGGCTGCGCGAGGCACACCTGGTAGGTGAAGGTCAGCGGATACACCGTGCCCGGCTGGGGCGTATAGCTGAAGCTGCCGTTCCCGCTGAACAGCAGGCCCGGCGGCGGGCTCGCCACCGTGTACACGGCGTCGGCCGGTGCATTGTCATTGATCCCGACGGCGTCGTTGAACGTCTGGCCCGAGGGCACGGTGAACGCATCGGCCACGGCCTGCGGCGTGACCACAGCGCGTATCAGCGCGCTGGCACAGTTGCCGGTCGCCGCGACTTCGCACAGCTGGTAGCTGAGCACCTGCAACCCGGCGGGCGCCTGCGCCCCCACCTGCAGCCGCCCGCCAGCGTCCAGCGCGTAGCCGGCCGGTGCACCCACCAGGGTGGTGGTGACGGCGCCCGGCGGCGGCGGGGACACCGCATTGAGCGTGTCGTTGGCCAGCACGCTGAGCACCGCGCTGCCGCCCGGTGCGAGCGGGGCGGAAGTGAGGTCGTCATCGAGCGCGATGACATTGCCGGCGTTGACGTTGAGGGTGGCCACCGCATCGCTGCAGGCTGTGGTATCCGGTGCCGGCAGGCAGACGCGGTAGGTGAACGCCACCGGGCCGGTGAAGCCGGCCGGCGGTTCGTACAGCAGGCGGCCGTCCGGGTTGAACTGCAGGCCGGCTGGCAGCGCGCCCTGCACGCTGTACACCGCGCCGACAGGGGCGTTGTCATTGGCCCCGACGTTGCCGGCAAACAGCTGCCCGGCCGGTGTGGAGAACGTATCGGCGGCAGCCGACGGCGCCACCAGTACCGTGGCCTGGGCCGAGTCACAGTTGCTCGGCAGCGCCGCTTCGCACAGCTGGTACTCCACGATCACCGCCCCGGCCGGGGCGCCGGCGGCAACGGTCAGCGTGCCGTCGGCCGCGAGCGTGATGCCGCTCGGCGCGCCCACCAGCTGCAGTACCACCGCAGCGGGCGCGGGCGGCGTTGCGCCCTCGAGCACGTCGTTGCCGAGCACGCTCGCCGTGCTGCCACCGGCCGTGGCATCGATGGGCGTGCTGCGGAAATCATCATCATTGGCGGCCAACGTGCCAGCGTTGACGTTGAGGGTGACGGTGGCGGCCGCGCACACCCCCGAATCGGCACCGGGCAGGCACACCCGGTAAGTGAAATCCACCGGCCCCTGGGTGCCGACCGGCGGCGTGTAGACGAAGCGGCCGTCCGCGGCGAAGACCAGGCCGGCCGGCGAGGCATCGGTGACCACGTAGGTGCTGCCTGCCGGCACGTTGTCATTGGCGGCCACGCTGCCCGTCAGCACGACGCCTGCCTGCGTGCTGTAGTTGTCGTTGACCGCCACCGGCACCAGCAGCAGCGCGACGTTGGCTGACGCACAGTTGGTGGGCAGCGCGCGCTCGCACATCTGGTAACGGAAGTTCACCGCACCGGCGGCGGCGCCACCAGGGATGCTCACCGTGCCGTTGGCATTGATCGAATAGCCGGCGGGCGCGCCGACCAGGGTCAGCAGCATGTCCGCCGGGTCGGGCGGGATCGCGCCGTTGTACGTGTCGTTGGCCAGCAGGCTGTTGGTCGTTCCACCCGTGGTGGGATCGAGCGGGGCGGCACGGAAATCATCATCGTTGGCGGCCAGCGTGCCGGCGTTGACGGTGATCCGCGCGCTCGCCGTGGCGCACACCGCTGCGTCCGCCCCCGGCAGGCAGACCTGGTAATCGAACGCGGTCACGCCGGTCAGCTGCGCGGGCGGCAGATAGGTGAAGCTGCCGTCGGCGGCGAACTGCAGTCCCGGCGGGGGCGTGCCGACGACCACGTAGGTGGATCCGGCGGGTGCATTGTCATTGACTGCCACGTTGCCGGCGACCTCGCGGCCGACGTTGGTGGTGAACGCATCGTCGGCCGCCTCGGGGCGGATGATGAGCGTGATGCCTGCGCTGTCGCAGTTGCGGGTGGCGGCCTCGCACAGTTCATAGGTGAGCTGCAGGGTGCCGGCCGACGCGCCGGCCGGAATGCGCAGCTCACCGCCGCCTTCGAGGAAGAATCCCACCGGTGGCGCGCCGGTCAATACGAAGGACACGCCGGCCGCAGTGACCGCCTGACCGTTGAGCGTGTCGTTGCCCAGCACGCTGGGCGTGAGGCCGCCTGCGGGCGTGAGCACTTCGCCGCGGAAATCATCGTCCACCGCCAGCAGCACCGACGCCTGCACGGTGACCGTCGCGGTGGCCGTGGCGCACACCGAGGAATTGGGGGCAGGCAGGCACACCTGGTACTGGAAGGCATCCGGACCCACGGCACCGCCCGGTGCCAGATAGGTGATGCGGCCATCGGCTGCCACCGTGGCACTGCCTTGCGCCGGTCCGGCCAACAGGCTGTAGACACCACCCGTCAGCGGGTTGTCATTGCCCGCGACAGTGCCCTCCAGCAGCACGCCGGTCGTGGCCTGGAACGCCTCGCCGGTGGCCTGTGGGGCCACGACCATCTGCACGGTCGCGGTATCGCAGTTGGTTGGCGCAGCGCTTTCGCACAGCCGGTAGACGAGCGTCTGCGCACCGGCCACGGCGCCCGCAGGTACCTGCAGGGTGCCATCGGTAGTGATCGCGTAGCCGGCCGGTGCCGTGTCCAGGCTCAGGATCACCTGCGCCGGCGCCACCGCCACGCCATTGAACACATCGTTGGCGAGCACGCTCGCGCTGCTTGCGCTGCCCGGCTGCACCGGCGCGGACAGCACATCGTCAACGGCATCGAGCGCGTTGTCGCCCACCAGCACATCGACCGTGGCGACATCACACACCGCCGCATCGGGTGCGGGCAGGCACACACGGTAACTGAAGGCGTCCGCTCCAGTGGTACCGGCGGCGGGGGTATAGGTGAACCCACCGTTGGGGGTCACCGTGGCCTCTCCGCGCGAGGCGTCCGCCACCAGACTGTAGAGCACGCCGGCCGGCACCCTGTCATTGCCTGCCACACTGCCACTGAGCGGCAGTCCGGCACCCGGGGTGCTGACCGCATCATCGATGGCATCGGGACTGACGACCAACGTCATCGTCGCGGTGGCGCAGTTGGCGGGGAATGCGGTCTCGCAGATCTGGTAGGTCAGTACGCGCCGACCTGGCGCCGCGGTGGCCGGCACGCCGATGGTGCCGCCGCTGGCGAGATCGATGGTGAAGCCGGCCGGTGCATCGATCAGGCTCAGCTGCACGGCGCCGTCCAGCGGCACGGGGGCATTGCTGAAGCTGTCGTTGAGCAGCACGGGCGCGGTCGTGAACGCGCTTCCCGGCGTCCGCGGTGCGAGGTCGACATCGTCATTGGCAACAAGGACATTGGCGTCCACGAGGATGTTGGCCGTGCCATTTGCACAGACCGAAGCGTCCGGTGCGGGAAGGCACGCCTGGTAGGTGAACGTGCGCGGCGCCGTGATGGTGCCAGCCGGTGCATAGGTGAACGTGCCGTCCGCATTGATCACCAGACCGGGAACGGCCCCACCCACGAGGCTGTAGGTCGCCCCGGCAGGCACGCGGTCGTTGGCCGCGAGGGTGCCGCTCAGTGCGACCGAGCCGCTGGTCACGTTGAAGCTGTCGTCCACGGCGGCGGGTGCCACCACGAGGATGACGGCAGCGCTGGCGCAGTTCTGCGGCGAGACGGTTTCGCAGATCTGGTAAGTCAGCTGCGTGCGCCCCGCCGGTGCCCCTGCCGGCACCGAGACCACGCCGCCGGCATCGATGCTGAAGCCGCCCGGTGCGGTCTGCAGGGCCACGGTGACACTGCCCCGGGCGATGTTGTCACCGCGCAGCGTGTCGTTGCCCAGCACGCTGGGCGTGCTGCCGCCCTCGTTCGGGATGGCGGTGGTGAACGTATCGTTGGTGGCGACCAGGGCGGCCGGCTGCACGGCAATCGGCGGCGTGGTGGCGGTGGTGTCGCCGGGTGTCGGGTCGGTCACGCCCGGCGGCAATGCCACGCTCGCTGTGTTGCCAGGAATGGTCGCCGGTGTCGACAGCGGTGCGATGGCACTGATCAGCAGCACGACGCCGCTGTTGACACCCAGATCGGCCTGCACCGAAACGGCGTTGCCGTTGCCACTGGCCACCGCGCAGGACGAAGCCGCCGAGCTCGGCGTGCACGTCCAGCTGACGGACGTGAGCTGCGCCGACAGGAGGTCGGTGATGGTGACGCCACTGGCGATCGAAGGCCCCTGGTTGGAGACCGTGATCTGGTACTGCACGGCGCCGCCGGCGGGAACCGGGACAGCGCTGGTGATGACTTTGGCGATCGACACCTGCGCCTGCAGCGCCAGCACGTTGCTGTCAGTAGCGGTGTTGTTGCCCAGCGCGCTGTCGGCGATATCCGCCGGCGGACTCACCGTCACCGTGTTGTCCAAGGGGCTGCGGTAAGCCTGGGCGTGCAGCAGCGAAGGCAGCAGCGCGAGCAGGAGCATGCCCGCGCGCCGTGCGGCCGTGGCCCACGTCGTGCTGGTCCGGGGGATATCCTTCGCCGCTGTGGCCATGTCCTTGTCCTCGCCCGCCGCCGGTGTGTGGCCGGCCGCCCAGATGCCTGCACTGCGCACGACGCGGCCCCGCGCCGTGCTTCCCCTGCTCACTCGCATCGCGCCTAGTACGCGGCGGGATCGCTGCTGAAGATCACCGGTACCAGGATCGTGGCCTGCCCGCCGTTGAGCAGACTCACCTCAACGTTGACCACGTTGCCGCCCACCGCACCGCCACCGGCTGCACAACTGCTGCCCGCGCTGGCGCTGCAGCTCCACGGCCCGCTGAGCGTGGCCCCTGCGGGCAAGGCGTCGTTGACCTGCGCGGCGAGCACGTCGTCGGGCCCTGCGTTGCTGACCACGATCGAATACGTTGCCGCGGTGCCGGGTGTGTAGGACGAACTGCCGTCACTCTTGGTGATCGACAGGTCCGCCTGGCGGGTGCGGTTGGTGATGCGGCAGACCAGTGTGACCGGCTGTGGCGAAACCGCTGGCGCCTGCAGCGTGAAACTGCTGCCGGTGCCGGACGCTTCCACGGTGCCGTCCTGGCGGGTGCAGTTCCAGCTGCTCGCATAGCGCCCCAGCGTGGTGCCCGCCGCAGCGGTTTCGGCCAGCGCGTAACTGCCGCCGGGCACGGTGACCACGGCAGCCGTCGCGCCGTTGTTGCCGACATTGCTGGCCGTCCCCACCGCGCTGCCGTTGTAGGTGATGGCAAGGTTGAAGCGTCCGGTGTCGTTGCTCGGCTGGAGATCCTTCACCAACTGCAGCGTGGCCACGCACGACTGCGCAAGGCCTTCCACGGTGAACACCGCCTGCCCGATGCGGATGCCCAGCAGCCCAAGCACGTTGTCCACCACGCCCCCGAGCAACGTGGTCAGCACCGGCGTGACCACCGCGTTGACCACCAGCCGCAGCGGCGGCAGCAACGCACCGACCAGCGAATTGACCAGTGTGTCCACGGGCAACGGCAACGCCAGCGCGCCCAGCAGTGTGACCACCGGCGTACCACTGGTGATCTGCACATCGAGCGAGTTCACCAGCGTGGAGACCAGCGTGGCCGCACTGACCGTGCCCGCCGACAGCGTGCGGGTCTGTGGATACGGTCCGGAGAAGGTGGCCGTCTGCAGGCCGGGCGTTGCCGTGGCATACCCGCGCAGCCCCACGGTCAACGGCACCGCCACATCCGCCACGGGCAGGCCCGCCGCGCTGACGCGCACGCTCAGGTTGAGCGTTGTCAGCGTGACCGGCGACAGCACGCTCGCATCGAGCACGCGGCTGCGGTTGAAGAACACCGCATCACTGATCTGCCCGACGTAGAGATTCACCAGGCCGGGGCGGGCCTGCAGGTTCACCGAACTGCCGACCAGGTTCACCGCCGCGATGGTGCCCTCCGCGCGCGCGACGTCTGCATACACCTGCAGGCGGAGTGCGCTGGCCGACAGCGAGTTCACGTTGACACGCGCCAGGCCCAGCACATTGAGATTGTTCAGCGCGGAAATGAGCGAGGTGACATCCAGGCCCTGCACCAGTTCCAGGTCCAGCTTGATGCGGACGGCCGCGCTGTGGAACGCGGTGCCCGATGGGCCGCAGGTATACACGGGACGTTCCACCACCTGCAGCCACAGGCGTGTACTGGCCAGACCGCTCAGGCCGAGTGCCGCGGTGTTGACGGAGATCGGCTGCGGTGTGGTGAGTACGTTGCTGTAGTTGTAAAGCTGCAGGCCACCGGTGACCAGGTCGAGTACGTTGAGCCGGATGTCCGTGAGCGATCCCACCGGCAGCGCGATCTGCAGCAGGTCCCCGAGGCGGATCGTGCCCCCCGCGCCTGCCACTCCGAGGGGCAGCACCTGCAGCACGTTGGCCGCGGCGGTCTGGCCATCCGCACGCAGCACGTTCACCACCGCCGCACGCAGCGCCCCCACGGTGATCGCCGCGTTGAGGACCTGGCCGGGATCGCTGACCTGGACGCCGCCGTTGAGCTGGGTCAGCAGCGCATTCAGATTGACGTTGGCCCCTGCCAGGCTGTTCCAGTCCACTGCCGTGAGGTTTACAGTGGTTCCCGGAAGCAGCGCGCTGAAAAGGAGGTTCAGCACCGGACTCTGGGTGGAATTGATCGACGCCAGGCGGGGACCGGCGGTGACACAGGCACCTGCGGTACAGGCAGGGGTGGCCTGCTGGGCCTGCACGGGGAAGACTGAAAGAAACATCAACAGCAGCAAGGCGACCACATTTCCTTGCCAGTGCAACGACGATGGTTTCACGCCTTTCTCTTCCACCATGGCCCGCCTCCGCAGGATCAAGGCAACAGCTCGGCATCGAGGGCGGTATATGATCCGCCACCTGGAATCGCTGCTTTGCGTGCGTTGTTACCGGGAAATTCCGTTATGCCCCGGTTTGGTTTGATTAATGCAGCGCACGCGCGGCGCGGTCAAACGCAGGGTTGTGGAAAAGCAGGAAAGAAATACTGGCGTGCGGTCACAGGGGAGCGCCAGCACGTTGTGGGCAGGACCACGGACAGCGGTTCTGCGCAAGCGGGAAAAGAATCACTTCCCGGCAAGCATCGCTTGCCACGACATGGAGAGCATGACCATGAAGGACATGTGGAACAGGATCCGGCGCGCACGTCTCAGCGCCGGGTTGTCACAGGCGGCACTGGCCAAGGAAACCGGCGTGAGGCGCAGCGCCGTCACGCAATGGGAAAAGGAAGGCGGCACTTCGCCGAGCGTCGCCAACCTGGCGCGCATTGCCGTGGTCACCCAGGTTCACTTCGAATGGCTGGCAACCGGCCGCGGACCGGGCCGCCCGGCCGATGGCAGTGACCTGCCCCCACCGGAGGGCCTGCTGGAGGCACAGCGCACGCCGCAGGAATGCGCGATCCTCGCGCTGCTCAGACGCCTGCCCCATCGCAAGCGGCAGATGGCCCACACGATCCTCGAGATGCTGACGGACTGAATGCGGCTGTACCCGTCTCAGGCGTGGGAGGCGATCCGGCGCTCGAGCGTTGCACGAGGTGGCAGTGACCAGTCGATGGCGGCCTGCCCACGGCGCTGCAGGTAATCGTTGGCTGCGGAAAAGTGCCCGCAGCCGAGGAAGCCACGGTGAGCGGACAGCGGCGAGGGATGCGGCGCCTTGAGTACCCGGTGGCGCGTGGTGTCGATGACCTTGCCCTTCTGCTGGGCATAGCTGCCCCACAGCAGGAAAACGAGCCCGTCGCGCTCACGGTTGAGCACGTCGACCACATGATCGGTGAAGCCTTCCCAGCCGCGCTTCTGGTGTGCGCCGGCCTTGCCTTCTTCCACCGTCAGCACCGCGTTGAGCAGCAGCACGCCACGCTCCGCCCAGGGGATCAGGCAGCCGTGGTCCGGGCGTAGAATGTCCAGGTCGCGCTCGATTTCCTTGTAGATGTTCAACAGGGAGGGCGGCACCGGCACGCCTGGCTGCACTGAAAAGCTCAGCCCATGGGCTTGCCCACGCCCGTGGTACGGGTCCTGCCCCAGCACCACGACCTTGACCGCATCGAACGGCGTGGCCTCGAAGGCTGCGAAGATCTGCGGACCCGGCGGGAACACGGACGCACCGGCCGCCTTGCGTTCACGCAGGAACGCGGACAGCGCGCGCATGTCCGGGCGCAGCAGCCAATCGCCCACGCGGGCTTTCCAGCTCGGCTCGAGCTGGATCGAAACGGTTTCATTCATTGCACGACAGCTCTCGGTTCCAGGCGCGCCAGGCGCAGCTGGAACAGCACCTTGGTCACCAGCAGGCGTTCTTCGATGGGTTTGAGCACCAGGTCATTCGCACCGGCCTGCAGCAGCTGCGACTGGTTGGCCGCATTGCCATCGCCGGTCATCACCAGCACCGGCAGGCGGCGCTTGCCGTAGCCGAAATCGATGCGCACGCGCTGCACCACGTCGCGGCCGCTGAGCTCGCCCTTGAGCGTGACATCGGTCAGCACCAGATCGATGCGGTCCGCGTGGCGCCCGAGGGATTCGGCGGTGAGCAGGCTGAAGGCTTCCTCGGCACTCACCACGTGCAGCACCTTGAGCTGCTGGCGCTCCAGCATGCGTTTGGTGGCTTCGGCCACCACGCGGCTGTCTTCCACGTAGAGCACGGTGGCGCCGGGGATCGGCGCGGGCTGCACATAGCCGCGGATGAACGTGGCCAGGGCCTCATGCCCGAGCGCCTTGTCGAAATAGTCGGTCACGTATTCGTTGAAGCGTCGCTGCTCCAGGTGCGCCTGCGCCTCCCCGGATACCACGATGACCGGCACGTAGGCCTGCCCGGCCGCGTCGCGCACGAGGCGTGCCAGGGCCAGGCCATCGCCGTCCTCCAGCGAGAGCGCGGTGGTGACCAGGTCCACCGGACCTTCGCCCAGCGCCACGCGTGCCTCGGCGATGTTCGCGCAGCCCACCACGTCCACGCCGGGCAGGTCGCGCTGCAGCACATCGGCGATCAACCGGCGGACCAGGCGCGAGCCATCCACCACCATGACCCGGGCCGCATCGTTGTCCAGATGCTTCAGTGCGTGCGCGTGCATGCCAGCCTCAGGTATCGGTCGGGCGCGTCTGGCGCAGGAAATGCCCGGTGACCAGCCACGCGCCCAGCCAGCCGACCAGCACGATGCACAGCAGCACGATGGACGAGTGCAGCAGGTCCAGCCCCTTGAGCACGAACGGGCTGCCATAGCTCTGCAAAAGCGCGGCCAGCGGTGCGCGCAGCGCCGTGCCTGCCGCGGCGATCAGGCCCAGCGCCAGCAGCCCGGAGCCCAGTCCGTACCACGCGCCCAGATAGACGAACGGGCGGCGGATGAAGCCATCGCTGGCACCCAGCAGCTGCAGCACGCCAATTTCCTCGCGGCGGGCCTGGATGTCCAGCCGGACCGTGTTGCCGACCACCAGCACCGCCCCGATGCCCAGCAGCACCGAAAGCACCTGCACCAGCCGCGCACCGAAGGCCAGCCACGCATCCAGGCGCGTGCGCCACTGCGCGTCGTGCTGCACCAGGTCGGCCTGCGGCAGCGTTTCCAGCGCGCGTGCGAGGCGGGCATCGTCACTGCCGGCGTCGGGCGTGACCACCAGCAGGCTCGGCAATGGATTGTCCTGCAGCGCGTCGATGGCTTCCCCCAGGCCGGCATGTTCGCGCAGTTCGGCCAGCCCCGCGTCCGGGGTCTGCAGCTTCACCGCGGCCACGTCATCGCGGCTGCGCAACTGCACGGCCAGTGCTTCGGCCCCGGCCACATCCACCGTGTCTTTCAGGAACACGTTGATCTCGCGCGACTGCTGCACGCTGCCAGTGAAATGCTTGACGTTGTCCAGCGCGATCGACAGCCCCAGCGGCAGGGCCAGTGCAAGCGCCATCACGGTGATGGTCAGCAGCGTGGCCCAGGGCTTGCGCCACGCACGGCCGAGGCTGAAGACCACGCTGTGCATGTGGTGCTGCCACCAGATCGCCACGCGCGAGGGCGCGGCCGCGGCGGTGTTGGCCGGCTTTTCGGCCGGTCCGGGAGGGGTCATGGAGGTCGTCACTCGGCCAGATCCTGCGGCGAAATGTCATCCAGCAGGCGGCCATGGTCAAGGATCAGCACGCGCTTGCGCATGCGCCGCAGCAGGGCCAGGTCATGGCTGACCACCAGCACGCTGGTGCCGCGCGAGGGCAGCTCGGCGAACAGGGCCATGATCTCCGCGGCCAGGGTGGGATCGAGGTTGCCGGTCGGTTCGTCTGCCACCAGCAGCTTGGGTTCACCCACGATCGCACGGGCGATCCCCACGCGCTGCTGTTCACCGGCGGACAGCTGGGAGGGCAGTGCCTTCTCGCGATGGCCCAGCCCCATGCGCTCGAGCACCGAACGCACGCGCTTGCCGATGTCGGCGCGCCGCGTGCCGCGCAGAATCAACGGCAGCGCCACGTTCTCGGCGATGCTGCGGTCGGTCAGCAGGCGGTGGTCCTGGTAGACCGCGCCGACGGCACGGCGGTGGCGCGGAACATCACCGCCGCGCACCTTCAGCAGGTTGCGCTCGTCAAACACCACGGTGCCCCGGCTGGGCCGCTCATCGAGATGGATCAGCTTGAGCAGCGTGCTCTTGCCGGCACCGGAGTGGCCGGTGACGAACAGCATCTCGCCCTGGGCCACCTCGAAACTGACGTCGACCAGGGCCTCATGGCCGCCGGCATAGTGTTTGCTGACATTGTCGAACCGCAGAACGCTCATCTCCCGATTATGCAGGAGAGCGGGCGGTTTGGTCGCCTCGGGCGGTGCCCGGCGGTCCCCATGGAACAGCCGCCCGTCGTCACATCGAATCACTACGCCGGGCCGAGGCATCATCGGCCGGGCGGTGCCCGGCGCGATGACGGCAGCCGCGCGCGTTACGTGCCAGCGAGCATGCGACGGATCTTGCGGCCGATGCGGGTCAGGAACGAGTCGCTGGGATCGGTACGCACCGGGCGGGCCACCACCTGCACAGGTGCGCCAGGCGAGGTCGAAGCGGCGCTCGGCGCAGTCGAAGCCGAAGCCGTGGCCTGCGCGCCTTCCACGGCCTGGGCGCCGTCCACCGGCCGCCCGTTGCGACGGCGGCGACGCTTGCGCGGCTTGCGCTCCGAATCCTGCAGCTGCCCGGCGATCGGCGTGGCGTCTACCGGCGCCTGCGCTGCCACGGCGTCCGCCGCCGGCGCCAGCGCGGCATCGGCAACGACCGCAACGGCCTCGCCCTCCACGCGCGGCTTGCGCGGCGGACGTGGGCGACGCTCGCCGGAACGCTCGCTGCGGCCACCGGACGGCTTGCCGCCGCGGCCACCACCACGACGCTCTTCCTCGGCCGCACGCGCTTCACGGGCCTCGCGGAAAATCTGGCTGACGCTCTCGCTTTCCTCGCCCTCTTCACCCGGCGCCGCCGGCGCACGCTCCGGACGCGGCAACGGGTTCAACAGTTCAGCGGTCACCGCTTCAACCGGAATCTTCTGCTCGATGTACGCCTCGATGTCCGGCAGGCCCATCGCATAGCGCTCGCAGGCGAAGCTGATCGCATCGCCCTCTTCGCCCAGGCGTGCGGTACGACCGATGCGGTGCACGTAATCTTCCGCATCGAACGGCAGATCGTAGTTGTAGACGTACTTGATGCCATCGATGTGCAGGCCACGCGCGGCCACGTCGGTGGCCACGAGGATCTCCAGCTGGCCCTTCTGGAAGCGGTTGAGCAGGCTCTCGCGCTTCTTCTGCGGCACATCGCCGGAGAGCACGCCGACACGGTAGCCGGCACGTTCCAGCGCGCGCGCCACGCGTTCGACGAACACCTTGGTATTGACGAACACCATCGTGCGCGCGCCTTCGCTGCGCGAGAGCAGGCCCAGCAGCAGCGGCAGCTTCTCTTCGTCGGCCGGGAAGTACATGCGCTGGCGCACGCGGGCGGCGGTGATGAACTCGCTCTCCACCACCATCTTCTGCGGCTCGTTCATGTGGTCATACGCCAGCTCCAGCACGCGGTGGCTCAGCGTGGCGCTGAACAGCAGCGTCTGGCGCGTGGTGCGCTCGGGCATGCGGCGCAGCAGGAAGCGGATGTCCTTGATGAAACCGAGGTCGAACATGCGGTCGGCTTCGTCCAGCACGCAGATCTCGCAGGCATGCAGCGAAACCACCTTGTGCTGCTTGACGTAGTCGATCAGGCGGCCCGGCGTGGCGATGATCACGTCCACGCCCTGCTGCAGCAGTTCACGCTGCTTGTCATAGTCCACGCCGCCGTAGACCAGCGCGAACCGCAGGCCCAGCTCGGAACCCAGCTTCACCGCATCCTTGTGGATCTGGATGGCCAGTTCGCGGGTAGGCGCCAGGATCAGGGCGCGCGGGTCTTCCGGCTTGCGGTCGGCCAGCGCGGGGCGGCTCAGCAGGCGGTTGGCCACCGCCACCAGGAAGGCCAGCGTCTTGCCGGTGCCGGTCTGGGCCTGGCCGGCGACATCGCCGCCCGCCAGGGCGACCGGCAGCGTCATCGCCTGGATTGGCGTGCAGCGGGTGAATCCGGCTCCTTCCAGACCGGCTTGCAGCGCCGGATGCAGATCGAAGGAGGAGAAGGTCAAATCGGTCAGCGGTTTGTCGCTCATGTGTCCGTCTTGGTATGGCCACCGGCCTGCGGGCGGGAGGCACTGCGTCATCAGGGGATCCGTCGCAAACTGCGGCCCCTGCGGCGGGTCGGCGCGCCGGGACCCGTGGGTCACCGTGCGCCGCTCAATGGCGCAGTTTACCGCAACCTTGCACCCAAACCGGAAGGAGCGTCGCAACCACCCCTGAGAAGGGAGGGCCGGACCCTTCATCCCGCGCTCCGGCGCCTGAACGCCCGGACCACCCTCGATGGGAACGGCCGGCCTGCGCCCGCATGCTTGGAACAGTCCCGCGCAGCACGCTGGGTTCCAGCCATCCTCTATGCCGATCCGGCGTTACAGGTAAACTGCGGCCCAGGCGTCCAGGCATCCGGCCTAACGCACCGCGGAAGGAACTGCGAGGACGACGAGGGGCGTTCCCCCGGGCACGGCCCAGTTCACCCACCTCCGGCTACGGCCGGGTGCAACAGAAGACGAGAACCCAAGATGAGCGACAAGGTTGTACACGTCAGCACGGCTGACTTCCAAAGCACCGTACTCGACTCGAAGGAGCCTGTGCTGGTTGATTTCTGGGCCGAGTGGTGTGGTCCGTGCAAGATGATCGCGCCGGCGCTGGACGAACTGGCCGACGCTTATGCAGGGCGCGCGCGGATCGTCAAGGTCAACGTGGACCATGAGCGCGAGCTGGCAGTCAGGTACCACGTGCGCTCCATCCCCTACCTGGTCGTCTTCAAGGGCGGCGAGAAGGTTGGCGAGCAGATCGGTGCCGTCGGCAAGGCACAGCTGGCAGGCCTGCTGGACAAGGCGCTGGCCTGACCCGCCCGGGCGCGGCAGCCGTCGATGCGGCTGCCAGCGCACCCTGCGGGCGCGTGAATCCCTTGCGCGGCAGGGCTTGCACGCCGCCGCACGGCAGTGCTAGTGTCGGCATATCCGGTACGCGTTCGTGTGCCGCACCCTCTGGACGCCGTTCACTCCAGACCCCTTTCCCTTCGTTCGCCGCCCCAGCCGGGCGCTCGCACCTTCAAGCGAGGAATAACGCTCTTGTCCGATACCACTCCTGAAACCGGCAGCGCCGACGCGCCCGCCGAAAAGCGCGTGCGCAAGCCACGCGTCGCCAAAGCGGCCGCACCCGCCGCTGCCGAGACCAGCGCTCCGGCGCAACCGAACCTGCCCTTGGCCGCCGCGCATGATGCGCCGGCGCCGGCGCGCAGCGACGCCACACCGGCCCCCGTCCAGCGCGATGCCGGCCCGCGTGACGGAGGTGAGTCCGCCGCAGCGTCGTCGTCTGGCGCGCCGTCCGTCGAGACCTCCGCGCAGAATGGCGAAAGCCGTCCGCAGAACCCGCAGAACGGCAATGGCCAGAACGGCCAGAACGGCCAGAACGGCAGTCCTTATAACAAGGACGCCGGCCGGGGCGAGCAGCAGGGCCAGGGTAATCGCCGTGACCGCTTCCGCAACCGCCGCGACCGTGACCGTGACCGTCAGGGCCGTGGTGGCCGCGACGACGGCATGCCGCAGGACAACCACGAACAGCAGCCCTTCGTGCGCACCACGCAGCCGAACGTGCCGGAAGGATTCCCGGTCTATTCGCTGAGCGACCTCAAGCGCATGCCGGCGCAGAAGCTGCTGGAAATCGCCGAACAGCTGCAGATCTCCGAAGGCGTGGCACGTGCCCGCAAGCAGGATGTGATCTTCGCGCTGCTGAAGGTGCTGACCCGCCACGGTGACGGCGTCGCCGCCGACGGCGTGCTGGAAATCCTGCCCGACGGCTTCGGTTTCCTGCGTGCCGCCGAAGCCAGCTACCTCGCCGGTCCGGACGACACATACATCTCGCCCAGCCAGATCCGCCGCTTCAACCTGCGCACCGGCGATCATCTTTCCGGCCGCATCCGCTTCCCCAAGGACGGCGAGCGTTACTTCGCACTGTCCATCGTGGACACCATCAACGGTGAGCCGCTGGAAGCATCGAAGAACAAGGTGCTGTTCGAGAACCTCACCGCCCTGTTCCCGCGCAAGCGCTTCACCCTGGAACGTGGCAACGGGTCATCGGAAGACATCACCGGCCGCATCCTCGATCTGATGGCACCGCAGGGCAAGGGTCAGCGTTCGCTGATCGTCTCCCAGCCCAAGGCCGGCAAGACGATGATGATGCAGCAGGTGGCCACGGCCATCACCACCAACCATCCGGACGTGCACCTGATCGTGCTGCTGATCGACGAGCGCCCGGAAGAAGTGACCGAAATGCAGCGCACCGTGCGCGGCGAAGTCATCAGCTCGACCTTCGATGAGCCGGCCGCGCGCCACGTGCAGGTGGCCGAAATGGTGATCGAGCGGGCCAAGCGCCTGGTCGAACACAAGAAGGACGTGGTGATCCTGCTGGACTCGATCACCCGCCTGGCGCGTGCCTACAACAACGTCGTGCCGAGTTCGGGCAAGGTGCTGACCGGTGGTGTGGATGCCAACGCGCTGCACCGTCCGAAGCGCTTCTTCGGTGCCGCGCGCAACGTGGAGGAAGGCGGCAGCCTGACCATCATCGCCACCGCGCTGGTCGACACCGGCTCGAAGATGGACGAGGTGATCTACGAAGAGTTCAAGGGCACCGGCAACAGCGAAGTGCACCTGAGCCGTCGCATCTCTGAAAAGCGCGTGTTCCCGGCCATCGACATCAACCGCTCCGGTACCCGCCGCGAAGACCTGCTGATCGAGCCGGAACTGCTGCAGAAGATCTGGATCCTGCGCAAGCTGCTGCATCCGATGGATGAAATGGCCGCGATGGAGTTCCTGCTCGACAAGATGAAGAACACCAAGTCCAACGACGAGTTCTTCGGTTCGATGAAGCGGTAACGCCAGCGAACCGTGGTGTAAAAGAGGCCTCCGGTGATCCGGGGGCCTTTTTTCTGCCGCCGGTGATGCGCGGTACTGCTCCGCGCACGCATGACGCAGACTGCGGTATGGTCCGGGGCACTGTGATTTCCGCCGAGCCCCATGCCCCTGCCTGCCCCCTGCCGCACCGTCCTCGCCCTTCTGCTCGTGGGGGTGCCTGCCGCGTCCAGTGCGCAGGATGGGCACACCCTGTTCGCCGATGTCACCGCCACCCACGTCCCCGCCGATGACGCGCTGCATGCGCTGGACGGAGCCCTGCTGGACGCCGATGGCGATGGCGACCTGGATGTGGCCGTCGCCGTGGAGAACGGGCCCAACCGGCTGTATCGCAACGAGGGCGGTGGGCGGCTGGTCTTCGTGGCCGATGTGTTCGGCACGGCGTCCGGTGACCATGAGCATGCGCGTGTTGCAGACTTTGATCGCGATGGCCACATGGACGTGCTGTTCATCGCCGAGGACACCGAGCAGCACGCGCTGTTCCTCGGCCGAGGCGACGGCACGTTCCAGCCGGCAGGCGATCGGTTGCCAGCCACCAGCCAGGCCAACGGCGTGGCCGTTGGCGATGTCGATGGGGACGGCCTGCCGGACATCGTCATCGGCAACACCACCGAAGGGCGTGACGGTCCGGCGCAGCCTTTCCTGTGGCTCAACGACGCGCGCCGTCCCGGCCACTTCGTCGATGCCACCGGCAGCCACCTGCCCTCCATCGATGTGCAGGCCCAGGGCGTGCTGCTGGCCGACCTCGACGGCGATGGCGACCTGGACATGGTGATCGCCAGCCAGGATCCGGTGAACCGGCTGCTGCTCAACGACGGCACCGGGCGCTTCACCGATGCCACCGCGCGGCTCGGCCCGCAGCTGCCAACCGAGACGCGCGAAGTCCACGCGCTGGATGTCGATGCGGACGGCCGGCTGGACCTGGTGTTCTTCAACCTCACCAGCAACAACCAGGCCTGGGACAAGGATCCGCAGACCCGCCTGCTGATCAACCAGGGCCAGGCGCGGTTCAAGGATGAAACTCAGGCGCGGCTGCCGAAGCACCGCTTCTCGAGCTGGGGCGGCAGCGTGATCGATTTCAACGGGGACGGCGCGATGGACCTGGTGGTGGGCGCGATCGAGGTACCGGGCTTCGTGCCGCTGCAGGTGCAGGCGTGGCAGAACGATGGCCGCGGCTACTTCCGCGATGTCACCGCGACGGTGATGCCGGCGCAGACGGTGGGGCGCAGCTGGAGCATGGCGCAGGGCGATATCGACGGTGACGGCACGCCGGATCTGTTCATTGGCGGCTGGCAGTCCCAGGCCAGGCTGCTGCTGGGGCGACACGCGCAGTGACGGGCGGCTGGACGTCTTGATCCGGCCTGCGCGGTCCGCCTGCCAGACTGGACCCACCCGATCGGCTGGAACGTGGCGATGATGACGAAATGGAAGCTGGCGCTGCAACGGGTGACGCGACGCATGTGGTTCCGCGCGACCCTGTACTGCCTGCTCGGGATCGCCACCGCCCTGGCCGGCGCGTTCCTCAAATTCCTGATTCCCGAAGGCTTGGCCGCACGCATCGGCGCGGACTCGGTGGGCAACATCCTCGCCATCCTGGCGGCCTCGATGCTGACAGTCACCACCTTCGCGCTGTCCACCATGGTGTCCGCCTACAGCTCGGCATCCAACAGCGCCACGCCCCGCGCCGCGCGGCTGCTGATCGAGGACAGCCGCACCCAGGGCGCGCTGGCGACCTTCATCGGCGCCTTCCTGTTCTCGATCGTCGGCCTGATCGCATTGAGCACCGGACTCTACGGTGACAGTGGCCGGCTGGTCCTGTTCGGCGCCACCATCGCGGTCATCGCGGTGATCACGGTGACACTGCTGCGGGCCATCGAGCAGCTGTCCCGCTTCGGGCGGCTGGGCGAAACCATCGAACTTGTCGAGCGCGCCACCCTGCGTGCCATGCAGCAGCGGGCCAGGGATCCGCTGCTGGGCTGCCGCGCCTGCGCGGACACCCTGCCCGAGGACCTGGCCCGTCTGGTTGCCGAAGATGTGGGCCATGTGGAGCACATCGACACCGCGCGCCTGCAGGACCTCGCCGAGGCACACGATCTGCAGATCCACGTGCTCTGCCAGCCGGGCACGTTCGCCACCGCCGCGCGCCCGCTGCTGGGCGTGGAAGGCCAGGCCGATGAAACGGTGCGGGCGGACCTGCTGGAATGCTTCACGCTCGGTGACGGGCGCCGCATCGAGAACGACCCCCGTTTCGGCCTGGTCGTACTCTCGGAGATCGCGCTCCGCTCGCTGTCCCGTGCGGTCAACGATCCCGGCACGTGCATCGAAGTGCTCGGCCGCGGGGTGCGCCTGCTGACGGGCTGGAGCCATGCGCTGCAGGGTGCGCCCGAGCCGGACGTGCGGTTCGCACGGGTCCACCTGGCCGCACTGCGCGTGGAAGACTTCTTCGAGGATTTCTTCGCACCCATCGCGCGCGACAGCGGCAGTACCGTGGAAATCCACATCAAGCTGCAGAAAGGGTATGCCGCGCTGGGCCGCGCACCGTCGGCGGCGCTGCGCCGCACGGCGCTTGCCTACGCCCGCCAGGCACTGGCCAGGGCGATGGCGCAGGTCAGCTTCGAAGCGGACCGTGAGGCGATCCGCACGGTCGCAGCGCAGGAGAACGGCGTCGGTGTGGAAAGCATGTGCGCCGGCCCGGGGCCTGCCAGCGTGCGACCGGCCTCCCCGGCATAATGGAGCGCCCCCACACGCTCCGGGATTTTCATGCGCGCGCTGCTGCTGCTGGTTGCCCTGCTGGTCCCGTCGCTGTCATCGGCCAACCCTGCCGCACAGGTGCAGGTCCAGGAGGGCGACCTGTTGTTCGTCACGGCGGCGCGTACCGGGCTCAGCGGTGCGATCAACGAAGCCACCGCGCGCGCGGACGCGCCCAGTTTCGATCACGTCGGGATGGTGGCCTTGGCCGAAGGCGGTGCAACGGTACTGCATGCAGACACGCAGGGTTCGCGCGAGCAGCCGCTGCCCACGTTCCTCGGCGAGGCCCGTGAGCGCGGCCGCCGGGTCATCGCGTACCGGCTGGTGCCGGCACAGCGCGCAGCCATTCCGGAAGCCATCGCCACGGCACGCACGCTGCTGGGCAAGCCGTACAACGCCACCTACGTGCAGTCCGACGACAGCCTCTACTGCTCGGATCTGATCGAACGTGCGTTCCGCGCGAAGGCGGTGTTCGCGCTGCAGCCGATGAACTTCCGCAATCAGAAGACCGGTCAGATGCCAGCGTACTGGACAGAGTTCTTCGCCCGCCACGGCATGCCGGTGCCGCAGGGTGCCCCGGGCACCAACCCCAACGACATGGCCGCCTCGCCGGTACTGGAACGCGTCGGCGAACTGCGCTGAAGCGCCCGTCCAGGGCCCGCCCCTAGGCGCCGGGGGCCACGGCGTGGCAAGGTTGCGCGGCTGGGCCGTGCCGGTGTGCCCGGCGGCCCCATCGCCGCGTCCCAGGGAGGATGTCCCGCACCATGCGTAGTCGAATCGAGGATGTCGCTGCGGCGGCCGGCGTTTCCATCAAGACCGTCTCGCGCGTGCTCAACAAGGAGCCCAACGTCCGCGAGGAGACCCAGAGCCGCGTGCTGGCGGCCGTGCAGCGACTCGGGTACAAGCCGAACCCTTCCGCGCGCAGCCTGGCCGGACAGCGCTCCTACGCGCTGGCACTGGCCTACAACAATCCCTCGCGCAACTACCTGATGGAGATCCAGAGCGGCACCCTGGACGCCTGCCATGCCAACCATTACAACCTGCTGCTGGCGCCGGTGGGCATCGGTCGCCACGCCCTGCCCGACCTCGCCGCGCTGTTCGAGAACTCCCGCCCGGACGGCGTAGTGCTCATTCCTCCGCTTACGGATGACCCGGTGGTGATCGGCTACCTGCACGATCATGGCATCCCGTTCGCGTGCATCGCCCCGCGCGAGGTGGGCCATCACATCGGCGTGCGCATGGACGAGACCACCGCAGTCGTGGAAATGATGCGCCATCTCATTGCGCTGGGACATGCGCGGATCGCGCACATCAAGGGTCCGCGCACGCACGGGGCCTGCCAATGGCGCCTGGCCGGCTACCGCGCGGCACTGCGCGAGGCGGGCCTGCCCTACCATCCCGCGCTGGTGGTCAGCGGCCAGTTCTCCTTCGAGTCCGGCCTCACCGCCGCACGCCAGCTGCTCGATCTGTCCGAGCCCCCGACCGCGATCTTCGCCGCCAACGATGACATGGCCGCGGCCGTGTTCCGGGTCGCCGGCGAACGCGGCCTGCGGATCCCGCGTGATCTGTCGGTGTGCGGCTTCGATGACACGCCCATCGCCAGCCACATCTTCCCGGCGCTCACCACCGTGCGCCAGCCAACGGCCGACATGGGACGACTGGCCACCCAGCAGTTGATCGACCGCGTGCGCGTGCGCAGTGCCGGGGCGATGATCACCGTCGAGCACGCGGTCCTGGTGCGCGAGTCGACCGCCGCGCCACGCCGTCGCTGACCGCCGCTGCGCGCTCCTGCCCGCCGATTGTCGAGCGCTGTCAGCCAACGATGACATCCGCCGCGCAGAATCGTTGCGCAACGCAGCACGAAAGACGCTAGCGCCTGCTCGCGGGCATGGCCCTGTTGCCGCGCGCATCCCGTTGCGCCAACAGGCTTTTCCCGTGCCTGCAGGGTTCCTCGCTGCGTTCATCCGAGCCCCAGGCGACGGCACCGGCCGGCCGCAGATGTCCGTTTGTTGACAACGCTGTCAACGATGGAACCAAATCGCATCCGTCACGCAGCTGGACCGCTGCGACCGCACCGCAACCGCCGTCTTTCGATTTCCCTGGGGAGGGATTCGCAATGAGGAAGTACAAGGCTGTACCCCGCAAGACACTGCTCACCTCCGCGCTGCTCGCGGCCATCGCCGGCCCGGCCTGGGCGCAGGACGCGGCCACCGCCGCGCCCGCCGATCCGGCGACCCTGGACACCGTGCAGGTGACCGGTATCCGCGGCAGCCTGGAATCCTCCATGAACCTCAAGCGCGACAGCCAGGGCGTGGTCGACGGCATCGTGGCCGAGGATATCGGCAAGTTCCCGGACACCAACCTCGCCGAGTCGCTGCAGCGCATCAGCGGCGTCTCCATCGACCGCACCTCCAGCGGCGAAGGCTCCAAGGTGACCGTGCGCGGCATCGGCCCGGACTACAACCTGGTGCTGCTCAACGGCCGCCAGATGCCGGCGTCCAACCTCGGCAACGGCGGCGGCGGACTGTCCGGCTCGCGCTCGTTCGATTTCGCCAACATCGCCTCCGAATCGATTTCGGCAGTGGAGGTCTACAAGACCACCCGGGCCGACAACCCCACCGGTGGCATCGGTGCGACCATCAACATCAAGACCCTGCGCCCGCTCGAAGCGGCGCCGGTGGTCAGCCTGGGCATGAAGGCGGTGCATGACACCTCCAACGACAACGTGCCGCGCACGCTGCAGGGCTCCAATGTCACCGGTGAGCTGTCGGGCATCTTCAGCCAGACCTACGCGGATGGCCGCTTCGGCGTGGCCCTGAGTGCCAGCCACCAGGAGCGTGATTCGGGCTTCAACCAGGCCACCGTGGCCGAAGGCTGGGCGACGCTGCGCGGTGATGACACCAGCGACTGGCGCGCCCTGCCGCAGCCGGGCACCGGCTACTCGGACCGCATCACCAACCGCCCCGGTGCCGAGGACATCTACGGCCGTCCGCAGAACACCGCCTACAACGTCAACGCCGTGCAGCGCCAGCGCACCAACGGCCAGGCCACGCTGCAGTGGAAGCCGCTGGACAACGTCACCACCACGCTGGATTACACCTATGTCGAGAACAAGGTGCAGCAGCAGCGCAGCGAACTGTCGGTGTGGTTCAACTACGGCCCCGGCGACAGCACTTGGACCGACGGCCCGATCGCCGCACCCATCGTGTACAGCGAGGATGTGGTCAACGGCGACGTGGCCATGGGCGGCATGAAGCTGGCCACCAAGAACAGCATGGAATCGGTGGGCTTCAACGTCGACTGGGAAGTCAACGACGCGCTGGACATGTCCTTCGACTACCACCGCGCCAGCGCCGAATCGCAGCCGGATGGCCCGTACGGTTCGGCCGGCGTGCTCGGCGTGGCGGCGTACGTGCGCGGCAAGACCACGGTGGATTACAGCGGTGACCTGCCGATCATCAACATCGCCCTTCCGCCAGGGGGGGTGCAGGCCTCCGATGCGCTGGTCACCGGCTCGGTGTTCCAGAACAGCTACAACAAGTCCGAAGTGGAACAGCTGCAGGCCAAGGGCGTGTTCCGCTTCGCTGATTATTCCGCGCTCGACTTCGGCGTGGGCCACACCCAGGTGGACAACCGTTCGGCCGCGGCGATCCAGCAGCGCGACAGCTGGGGCGGCGTCGGTACGCCGGCCGACTACGATGACAGCATCTGGTACGCCGATGACATGGGCAAGTACTTCAAGGCGTTCTCCGGGCACAACGATCCACGCCTGACCGGCCAGTTCCTGGTGTTCGATTTCGACCGCCTGCGTGACCGTGCCGCGCAGGTCGCCAACGGCGTCGAGCCGGCCTGCCCGACCTGCTACGTGGCCCCTACCGAGTACTCCGAAGACATCCGGACCAGCGAGAAATCCAAGAGCGCCTACCTGCAGTACCGCACCACCTTCGACTGGAACATGCCGCTGCACGTGGCCGCAGGCGTGCGCTACGAGCAGACCGACGTGGAATCCACGGCCCTGGTGCGGGTGCCGACGTCGATCAGCTGGAACTCGCTCAACGAGTTCAACATCACCTACGCTGACGACGGGGCCTTCATCGGCGGGAAAGGCAAGTACGATTACGTGCTGCCCAACGTCGACCTGAAGCTGGACATCAACGACTCGCTGGCGCTGCGCGGCAGCTACAGCCGCAGTCTGGGCCGTCCGGGCTGGACGCAGATCGAGAGCGGGCAGCGCCTGGACAACATCGTGCGCACGCAGGGCGGTACCGGCTCGCGCGGCAATCCGGCGCTGGAGCCGCTGCTGTCGGACAACTTCGACCTGTCCCTGGAGTGGTACTACGGCGATGCCAGCTACGCCTCGGTCGGTTTCTTCCGCAAGAACATCAAGAACTTCATCAGCAACACCATCGCCCGGGAGGATGCCGGCAGCCTGCACACACCGGTGGGCGGCGCGTACTGGAACGAGGCGCTGGCGGCTGGCTGCGTCACCACCGACACCGTATGCATCCGCAACTACATCTTCAGCAACCACGCCGGCGACCCGGGCGTGATCTCCACCGGCGTCAATTCGGCCGGCCAGCAGACCGGCAGCATCGTCGGCCAGCCGGGTGACCCGATCGCCGGGTTCGACATCACCCTGCCGGCCAACCAGCGCTCGGACCATCTCCAGGGCTGGGAAGTGGCGGTGCAGCACCTGTTCGGCGAGTCCGGCTTCGGCGTGGCGGCGAACTACACGAAGGTGAAGTCCGGGCTGACCTTCGACAACCGCAGCCTGGGCGACCAATACCCGATGATCGGCCTGAGCGATTCCGCCAATGCGGTGCTGTTCTATGACAAGAACGCATGGCAGATCCGTGCGGCCTACAACTGGCGCGACAAGTTCCTCAACGGCATCGGCGGCCAGGGTCCCAACCCGAACTACACCGAAGCCTACGGCCAGCTCGATCTGAACATCAGCTACGCGGTGACCGAGCAGCTGACGCTGAGCGTGGAAGCGATCAACCTGACCGACGAAACGATGCGTACCTACGCACGCCACAGCAACATGCTGCGGTATGCCACCCAGACCGGCCCGCGTTACATGTTCGGTGTGCGCTACAAGTTCTGAGGAGCTGATGCGCCTGCCCCTGCCCCGCCCCATCGACGAGGTCCATCTTGCGGATCCCGCGGCCCTGCCTGCCGCGCTCCGTACGTGGACCACGCCGAAGGTGGTGCGGGGGCTGACCGCCGGGTGGCCACTGGTCCAGGCCGCCCGGCACGCCGACACCGCAGCGGTGGCGTATCTCAAGCGTTTCGACCACGGTGCCCTGCCGGTCACCGCCACCACGGCGGCGCCCGCTGCGCAGGGACGGGTGTTCTACAACGAGGACATGAGCGGCTTCAATTTCCGCCGCGAACAGGTCCCCCTGCGCGTGGTGCTCGATACCCTGCTCAAGTACCGCGACGACCCGGATGCACCGACGATCTACGTGGCCTCCACCACGCTGGAAACATACCTGCCCGGCCTGAGTGCGGAGAACCCGCTGGAGCTGGGACAGCCCGAGCCGCTGGGCAGCATCTGGATCGGCAACCGGTCGCGCATCGCCGCCCACCACGATGTCCCGGACAACCTGGCCTGCGTGGCCGCCGGCCGGCGCCGGGTCACCCTGTTCCCTCCGGAGCAGGTCGGCAACCTGTACGTCGGGCCGCTGGACTTCACCCCGGCCGGCCAGGCGGTCAGCCTGGTGGACTTCGCCTCACCCGACCTGCAGCGCTTTCCCCGCTTCGCGCAGGCCATGCAGCAGGCCCAGGGCGCGGTGCTGGAACCGGGCGACGCGGTGTTCATCCCGTCGCTGTGGTGGCACCACATGGAGGGGCTGGAGCCCTTCAACATCCTCGTCAACTACTGGTGGCGGCAGGTCGAGGCATGGCGCGACGCGCCCATGAACGCCTTGATGCTGGCCCTGCTGGCGGTGCGTGACCTGCCCGCGGAGCAGCGCGCGGGCTGGGAGGCGATGTTCCGCCATTACGTGTTCGAGGCCGACGACGCCACGGCGGCGCACGTTCCGGTGTCGGCACGCGGCGTACTGGGCACCCTGGATGCGTCCTCGGCCGCCCATCTGCGCAGCATCCTGCGGCAGCGCCTGGACCGCTGAGCCTGCTGGCGGTGTCCAGCCGGTGCGGGGACCCGCGCACCGGCACGTGGTTTTGGCCATAATGCGTGCCGCAGTCCCCTTCCCCGTGAGCCTTCCAGCGCGCGGTCCCCGTCCGCGCTGCCGTTCCATCCCTACCGATGGCGGCCGCTGCCCTCGTCCGACGATCCGCCTGCATGCGTACGCCGTCTTCCCGCCTGAACCTGGGCACGCTGATCCTCGCCCTGGGCCTGCTGAGCACGCTGCTTGCCCTGGGCAATGCGCTGGCCGCCAGTTATCGCGTGCAACGCGAGCAGCTGATCGGCAACACGCTCGAGTCCAACCGGGTGTATGCCAACAAGCTGGCCGAAACCACGCAGAACTTCCTGCTCAGCGCCCAGCAGCAGCTGGCCTACTCGGCGCTGCAGCTGGGCCGGGACGGCATCGCGGAAGCGGACGCGCAGGCCGAGGCCAGCCGCCTGCAACTGCAGACCAACAGCTTCAATTCGGTGCTGGTGGTGGACCTCGGTGGCCGGGTACTGGCGACCTCGCCGCAGACGCTGCACCTGAAGGACGTCACGCTGCGCAGCGCAGGCAACCGCGAAGCGCTGAAGCGTCGCGCGCCGATGGTGAGCGACCCGTATGACTCTGCCACCGGCAGGCTCCTGATCGCGCTGTCCCACCCGATCTTCAACGCAGACGGCACCTACCTCGGCTACGTCAGCGGCACTATCTACCTGCGCGAGCGCAGCATCCTGCAGACCCTGCTCGGCACGCACTTCTACCGCGACGGTTCGTACCTGTACGTGGTGGACCGCCAGGGTCGCCTGCTCTACCACCTCGACGACGCACGCGTGGGCGAGAAGGTGGACGGCAATGCCGTGATCGATGCAGTCACGCAGGGCCACCGCGGCGCGCAACAGGTACTCAACAGCAAGGGCATCTCGATGCTGGCCGGGTATGCGCCGGTCCCGGCCACCGGCTGGGGCATCATCGCCCAGCGCTCCACCGCGGCTACGCTCAAACCGCTGTCGCAGGTGATGTCCTCGGTGATCTGGCATGCCATCCCACTGGCGCTGCTCTCACTGCTGGTGACGTGGTGGTTCGCACGGCGCATCTCGCTGCCGCTGTGGCAGCTGGCGCGCAATGTCCAGGAAGGCGATACCCGTCGCACCCTCGCCGATGTCGATGGCATCCGCGCGTGGTACTTCGAGGTGGCCCAGTTGAAGCAGGCCGTGGTGTCCAGCTTCACCCTGCTGCAGGAGCGCATCGGCAGCCTCAACCGGGCAAGCCGCACCGATCCGCTGACCGGACTGCTTAACCGGCGCGGGTTGCAGCAGGCCCTGGAAACCTGGCGCGTGCAGGGGCTCTCGTTCGCCATCGTGGCCATGGACATCGACCGCTTCAAACGCATCAACGACGCGTACGGGCACGGCGCGGGCGACCGGGTGATCGTGCACATCGCCGAGCAGATGCGGCGCTGGTCGCGCGAGGGCGATGTGCTGTGCCGCAATGGCGGCGAGGAGTTCCTGCTGCTGTTGCCCACCACCGATGCCGAGGTGGCCCTGCAGATCGCCGAACGGCTGCGTGCGCACATCTCGACGGCGCCGATGCCGGAGGTGGGCACGGTGACGGTCTCCGTCGGCGTGGCCCACTACCCCACCTTCGATGCAGACCCCGAGCAGGCGCTGCGCATGGCGGACAAGGCGCTGTACATGGCCAAGGAACAGGGCCGCGACCGCACCGTGGTCTACCCGTACCGCTGACGCCGGCGGTGGACCGGCATCAGCGCAACGTCGATCAGCCCCCCACCGGCGTGAGCAGCTTCGGGCCCTTCTGCACGCCGGCGAGGAAGACACCCCTGTCGGGCAGCAGGTCGGTCTGCGAGGCATCCTCGAAACCAGGGACGTGCCACGGCGCCTGCTGGCGCGGCCCGGGGATATAGGCGGTCCACTGGCCGTACCGCTTGTCACCGCGGGGATCGGAGGTGTCCAGGTAGAAGTTGACCGGGATGCGCACGACCCATGATTCATCGTCCTTGGCCGGCCCTTCGATCGGGACGCGGAACGACCAGCGGCGTGCTGCCGCCACCGACGCCTTGCTCAGGATGTCACGCATGCGCTGCATGCTGCGCTCGTCGCCGGCGACTCTCAGGTCCACCCGCTCGCTGATGACGTCGTCGGTCTTCCCCTCGCGATTGATCTTCACCAGCAGCATCACTTCGCCCGCAGCACCTGCGTCGTACGCGGCAGAGGGATAGGCCGGAGGCGTCATCCGCCGGACGCCGACCTCGGTAGGATCATTCCCGTCGTACTTACGGAACCCGGCGTTTTCCAGCACCATTTCCAGACCGCCATCGTCTGTCCGCTTCCCGTTGAGCAGCAGGCGCATGGGCGAGGTGGCCGGGACGGCCTTGCCATCCACGCGCCCGGGCTCGAAGCGCCAGCCGCTGATGATCGGCCGCAGATACGCCTGCACGTAGTCCGGGACCTTCTCCTGCTGGTCCAGACGATAACCCTCCACCGTCCCTTCAGCGGAAATGTCCACGCTGCCGGTCAGCAGCATGTTCGCCTGCGCGGTGGCCCGCACGGCGCGGGCATTGCCCTGGGCAGCCGCGCCGGAAGGAAGCACGGCCCCTGTGCCCAGTGCCAGTGCAACGGCGAGAAAAATCGAACGCTTCATCATCAACAACTCCCTGTCATCGAAGCGCCAGCGTAGCGTGGCACCTGTCCCGGCGCCAGTCAGGCCAGCCGCTGCTGCGCGGTATAGGGTGGGACGTCGGCGACCGTCCCGGCGGCAAACCCGGCCTGCAGGCCACGCCACCATGCCGGATCGAACAGATGACCGAAGTGTTCGCGCACGGCCGCCAGCTCGGCCGCGGGCAATCCCATGAACGGCCCGAAGCGCGCGGGAAACACATCCAGTGGACCGACATGGAACCACGGCTCATCAGCCATGGCCTCCTCCTCGTTGCGTGGCGCCGGCCAGTCCCGGAACACACACTCGCTGACGCGGCTGACTTCGTCGTAGTCGTAGAACACCGCGCGGCCGTGGCGCGACACCCCGAAATTCTTCGGCAGCATGTCGCCCGGGAAGATGTTGCTGCGGGCCATGTCCGTGATCGCCTGGGCATAATCGAGCACCGCCGCGCGCACGGCCTCCGGCCCCTGCTCACGCAGGTACAGATCGAGCGGCCGCAGCCGCCGCTGCACGTAGCACAGCGCGATCTCCACGTCCCCCTCGACCAGGCGCACGCTCTGCGAGCACTCGCCGGTCAGCTCCTCCAGCAGGGCCGGGGTGAAGCGTGCGGCGGGAAACCGCAGGTGCCGGTAAGGCTGCGCATCGAGCAGGCGGCCGACACGATCCAGGTTGAACACCAGCGTGTACTTTTCCTCCACCTGTTGGCGGGAGACGGCCTTCGGCCATGCGAACCGGTCCCGGATCAGCTTGAAGACCAGCGGGTAGCTGGGCAGGGTGAACACCGCCATGACCATGCCCGGGGTGCCCTCGGCGCGTACGAGCTGCTCGCTCGGCACGTCGCGGAAGTGGCTGAAGAACGTGCGGTAACGCTCGGTCTTGCCCTGCTTCGCCCGTCCCAGCACGGTGTACAGCTCGTCCACCGGCTTGCCCGGCAGCAGGCTGCGCAGGAACACCACCGCATCACCGACGGTTGCGAGATCAGCCTGGAAATAGCTGCGCGAAACACCGAACAGATGCGCCACGTCGCGCCGCCGGGTGAGCACCGCGTCCGCGCGCAGGCCCGCCGCGTCGTGGGTCAGCGCGATCACGCAGGGTGAGAACCGATGCTCTCCGAAGACCCGGCCCACCAGGTACGCGCGTCGTTCGCGGTAGAACACGGTATCGAGCAGTTCGATGCTGCGCACCGGCTGCGGGCCCCAATGCGCCAGGTCGTCCTGCAGGCGCACCGCGATCGCGGCCGCGCAGCGCAGCGGGTGGGCATACGGCACGGCGAACCGGTAATCGCCGAGCACCCGCATGAAGGCCTCGCTCGGCCGCAGGGCGGACACGGTGTAGGTGCGGCGTGCGACCGGATGCGTGACGGCATCACTGGGCTCCACATCGAAGGCGACGAACTCGATGGCAGGATCCACCCCGCGCGTAGCGAACAGACGCCGCGTAAGGGTATTGAAGAACGTCTTGCACAGCGCCGCATCGATGCGCCCCTCCAGGCAGCGCGCGAACGCCAACCGCACCGGGTGCCACGCGTCGTGGCGCCGCAGGGAGGCGCCGAACCCGGCCTGCAGCGTCTCCAGGGTGGCGGCAATGCAGCGGTCATACAGTGCGATGCGCTCGACCGCATCGTCCTGTGCCTGCAGCCACTGCTGCCGCTCGAAACGCGGCTTCGCACGGCGGGTGATCGCCGCAAAGCGTGCGTGGTAATCATCGAACGCCGCCAGCACGCGCTCGGCCACGTCCCGCGCGTCTACCGAGCCGGTCCCTGCGTGCGACATGAGCAAACCCGGAAGGCGGAGGGAGCTCCACGATACGATGCCGCCGCGCTGGCGGCCAGATGCACAGAGGCCCGCACGATGGCGGGCCCCTGTGTAAATCCTGCACGCCGGTGGATCAGGCCTGCAGCTGCTCCAGCGCCGCGTTGAGCGTGGCGCTCGGGCGCATCGCCGCGGCCACCTTGGACAGGTCGGGACGGTAGTACCCGCCGATGTCCACGGCCGTGCCCTGCACCGCGACCAGTTCCTCGACGATCTTCTGCTCGTTCTCGGTCAGCGCCTTGGCCAGCGGAGCGAACTTCGCCTTCAGGGTGGCATCTTCCTCCTGCGCCGCCAGCGCCTGCGCCCAGTACAGGGTCAGGTAGAAATGGCTGCCGCGGTTGTCGATGCCGCCGAGCTTGCGCGAGGGCGACTTGTCGTTGTCCAGGAACTGCCCGTTGGCTTCATCCAGCGCCTTGGCCAGTACCCGGGCCGCCGCATTGTCGTAACGGTTGCCGAGGTGTTCCAGCGAGGCGGCCAGGGCCAGGAATTCACCCAGCGAATCCCAGCGCAGGTAGTTCTCTTCAACGAACTGCTGGACGTGCTTGGGTGCCGAGCCACCTGCACCGGTCTCGAACAGGCCGCCGCCGGCCATCAGCGGCACGATGGAAAGCATCTTCGCGCTGGTGCCCAGCTCCATGATCGGGAACAGATCGGTGAGGTAATCGCGCAGCACGTTGCCGGTCACCGAGATGGTGTCCTCGCCCTTGCGGATGCGATCCAGCGAGAACGCGGTCGCTTCCACCGGCGGCAGGATGCGGATGTCCAGGCCGCTGGTGTCGTGGTCCTTCAGGTACTGCTCGACCTTGGCGATGACCTGCGCGTCGTGGGCGCGCGCGGCGTCCAGCCAGAACACGGCCGGGGTGCTGCTCAGGCGGGCGCGTTCGACGGCCAGCTTCACCCAGTCCTGGATCGGGGCGTCCTTGGTCTGGCACATGCGCCAGATGTCACCGGCTTCCACGGCGTGCTCGAACACCACCGCGCCGCTTTCATCGGTGACCTTGACCACGCCGTCGGCGGCGATCTGGAAGGTCTTGTCGTGCGAACCGTATTCTTCGGCCTTCTGCGCCATCAGGCCGACGTTGGGTACCGAGCCCATCTTCGCCGGATCGAACGCACCATGGGTGCGGCAGTCATCGATGACCGCCTGGTACACACCGGCATAGCAGCGGTCCGGGATGACCGCCTTGGTGTCCTGCAGCTTGCCTTCGGCATTCCACATCTTGCCGGAGTCGCGGATCATCGCCGGCATGGAGGCATCGACGATGACGTCGCTGGGCACGTGCAGGTTGGTGATGCCCTTGTCCGAGTTCACCATCGCCACGCCCGGGCGCTGCGCGTACTCGGCCTTCAGGTCGGCCTCGATGGCGCTGCGGGTGGCTTCGGGCAGCGACGGCAGCCGCGCGGCCAGGTCGCCGATACCGTTGTTGGCATCGAAACCGGCCTGCTGCAGCACATCGGCATGCTTGGTGAGCACGTCCTTGTAGAACTCGTTGACCGCCACGCCGAACATGATCGGGTCGGAGACCTTCATCATGGTCGCCTTGAGGTGCAGCGAGAAGAGCACGTCCTTCGCCCTGGCATCCTCGATCTGTGCCTGGATGAAGGCGGCCAGCGCCTTGCGGCTCATCACGGCGGCATCCACGATCTCCCCGGCCTTGACCGCGGTCTTTTCCTTCAGCACCGAGGTGCTGCCGTCCGTGCCGTGCAGGGTGATCTTCAGGCTGCCGGCGGTGGCCAGGGTCGCTGATTTTTCGCTGCCGTAGAAATCACCCGATTCCATGTGCGCGACGTGCGACTTCGATTCGCTCGACCAGGCGCCCATGCGGTGCGGGTGCTTGCGCGCGTAGTTCTTCACCGAAAGCGGTGCGCGGCGGTCCGAGTTGCCTTCGCGCAGGACCGGATTGACCGCACTGCCCTTGACCCTGTCGTAGCGCGCCTTGATCTGGCGCTGCGCGTCGTCGGCCGGGTTCTCCGGATAATCCGGCAGGTCGTGGCCCTGCTGCTGCAGCTCGGCGATGGCTGCCTTCAACTGCGGCACCGAAGCGGAGATGTTGGGCAGCTTGATGATGTTGGCTTCCGGCGTGGTCGCCAGCTGGCCCAGCTCGGCGAGGTCATCGTTGACCTTCGCGCCGTCCTTCAGACGCTCCGGGAACAGCGACAGGATGCGGCCGGAGAGGGAAATGTCACGGGTTTCCACGGCGATGCCTGCCGTGGCGGTGAACGCACTGACGACCGGCAGCAACGACTGCGTGGCCAGGAAGGGGGCTTCGTCGGTCAGCGTGTAGAGGATCTTGGGTGTGTTCGACATGGGGGTCCAGGAATCTGCGGCAGTTTTTCGAGGGAAGTCCGGCGCGGGCGCCGAAGCATGTGCAACCTTGTCGCTTTCCCCACTGCCCTGCGGCCTGCAGTGCGGAAGGGGAATCCATCGCATTGTCGCGTTTTCGCGCCTGTGGGGCAAAGACGGACCGTACGCGCCGGTACTGCCGACAGCACCGCGCCCTCCGGTGTCGTGAACCACTCTGGCGTTGTCGGGCCCGTTGGATTAGTGGTACCGCACACCCTGATGGAGCGCCTGGTATGTGGACACCCGCAAGGATTGGACTGATCGCAGCAATGGCCGGCCTGGGCGCCGTGGGTACAACGCACGCGGCGGCGCCACCAGCACCCCTCACGATCGTGCCTGGACCCGTCGTGGCTACCCAGAAACTGCATTACCGGAAGCTGTACGAGGCCAAGCCGTTTCCGGAAGCCACGATCACCTATCACGCCGATGGCACCTACCACATCATCTCCGAAGGCGAGGATCATGCGGGCGTTTACGTCCTGCAGGGAGCGTTCACAGACCAGACCTACACGGTCCGCTACATCTCGCTTCCTTCGCCGGACTGGGGCAACCGCACGGCGTTCCACCAGCTGACCTTCGTCGCCGGCGAGGATGCGCGGTCCGGTGTGTTCATCCAGAATGCGATCACCGATACCGGCGAAGCCATCGCACAGCAGAATGGCCGTTACGAAACGACGATCGTGGCCTCCCCCGTCGTGCCCTGACAGCGCACCGGGCTGGCTTGGACGGCCAAGGAAACGGACGCCGCCCGGCGGCGGCGCCCGGAATGGACGCAGGCGACGTCTGCCTGACAACCGCCACGGCACGGTGTAGCGCGTCCTCAGGCGGTCACGGTGGCTTTCAGTCGACGTGCGCGACGTGTTTCAAACTCGAGCGCCTCCTGTGCCTGCGTGCCCAGCGACCATTTTGCGGTGACCTGCTGCAGCGTGGTGCCCCGTGCAAGGTGCGTGGCACCGATCATCGCGACGATGCCATCTGACAGGTACGTCTGCCCCCAGGGCGTAAGGCCCAGCTGGTCCACCGTGCTCTGGAAGGACCGTGTGCCGCAGAACAGTTTCATTGCAACCGAATCCACAAGCCAGCGCTCCACGGCCTGGACGAGCCCGGGCGTCATCGACGTCGCCACATCCAGGTGACTGAGGGATTGCCGCCATGTCTTTCCCTGACGGATGCCTTGCAGGACCGGCTTCTGGAGCAGGCTGATGCGCTGCAGTGTCGCGGCAGGCAGGGGAGACGCATGGGTTCGCCGCAGGCGCAGTGCCAATGGCACGCGCGGACCATGGCCCTTGACCCTTCCGCGCCAGGCGGCAAGCCCGGCGTCACGGATGGCTTTCCCAGCCTGCCGGAGTTTCCACGCGCTGATGCAGCTGTCGTAGGCCTTTTCTTCGAGCGCTGTGACCCCCAGCAGCCGCCTGCCATGAAAGGTTTCAAGGCTCCATGCCGCAGCGATGTCCTCTGGCGAGCGGCCCCGGGCCAGCTCCGCCTCGCCCAGTTCGCAGACAATCAGCTCTTCCAGCACCCTGACCCCTTCCAATCTGAGTCCCAGGCGCGCTTTCACAAGACAGGCATCGTGCGTTTGCCGGAAGTAATCCAGGCCCACTTCGTGGACCAGCCACCGTTCCAGCACGTGCCCTCCCCTCAGGAACAGATCCCTGACGCCCAGTACAGCGAGGGTTTCTTCCCACCCCAGGCCTGCCTTTGCGCCCTGGAGGAGGGCCTCGCTGACCACGGCAACCTGCTTCACCATGACTTCGTGGGGGTCTCTGCCCTGCAGGGCTGCGATCTGTTCCCGCAGCGGCCTGGTCTCCCGCGCATTCTTCATCGCTTCCAGATGCGTGGCCACCGTACTCTGCACCCGCCCCAGGTTGGCGTGCAGGTACTGCAGGAATTCGCTGAACGTAGGCTGGTTGCTGACGGTCCGGGGGACCGGGCCATCGTTTCCGCAGGGTGGTCGATCTGAGCGCTGCGACATATCGAACGGCCGCCCGCACGCAGGCGGAACTGAGTTTGCAAGCATTGCGGCGTGTACTCCAGGCATGTCAGTTCGACTGTAGCAGCCGATGAAAACGTCGCCTTCCAGTTTCCGCTCGACAAAAAAAAAGGACGCAGCCCTTCGGCTGCGTCCCACGTGAACCCGCGACCGGGAGAGAGGTCGGCGCGGGTTTACTTGACCTCGAACTCCTGCGCCGTGCCAGCCGCCTTGCCATCGACCATCACTTCGGCGCGATACTTTCCGGCGGGCCAGCCATTGGCATTGCGGAAGGTGATGTTGGTGGTCTCAGCGCCGCTGGTGTTCAGGGTAGCGGTTTCTTCACCGGCCACCTGACCGTCCTGGAAGGTCAGCTTCGCGCCGACGTTGGCGTTGGTGGCCGTACCATCGGTCCGGACCGAGACGATGATTTCATCCTTCGGCGAGAACATCGCCGTGGTGGCAACGGACTTGTCGGCTGCCGCCGTTTTGCCCACGGTGACCGAGGACACATTCACCGCGTTGGCGGTGGCCGAATCGGTCATCGGCGGCGGTGCACCGGTCATCGGTGCCGGTGCGCCGGCAGCCGGTGCGGTGGTGGTGTCAGCGGCCTTGTTGGCCGTGCTGTCCACGGTGTCTTCGTTCTTCTTGCAGCCGACCAGTGCGACGCTGCCGAGCAGTGCGACGAGCAGGCCATTGCGGATCGTGTGGGTACGGGTCATCGGTTGTCCTCCAAGGTGGAACAAATAGGTAAATGCGCGGGCCCGGGGCGGGTTGCCCAAGGCACGCTGCTCAGTTCTTCGGCAGCTTCAGGACCTGCCCAGGCTGGATCTTGTCAGGATCGTCGAGAATGTCCCGATTGGCCTCGAAGATCCTGTTCCAGGCGTTGGCGTCGCCCAGGTGCTGCTTTGCGATCTTGGACAGCGAATCGCCCTTCTCGACGGTGTAGGTCGCCTCGACCACATCCGCCGTGCTGTCCACGGAGGACGACACGCCAGAAAAATCGGCCTTCGGAGCCTTGTCTGCCGTCGTATCAACGCTGCTGCTCACGCCGGAAAAATCGGCCTTCTTCTCGGTACTCATCCACACACTCCCGTCTGCATGACTACGTGGCATGCAACGTCTCACACAGGTTGTTAAACGGGGATGGTTTTGGCGTGAAGCCGCAACGGCCTTCCCCGGCGCGGCTCAGGGCGTTTACTGCCGCAGCTCACGGTAAGGCGGGGCCGGCGCCGGGATGGCCGGGCTGGCACGCCACGGATTGATGTCCAGCCCCCCACGGCGCGTGTACCGCGCCTCGACTTCGAGCCACTCCGGGCTGCAGTGCTGGCTCACCTCGCTGAAGATGCGCTCCACGCACTGTTCGTGGAACTCGGCATGTTCGCGGTAGCTCACCAGGTAGCGCAGCAGGCCGGCACGGTCGATGCGGGGCCCCCGATAGCGCACGCTCACCGTTGCCCAATCGGGCTGGCCGGTGACCGGGCAGTTGGATTTCAACAGGGCCGAGACCAGCGTCTCTTCCACGACCTCATCCATCGCGGCCTGCAGGAAGGCCGCGTGGGGCGGGCCGTAGCAGTCGATGTCCAGCTCCAGCCCGTCGATGCTTTCCCCGGCAGGTTCCGCGCGCATCGGCGGCAGGCCGAAGACCACCGCCACGGGGGCGCCGGCGCAGCCCGAAAGATCGCGGGCGATGCAGCTACGCAGGTCTTCATCGGACTCGAAGCGGGCGCTGTTGAGCGAGTTCAGGTAAAGCTTGAAGGACTTGGATTCGATCAGGTTGGGCGACGTGCAGGGCACCTGCACCGTTGCCACCGCGGCATGCGGTTTGCCGCGGCCATCGAGCCAGCCGAGTTCGAAGGCATGCCAGCGGTCATGGCCGATGAAAGGGAGGGCGGTCTCGTCGATACCGATGTCCGCCCGGGCGGCGCGGCGTGGGATGGGAAACAGCAGGCCGGGATCGTACTGCGACGGGTAGGCGACCTCGCGGCCGAGGCTGGAGTCCTGGGGGGTGTTGTTCATGGGCGGCATTGTACCGGCGAACGGCGCAGCCCCTCGTGGTGGGCGCGGTGCGTGCATGGTGGGTTGGCCGTGTGGGAGGCATTCGTGGGGGACGGCAAGAACCGCTCCTGCGGGCCTCGCTTCGCGCCATCCATGGCGCTCAACGCCCCCACGAATGCCTCCCACACGGCCCCGGACAGTATCCGGGCGCGCCCACCACGGAAAGAAAAAATCAAAAGCAGAATCAAATGTAGATTCGGGCCAGGCCGGACCGCACTGCTTGATGCCACCCACTGCCACTGGGTGCCCGGTCGAGCCCGGCACGTCCTTGGCGGCCGGGATGTATCGAAGGTGGGGTGGGGTGGGTTGCCGGGGGCGTTGAGCGCCATGGAGGGCGCGAAGCGAGGCCCGCAGGAGCGGCTTTTGCCGTCGCCCGGCACCCCACCCCGCCCCTCCTCCGGCCACCAACCGCCCGGGCTGCCGCTCTGGCTCTGGCTCTGGCTCCGGCGGGGCGCCGGGGCGCAGCCCCCGGCCGACCACCCCCCTCAGCCCGCGCCGTGGAGATAATCCAGGCTCACCTGCAGCAGCGCCCTCAGGCCCACGTCCAGCGCCTTCTCATCCAGCAGGAACTTCGGCGAATGGTTCGCTGGCGCCTTCGTCGGATCGATCCCCTCTGCCGTCGCCCCCACGAAGAAGAACATCGCCGGCACCTGCTGCGCGAACAGCGAGAAGTCCTCCGCACCCATCTGCAGCGGCGGCTCATACACATTGTCCTGGCCCACCACCGCCTGCAGGCTCGGCAGCATCCGCGCCGTCAGCGCAGGATCGTTCACTGTCGCCGGATTGCCCTCGGCCTCGTAGATCTCCGTCATCGCCGTCGCCCCGTGCGCGGCCGCCGTATGCTCGGCCACGTTGCGCAGGTCCGCGAAGATCTGCTGGCGCATGCCCTCGTCGAAGGTGCGGATGGTGCCCACCATCTCCACCTCGTCGGGAATGATGTTGTAGCGGATGCCACCGTTGATCGCCCCGAACGTCACCACCGCCGGCTGCTGCGAAAGATTGGTGCGACGGCTCACGATGGACTGCGCCGTGCCGATCAGATCGGCCGTGGCCACGATCGGGTCCACCCCGTTCCAGGGGGCCGAGCCGTGCGTCTGCCGGCCGATCACCTTGATCCCGAACCGGTCCGAGGCCGCCATCAACGGCCCCCCACGCACCGCGATCCTGCCCGCCTGCACGCTGGAGAACACATGCAGGCCAAAGATCGCCTCGGGTTTGAAATCGGCGAACACGCCTTCCTTCAACATCAGCGCTGCCCCACCCTCCTCCGGTGGCGGTGCGCCTTCCTCGGACGGCTGGAAGATCAGCATCACCTGTCCGGGCAGGTCCTTCTTCATCGCCACCAGTGCCTGCGCAACGCCCAGCAAGGTGGCGGTGTGCGCGTCATGCCCGCAGGCATGCATCACACCCACGTTCTGCCCGCGGTAGGTGCTGGTGGCCCTGGAAGCGAACGGCAGGCCGGTCTGCTCGGTCACCGGCAGCGCGTCCATGTCCGCGCGCAGGGCGATCTTCGGGCCCGGCCGGCCGCCTTCGATGATCGCCACCACGCCGTGGTGAGCGATGCCGGTCTGCGGCTTCAGACCCATGGCGCGCAGGCGCTCGGCCACCTTGGCCGAGGTCCGTTCTTCGCGGTTGGACAGCTCCGGGTGCTGGTGGAAGTCGCGTCGCCACTCGACCACCTGCGCCTGCAGGCGCTGTGCGGCGGCCGTTACGTCCGGGCGCTCGGCGGGCTGCGCATGCGCGGCCAGCGGCAGGGCCAGCAGAAGGGCGGTGGACAGCAGGGCACGACGGGGCATGGAGGACTCCAGGAAGGGGGCACGTCCCGAATGTAGGGCAAGCGGCGGGCCACGGAAACCGCAGCGGTCCCCGCACCCTCCCATTTGTCATGCAGGCAGCGGCACGGAGCGCGGGTATGCTTGGCACCTTGCCAACCGGGCAGTGACCCGGCCAAGCCCCCCAGGAGTGAACCGAATGTCGCGTTTGTGGAAGATCGTGCTGCTGGTGGTGGCAGTGCTGGTGATCGTGGTCGTGGGCCTGCGCGTGATGGGCGGCGAGAAGGGCAAGGACGGCGCCGCCCCCGGCGAGCGCGGGCAGCCTGCCGATGCCGGACCGGTGCCGGTCACCGTGGTGGACGCCGTGCGCCAGGACGTACCGGTGTACGCCAGCGCCCTCGGCACGGTCAGCGCGATGAACACCGTCACCGTCAGCCCCCAGATCGGTGGCCAGCTGATGAGCATCGATTTCCGCGAAGGCCAGGAAGTGAAGCAGGGCGACGTGCTGGCGCGGATCGACCCGCGTACCGCGCAGGCCAGCTATGACGAAGCGGCGGCGGCCAAGCGCCAGAACCAGGCCCAGCTGGCGACCGCACGATCCAACTTCCAGCGTTCCAACTCGCCCCAGTACCAGCAGTTCGTCGCCAGGACCGAGCTGGAGACACTGCGCAACCAGGTGGCGCAGTACGAGAGTGCCGTCGCCGCCAACGACGCGTCCATGCGTGCTGCGCAGGTGCAGCTGCAGTACACGAAGGTGACCGCGCCGATTTCCGGCGTGGCCGGGATCCGGGCGGTCGACGCTGGCAACGTGGTCAGCGCCGGTACTGCCCTGGTCACATTAACCCAGGTCCAGCCGATCCACGTGGTGTTCAACCTGCCGGAGCGCCAGCTCGCCGAGGTCCGTACGGCGCAGCAGGCGGGCGCGGTGCAGATCGCCGCGCTGGACCGCACCGACGCCCACGTGCTCAGTGCGGACGGCGCTTTGGACGTGGTGGACAACGTGATCAGCAGCGACAGCGGCACCTTCCGCGCGCGCGCGCTGTTCCCCAACGCGGACAAGAGCCTGTGGCCGGGCCAGTTCGTCAACGTGCGGCTGCAGCTGCGCACCATCGGCGGTGGCATCGTGATCCCGACGCAGGCGGTGATGCGCGGCCCGGACGGCGAGTACGTGTATGTGGTGCAGCAGGACAGCACGGTGAAAATGCAGACCGTGCGCAGCGGCGTGGAGGTCGGCGACAGCGCCGTGCAGGTGACCGAAGGCCTGCAGGGCGGTGAGCGCGTGGTCAGTGAAGGCCAGTTCCGCCTCAAGCCCGGCAGCAAGGTCACCGCGCTGAAGCCCGGCCAGACCCCGGCGCCGCCGACCGAAGCCGAGTTGAAGGCCGCGCAGCAGGGTGGCACCCGCCGCCCGGGCGGCGGCGGACCGCGCTGAGCCACGCCCCCCCGTGATCATCGACGCCGGCCCTGCGCCGGCGTCGCCATTGAAGTTCCAGCAAGGATCTGCCCGTGGGTTTCTCGACGATCTTCATCCGCCGCCCGATCGCCACCTCGCTGCTGATGGCCGGCCTGCTGCTGCTCGGCATTCTCGGTTACCGCCAGCTGCCGGTCTCGGCCCTGCCGGAAATCGATGCGCCCAGCCTGGTGGTGACCACGCAGTATCCCGGGGCGAACGCGACCACGATGGCCTCGCTGGTGACCACCCCGCTGGAGCGCCAGTTCGGGCAGATCTCCGGGCTGGAACTGATGACCTCCGATTCGTCGGCGGGCCTGTCCACGATCATCCTGCAGTTCTCGATGGAACGGGACATCGACATCGCCGCGCAGGACGTGCAGGCGGCGATCCGGCAGGCCACCCTGCCCTCGTCGCTGCCGTACCAGCCGGTCTACAACCGCGTGAATCCGGCCGACGCGGCCATCGTCACCCTCAAGCTCACCTCAGACACGCGCCCGCTGCGCGAGGTCAACAACTACGCCGACTCCATCCTCGCCCAGCGCCTGTCGCAAGTGCAGGGCGTGGGCCTGGTGTCGATCGCCGGCAATGTGCGCCCGGCCGTGCGCATCCAGGTCAATCCCGCGCAGCTGTCGAACATGGGGCTTACCCTGGAAGACCTGCGCAGCGCCCTGACCCAGGCCAATGTCAGTGCGCCCAAGGGCTCACTCAACGGCAGGACGCAGTCCTACAGCATCGGCACCAACGACCAGCTGACCAGCGCCGCCGAATACCGCGACACCATCATCAGCTACCGCAACAACGCGCCGGTGCGGCTGTCCGACGTGGCCAGCGTGGTCGATGGCGTGGAGAACGACCAGCTCGCCGCCTGGGCCGATGGCAAGCCGGCCGTGCTGCTGGAAGTGCGCCGCCAGCCCGGCGCCAACATCGTGCAGACGGTCGAGCGCGTACGTGCGCTGCTGCCGCAGCTGCAGGGCGTGCTGCCCGCCGACGTGCACCTGGAGATCTTCTCCGACCGTACCGAAACCATCCGTGCCTCGGTGCACGAAGTGCAGTTCACGCTGATCCTCACCATCGGCCTGGTGGTGGCGGTGATTTTCCTGTTCCTGCGGCGCCTGTGGGCGACCATCATTCCGTCCGTCGCGGTGCCGCTGTCGCTGGCCGGCACATTCGCGGTGATGGCCTTCGCCGGCATGTCACTGGACAACCTCTCGCTGATGGCCCTGGTGGTGGCTACCGGCTTCGTGGTCGACGATGCGATCGTGATGATCGAGAACATCGTGCGTTACATCGAGCAGGGCAAGAGTGGCAAGGAGGCGGCGGAGATCGGTGCGCGCCAGATCGGCTTCACCGTGCTCTCGCTGACCGTTTCCCTGGTGGCGGTGTTCCTGCCGCTGCTGCTGATGCCGGGCGTCACCGGGCGATTGTTCCATGAGTTCGCCTGGGTGCTGAGTATTGCGGTCACGCTCTCGATGCTGATCTCGCTGACGCTGACGCCGATGATGTGCGCCTACCTGCTCAAGCCGGATGAGCTGCCCGAGGGCGATGATGCGCATGAGCGTGCAGCGGCCGCCGGCAAGCAGAACCTGTGGTCGCGCACGGTCGGCCTGTACGAACGCAGCCTGGACTGGGTGCTGGCGCACCAGCCGCTGACCGTGGCCGTCGCCGGCGCGGCGCTGGTGCTGACCGTGGTGCTGTACATCCTGATACCCAAGGGCCTGCTGCCCGACCAGGACACCGGGCTGATCACCGCCGTGGTCCAGGCCGACCAGAACGTGGCGTTCCCGCAGATGGAGCAGCGCACCAAGGCGGTGGCCGAGGCGCTGCGCCAGGATCCGGCGGTGACCGGGGTTTCGGCGTTCATCGGTGCCGGCAGCATGAATCCCACGCTCAACCAGGGCCAGCTTTCGATCGTCCTGAAAGAACGCGGGGAGCGCGATGGGCTGGATGTGATCCTGCCGCGGCTGCAGGCGGCGGTGGCGGCCATCCCCGGCGTCGCGCTGTACCTCAAGCCGGTGCAGGACGTCACCCTGGACACGCGCGTGGCGGCGACCGAATACCAGTTCGTGCTGTCCGACGTGGATGCCACCGAAGTCGGCGACCATGCCACGCGCATGACCGAAGCGCTGCGCAAGCGTCCCGAGCTGGCCGACGTGGACAACAACCTGTCCAACCAGGGCCGCGCGCTCGAGCTCACCATCGACCGTGACAAGGCCAGCGTGCTGGGCGTCCCGATGCAGACCATCGACGACACGCTCTACGATGCGTTCGGCCAGCGCCAGATCTCCACCATCTTCACCGAATTGAACCAGTACCGCGTGGTGCTGGAAGTGGCGCCGGCGTTCCGCACCAGCACCGCGCTGATGGAACAACTGGCGGTCGCGTCCAACGGCACCGGCGCACTGACCGGCACCAACGCCACCAGCTTCGGCCAGGTGACCTCGTCCAACTCGTCCACGGCCACCGGTATCGGCGCGCAGAACACCGGCATCACCGTCGGTGCCGGCGGCATCATTCCGCTGTCCGCGCTGGCCGAAGCGAAGGTTGCCAGCACCCCGCTGGTGGTCAGCCACCAGCAGCAGCTGCCGGCGGTGACGATCTCCTTCAACGTGGCCAGCGGCTATTCGCTGTCCGAGGCGGTGCGCGCGATCCAGCAGACCCAGGAGGAACTCAAGCTGCCCTCGCAGGTGCATGCGCAGTTCATCGGCAAGGCCGCCGAGTTCACCGGCAGCCAGACCGACGTGGTGTGGTTGCTGCTGGCCTCGCTGGTAGTGATCTACATCGTGCTGGGCGTGCTGTACGAAAGCTACATCCACCCCATCACGATCATCTCCACCCTGCCGCCGGCCGGGGTCGGCGCGTTGCTGGCGCTGATGCTCAGCGGGCTGAGCCTGTCGGTGGATGGCATCGTGGGCATCGTGCTGCTGATCGGCATCGTCAAGAAGAACAGCATCATGATGGTGGACTTCGCCATCGAGGCGCGCCGCACCGGCGCCAATGCGCACGAAGCGATCCGTCGCGCCTGCCTGCTGCGCTTCCGACCGATCATGATGACCACCGCGGCGGCGATGCTCGGTGCGCTGCCCCTGGCGCTCGGCACCGGCATCGGCTCGGAACTGCGCCGTCCACTGGGCATCGCGATCGTCGGCGGCCTGCTGCTTTCACAGCTGGTCACGCTGTACACCACGCCGGTGATCTACCTGTACATGGAGCGCTTCTCCGAGCGCCTGGCGCGCCGCCGCGAGCAGCGCGCGCTCAGCCGCGACGGGCACCCGGCCCCGGCCCGGGAGCCGCAGGCGTGAGCATCGCAATCCTGCGTGGAGCGCTTCCGGCATGAGCCTGTCCGGCCCCTTCATCCGCCGCCCGATCGGTACCGCGCTGCTGGCCATCGGCCTGTTCATCGTCGGCCTGATCTGCTACCTGAAACTGGGTGTCTCGGCGCTGCCGAACATCCAGATTCCGGTGATCTTCGTGCACGCCAACCAGGCCGGTGCCGATGCCACCACGATGGCCTCCACGGTCACCGCCCCACTGGAGCGCCACCTGGGCCAGCTGCCGGGCATCGACCGCATGCGCTCGTCCAGCTCCGAAGGCAGCTCGCTGGTCTTCATGATCTTCCAGAGCGACCGTGACATCGATTCGGCCGCGCTCGACGTGCAGACGGCGATCAACTCCGCGCAGGCAGACCTGCCCGCCGGACTCGGCTCGCCGATGTTCTCCAAGGCCAACCCCAACGACGATCCGGTGATCGCGATCGCGCTGACGTCTGAAACGCAGTCGGCGGACGATCTCTACAACGTCGCCGACTCGCTGCTGGCGCAGCGCATCCGGCAGATCGGCGGGGTGTCCTCGGTGGATATCGCCGGCGCCTCCACCCCGGCGGTGCGGGTGGACGTGAACCTGCGGCTGATGAACGCCCTCGGCCTGACCGCCGACGATCTGCGCAACGCCGTGCGCGCGGCCAACGTGACCTCGCCCACCGGCTTCCTGACCGACGGCAACAGCACCACCGCCATCATCGCCAACGATGCGGTTGCCAAGGCCGCCGACTTCGCCAACCTGGTCATCAAGACCGAGGCGGACGGGCGCATCATCCGCCTGCAGGACATCGCCAACGTCTACGACGGCCAGCAGGACGCCTACCAGGCCGCATGGTTCAACCACAAGCCTGCGGTGGTGATGTATGTGTTCACCCGGGCGGGGGCGAACATCGTGGAGACCGTGGACCGGGTCAAGGCGCAGATCCCCACGCTGCGCGGTTACCTGCAGCCCGGCACCACGATGACGCCGTATTTCGACCGCACACCGACCATCCGCGGCTCGCTGCATGAAGTGCAGATCACCCTGCTGATCGCCCTGGCGATGGTGGTGCTGACCATGGCGCTGTTCCTGCGCCGGCTGGCCCCCACGCTGATCGCAGCGGTCACGGTGCCGCTGTCACTGGCCGGCGCGGCGCTGGTGATGTACGCCCTCGGCTTCACCCTCAACAACCTGAGCCTGCTGGCGCTGGTGATCGCGATCGGTTTCGTCGTCGACGATGCGATCGTGGTGATCGAGAACATCATGCGCCACCTCGACGAGGGCATGCCGCGGCTGCAGGCCGCCTTCACCGGCGCGCGGGAGATCGGCTTCACCATCGTCTCGATCACCGCCTCGCTGGTGGCGGTGTTCATTCCGCTGCTGTTCGCCAAGGGCATCATGGGCGCGTTCTTCCGCGAGTTCACCGTGACCCTGGTGGCGGCGATCGTGGTATCGATGATCATCTCGCTCACGCTCACCCCGGCCCTGTGCAGCCGCTTCCTCAGCCCGCATGCGGACGCGGGCGGACCGACGCGCTTCGGGCGCTGGCTCGATGCCGGGCATGACCGGATGCTGCGCATCTACGTGAAGCTGCTCGACTTCTCGCTGCGGCACGCGCTGCTGCTGTCACTGACGCCGCTGGTGCTGATCGGGGTGACGATCTTCCTGTTCGGCGCGGTCAAGAAAGGGGCATTCCCGCCGCAGGACACCGGGCTGATCTGGGGCCGTGCGAACTCCAGTGCCACGGTGTCCTTCGAGGACATGGTCAACCGGCAGCGTCGCATCACCGACATGCTGATGGCCGACCCGGCGGTGAAGACCGTCGGCGTGCGCCTGGGCAGCGGCCGCCAGGGCTCAAGCGCACAGTTCAACGTGGAGCTCAAGGCGCGCAGCGACGGCCGCCGCGAGACCACCGCGCAGGCGCTGGCGCGCCTGAGTGCCAAGGCCGACCGCTATCCCGATCTGCAGCTGCGGCTGCGCGCCATCCAGGACCTGCCCAGCAACGATGGCGGCGGTGCCAGCCAGGGTGCGCAGTACCGCGTCTCGCTGCAGGGCAACGATCTGGCCGCCCTGCAGGAATGGCTGCCCAGGCTCCAGGCCGCGCTGAAGAAGAATCCAAAGCTGGCCGACGTCGGCACCGATGTGGACAGTGCCGGGCTGCGGCAGAACATCGTGATCGACCGGGCCAAGGCGGCGCGCCTGGGCGTCTCCGTGGGCGCCATCGATGGTGCGCTGTACGGCGCCTTCGGCCAGCGGCAGATCTCGACCATCTATTCGGACATCAACCAGTACAGCGTGGTGGTCAACGCGCTGCCGGAACAGACCGCCACGCCGGGTGCGCTGGACGAGGTGTATGTCCGCGCGGGCAATGGCGAGATGATCCCGCTCACCGCGGTGGCCGAGCAGGTGCCGGGGCTGGCGCCTTCGCAGATCACGCATGAAAACCAGTACACCACGATGGAGCTCAGCTACAACCTGGCGCCGGGCACCAGCATGGGCGAGGCCAAGGAAATCATCGCGCGCACGGTGGACGGCATGCGCATGCCGGGCGACATCCGGCTCGCCGAGGATGGCGGGTTCGGCTTCGATTCGGACCCGATGGAAATGCTGGTGCTGGTGCTGGCCGCGATCATGACCGTGTACCTGGTGCTGGGCATCCTCTACGAGAGCCTGATCCATCCGGTGACCATCCTCTCCACGCTGCCGGCGGCCGGCGTCGGCGCGCTGCTGGCCCTGTACGGCACGAACACCGAGCTGTCGGTGATTTCGATGATCGCGCTGGTGCTGCTGATCGGCATCGTCAAGAAGAACGCGATCATGATGATCGACTTCGCCGTGGTGGCCAGGCGCGAGCACGGCCGCAGCGCGCTGGAGGCTGCGCGCGAGGCGAGCATCGTGCGCTTCCGACCGATCATGATGACCAGCATGGTGGCGATCCTGGCCGCCGTGCCGCTGGCCATCGGCATCGGCGAGGGCTCGGAGCTGCGCCGGCCGCTGGGCATCGCGATGATCGGTGGCCTGCTGTTCTCGCAGAGCCTGACCCTGCTCAGTACCCCGGCGCTGTACGTGATCTTCTCCTGCCTCTCCGATCGCTGGCGCAACCGCCACCAGCGGCGGCTGGAGAAGAAGCAGCGCAGGCTGCTGCGGCGGACCGCCGGCCGCTGAGCCGGCAGGTGCCCCTTTTCACGCAGGGGCCGTGATAATGGGCGCTGCTTCCGCTCTCGAGTCCGCATGCCCGCCCCGGAATCCCGTCTGAGCCGCCTGTGGGCGCATGAGAAGGCCAGTTATGGCCTGCGGGTGTTCATCGCCCTGGCCACGGCGATGGCGGTGTGCTGGCATTTCCAGGCGCTGCCGGCCCTGCCGGGCGTGTTCCTCGGCATCATCGCCAGCGCCATTGCCGAGACCGATGACAACGCCTGGGGCCGCACCAAGGCCGTGGTGCTGTCGCTGCTGTGCTTCTGCATTGCCGCCGCCGCCGTGGTGTGGCTGTTCCCGTGGCCCTGGCTGTTCATCGCGGCGCTGGCGCTTTCGACCTTCGGCCTGACCCTGCTCGGCGGCCTTGGCGAACGCTATGCCTCCATCGCCCAGGCTACGGTCACCCTGGCCATCTACACGATGATCGGCCTGGAACAGCATGGTGCGCGTGACCTGCCGGCGGCGATCGCGGCGGTCAGCCATCTGCTGGCCGGTGCGGCCTGGTACGGCCTGCTCTCGATCCTGTGGACGGCGCTGTTCGCCAACCGTCCCGTGCGCGAGCGGGTGGCCCGCCTGTACGTGGAGCTGGGCCGCTATCTGCAGCTCAAGGCCGCGCTGTTCGAACCGGTCCGCGAAGCCGACCTGCAACGGCGCCAGCTCGCGCTGGCCGAGCAGAACCGGCGCGTGGTGGAAGCACTGAACATCGCCAAGACCGCGATCCTCGCCCGTTTCGGCCGCTCCGGCCGGCCGGCGGTGAACTCCGGCCTGTACCTGCGGCTGTACTACACCGCGCAGGATTTCCATGAGCGTGCCAGCTCCTCGCACTACCCCTACGGCGAGCTGGTGGAAGCCTTCTTCCACAGCGACGTGCTGTACCGCTGCCAGCGCCTGCTGGATCTGCAGGGACAGGCCTGCGCCCGGCTCGGCGAGGCCATCCGCGTGCGCAGCGCGTTCGTGTATGGCGACGGCAACCAGCAGGCCGCGCGCGATCTGGCCGACTCCCTGGCCTTCCTGCGCGCCCAGCAGCGCCCGCAGTGGCGCAGGCTGCTGGCCTCGCTGGACCTGCTCGTCCACAACCTGCAGAGCATTGGACGGCGCCTGCTCGATGCCGAGAAATCCGACGCCACGCTGGACAACGTCGATACCCGCCTGCGCGACAACGATCCGCACACGCTGCGCGAGATGTTCGTGCGCGTGCGCCAGCAGCTGAGCACCGGGTCGGTGCTGTTCCGCCACGGGCTGCGCATGGCCATCGCCCTTGTGGTGGGTTTTGCGGCCATTTCCCTGTTCGAATTCCAGAACGGTTCGTGGGTGCTGCTCACCATCGTGTTCGTATGCCGCCCCAGTTTCGGGGCCACCCGCCAGCGCCTGGCCCAGCGCATCACCGGTACGCTGGCGGGCCTGCTGCTGACGTGGGCGCTGCTGCAGCTGTTCCAGGACCTGCATTCGCAGCTGCTGATCGCCCTGCTCTCGGCGCTGCTGTTCTTCTTCACCCGCACCGACCGCTACCTGGTGGCCTCCGGTGCGATCACGGTGATGGCGCTGACCTGCTTCAACCTGATCGGCGATGGATTCGTGCTCATCGTGCCGCGCATGGTGGACACCCTGCTGGGCTGCGCGATCGCCGCCGCGGCAGCCTTCCTGATCCTGCCCGAATGGCAGGGTCGGCAGCTGCACAAGGTCCTCGCGCGGGTGCTGGCCTCCGCAGCGCGCTACCTGGAGGCCGTGCTGGGGCAGTACCGCAGCGGCATGCGCGATGACCTGGCGTACCGCATCGCACGGCGTGACATGCACAACGCCGACGCCGCGCTCTCCACGGCGCTCTCCAACATGCTGCGCGAGCCCGGCCACGTGCGCCGCAACCTGGATGCCGGCTTCCGTTTCCTGGCCTTGTCCAACACCCTGCTCGGCCATCTTTCGGCATTGGGCGCCCACCGCGACCAGGTGGACAGCTTCGCGCAGGATCCGCTGGCGCTCCAGGCCGGCGAACGGGTCCGGCACGCGCTTGACCAGCTCGCCGGCACGCTCGATCAGCGTAGTCCGGTAACCGAGGAGGACAAGGAGGCCGACCGTGCGATGGCCGAGCAGCTGGAGCAGTTCGATGAAACGATGCCGCCGAAGCTGCAGTTGATCCGCACACAGATGGCCCTGGCACTGCGGCTGCTGCCCAGGCTGCGCGCCGCGGCAAACGAGGCGTTGAAGCCGGCCGACCGCTGAGCCCGCATCCCCGGCGCCGGAGCCCACCGGAGCCCATGCTAGGCTGCGCCGGACCCAAGGAGTTCCCATGTCCGGCCACAGTCAGTTCGCCCTGCTCCGCCAGCGCCGTTTCCTGCCGTTCTTCATCGTGCAGGCACTTGGCGCCTTCAATGACAACGTCTACCGCCAGGCCATCATCGGCCTGCTGTTCTACCTCGGCGTGTCCGACGACGAACGTTCGCTGTACACCACGCTGGCACCGGCCATCTTCATCCTGCCCTACTTCCTGTTTTCCGCCCTGGCTGGCCAGATCGCGGACAAACTGGAGAAATCCCGGCTCATCGTGATCACCACCACCATGGAGATCGTGATCATGTCACTGGCCGCCGTCGGCTTCCTCACCGAGAGCCTGCCGGTGCTGCTCGTCGCCTTGTTCTGCACGGGCCTGCAATCGACCCTGTTCGGCCCGGTGAAGTATTCGGTGCTGCCGTCGGTGTTGAAGCCCGAAGAGCTCACCGGTGGCAACGGACTGGTGGAGATGGGCACGGCCATGTCCATCCTCAGCGGCATGATCGCCGGCGGGCTGATCTTCACGCTCGCCGCCGCGCAGGGCCCGGTGGTCGCGGCCACGGCGGTGATCGCGCTGGCCGTGTGCGGCAATCTCGTGGCGCGCATGATCCCGAAGGTCGATGCCGGCGCGCCCGACCTGAAGATCAACTGGAATCCGCTGCCCGAATCACTCGCCGTGCTGCGCATGGCACGCGAGCAGCTGGCAGTGCGCAATGCCATCCTGGGCGTGTCCTGGTTCTGGTTCGTCGGCACCGTCCTGACCTCGCAGCTGCCCAGCTACGCCATCATCAACCTCGGCGGCGAACCCACGCTGTACCTGTTCGTGCTCGCGCTGTTCTCCATCGGCACCGGCGCCGGCTCGATGCTGTGCGAGAAACTCTCCGGGCGCACCGTGGAAATCGGCCTGGTGCCGCTCGGTGCGTTCGGCATGACCGCGTTCCTGCTCGACCTGTATTTCGCCCGGGCCGGAGTCGCCACTGCCCGGGAACTGGGCATCGCGCAGTTCGTCCAACAGCCGGGCAGCACGCGCATCATCATCGACCTGCTCGGCATCGGCCTGTTCACCGGCTTCTTCGTCGTGCCCCTGTTCGCGCTCATCCAGAGCCGCACGCCGAAAGCCCGGATGTCACGCGTGTTCGCCGCGCTGAACATCCAGAACTCCGGCTTCATCGTCGCTGCGGCCGGGGTGGGGCTGGCCGCCCACGCGGCGGGCATGACCATTCCGCAGCTGTTCCTCGCCCTGGCCATCGCCAACGCCGTGGTGGCGATCTACATCTTCACGATCGTGCCCGAGTTCCTGATGCGCTTCCTCAGCTGGCTGATGGTGCGAACGCTCTACCGGCTGCGGCCGCAGGGCATCGAGGCGCACGTGCCGGATGAAAGCCCCGCCCTGCTGGTCTGCAACCACGTCAGCTACATGGATGCGCTGATCCTTTCGGCCAGCATCCCGCGGCCGGTCCGCTTCGTCATGTACTACCGGATCTTCAACATTCCGGTGATGAGCTGGATCTTCCGCACGGCCAAGGCCATCCCTATCGCCGGCGCGAAGGAGGACCCGGCGTTGATGCAGCGCGCGTTCGACGAGGTGGACGCTGCTCTCGCGGACGGCCAGCTGGTGTGCATTTTCCCGGAAGGCGCACTGACCCGCGATGGCAGCATGGCCGCCTTCAAGAGCGGCGTGGAGAAGATCCTGGAGCGGCGCCCGGTACCCGTGGTGCCGCTGGCTCTGCGGGGCATGTGGGCCAGCATGTGGAGCCGGCGCGATACGCGCCTGGGCCGCATGCGCGTGCCGCGCCGGTTCCGCGCCGGGGTGGAGGTGGTGGCCGCCGCGCCGGTGGCAGGCAGCACCGTCACCGCCAAGTCCCTGGAGCAGCAGGTGCGCGATCTGCGGGGCGACCAGGCCTGAGGCGCGAGGCAGGCGTCGGCACCAGGCATGCCGACTGCGCCATTGATGGACGCAAGCGGCGCGCCTTGCCATGATGACGCCGCTTTCTCTCTCTGAATGGACGCCCACATGAGCACCACCGCCCCACTTCCGCCCGCCTCTGGAACCGTTCCCAACCACCTGGTGTGGTCGATCATCGTCACCATCCTGGCGTTCTTCGTCTGCTGCATGTCATGCGTCAGCTTCGCCGGCATCATCACCGGCATCGTGGCGATCGTGTTCGGCACCAAGGTCAACACCCTGCTGAGCCAGGGCGATCTGGAAGGCGCGCGCCGCGCATCCAGAAACGCCAGGACCTGGGCATGGGTCACCACCGGCCTGCTGATCCTGGGCATCGTGGTGTTCGTGGTCTCGCTGGCCACCCTCGGCGTGGACGGCTACATGCAGCAGATGGAACAGTTCCAGCAGCAGATCGAAGCCAACCGCTGATGTCCGTGGCCCACCTCCCGCGATGGGCGTGGGCCCTGCTTCCTCCGGCGGCCGTGGCCGTCGGAGGCGGCGTCTGGCTGCTGCGCACGTTTGATCCCAACAGCAGCGACAGTCCGTTTCCCGCCTGCCCGTTCCATGCGTTGACCGGTTTCTACTGCGTCGGCTGCGGCATCACCCGCTGCCTGCACGCACTCGTGCACGCCGACCTGTCCACCGCGCTGGCGATGAATCCGCTGGTGGTGGGCCTGCTGGCCGTCCTGCCGCTGCTGGCCACGTGGGCCCTCGGCTGGCGTCCGCGTGCAGTGGCGCCAATGGTTGCGCTGCTGCAGCGCCCCGCCTTCTGGCTGACCCTTCTGCCGGTGTTCTGGGTCGGTCGCAACCTGCCCTGGCCGCCCTTCGCCTGGCTGGCCCCGGGCTGAGCCGTCGCAGGGCTCAGGTGGCCCAGCCACCGATCACCAGCAGCGCCAGGACCGCCAACCACAGCAGCAGCATCCGCCAGACCAGGCTCATCGCATCGCGCAGCTCGGGCAGGCGCTGCCACACCGGCAGCAACCCGGCCTCGGTGTAGTCCTGCGCTTCGTCGCGCAGCTCGGCGCTCACGCTGGCACGCGCGACCGCACCCAGGAACGCGATGCCGGCCATCCAGCGCTCACCGTGCGCATGCCGCCACGCTTTCCACGCCGTATCGAAATTGCCAACCAGCGCCATTGCCAGCGCCATCAGCTGGGCCACTGGCCACTCCACCCAGACCAGCACGCGCTGCGCCGCCTGCAGGGGGTCGGAGGGCACCAGCGAGCGCATCGGGCTTGCGGCCATCAGCGCCAGCAGCCGATAGCCCAGCGCACCCGCCGGGCCCAGCAGCAGGAACCAGAACAGCACCGCGAACCAGCGCCGCAGCGCGTTGAGCACAGTCGCCTCGACCAGCGACGGTACATCCTCGCGCAGGCTGCCGCCGGCGGCCTGCAGGTGCATCAGCGCGACCTGGCGCGCTGCAGGATCCTCGGCATCGATGACCGCTTCCACGTCCCGGTCCAGGTCGCGCGGGCCCCAGCACCACGCCAGCACCGCCACGCCCAGCAGCAACGAGGGCAGGCCAAGCAGCGTGTCATGCAGGGCCATCGCCAGCACGCCCATCAGCAGCATCCCCGGCAGCACCGCCAAGGCCACGCCGAGCGGACTGCGCCACGCCGCACCGCCCCGCGCGTCCAGCCATGCCAGCCAGCGCCGGAAGCCGGCAAAACGGCGTACCGATGCCGCAAACGCGGGCGCGACATGGCCCAGGGCCAAGGCGATCAGCACGGCAACCAGGGTAGTGAACATCAGCGGAGCTCCTGGCGGGAGGACAGTAGCGGCGTCATGCGTGCATCGGCTTCACCGTGCATCAGTGCGGCTGCCGGCGGTACCAGTGTTCGATGAGGCTGCGTGAAATGGAGACCGGCGGCGACAGGCGGATGCCTTCCCCGTCATCGTGGACATCACGTGCCAGTGCGGCGCCCACCTCGTCCACGCTGAACCAGCGGGCATCTTCCAGCTCGCCATCCACGCACGGCTCACCGTCTTCGGCCTGGGCGCTGAAACCGATCATCAGCGCGCCCGGGAACGGCCACGGCTGCGTGCCGAGGTACTGGCAGGCCGTCACGCGCACCTGGGCTTCTTCGTACACCTCGCGCACCAGCGTCTGCTCCAGCGACTCGCCAGGCTCCACGAAGCCGGCCAGCACCGAGTAGCGGCGCGGCGCCCAGCTCGATTGCCGGCCGAGCAACAGCCGGCCGCGGTTTTCCACCGCCACGATGATCGCCGGGTCCACGCGCGGGAAATGTTCGGTCGCACACTGCTGGCAGCGGCCCACGAAGCCGGCGCGCTCGAAGCTCACCGCCCCGCCACAAACGCCGCAGAAACGGTTGCGCGAGTGCCAGTACGACATGCCACGCGCGTAAGCGAACGCCGTGGCCTCGCGCACCGGCCAGACCAGCGCAGCCTGCCGCAGGTCGATGCGCTTGGGCGCGCTCACCGGGACCGTGGTGGCCTCCACGGAAAACCAGGCCTGCTCACCGCGCAGGCCCAGGAAGATGGCCGCGCCAGGGCCACCGCCCAGCTCGGCCCCGTGCAATGCGATGGGCTGGTCGTCATCGTCGGTGAAGGCGGTACCGTCCTGTGCCAGCACCAGAATGCGGGCCGCAGGCCAGAGACGGGCGAGCGCGTCGGCATCGCGGCGCAGCAGATCGGCGCGCTCGAGCGGTTCACCGACGAAGGCGTAACCGGACAGCGGCAGGGAAAGAGTCGACATGGCGCAAGCCTGCCCGCATCCGCCGGGGCTGGCAAGTCACCGCGCGTGGCGTGCGCCACCCGCGGCGACCGGATCACATGCTGAAACTGCTGCCACAGCCGCAGGTGGTCTTCGCGTTCGGATTGCGGATCACGAACTGCGCACCGGTGAGGCTCTCGGTGTAATCCACCTCGGCGCCCATCAGGTACTGCAGGCTGAGCGGATCCACCAGCAGCGTGACCCCGTTGGTCGCCACGGCCAGATCATCCTCCGCACGGTTCTCATCGAACTCGAAGCCATACTGGAAGCCGGAGCAGCCGCCGCCTTCGATATAGACACGCAGCGCCAGGTCGGCGTTGCCCTCATCCTGGATCAGCTCCTTCACCTTCGCCGCGGCGGCGGCAGTGAAGTTCAGCGGACGGTCCAGGGACTGGTAATCCGGGGCAGCCGCAGGGGCGCCGGGCAGGGAAACGAGCGTAGTCATGGCTTCAGCATGGGGCCCGCGTCGTGCGCTTTCAACCCATCGCCTCGGCGAGCTTGCGGCGTGCGGCCGTGCTCGGCTTGCCATCGTTCTCCAGCATCGCCAGGCCGTCATGGCCGACGCCCGTCTCGCGGCTGGCGTCGGGCGACGGCAGCGCGGCCATCGGACTGCTGGCATGGATCAGGCGGCCATTCAACTGCGCACCGGCGCTCATCTCCACCACCTGGTAGTGCACGTTGCCGTTCACGCGGGCACTGGCCGCCAGTTCGACGCGTTCGCTGGCATGCACGTCCCCTTCCATCCGGCCACTGATCACCACCACCTGGGCACTGACCTCACCCTCGATGACCCCGTTCTCGGCCAGGGTCAGGGTGGCCCCGCCGGCGCCCTCCTGTGCGATCACCCGGCCAAGGATGCGGCCCTCGACATAGAGCCCGCCGCTGAACTCCACATCGCCGCGGATGACGACCTGGTTGCCGATCAGGGCATCGACGACCAGTTGCCCGTCGCGGCTGGATTTGCTGCTGCCAAACATGTGCGTTACTCCCCGTTGGTGGCCGGTGCGCCGGCCTGTTTCCAGTCGAATACCTGCGTGGCCCCCCCGGTGCCACTGCCCAATGTCACTTTCACCCGTTGCGGGGTGAATCCAGCCGGCAGCATCACGCTGCCGCTGAGCTGCTGGAAATAACGGAACGAATATTCCTGCCCGGGCACCTTGGTGCGCTGGTGCAGTTCGTCCCAGCTTACCGTCGCGAGCTTGCCGCCTTTCACCCCTTCCACGGTGAAGCGCATCTGCCCCTGGCTGATCGCGCCGCGGTTGAGGTTCTGGGTCAGCACCACGGCGTAGCGCCAGGTGCCGGCGACTTCCTGCGAAAACTCGATGGAGTGGGCGTTGAGCCCCTTGCGCTGGCTGGTGGCGCCTACCAGGCGCTCATAGAAGGCCACGTCAGCGCGCAGTGCGGCGATCTCCTCATCGCGTTCGCTGAGCGAGGCCTGCACTTCAGTGTTCGCGGCGCGGCTGATGCGATCGGAGGCTTCCAGCGTCGCCTGGCGCTGGCGCACTTCCAGCAGCTGCTGCTGCGCCGTGGCCGCCAGTTTCTCCGCCTCGGCCAGCTGGCGCCCGACGTCGCCGGCCGGCCGTGACAGCCAGGCACCCAGCAGTGCCGCCAGCACCAGGGTCACCAGCCAGGCCACCACGAGCACGATCAGGCCGCGCCGGTCGGGCGCACGCGAGGGGTGCCCGGGAAGGCGGATCTGCACGCGCTGGGGCGGACGGCTGTTCATGTCAGGGCTCCGGGGCAGCCAACTGCTGCGTCTGCTCGAATTCAACGCTGCCCATTGTAAATCACGACAGCCTCACGCCCCTGAACGTGACCCGGACCTGGCAGAAAGCGCGCAGCGGGAAAGACGGACACTGGCACCGCGGGCGGTGGCGTTGCGTCGCAGCTTGTCCGATAGTGAGCGCCTGCACCCGTCCCGCTGCCGCTTTCCCGGATTTTTCCATGACCGAAGCCCACCTGTTCGTCATCGGCATCCTGCTCGCGTGGCTGGCAGGCATCCGCGTCTACCTCACGGTCTTCGGTGTCGGCCTGGCCGGGCTGCTGGGTTGGGTCGAGCTGCCGCCGGCCTTGCAGGCCACCGAATCCTGGTGGGTGCTGGGCACCTCGGCAGTGCTGGCCGTGGCGGAGTTCTTCGCTGACAAGATTCCCGGCGTGGATTCGGCCTGGGACCTGCTGCAGACACTGGCCCGTGTTCCCGCCGGCGCCTTCCTCGCCGCCGCTACGCTGTCCCCGGAGGGTGACCTGGGCACCGGCACGCTGCTGGCCGGCGCCGGTGTGGCCCTGGCCAGTCATGGACTCAAAGCGGGTACGCGGGCACTGCTCAACACCTCGCCGGAGCCTGCCAGCAACTGGGCGGCCTCAGTGGCCGAAGACACCGTGGTGGTGGGCGGCCTGGCGCTGGCGCTGGCCCATCCCTGGCTCGCCCTGGGGCTCGTGCTGGGCTGCAGCCTCGCCGGGGCGGTCATCGTCGGGCTGGTCTGGCGGACGCTCTGGAAGGGCGCGCGCTGGCTCGCCGGCGGCAGCGGCACGCGGCGCCGTGCGTCGCGGCCGGACCCTGCCGCATAATCCCCTCATCCCCGCATCCGGCGCCCACCCGTGAATGACACCCTCCCGGTCCGCCCTGCGCGCGCGGAAACCCCGCCCGCCGACCTCTGGCAGCGCTGGCTGCCCGCTTCCACCGCGGAGGCCGTCACGACGTCGCCGCCGTCCCTGCCCGCACACGTGCACGGAGCCGCTGTCGTGCCGGTGGCCGCGCCCACCCCCGCCGCGGAAGCGGCCAGCCGCGCCAACGGCGCGCCGGTGGCCGGCGACGCCCCCTACCGCGTACTGGTCGTGGAGGCTGACCGGACGCAGGCGCTGTTCGCGCAGAGCGTGCTGCACGGCGCCGGCATGCAGGCCGACATCGTCGGCGATGCCGAGAGCGTGGCGGCCGCCCTCGAGACGCTGGCGCCGGATCTGCTGTTGATGGACCTGCACCTTCCGGGGCAGGACGGCATGCGCCTGACCGCACAATTGCGTGAACAGCCGGGCATGGAAATGCTGCCGATCGTCTTCCTCAGTGCGGACCCGGATCCGGAGCGTCGCTTCGAGGCGCTCGACAGCGGCGCTGACGACTACCTTGGCAAGCCGATCCGGCCGCGTCACCTGATCGCGGCGGTGTCCAACCGGATCCGCCGCGCGCGCGCCATGCAGGCCCGCTTCGATGGCCGTGCGACCGGGCCACTGCGCAGCAACCCGGAAACCGGCCTGGCCACGCGCCAGCATGTGCTGCAGCAGCTGGACGCAGCAGCGGCCAGTGGCCGTCCCGGTGGCCTGTTCTTCATCGAGATCGCCAGCGCGCTGGGCCTGCGCGAGCAGCATGGCCACGCCGCGTTCGAGCGGCTGATGATGCAGGCCGGACAACGCCTTGCACAGGCTGGTGCACCGCATCTGCTTGCACGCCTGAACGACAACAGCTTCCTGCTGCTCGCCCACGGGATCGATGAAGAAACGCTGGCGTCCATGGCGCATGCGCTGCGCGATGCGCTGTCGGCGCGGGCCTGCATGATCCGCGACGAAGAACCGGTGCATCTGCGCGGCACCGTCGGGTTCGCTCGCCTCTCGCCGCGCTTCGCCGACGCCGCAGCGGCGCTGGAGGCGGCCGAACGCACCGCCTTGCAGGCGCGGCTGCTCAGCGCGGGTGTGGCCGGCTTCGTGCCGCAGGAGGAGGCCGACGCCAACGAATCGCTGGCGATGCTGTCAGGCCAGGTGGAACTGGCGTACCAGCCGATCGTTGCCGTAGCCGGTGGCGGCGCGGCGCATTACCAGATGCTGCTGCGCCTGCGCCAGGCCGACGGCACGGTGCTGACGGCCGGGCAGGTCATCCCCGCTGCCGAGGCGGCCGGCCGCATCGCCGATCTCGACCAGCAGGTCGTCGATCATGCGCTGGGCCTGCTGGATCGTTACCGGCACGCCACGCCGCCACTGCACCTGTTCGTTTCCCTCTCGCTGCGCACGCTGGCGCGCGAGGTCTTCGCCGACTGGCTGCTGGATGCACTCCAGCAGCGCGATGTGCCGGGGGCGGCGCTGGTCATCGATGTGCGCCTGCCCGATGCGCTGCTGCACTCGGGATCGCTGCAGCATTGCGCGGCACGTCTCGGGCAGGCCGGCGTGCGCTTCTGCCTCAGCCAGTTCGAGCCGGGCGCGGAGGCCGACACGCTGCTGGCCACGCTGCCGCTCTCGTTCATCCGAATGGCCAGCCGTTTCTCCCACGACCACGGCGATCCGCAGACCCGCGACGCGCTGCGTGGTGCGATCGAACAGGCCCGCCGGGCCCGGCTGCAGATCATCGGCCAGCAGATCGAAGACCCGCAGGCGGCCGCCGCGATGTGGCTGGGCGGCGTGGACTACATCCAGGGCAACATGGTGCAGGCCGTGGGCGACCAGCTGGACTTCGACTTCCTCAACACGGTGCTCTGAGCGACCGTGGACCCGGCCCGGCGCCGATGGGGCGCCGGCCGCCTGGCAGCCCTCAGTCTTCCAGCTTGCTCAGCAGGTACTTCGGCTCGCCGATGCGCTCGATCAGTTCCAGCTGGGTTTCCAGCCAGTCGATGTGCTCTTCCTCCGAATCCAGGATCTTGATGAAGAGCTGGCGGCTGACGTAATCGCCAACCGAATCGGCGTGCGCCACGGCCTCGCGCAGCAGCACCACGCCCTCGCGCTCCAGTGCCAGATCGCACTGCAGGATCTCGGTGGGATTCTCGCCGATGCGCAGCTTGCCCAGCGCCTGGAAGTTCGGCAGGCCTTCGAGGAACAGGATGCGATCGGACAGCCAGTCGGCGTGCTTCATCTCATCGATCGATTCCTTGTACTCGTGCTCTGCAAGTTCCTTGATGCCCCAGTTCTTGAGCATCTTGGCATGCAGGAAGTACTGGTTGATCGCGGTCAGCTCGTTGTACAGGACCTTGTTGAGGTACTGGATGACCTGGGCGTCGCCTTTCATGGGGGGTGCTCCTGCACACTGAAAACGCCGTCACTGTAACGGCTTCCACGCAGGGATGAAGGAACGCGAATCGTGCTCAGTTGCGCGCTGGCCTGCGCCGGGTGGCAGACAGGCACTGCGGCGCTCAGGCCGCGCGCAGGCCCAGAACGGGGAGCGGCAGCGCCTGCGTCTCGCGCGCCTTGACCAGCAGGTCGGCCGCCATGTCCAGGCACGAGCCACACGTGGACCCGCAGCCGGTGCGCATCGTCAGCTCGCTGACCGTCGCGCAGCCTTCAACGGCCGCCTGACGGATCTGGTGATCGGTGACTCCATTGCAGATGCAGACGTACACGGTGGGCAAGGTCGCTGGCAGGCCCGGTTTGGCCTGCCGCTATTCCACGTCAAACGAGAATGGTTGTCAAACAAGAACCTGAACCATTCTCGGAAAGATTCATGGAACCCTCACCGGACCCAGCCGCGGGCGCTACGTCCCGGTCGGGTCCTTGCCGCTCTTCTTCGGCCAGTAGCCACCCGTGCGAGTGCGTTTGCGTGGCCGGTCATGCCCGGCGGCATGGCCGGGCATCCAGGCTTCCTGGGCCGTGCTTGGCATCGCCGCCACGCCCGGTCCGGCCACACCGCGCGCCATGGGCGCGAGATGGCGCAGCGCACGCGCATAGACGCCCCGCTTGAACATCACCACGTGCTCGACGGGATACCAGAAGTCCACCCAGCGCCAGTGGTCGAACTCGGGCGTCTCGGTATGGTCAAGCCGCACGTGCGACTCATCACCGGTCAGCCGCAGCAGGAACCACACCTGCTTCTGGCCGATGCAGACCTGGCGTTCGTTGCGGCGGATGGCCCGTGCCGGCAGCTTGTAACGCAGCCAACCGGGCGTCGCCCCGAGCACTTCAACGTGCTCGGGCAGCAGGCCCGTCTCTTCATGCAGTTCGCGATACATGGCCTCGACCGGCGTCTCATCGGTGTTCATGCCCCCCTGCGGGAACTGCCAGCCGTCCCGGCGCACGCGGCGTGCCCAGAACACCTGACCGTCGGGTCGCATGAGCACGATACCTACGTTCGGTCGATAGCCGTCCGGATCGATCACGATGCGGACTCCTAAAAATCTACTGGCTGGGACTATCCCATGCCACCCCGCCACCCACAAGCGGATTGAAAAGTGTTGACAGCGGAAGTACACATGCCCAGAATAGCCGGCTCACCAAGGCTATGTAGCTCAGCCGGTTAGAGCACAGCACTCATAATGCTGGGGTCGGTGGTTCGAGTCCACCCATAGCCACCACATCGAAAACGACGTTGGTTTTTTATGTGAAAAGTGAGACAATCGCAACACGTTTTGCCCCGTCGCCAAGCGGTAAGGCACCTGACTCTGACTCAGGCATTCGGTGGTTCGAATCCATCCGGGGCAGCCAAATTAAAAAGAAAAGGCCTGATCGAAAGATCGGGCCTTTTCTTTTTAATTTGGTCACGCATTCCACCTGATCCCCGCGCCTGTCTGCGCGCCCCTTTGAACATCAAGGGGGCCCTTCTCCAGAGAGGCGTCCAGAGTCGGCTCCTTTTCTGCATGACCCTATCTGACATGCAACGCCTCGGGTAGTGCCGCCCGCTGGCCGGCAACCAGGAAATGCGCAGCCCCAGAACGACAAAAGCCCGGCCGAAGCCGGGCTTTTGCTTTTCCATCCAGCGGGCTCCCGAAGAAGCCCAACCAGGCGCGGTAAATCAGCGCTTGGAGAACTGGGTGGCGCGACGTGCCTTGTGCAGACCGACCTTCTTACGCTCGACTTCACGGGCGTCACGGGTCATGAAGCCTGCCTTGCGCAGCTCGGACTTCAGGGTCTCGTCATACTCGATCAGCGCACGGGCGATGCCCAGACGGATCGCACCGGCCTGGCCGGTGGTGCCGCCGCCAGCGGCGGTGACCAGGATGTCGAAGCTTTCGGTGTTCTTGGTCAGCTCGAGCGGCTGGCGCACGATCATGCGCGCGGTCTCACGACCGAAGAACTCGTCCAGCGGACGACCATTGACGGTGATTTTGCCCGAACCCTTGCGCAGGAACACGCGAGCGGTGGAGGACTTGCGGCGGCCAGTGCCGTAGTTTTGAGTGATAGCCATGATTAGATATCCAGAACCTGCGGCTGCTGTGCGGCGTGCGGATGCTCAGTGCCGGCGTAGACCTTGAGCTTGCGGTACATCTGGCGACCCAGCGGTCCCTTCGGCAGCATGCCCTTGACGGCGATCTCGATCACGCGTTCCGGGTGGCGCTCCAGCGCCTGGGCCAGGGATTCGGTCTTCAGGTTGCCGATGTAACCGGTGAAACGGTGATACATCTTGTCCTGCAGCTTCTTGCCGGTGACGGCAATCTTTTCTGCATTGATGACGACCAGGTAGTCGCCGGTATCAACGTGCGGGGTGTAGACCGGCTTGTGCTTGCCACGCAGACGGCGGGCCAGCTCGGTGCAGAGACGGCCCAGGGTCTTGCCCTCGGCGTCGACGAGGTACCAGTCGCGCTGGACGGTCTCGTTCTTGGCGGTGAAAGTGCTCATTAAGAACTCTAGGTAGGTCGGGCTCATTGCGGCCGGGACGGCCGGAACTCTGCCACGCGTTGTGAAAGGTGAAACGCAAGAGGCGGGATTTTACCCACAACCGGCACTCGGCGCAAGTCGCGCCCGGCCGCCGGCTTGGCAGCAGCCGGCCGGAGGGCGAGAATCAGCAGTCCCCCGTCGTTACCGGCCACCCCATGACCGCGCTCCGCCAGACCACGCCGCTCGACCATCTGCTCACCGAGGCCCAGCGCGCCCTGGACACCGTGTTCGGCAATCCGCCCGCGGCCCGCCCCTACCCCGCAGCCGCCACGGACGAACCCGGCATGGACCGCCGCGAGCGCCGCCATGCGGCCGGACTGATGCGCATCAATCATGTCGGCGAAGTCTGCGCACAGGGGCTTTATTTCGGGCAGGCCGCCGTGGCACGCGACCCGGCCACGCGCGGCCACCTGCTCGAGGCCGCCCAGGAAGAAACCGATCACCTGGCCTGGTGCGCCACCCGGCTGGGCGAACTCGACAGCCGTCCCAGCCTGTTCAATCCCGTCTGGTATGCCGGCAGCTATGCCATCGGCACCCTGGCCGGCCTGCGCGGTGATGGCTGGAACCTGGGCTTCGTGGTGGAGACAGAGCGCCAGGTCGAAGCCCACCTCGACGAGCACCTGCAGACCCTGCCCCCGGCCGATCTGCGCAGCCGCGCGGTGATCGGGGTGATGAAGGACGATGAGGCCCGCCATGCCGAGCATGCCGAGCAGGCCGGTGCCCGCCGCCTGCCCTTCCCGATCCCCGGTGCGATGGCGCTGGCGTCGAAGGTCATGAAGACGATCGCTTACCGGTTGTGACGCGCGCCTGCCGGTGCCTACCTGCCACGACCCTGCCGCAGGTCAGCTCGGCGAGACGAGCTTCAGGCCGATCACACCGGCCACGATCAGCGCCACGCAGCCCAGCCGCGCGGGCGAGGCGCTGTCGTTGAACAGGAAGATCCCCAGTACCGCCACGCCCATCGCACCGATGCCGGTCCAGATGGCATAGGCGGTGCCTACCGGGATCACTTTCATCGCCTGGCTCATCAGGTACAGGCTGATCAGTGCGGCCACCACGGTGGCAAGCGTTGGCAGGGGCTTGCTGAAGCCGTTCGAATACTTCATTCCGATCGCGAAACCGATCTCGAAAATGCCGGCCAGCAGCAGATAGATCCAGGCCATGGGGGTGACTCCTCTACATCAACAGAAAAAACGAAACGGCCCGGTGTCTGCACACCGGGCCGTGGACTGTGCAGGCGACGCCCGGAGGGCGCCGCGCACGGGGATTACTCGGACAGGTTGCGTCCGTGGAACAGTTCCTCGATCTCGCGCTTGAGCAGCGTTTCGATCTTCATGCGTTCCTTGAAGGAGATGTTCTTGGCCTTCTCTTCGAACAGGTACTGGTCCAGATCGAAGTCCTTCAGGTGCATCTTCGTGTGGAAGATGTTCTCCTGGTAGACATTCACATCGAACATCTCGTAACGCGACTTGATGTTCTTGGCCAGGAAGTTCTGGATCGAGTTGATCTTGTGGTCGATGTAATGCTTCTTGCCCTTCACATCGCGGGTGAAGCCACGCACCCGGTAATCCATGATCACGATGTCCGATTCCAGGCTCTCGATCAGGTAGTTCAGCGCCTTCAGCGGCGAAATGACACCGCAGGTGGCCACATCGATATCGGCGCGGAAGGTGGCGATGCCTTCCTGCGGGTGCGTTTCCGGATAGGTGTGCACCGTGATGTGCGACTTGTCCATGTGCGCGACCACGGCATCGGAGATCAGCTCCTTGCCGGCCTGCTTCTTGTCGATCACCGGCTCTTCGGAGATCAGGATCGTCACCGACGCACCCTGCGGATCGTAGTCCTGGCGCGCGATGTTGAGGATGTTGGCACCGATGATCTCGGCGACGTCCGTGAGAATCTGAGTCAGCCTGTCGGCGTTGTACTCTTCATCGATGTAATCAATGTAACGCTGGCGCTCCTCTTCGGTGCGGGCGTAGCACACATCATAGATGTTGAAGCTCAGCGCCTTGGTGAGGTTGTTGAAACCTTGCAACCTCAGGCGAGGCAACGGCTTGACCACGGCGGTCGATCCTGTAAGAGAGGGGAAAGGAACAATTATGAGGCAAACGGCCGCTCAGGGGTAATGTGAACGCGTTGCCGGATCTGGCACGCTGTTTGCTCTTAACATTTGTGCTCCGCTAAGCTCAGCGCACAGTCGCAAATCCGTTCGTGCGCAGAGGGAGCGCTCCCACGTGTCAACAGTACGCCTTGCTTCCAGTCCGCTGGCTTTGGACATCGCTACCATCGACCGCTTCCTGGCCCACAGCCATCGGCGCCGTTACCCTGCCCGCACGGACATTTTCCGGCCCGGAGACCCGGCCGGCACGCTCTACTACGTGATCAGCGGCTCGGTCTCCATCATTGCCGAGGAGGACGATGATCGGGAACTGGTGCTCGGCTACTTCGGTGCCGGCGAGTTCGTCGGCGAGATGGGCCTGTTCGTCGAGTCCGAGCGCCGCGAGGTGATCCTGCGCACCCGGGTCACCTGCGAGCTGGCCGAGATCAGCTACGAGCGGCTGCACCAGCTGTTCCTCGGCCCCCTGTCCACCGATGCCCCGCGCCTGCTCTACGCGCTGGGCCAGCAGATCTCCAAGCGGCTGCTCGACACCAGCCGCAAGGCCAGCCGGCTGGCGTTCCTGGATGTCACCGACCGCATCGTGCGCACCCTGCACGACCTGGCCGAGGAGCCGGAAGCCATGACCCATCCCCAGGGCAGCCAGCTGCGCGTCTCGCGGCAGGAGCTGGCGCGGCTGGTCGGCTGCTCGCGCGAGATGGCCGGGCGCGTACTCAAGAAGCTGCAGGTCGATGGCCTGCTGCATGCCCGCGGCAAGACGGTGGTGCTGTACGGCACGCGCTGACGCAACGCCGTCGGCCTGTTGCCCTCGCATGGCGCGCACGGACGCATCGGCTAGGCTGCGCGCATGGAACTGAGCAGTGAATTCTGGTGGTTCATCCTCATCGGCCTCAGCGCCCAGCTGGTCGACGGCGCGCTGGGGATGGCCTTCGGCCTGGTGTCATCCTCGGTGATGCTCAGCATGGGCCTGCCGCCGGCGCAGGTGAGTGCCAGCGTGCACACCGCCGAGGTCTTCACCACCGGTGCCTCCGGGGTGTCCCATCTTGCGGCGGGCAACGTGGACCGCCGGCTGTTCGTGCGGCTGGCCATCCCCGGGGCGATCGGCGGCGCGATTGGCGCATATGGCCTGACCCAGTTGCCGGCCGACCTCATCCGGCCATTGATCTATTTGTACCTTCTGGCGCTTGCGATTGTCATTCTCTTGCGCGCGGCGGGCCGCCTCACGCCCAAGGGCGAAGTCCGGCGGGTGCCGTTGCTGGGCGCCGTGGCGGGTTTCCTGGATGCCTCGGGAGGCGGTGGGTGGGGTCCGGTGGCCACCTCCACGCTGCTGGCGGGCGGCGCCAAGGCGCGCACGACCATCGGCACCGTCAATGCGGCCGAGTTCGTGGTGACGCTCACGGTCTCGGCGACGTTCCTGATGACGCTGGGCCTGCACCACCTGCAGATCGTGGCCGGCCTGCTGATCGGCGGCATGCTGGCCGCACCGCTCGCGGCCGTGCTGGTCAAGCGGGTGAAGGAGCGCTGGGTGCTGGTCGCCGTGGGCCTGCTGGTGCTGGCGATCAGCCTGTACCAGATCGGACTGTCGGCGCTGGGGCTGTTTGCCGGCTGAAGGAGCTGGGTGAGGCCGAGGGCCGGCACCGGTTGCTCGGCCGTGTCGTTGCCGGGCAGCGCCCTGCGCCCCACCGCTTCCGTTTCATCATGCCGGCGCGTCAGGGCCGGCTGGTTCACGGGTCAGGCTTTTTCGCCGCCGCGGTCTTCGCAACCCCAGTTGAGGATCCGCGTGCCCGCTGGCAGGACACGCCGGAACAGGGCCACCGCGCCGTGCTTGGGATTGACCACCACCGGCGCGCGGGCCGCTTGCAGGAGAGGCAGGTCGGCGGTGCTGTCCGAATAGGCAACGGCGATATCACCATAGCCGCGCTCGCGCAGCATGCGCATCTTCTCTTCGTTGTGGCAGTGCCGGGTGGCGCCAACGGCGCCAAAGCGCGGGCCCACCTGGCTGCCGATCACCGGCACGTCCTGATGGGCGACGAACGCCAGGATGGCGCGCGCCAGCTCCGGTGGCGCGCCCGTAGCCACGACCACGCGGTCACCTTTGGCCCGATGCTCGGCGAATACGGTCAGCGCATGCGGCAACAGTTTCGCGCGCAGGGTCGCTTCGTGCCTGAGCACGTACGCATCGATGACCCGGTTGAACTCACGCGCGCGGTGCATGCCGAACGTCGCGATCCAGACATAGATCGAGATCCCGGCGCGACGCGTCGGCAGCATCGCCACCAGCGGACCGGCCACCGGCGTCACCAGCAGGGCCGCCAGCAACCGCAGCGGGTTGCCCTTGATCAGCGTGGCGAACAGGTGGCTGCCGGAATCGCCGTCGTACAGGGTGTGGTCGAAATCGAACACCACCAGCGGCGCGTCATCGTGCGGGGTCGGATAGGGCGTGCTCATGTCGCAAAGAATAGCTGACGCAGCCCCTCACCGGGTTCTTCCACCCGCATGAACGCCTCGCCGACGAGGAAGCTGTTGATGCCTGCCTCGCGCATCAGTGCCACGTCCTGCACGCCCAGGATTCCGCTTTCGGTCACCAGCAGGCGGTCCTTGGGCACCGCGTGGCGCATCGCCAGCGTGGTCTGCAGGGAGACGTCGAAGGTGCGCAGGTTGCGGTTGTTGATACCGATCATGGGTGCCGGCACCTGCAGCGCGCGCTCGAGCTCATCGATATCGTGCACTTCCACCAGCACGTCCATGCCCAGGCCAAGGGCCAGTTCGGACAGCTCGGCCAGCTGGGTGTCTTCCAGCGCCGCCACGATCAGCAGGATGCAATCGGCGCCCAGTACACGCGCTTCGACCACCTGGTAGGGATCGATCACGAAATCCTTGCGCACCACCGGCAGCGTGCACGCCTCGCGCGCCTGCTGCAGGTAAGCGTCACTGCCCTGGAAGAAATCGACATCGGTCAGCACCGACAGGCAGCTGGCGCCGCCGAACTCGTAGCTCACCGCGATGTCGGCGGGGCGGAAATCGGGGCGGATCACGCCCTTGGACGGGCTGGCCTTCTTCACCTCGGCGATCACCGCCGGATCGCCGTTGGCGATCGCCGCCTGCAGCGCACGCACGAACCCCCGCACCGGGGGCGCTTCGGGCAGGCGCGCGCGCAGCTGCTCCAGTGGCACGGCGGCACGGCGCGCGGCCACTTCTTCGGCCTTGCGGGCCAGGATGGTCTGCAGGATGTCGCTCATCATGCTCACTAGAAAGGGACGAAGGGGATCAGGTCGTTTGCTGCGGTCGGTGTCGCGCCGTGCGTGTCAGCCTGCCAGCACGCGGGTGATGTCCACGTACTGCTGCAGCCGCGCGCGGGCGCTGCCATCGGCAATCACGGCCCGTGCGCGCGCCACGCCATCAGCGATGTCGTTGGCCACGCCGGCCACGTAAAGCGCCGCGCCGGCATTGAGCACCACGATGTCCAACGCAGGACCAGGCTGGTTGTCCAGCACCGAACGCAGCAGTTCGATGGAGTGCTCGGGACCGTCCACGCGCAGGTTGCGGCTGGCGGACATGGCGATACCGAAATCCTCCGGGTGGATCTCGTACTCACGCACCCTGCCATCGCGCAGTTCACCCACCAGGGTACCGGCGCCGAGGGAAATCTCGTCCATGTTGTCACGGCCCCAGACCACCATGGCACGCGCGGTGCCCAGCTCGCGCAGAACGCGCGCCTGGATGCCGACCAGGTCCGGGTGGAACACCCCCATCAGCACCGCCGGCGCGCTGGCCGGGTTGGTGAGCGGGCCGAGGATGTTGAAGATGGTGCGCACGCCCATCTCCCGCCGCACCGGTGCGATGACCTTCATCGCCGGATGGTGGATGGGCGCGAACATGAAACCGATCCCGGTCTGCGCGATGGCCTGCGCGACCTGTTCGGGCTGCAGCTCGATCACCGCACCGAGGGCCTCCACCGCATCGGCGCTGCCGGATTTCGAGGACACGCTGCGGTTGCCATGCTTGGCCACGCGCGCACCTGCCGCGGCAGCGACGAACATGGCGCAGGTGGAGATGTTGAAGGTGTGCGAACCATCGCCACCGGTACCCACGATATCCACCAGGTGCGTGGTATCGGCCACCGGCACGGGACGTGCGAACTCGCGCATCACCGTGGCAGCGGCGGCGATCTCATCGACCGTTTCCTTCTTGACCCGCAGGCCGGTCAGGATCGCTGCGCTCATCATCGGCGAGACGTCGCCGCGCATGATCTGGCGCATCAGGTCGATCATCTCCTCGAAGAAGATCTCGCGGTGTTCGATGGTGCGTTGCAGGGCTTCCTGGGGGGAGAAGCTCATCGGATTGCTCCTTGGTGCATCGCGCGGCTCAGCGCTGCAGGAAGTTCTGCAGCAGCGCGTGGCCGTGCTCGGTGAGGATCGATTCGGGATGGAACTGCACGCCTTCGACGGGGAACTCGCGGTGGCGCAGGCCCATGATTTCCTCGACGCTGCCATCTGCGTTCTCGGTCCACGCCGTGACGTCCAGGCAGTCCGGCAGGCGCGTCTTGTCCACCACCAGCGAATGGTAGCGGGTGGCCTGGTAACGGTCCGGCAGCCCGGCGAACACGCCCTTGCCTTCATGCCGGATCGGTGAGGTCTTGCCGTGCATGATGTTGCCCGCGCGGATCACCGTACCGCCGTAGACCTGCCCGATGCCCTGGTGACCGAGGCACACGCCGAGGATCGGCGTGGTCGGCCCCAGCCGTTCGATCAGCGCCAGTGAGACGCCGGCTTCGTTGGGCGTGCAAGGGCCCGGGGAAATCACGATGCGTTCGGGTCGCTGCGCGGCGATCTCATCGACCGTCATCGCATCGTTGCGCACCACCTTCACCTCGGCCCCCAGCGTCTGCAGGTACTGCACGAGGTTGTAGGTGAAGCTGTCGTAGTTGTCGATCATCCACAACATGGGAATCAGGTTCCGTCGCTTATCAGGAAAATGGCGTAGACGTTTTCAGTCACGGTGATGGGGCCGGCCTCGACCGACTCGCGGGTGTACGCAGGCGCCGGGGCCGGCGCGTGGGTCACGTGGATAAGATCCACCGGGCGACCCTCGGCGACGTCCTGGGCGGTTGCGGGCCAGGTTCCGGCCTGCACGCCGTAGGCGAAACTCGGCGCTACATCGGAAATGCTGTACAGCCCGCGCACACGCGTGCCGTACGCCTGGGCCAGGCCCTGCGCGGAGCGGCGTGTCTGCGCCGCCGCCTCACCCTTGAGCACGCGGCGCAGTTCCATTTCCTTTGAATAGGACGGCGACAGGCTGCTCACCTGCACGTTTTCGTTTGCCTGCAGGGCACCGAGGAACGCCTGCATGTCGGCGATGCGCGCAAAGCTGCCACGCAGTTCGCGGCCGACCCGCGTACCGATGAAGGTCTGCCGGTTGTTCTGGTACTCGGTGGCCGGTGCGATCGCCAGGTTGTCCGCGCGCACGCTGCCGTCCACGGCGTGGTGCGCCTTGAACAGGGCCAGCGCGCGGGCGACGTCCTGCTCGACCTTGCTGCGCGCAAGGTCCGCATCCCTGTCCACCCGATCCATCGCCAGCTGCAGCGTGAACCGGTCCGGCATCACCTCGCGCTGCGCCTGCCCCTTCACCAGCAGGTGCGGCTGCGAAGGAAGGGTGTTGGCCTGCGCCCAGGCCTGCGGCGCCAGCGGCGCCAGCAGCGATGACCACAGCAGAATGCTCGACAGCTTCATGCGGTATTCCTTGTCAGGGTGATGCAGGAAATGCCGCAGCGTCGGCCACGGCGCGGGAAACTCACAGGCCCTTGGCCGCCTGCGCGACGGCGCGGAACAGCGCCCGGCCCTTGTTCATGGTTTCGTCCCACTCTTTCTGCGGGTCCGAGTCGTACACGATGCCGGCACCGGCCTGTACATGCAGGCGGCCGTCCTTGATCACGGCGGTGCGGATCGCGATCGCGGTGTCCGCATCGCCGTGCCAGCCGATGTAGCCGATGCTGCCGGCGTAGACGTTGCGCTTGATCGGTTCCAGCTCACGGATCACTTCCAGCGCGCGGATCTTCGGTGCGCCGCTGACGGTGCCGGCGGGGAACGTGGCCCGCAGCACGTCGGCGTAGCTCAGGCCCGGCTGCAGCTGCCCGGTGACCTCGCTGACGATGTGCATGACGTGGCTGTAGCGTTCGATCACGAACTGCTCGCCCACCTCCACCGTGCCGGCCTTCGAGACGCGGCCGGCATCGTTGCGGCCCAGATCGATCAGCATCAGGTGTTCGGCGCGCTCCTTCGGATCGGCCAGCAGCTCGGCTTCCAGGGCCAGGTCGTCTTCCGGCGTGGCACCGCGCGGACGCGTCCCCGCGATCGGCCGCACGGTCACCTCGCCCACGCCCTCGGCCGTGTGCTGCAGGCGGACCAGGATCTCCGGCGAGGAGCCCACCACCTGCATATCGCCCACATCCAGGAAATACATGTACGGCGAGGGGTTCAGCGCCCGCAGCGCGCGGTAGACATCCACCGGGCGCGCCTTGAACGGCACGCTGAGGCGCTGGCTGAGCACCACCTGGAAGATGTCGCCGGAGCGGATGTAGTCCTTGCTCCGCTGCACGGCATCGATGAACCCTTCACGGGTGAAGCCGGAGACGAAGTCGCCTTCGTCCAGGACATCGCTGTGCAGCGGCGCGGGATAACCGGCCCCCGGCGCGCGCAGCTTGGCCACCAGTGCGTCCAGCCGCGCCTGCGCGTCCTCCCAGGCGTCGGCCTGGCGAGGATCGGCGTGCACGATCAGGTACAGGCGTCCCTTGAGGTTGTCGAACACCGCCAGTTCTTCCGAGTGCATCAGCAGGATGTCCGGTGTCCCGAGCTCATCACGGCCCGCCGGCGGGGCAAGGCGCGGTTCGATGTAGCCGATGCACTCGAAACCGAACCACCCCACCAGTCCGCCGGTGAAGCCGGGCAGGCCCTCGAGCCTGGGCACCGAATGCGCGCTGCGCAGTGCCTCCACTTCCGCGAAGGGATCGGCGACCTCCCGGGTCTCGAGGGTCACGCCGTTCTCGGCGACGCTCAGGGCGTGGCCGCGGAAGGTATACACCCGCTTTGCGGGCAGGCCGATGATGGAGTAGCGCCCGAAGCGCTCACCGCCTTCGACGGACTCGAACAGATAGGTATGCGGCCCGTCGGCAAGCTTCAGATAGACCGACAGCGGCGTGTCCAGGTCGGACAGCACTTCACGGACGACGGGGATGCGGGTGTGGCCTTCAGCAGCCTGCTGCTGGAACTGAGCGCGGGTATTCAACACGAATTTCCTTCCGGGATACGGCGTTTTCTGGGCGGACGACGGCAACGGGCCACCATCGCCAGCTACGGCGTGCGGAAGAAACGATTCGCGGGGTCGTCAGAATGGACACGCGTGGACTTTAGCAAGGCTTTGGCCACAGGGAAACCCGGGACGCGTTCACCCCATGGCGGGGGCGGGGGCGGCCTGGTCCTGCTGTGGTGGCTGCATCGCCGGCGCGCCCAGCGCGGGCTGCCACTGGCTGGCCGTGAGCGCCTCGATCCGGGCAGTGCTCTCGCTCAGCGGTGTGGACAGGCCTGTCATCACCTCCACGTGGGTACGGCGCTGGTGGACGTTGCTGAGATCGGCGGTGTCGACCGCGAACGCCCGTGCGCAATCATGGCTGAGCACGACGTGCGCAATGGATTTCAGGCCGTCCTGCCGGGCCTGTGCGGCAAGCGCTCCGGCCAGCTGGTCGCTGTACAGGTCCGGCGTCCGGTCATGGGCCGCATCCAGCCGGTGCACGCCGTTCTGCGCGCCCTTGAACAGGTGGAAATCCGGGTGGGCGGGATCGTTCAACAGAGGGCGCGCGGCGGTGATGGGCGCCTGCGCGCGCGCCTCCAGCAGCCGACGTGCCGCCGCCTCCTGTTTCTCGATCTCGGCATCCAGGCTGGGGATTACCGTATCGATCATTCCATGGCGCGCCGTCGCCTCGCCGAACGCGGCGCCGATGCTGCTCGAAAATCTGGCGGTGTGCACCAGATTCCGCAGGTTCTGCGGCATCGCCACGCTGGGGGTGTGGGTCACCGCGGCGGTGCCCAGGGCAGTACCGGCACCGCCCAGCGAGGCGAGCACGCCGGGCGCATGCGAGGTGACTGCGACGACCTGCCGTCCGCTCCAGTCAGTGGCCTGGTTCACCGTGGCGCCATACTGCGCATAGCCGTTGCGCAGGCCATCGGACGTCCACTGTGCCCCGGCCTTGATACGCGTTGCGACCTGCTCGCCGCCCTCACGGATGGCGGCGGCGTCACCCGTGGCCTGCCGGGTGGCCTGCTCGGCTTTCGCGCCGTGTTCGGCGTGGGACCGTGCGCCGACCTGGCGCACCCGCTCGGCCATTTCCTCCGCGCCCATCCACCCGACCACCTTGGCGCCCCAGTCGCCCAGCGTGCGGTCGCGGTAGCCCTCCACCCGATGCTTGATAGCCTCCACCTGACCCACCAGCTCGCGCCCCTGCGCGAGGACCGCCGCACCGTTCTGTGCGCCCACACTCAGGGTTGCACCGCCGAAATCGACCACGCTGCCGACCGCCCTGCCCTGCACCGTCGCGACCTGCTGGACGACGTCGCCGGCCACGTCCAGCCCTTTGCCACCCAAGGCCCCCATGCGCTCGATATGTTCACCGGCCAGCCGGCCACCGCGCATGCCATGCGCGCCTGCCACCAGTACTGTCGACAGCGGTCCGGCGAGCTCGGCCACCTGGCTGGGCGCGGCCACCTGCGCCCGGTCCACCACGTTGCCGTTGGCGTCGCGCGTCTTGGCGTCCAGCAGGATCTCCATCCTGCCGGCCGCGACCGGCACGTTGCGCAGCGCTTCATTGCCGGGCTTGGTCGCCAGTTGCTCAACGAACTGCGCGGCAGCGGTCTGCGCGCCCGGCGGCAGCATCTCGCGCATCGTCTCGGTGACCCGCGACTGCAGCAACGGCTCCCGCAGCAGCTTGCTGGTTTCGTTGGCGAGCAGGCCATAGCCCCTGCGCTGCTGCTCATTCAGCCGTTGCAGGCCAGCCTGCACATCGTTGAGCACCTCGCCACTGGTCTGGTAGGTGTGCACGGTCTGCTGCGGATTGAAGGTGGGCAGGCCGTTGTCCTTGGCGAACCGCGCCGGCGTATCAGGGTGGAGACCTGCGGCGTTGAACGTAGTGGCGCGCGCACCGGTGACGGCGGAGGCGGCAGACGCCATGCCGCCACCGAGGGAGTGGCCGGCGATTTCGAAGTTATTGCCAATCTTTCTGTTCAGTAGCACTCCCAATCTCATCGCGCGATCATAGTAATCGCTACGCATGCCGATGGCCTGCTGTCCGTTGTTGAGGAAGTCTTCACCTCCCGATTCCCGACGCCCGCTTGGAGCGCTGGAATCGACGATCTGGCCAGTCGAGCCCTTGAACACGACGACCGGCCTTGCGTTTTCGCCGATTACGCTTTTGTCAGGGATGTAGATCTCGGCCCGGAATCCGGAGTCTGGTGGCTGCAGAAGCATGCGAATATCAGCATCCGACATGCTGATCCCGGCAGCGCGCACTGCAGCCGCATCTGAGCTCGCACGAATCCAGCCTAGGGGCGGCTCACCTTCTCGCTTCGCCGAAAGGTAGACATCTGCTGCAAGGGTAGCCATCTCGCGTGCATGATAAGTTTCCTGGAGCCGGTCCGCCTTGTCGTCATTGCCGCTGTCGTGCAGCTGTTGCACGTCATGATTTTGTTTCTGGATGGCGCGGGCGCGCTCCTGGATATCAGAACCATTCATGGCGTTCTCCCTTGTGAAACGAATGCGCGGCGTCGATATCGACAGTTATCGAGTAGACAAGTAGGTTTTCAACCTTTCCTCTCGTATGATTTAAATCAGGAAACCCATGTCAAAGCAAATGCACGCGATGTCAATGAGAGCAGTTTTTTTTGTGACCTGGCTCACGGCCGTCATGCTTACTGGGTGCACTATCCCCTCGGCTCATGGCGCAGATCAATACTTCGAAGGAAAAGCGCTAGAGCTAGCCGTCGCGAGCGAGCGTGGGGACGCTGCCGAAATTCAACGCCTGATGAGAAAGGAGGGAGTGAATCCCGACGTCGAGTTCGCCAAACGCGACGGTATTCCATTGATTGCCTGGCCGCTGCGCGCGCGCAACGTGGCAGGCCTGCGGGCAATGCTGGAAAACGGCGCCGATCCGAACGCACGGCAGGTTCGTACCATTGACGGCAGACCGTTCAGATACAACAACGCGATGGTCTACGCCGTGCGCCTGGACGATCCCGCTTTCCTGCAACTGCTCCTTCAACATGGGGGAGACCCCAACACCCGCAGCGGCGGGGGGGAGTCCCTGCTGTTCCAGGCGTTCATCAGCGGCAATCAATGGAAAAACGTCCAGCAACTGGTTGAGGCGGGTGCAAAAATCAATGAGAGCAACCTGAGTGAATCTGACACGGTCTTGAGCTGGTACACAGGTCGCGGCGGGTTCGACTCTGCTTACTGGTTGCTGGAACACGGTGCGGACCCCACCGTGATGCTGAAGTCATCCGTCGGAAAGCCTGAAAGGATGTTCATCGCCGAAGATATCTACTGGGGCATCACCACGCCGGATCTGTTGCCCTGGCAGAAGAAGTGTCAGCAATGGCTGATTGCACGGAACATCCCACGCCCACCCATGCCGGAAGGCATCCGCCAGAAGCGTGAAGCATTCGGATTTCCTACGAAGGAAGAAGACATTCCGCTGCTGTGAGGCGGCCGGCCAAGGCCCAGCGCCCTGCCGCTTCCCTCACGGCGTCACACGCGACGCGCAGGCAGCAGCCGCCCTGCGCTCAACCGTCGCGCCGCCCCGTCAGGTCGAAGACGACGACAACAACGCGCAGTCCACCGGCAGGTGCATCCGTACGCGTCGCGGCACGCATTCGATACGGAAGTGCCGCGCTTCCACCGGTTCGCCGTCCAGGTTGAGCGTCAGCGGCTGTTCGGCGCGGATCTCCACACGCGTCAGGCGGGTACGGGTCGCGACATGTTCCAGCGCCGCCTCCTTGCCGCCTGTCACCAGCTGTCCCAGCATCGCCCCGACTTCTCCAGTCAGCTCGGGGATGAGGGTCACGTCCAGTTGGCCGTCATCGATCACCGCCTGGGGACACAACGCCTGGCCACCGCCGGCCTGGCGTCCGTTGCCGATACCGAGCGCGATGAACCCACCTTCCCAGTCGAACCCGGGCCCATGCACGCGCGCCAGGATCGGCTCGATGCGTCCGAGCTTGGCGATGCCGGTCAATACATAGGCCAGGCCGCCAAGCACTTTCTTCAGACCTTCGTCGGTCTCCACGGTGACCTGCGTGCCAAACCCGCCACTGGCGACGTTCGCGCACCACCATGTCTTGCCATCGGCGTCGATGCGCAGCAGGTCGATCGGGCGCGCCACACCGTCCGCGATCAGCGCCAGGGCATCTGCCGGCTCCTCGGGGAAGCCGCCGGCCGTCGCGAAGTCGTTGGCCGTGCCCAGTGGCAGCAGGGCCAGGGCGGGCAAGGCGTCGGCCGGCTCGTCACGGTGGGCCAGCGTCTCGGCGACCGCGCTCAGCGTGCCGTCACCGCCACCGGCGATGATCACATCCACGCCCGATTCAATGGCTTCTGCGACATAACGCTCGGCGTCACCGCCTTCCCAGGTGACGCGTACCTCAAGGTCGACGCCACGCTCGCGCCAGGCGTTGACCGCATCGCGCACTTCGGTATCGCCAGCCGACTTGCCATTGAGGATCAGACGCCAGCGCGAGGTACTCATGGGGTGTTCCGGAGTGCGGGTGGCACAGGCTAGCAGCGCCGCGTTCGGCCCCGGTGAACGCCCTGCCTGATCACCGCGGAGGGACCGCCAGCCCGCTCGCCGCCGCGCCCGTCATGATGCAGTCCCCGCGTCCGCTGCCTGGGCAAAGGCGTGCAGGGCGGGGCCTTCGAGGCGGTAGACGGTCCATCCCTCCTGCGCTTTCGCGCCGGCGGCGCGGTAGAAGGCGATGGCCGGCGCGTTCCAGTCCAGCACCGACCACTCGAAGCGGCCGCAGCCCTGTGCCACCGCCAGCCGTGCCAGGTGCTGCAGCAGCGCCTTGCCGGCACCGCGCCCGCGCTGCTCCGCGCTCACGTACAGGTCTTCCAGGTACAGGCCCTTGCGGCCCAGCCATGTCGAGTAGTTGTGGAAGTACACCGCAAACCCCACCGGCACGCCGTCGGCTTCACAGATCAGCGCGCGGGCGCTGGCATCGGGCGCGAACAGACTGCGGGCAATGCCGCCCTCATCGGTCTGCACCGACGCCTCGGCCTTCTCGTAGACGGCCAGTTCGCGGATGAAGCGCAGGATCAGCCCGGCATCGGCGACCGTCGCCTCGCGGATGTGCAGCGCGGCCGCCGTAGCCATCCGGTCAGCCTCGCGCGGCGGCGACATTGGCCCGCATCGCGCTGATCACCTGCTGGTAGTCCGGCGCATTGAAGATCGCCGAGCCGGCGACGAACGCATCGGCACCCGCGGCGGCGATCGCACCGATGTTCTCGGCCTTGACCCCGCCATCGATCTCCAGCCGGATGTCCTTGCCGCTGGCGTCGATCTTCTGCCGCACCACCTTCAGCTTGTCCAGCGCCGAGGGAATGAACGCCTGCCCGCCGAACCCGGGATTGACCGACATCAGCAGCACCAGGTCCAGGTCGTCCAGCACCCAGTCGAGGCTGTCCACCGGCGTGCCCGGATTGAGCACGAGGCCTGGCTTGCAGCCCAGCGAGCGGATCAGCTGGATCGTGCGGTGCGGGTGGCGGCTGGCCTCGGGATGGAAGCTGATGTACGTGGCACCGGCCTCGGCGAAATCCGGAATGATGCGGTCCACCGGCTCCACCATCAGGTGCACGTCGATCGGCGCGGTCACCCCATGCTTGCGCAGGGCCTGGCAGACCAGTGGCCCGATGGTCAGGTTGGGCACGTAATGGTTGTCCATCACATCGAAATGGACCCAGTCCGCACCGGCGGCGAGGACGGTGTCGACTTCCTCGCCAAGGCGCGCGAAATCGGCGGAGAGGATGGACGGGGCAATGATGCAGTTGGACATGGAAGGGGCCTTCGGCACGGAATGGGGGGAGTCAGCGCTTGCGCAGCGTCTTGATGCGGTCGTAGGCCGCATTGACGCGGCGGCTCTTGGCTTCGGCCTGCCTGAGCAGGTCCGGGGCGGCGCCGATGAGCTTGTCCGGGTGGTACTGGGACATCAGGCGGCGGTAGGCCAGATCGATGTCGGCATCGGTGGCCGACGAGGTGAGGCCCAGTTCCCGGTACGGGTTTTCCTTGTTCAGGCGGAACCAGTCCGCATCGAAGGCATGGCCGATGATCAGGCCCAGCACCGCGCCGAACAGGGGATTGGGCCGGAACAGCAGGGCCCCGGCGATGAAACCCAGCAGTTTTCCGTACCAGCGCATGAGGCTCCGGACCGACACGACGAATTGGGCTTCCATTTTACGTCACAGCCGCCCCGGACGGCTTTACACTAGGCCGCCCGCTGGCCAGCGGGCCCGGACGGGTCCCAGGGCAGCCACATCGATCAAGTCCAGGAGTGCCCGTGCCGACCACGTTGTTGCAATCCGATCTTCCCGGCCTGCCCTTGCGCCACCGTGGCAAGGTGCGTGACGTCTTCGATATCCCGCGCGAGCGCCTGCCGCAGGGAACGCCCCCGGGCGACTACCTGCTGATGGTGGCGACCGACCGGCTCTCGGCGTTCGATGTGGTGCTCCCGGATCCCATTCCCGGCAAGGGCGAAATGCTCTGCCAGGTGTCCAATTTCTGGTTCGCCAAAACCGCCCACCTGATGCCCAACCACCTCACCGGCATCGACGTGGCCAGCGTGCTGCCCGAGGGCGTGGACCCGGCCCTGTACGCCAGGCGCGCGGTGGTGACCCGCAAGCTCAAGCCGGTGCCGGTGGAGGCGATCGCCCGCGGGTACCTGATCGGCAGCGGCTGGAAGGATTACCAGCGCACCGGCAAGGTCAGCGGCATCGAGCTGCCCGATGGCCTGCGCCAGGCCGAGAAACTGCCCGAACCGATCTTCACTCCGTCCACCAAGGCCGCCGTGGGCGACCATGACGAGAACATCGATTTCGATGCGATGGTGAAGACGGTGGGCGTGGACCTCGCCGAGCGCGTGCGCGATGCCACCCTGCGGATCTATGCGTTCGCCGCCGATTACGCGCGCGAGCGCGGCATCCTCCTGGCCGACACCAAGTTCGAGTTCGGCACCGATGAAGACGGTCGCCTGTACATCATGGACGAGATGCTGACACCGGATTCGTCGCGCTACTGGCCGGCGGACGAGTACCAGGTGGGCACCAGCCCGCCGAGCTACGACAAGCAGTTCGTGCGCGATTACCTGGAGACCCTGGACTGGGGCAAGACCGCGCCCGGCCCATCGATTCCGGCCGAGGTGATCGAGCGGACCCGCGCCAAATACGCCGAAGCGCTGCAGCGCCTGGCCGGCATCAGCGTCGATTGAGGGGGTGCCGGCCCTGCGCCGGCGTCTTCCGGGAGGCTCCAATGAACAGCGCAGCCCCGTCCACGCGTCCCGTGGACCGCTATTTCGCCAGCTATTCCGACGATCACCGCAATCGCCTCAACCAGGCGATCCATGTGGTCGCGGTGCCCGCGATCCTGTGGTCGGTGGTGGCCCTGCTGTGGTGCCTGCCCCCGTTGATGACCTGGTTCCAGAACGGCGTCTGGGCCGGGCTGGCGATGTTCGCGGCGTGGTGCTTCTACAACCGCCTCTCGCGCCCGCTCGGCCTCGGCATGCTGGTGCTGCTGTTCGTGTATGGCTGCCTGTGCCGCCTGCTGGAGGCCGAAATCGGGCTGCGCGGCCTGGCGATGGTGGCCATCGGCGTATTCGTGCTGGCCTGGGTGGCGCAGTTCGTCGGCCATCATCTGGAAGGTCGCCGCCCCAGCTTCCTGACCGATCTTACCTATCTGTTGATCGGCCCGGCCTGGGTGATGGCCAAGCTCTATCGCCGCCTCGGTTGGGCCTACTGAGTCTTTACCTGAACGAGACGAGGGGTCGGGGCACGGCCTGGTGACGTGAACGGCCTGCGTCCGGGGCTGCGTCGCTCGCCTGCAAGCGCGCTGACCGCCTACATCTCCATAGGATTACAGGCATTGCCGTATGGGCCGATGGGCGCCGGCGGGTCGCCTCGGAACGCTCACCCCTGCCCGGAACCGGTTGCGTACACGTGGCGTGAGGAGGTCTGCAACTTGCTGAATCAGCGCACGTTTCAGGCCGTTGCATGCCCGTTCGCGGGTATCGGGGAAAGTTAACTGCCTGTTAGACTGTCTGACCTGCTCGTGAATCGGCGATTCCCTGCATGATGCCCAGTCTTGTCCTGCTCCTGGCTCTGCCCTTCCTGATGGCGGCGCTGGTCGCGGCTTTCCCCCGCAGTTCACGCACCATCGCGGCCTGGCTGGCTGCGGCCGCGCCGTTGGGCGGCCTGGCGATACTCGGGTGGCTCACGCCTGCGATCCTCGATGGCACCGTGCTGCGCAGCAGTGGGCAGTGGATGCCGCAGATCGGGCTGGACTTCACCCTGCGCCTGGATGGGCTGGCGTGGATGTTCGGCGGCCTGGTGCTGGGCATCGGCGCGCTGGTCGTGCTGTATGCCCGCTATTACCTCAGCCAGCAGGACAACGCGCACCGTTTCTACTGCTACCTCCTGCTGTTCATGGGCGCGATGCTCGGCATGGTGCTTTCGGGCAACCTGCTGCTGCTGATGATCTTCTGGGAGCTGACCAGCATCAGTTCCTTCCTGCTGATCGGTTTCTGGTCGCACCGCAAGGATGCCCGCGAGGGCGCGCGCATGGCGCTGGTGATCACCGGCGGAGGCGGGCTGGCCCTGCTCGGCGGCGTGCTGCTGATCGGCCGCATCGTCGGCAGTTTCGACCTCGACGTGGTGCTCGCCGCCGGCGACCAGATCCGTGCCAGTGCGCTCTACCCCTATGCCCTGTTCCTGGTACTGGCAGGCATCTTCACCAAGAGCGCGCAGTTCCCGTTCCACTTCTGGCTGCCGCATGCGATGGCCGCGCCGACCCCTGTTTCGGCCTACCTGCACTCGGCCACCATGGTGAAGGCCGGCGTGTTCCTGCTCGCGCGCCTGCATCCGGTGCTGTCCGGCACCGAGCTGTTCTTCTATACCGTCAGTGGCATCGGTGCGGTCACGCTGTTGATCGGCGCCTGGAACGCCATCTTCCAGCATGATCTGAAAGGCCTGCTGGCCTACTCGACCATCTCCCATCTGGGCCTGATCACGCTGCTGTTCGGCCTGTCGGCGCCGATGGCCGTGGTCGCCGGCGTCTTCCACATCATCAACCACGCCACCTTCAAGGCATCGCTGTTCATGGCGGCGGGCATCATCGACCACGAGACCGGCACGCGTGACATGCGGCGGCTGGGTGGACTGCGCAGGCTCATGCCGTTCACCAGCGCGCTGGCGATCATCGCCTCGCTGGCGATGGCCGGCATTCCGCTGCTCAACGGCTTCCTGTCCAAGGAAATGCTGTTTGCCGAGGCACTCGATGCCGGTGGACCGGAACAGTGGCGCCTGGCGGTGTCTGCAGCCGCACTGCTCGCGGGTGTGCTGGGCGTGGCCTACAGCCTGCGCTTCGTGCACGACACCTTCTTCGGCGAGGGGCCCTTCGACCTGGACCGCGTGCCGCACGAACCGCCGCGCTGGATGAAGGTGCCGGTCGAGATCCTGGTGGTGCTGTGCCTGGCGGTCGGCATCGCGCCGGCCATCACCGTGGCGCCGGTGCTGCATGCCGCCGCAGGCGCGATCCTCGGGCCGGCCATGCCCGCCTACAGCCTGTCGATCTGGCACGGCTTCAACCTGCCGCTGGCGATGAGCGCCATTGGCATAGTGGGCGGCATCGCGCTGTATGTCGGCCTGCGCCGTCTGCTGGATTTCCACGCGGTGGAGTCCACGCCCACCGGCCGCAACCTGTTCCATCGCAACCTTGACGCCCTCTCGGCGCTGGCGCAGCGCCTGACGGCGGGCATCGCCAACGGCAGCCTGCAACGCATGCTGCTGGGCCTGGTGGTGGTCGCCATCGTGGTGGCCGCGGCACCCTGGCTGGCCGCGCCCTCGCTGCTGCCCAACTGGCCCTCGCCGCAGTCGATGCCCCTGCTCGGCTGGGGCCTGTGGGCGGTCATGATGGCCTGTGCCATCGCCACCCTGCGCCTGTACAAGCAGCGCCTGCTGGCCGTGCTGCTGGCCGGCGGTGTCGGCCTGATGGTCTCGCTGACCTTCGTGTTCCTGTCCGCGCCGGACCTCGCACTGACCCAGTTGCTGGTGGAGATGGTCACCCTGGTGCTGATGCTGCTGGGCATGAACTACCTGCCGGCGCAGTCGGTCACCGAACGCTCGCGGGTACGGCGCTACCGTGACATCGTGATCGCGGTGTGCGCGGGACTGGGCATGGCGGCGATGGCCTACACCGCCATGACCCTGCCACCGAACACGATCGCCGGCGAACTGCTCGCCCGCTCACTGCCGGAGGCCTACGGCACCAACGTGGTCAACGTCATCCTGGTCGACTTCCGCGGCTTCGATACGTTTGGTGAGATCACCGTGTTCGGCATCGCCGCGCTCGTGGTGCACGCCATGCTGCGCCGCTCGCGCATGGCGCCGGAGCAGATCATGCCCGGCCCACCGATCAAGCTGCCGGTGCCGGCCGATCTGGCCCAGGTCATGTTCCCGCTGACGCTCACCGTCTCGATCTTCATGTTCCTGCGCGGCCACAACTCGCCCGGTGGCGGTTTCATCGCCGGCCTGATCCTTGCCGTGCCGCTGCTGATCCAGTACGTCATCCAGGGCACGGCGTCGGTGGAGTCGCGCTTCGGCTTCGATTACATCCGCTGCATCGGCATCGGGTTGCTTGCTGCGGTGCTCAGTGGCGCGGCGTCGATGCTGTTCGGCGTCCCGTTCCTCACCAGCGGCCACCTTGACCTGGTGGTGCCGGTGATCGGCACGGTGCCGCTGGCCAGCGCGATCGGGTTCGATATCGGCGTCTACCTGGTGGTGTTCGGTGGCGCGATGCTGATGCTCTCGATGATGGGCACCATCAAGCCGTCGCGCACACGAACGGCGCGCCGCGGCGAGATCGATCCGCAGAACCGTTCCGCACTGACCGGGGAGTCGCACTGATGGAACTCGCCCTCGCCAGCGCCATCGGCGTACTGACCATGCTCGGCGTCTACCTGCTGCTGCGCGCGCGCAGCTTCGACGTGATCCTGGGTATGACCTTCCTGTCCTACGCCACCAACCTGATCATCTTCGCCGGCGGCCGCCTCGTGCAGGGCAAGCCGCCGGTGCTCAGGCCCGGGCTGGCCGGCAACCTCGGCAACTACACCGATCCGCTGCCGCAGGCGCTGGTGCTGACGGCCATCGTGATCGCCTTCGCGATGACCGCCGTGACCATCGTGCTGGCCATCCGCAGCCGCAGTGACAACCACAGCGACCACGTGGATGCGCATGAGCCGGACGACGATGCGCCACCGCGCCGTGACGAGGACCACGCATGAACCATCTGGCGATCCTGCCGATCCTGATTCCCCTGGTGGGCGCGGCACTGTCGCTGTTCGTCGAGCACCGCCGCTACGGCCCGCGCGTGCAGCGCTCGGTGGCCTGGGCCACGATGGCGGCGCTGTTCGCGGCGGTGCTGATGGTGTTCGCGCGCACCGCCGACGGCCAGCCGATGGTCTACCTGCTCGGCGACTGGCCGGCGCGGCTGGGGATCGCGCTGGTGGCCGACCGCCTTTCGGCCTGGATGCTGCTGACCACCGTGCTGCTGGCCATTGGCTGCCTGATGCACGCGTGCTCGGGCTGGGATCGCCGCGCACCACACTTCCACGCCCTGTTCCAGTTCCAGCTGGTAGGCCTCAACGGCGCCTTCCTGACCGGCGACATCTTCAATCTCTTCGTGTTCTTCGAGGTGATGCTGATCGCCTCCTACGGCCTGCTGCTCAGCGGCGGCCGCGGCCTGCGCATGCGCATCGGCCTGCATTACGTGGTGTTCAACGTCACTGCGTCCACGCTGTTCCTGATCGCGCTGGGCCTGCTGTACGCCACGCTCGGCTCGTTGAACATGGCCGAGATCTCCCAGCGCATCGCCGAGGTCCCGCCCTCGCACCTGCTGCTGGTCAAGGCCATGCTGGGCCTGCTGATGCTGGTGTTCTGCGCCAAGGCCGCGCTGATGCCGCTGTACCTGTGGCTGCCCGAGTCCTACGCGCGTGCGCCGGCGGCCGTGGCCGCGCTGTTTGCAATCATGACCAAGGTCGGCCTGTATGCCGTGCTGCGCGTGCAGACCCTCTGGCTCGGCGACAGCGCCGGGGCGCTGGCGGGCTACGGCCGCGAGTGGCTGCTGTGGGCCGGCGTGGCAACGCTCGCGCTCGGCGGTCTGGGCGTGCTGGCGGCCGTGCGGCTGCGGGTGCTGGTCTCCTACCTGGTGATCATCTCCGCCGCGACGCTGTTCATTGCGTTCTCCATCGGCAACCAGCAGGTGCTCACCGCAGGCCTGTATTACCTTCCGCACAGTACCTTCGTGGCGGCCGCGCTGTTCCTGATCGCCGACCTGATCCGCCGCCGCCGCGGCGGGGCCAGTGATCGCAAGGAAATCATCGCACCGATGCCGGGCCGGGAAACGCCGGCGGTGCTGTTCCTGATCGCCGCGATCTCCATCGCCGGCCTGCCGCCGCTGTCCGGGTTCCTGGCCAAGGCGGCGCTGCTGCAGGGCGTGCCGGAGGCCTACACGGCGCCGGTATGGGCCGCCGTGCTGGGCAGCAGCCTGCTGGTGATCATGGGCCTGGCCCGCGGGGGCATCCGGCTGTTCTGGCGGGTGCCGGCCATTGATCCGCAGGCACCGCGCCCGCGCAAGGCGCCGACCCGTCGCATCGAGCTCCTGGCCGCCTGCCTGCTGCTGCTGTACGGCATCGGCATGACCGTGTTCGCCGCACCGCTGATGCGCCACGCCGATGCCATCGCCAGCGACCTGCTCACGCCTGCGGGCTATGTCGATGAGGTGCGCGCGACCACTCCGGAGATCCGCAACCCATGAGCGCCCGTCCTTCCCTCCGCCGCCGCGTGTTTCCCTCGCCCCCGTTGAGCCTGATGGTGCTGGTGTTCTGGCTGTTGATGTCAGACAGCTTCAGCGTGGGCCTGCTGCTGCTCGGCGCCATCCTCGGCGTGGTGATCCCGCTGTTCGCCGCGCGCATCGACCGCGAGTTCGCGCGCATCGGCACGCTGCGTCCGGTGCCCAAGCTGCTGGTGGTCACCCTGTGGGACATCCTGGTGTCCAACATCGAGGTGGCGCGGCAGGTGCTCGGCAGGGAGAGCAGGATCCATCCCGGCTTCGTCTGGATCCCGCTGGACATCGGCAACATCCATGGCATCGCTGCGCTCACCAGCATGATCACCCTCACGCCCGGCACGGTATCGGCCGCGCTCAGCGATGACCGCAAATACCTGCTGGTGCACGTGCTCAACCTCGATGATCCCGAGCACCTGATCGCCGAGATCAAGCGCCGTTACGAAGCCCCGCTGATGGAGATCTTCCCATGACCGGTTTCCAGTTCATCCAGACCACGCTGGTGGCGTGCATGCACATCGTCGGCCTCGCCATGCTGCTGGCCACCTGGCGGCTGCTGCGTGGCCCCACCGTGCCCGACCGCATCCTCGCGCTGGACACGCTTTCGGTCACCGCCATCGCCGAACTGATGCTGTTCGGCATGTACCTCAACTCCGCGGTCTACTTCGAGGCCGCGCTGATCATCGCCATGCTCGGCTTCGGCAGCACCGTGGTGCTGAGCAAGTTCGTGCTGCGCCGGGACATCGTCGAATGATCACCTTCTTCCAGATCAGCCTGTCGCTGCTGCTGCTGTTCGGCTGCTTCTTCATTCTCGTGGGCGCGCTGGGGCTGGTGAAGCTGTCCACGTTCTTCAAGCGCCTGCACGCACCCACCAAAGCGAGCACGCTGGGCGTGGGCTGTGTGCTGGTCGCTTCGGTCTGTTACCACATCTTCCTGGGGCAGGATCCGCAGCCACGCGAACTGCTCATCACCATCTTCCTGTTCATCACCGCGCCGATCAGCGCGCACCTCATGGCAAAGGCCGCGCTGTCACTGCTGATGGAAACCCGGCCAAGCCTGCCCGGCAACGAGCGCGCCGCCGAGGAACAACTGCCGCCGCCGGAGCCCGTGCGCGAGCACGAGATGCCCGATGGCGAAGGCACCTACACCATGAGTGACGCCGAGAAGTAAGGCGGTTTCCGGGTGCGCAGCGCCGGGAGGGTCCCGGCACTGCCCCGGGCTGCCGCGGTCTCAGCCGCAGCCTTCGGCGTAGTCCACCTGCGGCGAGCGGCCCACGCGCCACTGGCTGACCTTGCCGTTGGCATCCAGCGTGAAATCCACGATGCCGTTGCCTTCCTGCTGCGGGCGCACGCGCAGGTGCTGGGCCTGCGGATCGTATTTGTCCGGGCCGAGGTCGGCGCGCTCCGGGTACAGCTGCTGCAGCTCGCCCAGCGACATGCCCACGCGCCCGCCGCCCGGCGCCACGATGGCCGGCCCGCGTACGTCGAAACGTACCAGCCTGCGGCCTTCGATCATCAGGAACGGACCTTCCGGCGCGGCCTTTTCCGGACGCAGCAGATAGCAGTCCTCGTTGCCGTCATCAGCGGCCAGCGGCTTGCCGGCGGCGTCCGTACCCAGGCCCTGCAGCGGCTCGCCGAAACGGCTGCGCACCTCATCGATGCTCGCGCCCAGCGGCACCGCGCCGAAGCCGTCCAGCCGGGCGGGGCTGTCCGGGCGCGGATCCACCGGCGAACTCACCGCGAGGTCCGGGCTGGCGGAGACCACGTCCGGGCGTGCCGGATCCGTGGCAGAGGCCTCGGCGTTGGGCATGGCCGTGTCCGGCGTGGTTTCCGGCGTGCGGTTGCACGCCGTCATCGAAAGCAGCAGCAGGCCAGCCAGCGGAAGGGTTCTCATCGGCACGCTCCGGGGTATGAAGGATGGGCGCCACGCTAACCCAGCCGGTGTGCACAGCGCATTGTCATCACCCTTTAACCGCCGGCGCTCACCCTCGCTCCGTCCGCCGCACCTGTCCGCGCCCATGCTCCCGCTCAAGACCGACCACGCCAGAACGGTGCTGCAGGGCCACCGTACGGCGCTGGACATGCGCCAGCGCCGCCTGCTGATCCTCTGCGACGGGCAGCGCGACGTGGCCGCCCTGAGTGCCCTGCTCGGGCCGGACACGCCGGACAGGGTGGCGGCGTTGATCGAGGCAGGCTACCTGCAGGCGGTGTCCGGCGCGCCGCCCGGCGTTGCTCCGGTCGCTGTATCAATGGCGCCGCCACCCGCCGTGGCACCGGCTCGGCGGCGCTCGCTCGTCGCCGCGCGGATCTATCTCATCGGCATCCTCGAGCTACAGCGGCACCCGGAGGCGGCCGGTTGGCTACACGCCCTGCAGCAGGCACGCGCGGAGGCCGACCTGGTGTCCGCCATGCAGGACGCGATCACCGCATTGCCCGGACTCACCTCGATCGGCTACGCCGCGCGGGTGCGCGAGCGGTTGCTGGAGGTGATGCCCCCCGAGTACGCCGCAGCGCTGGAAACGACATCTGGCGCAGCCACTACCTAGCCGTGCCGTCCTGCGGGCGGACGGGCGACCCCTCAGCGGAAGTTGTTCTTCAACCCGCTCCAGCACTGCTGGTAATCCGGCTGGCGGTGGTCGGCGGCCAGCGCCTGCGCGGTGGGGCGGATGACCCCACGCGTCTCGAACATGAAGGCCATGGTGTCCTTGATCTCGTCAGCCCGGCCCAGATCGGCGGCCGAGGCCTTGTCGAAGGTCGCCACATCAGGGCCATGGCCGCTCATGCAGTTGTGCAGCGACGCACCGCCGGGCACGAAGCCTTCGGCCTTGGCGTCGTACGCACCGTGCACCAGGCCCATGAACTCGCTGGCGATGTTGCGGTGGAACCAGGGCGGCCGGAACGTGTGCTGGGCGACCAGCCAGCGCGGCGGGAAGATCGCGAAATCCATGTTGCTGGTGCCCGGCGTATCACTGGGCGAGTGCAGCACCAGGAAGATCGACGGGTCCGGATGATCGAAGCTGATCGAGCCGATGGTGTTGAAACGGCGCAGATCGTAGCGGTAGGGCGCGTAGTTGCCGTGCCAGGCGACGACGTCCAGCGGCGAGTGGTCGATGTCCGCGCGCCACAGGCGGCCGTCGAACTTGGCGATCAGTTCGAACGCCCCATCGCGGTCTTCGAATGCCGCATGCGGCGTTTCGAAGTCCCGGGGGTTGGCCAGGCCGTTGGCGCCGATCGGGCCAAGGTCCGGAAGCTTCAGCAGCGCGCCGAAGTTCTCGCAGACATAGCCGCGTGCCTGCCCATCGGGCAGCTCCACACGGAAACGGACGCCGCGTGGAATGACGGCGATCTGCTGCGGCTCGAGGTCGATCACGCCGAGCTCGGTGAGCAGACGCAGGCGGCCCAGCTGCGGCACGATCAGCAGCTCACCGTCGGCATCGTAGAAGTACCGGCCGACCATGTCCCGGTTGGCCGCGTACAGGTGGATCGCCACGCCGGCATGGGCGTCTGGCGCGCCGTTGCCGCCCATCGTATACAGGCCATCGACGAAATCCGCAGGCGTTGCAGGCAGCGGCAGCGGGCTCCAGCGCAACTGGTTCGGCGAGGCTGGCAGGGCGCTGAAATCACTGTGCAGGCGCGGTTGCGCATACGGTTGGAACTCGCCATGGGTGACCGCCGGGCGGATCCGGTACAGCCAGCTGCGGCGATTGCTGCCACGCGGGGCGGTGAACGCCGTGCCGGACAGCTGTTCCGCGTACAGTCCATGGGCCACCCGCTGCGGCGAATTCTGTCCGACCGGCAGCGCACCTTCGCGCGCTTCGCTGGCAAATTCGTTGCCGAAACCGGTCTGGTAGCCGCGCGGTTCGATGGTCTCGCTCATGTCAGCCTTCCTTCATGGGCCGGCTGGCAGCCGGCCCCTCGCTTGCGATCGTAGTCCTGCCGCCGCCGGGCTTCAAAGCACGCCGCGGCGCATCTGGTCGCGTTCGATGCTTTCGAACAGCGCGGTGAAGTTGCCCTCGCCGAAGCCTTCGTTGCCCTTGCGCTGGATGATCTCGAAGAAGATCGGGCCGATGCTGTTGAGGGTGAAGATCTGCAGCAGCTTGCGCTGGTGGGTCTCCGGATCGGCATCGATCAGGATCTTGTTCTTCGCCAGCCGGGCGACGTCCTCGCCGTGCCCCGGCACGCGCTGGTCGATCACCTCGAAGTAGGTCTCCGGGGTATCGAGGAACTGCACGCCCTGCGCGCGCATCGCTTCAACGGTGGCATAGATGTCATCGGTGAAGCAGGCGATGTGCTGGATGCCCTCGCCCTTGTAGGCATCGAGATATTCGTTGATCTGGCTCTTGGGATCGGACGATTCGTTGAGCGGGATGCGCACGATGCCGTCCGGCGCGGTCATCGCCTTGGACACCAGGCCGGTCTTGAGGCCCTTGATGTCGAAGTAACGGATTTCGCGGAAGTTGAACAGGCGCTCGTAGTAATCCGACCACTGCTGCATGTTGCCGAAATACAGGTTGTGGGTCAGGTGATCGATGAAGGTCAGCCCGAAGCCCTTCGGGGCCGGCTCGGCGCCTTCCACGGGCACGAAGTCGCCTTCGTAGATGCTGCCGCCGGCGCCGTAGCGGTCGACCAGGTACAGCATGCAATCGCCGATGCCCTTGATCACCGGTGCGTTGACCGCCCTGGTCTCCGGCTTGACGTCCACGGCTTCGGCACCGTTGCCAAGCGCGGTGGCATACACCTCCGCGCCCGGACGCTGGAAACGGATCGCGAAACCACACGCGCAGGGGCCGTGCTTGGCGGCGAAGTCGGCCGCGAACGAATCCGGGTCCTCGTTGACCAGGAAGTTGACGTCACCCTGGCGGTAGACGGTGATCGCGCGCGAAACGTGCTTGAGCACAGCGCTGAAGCCCATGCTGCGGAAGTACGCGTGCAGCTCGTGGCCACGGCCTGCCGGGGCGGCGAATTCGACGAACTCGAAGCCGTCGATGCCCATGGGATTTTCGAACGTGGTGACCTGCATGCCGAGGTTGGGCTGCGAGGCGGTCTGGACGGTGGTATTCATGGCAAAGGGCTCCAGGCAATCCGCGCGGTCACAAAGAGCGTGCGGGCGGCGGGCAGACCCGCGAGAATGCGGAGTCTTGAACCTCCGTTATAGTTACAGCTGTAACCACCAGCAAGGTGCACCGCAACATGAGCCCACCCGATCCCGCTTCCACCAGCGTGCGCGCTTCGCACGTCCTGCTCGACCTGGAGCAGTTTCTGCCTTATCGGCTGAGCGTGCTGTCCAACCGCGTCAGCAGCAACATCGCCAAGCTGTATGGCGACCGCTACGGCCTGGCGATTCCGGAATGGCGGGTGATCACCATCCTCGCGCTGTACCCCGGTTCCTCGGCGAGCGAGGTGTCCGAGCGCACGGCGATGGACAAGGTGGCGGTCAGCCGGGCCGTGGCGCGCCTGCTGGAGCGGGGTTTCATCAAGCGCGAAACGCATGGCGATGATCGCCGCCGCTCGGTGCTGGCGCTGTCTGCGGCCGGCTTCGAGGTCTACGAGACCATCGCGCCGATGGTGATCGAGATCACCCGCAAGCTGATGTCGGTCCTCAGCGAAGACGAAGAGCAGCTGCTGGAGACCCTGATCCTGCGCCTGGCCGGCGAAGGCCTGCAACGCATGGCCGACTGAGAAACCGGGACGGAACGGGCCCGGTCACCGCGCCGCTGCGGTGCCGGCCAGATCAGTCAGGCCCTGATTCCCAGCCTTCCCCTGATGCGGGCAAGGTCCGGGTTGAGATGGTGTGCAAGGGTGCGCATGGCCGCAGGGAACGCGGGCTGCCGCAGGGCGTGGCCGACCTGTGCGGTGAGCGTGCGCAGCGGTGCTGCGTGCGCCGCTCCGGAATCGCTGTAGGCCCTGGCGTGCTCGGCGAGTTCGCAGGCAAGCTCGGTCCGGAGCCAGCCGATTCCCGGCGGCGACGGAACACTCGAGTAGGCCGCCTCGAAGATCATCGCGGCCAGGGCTGCGGCATAGCGGTGTCGCGCCTCGGGCTGGCCCCCGCCGTACTCGCCGAACAGCGCATCAAGCAACCGTGTCCCGGCGGGCTGGCGCTGCAGCCACGCGCGCACCGCATTCGCCAGACGTTCCACGGCGTCACGGCGTACGTCGGTGTCTGCGATGGTGTTCAGGCTGCACAGCAGGCTCCGCTCGTCGCCCAGCAGGCGCGCGTCCAGCAGCTCCCCTGCCTCGCGCACGCCCGGCTGCAGGCCGTCCGGCAGGGTGCCCGACGCGTCGATCACCGCCCCTGTCAGCGCCGCGTCGGCCAGATCCGGCCAGGCGGTCGCGGAATCGGTGCGGTCAGCCAGGCGATCGATCCGCGCCCCGCGCAGATCGCAGTCCAGCAGGTGTACGCCGCACAGCTCACGCGGCAGCAACGTTGCCCGCAGATCACAATGCCGGAAGGTGGCGCCACGGAGCCGGAGTGCACTCATGTCCTGGCCGGCGAGGTTGACGTCCACCAGTGCGTGCCAGGCGAGGTTGGCGGGAAGGCGGATGGAACGCAGATCGAGACCGTCCAACGGACGCTCGCCAGAGATCGGATTGGAGTCCGCGTCGCGTACACCGCCTCGCTCCAGCAGCTGCTGCGTTCGCGCGCAGACACGCTGCCGGGCGTTTTCGAGCGTCGCCAGCTGCAGCGGAGCGCGGAGCAGCCGCGTGTTCTGACCCCGCTCGGGGACATGACCGACATCCAGCCCCAGCCAGGCGAACAGATTCGTTGCAGGTGTGGTCGAGGTCGCAGGCACCGGGGGTGCGACGACCTGCCAACCCTGACGGTCATCACGGCTGAGCAGGGTCTGGTCGGGCAGGCACTTCACCCCTTCGCAGCCGGCGCTCGAGGCTTCCGCCAGCATGCGGCCCAAGGCCACCAGCAGCCGCACGTGCGCGCGCCATGCCGTGTTCTGCGCCGTCGCCGAGAGCACGCGCGGGAAGGGAGCATTGCGGATCGCCACAAGCGCGTCCATCGACGCGCCCAGCTCCCGGCGCGCATCGGCCAGCGCCGCGACGTCCACCGTGCTCCGGCGCGGAGCGAACGGCGTCGATGATGGGCCAGCAGCAGAGAGCACGGCACCGCCTGGAGGAAGGAGACGCCGCATTCTGTGCGCCGATCAGCGTCCGATGCTTGCAGAAACCGGACCGCCCGCTGGCGCGATCACATTGTGCGCGCCCCCCACGAGCGGCTGCGTCCTGATCGGCCTGCGCCGCTGTTTTCAGCTGAGGTGGCGGCGTTGGGCGAAGACCCAGGGCGCGGCGAGCGCGCCGACGGCGCCGGCGGCGAAGCCCAGCGAGGCGGCGACGCTGGCCGCTTCGATCGCGCCCGGCAACGCCAGCGCGGCGGTGACCAGCAGGGCCGACGGCAAGGCCACGAAGGTGGCCAGGAAGAAACCCCAGCGCGGTTGCCACGTCCGCAGCTGCAGCAGGCTCACCGGCTGCCACGTGTCCGCAGCCGCCTCCTCGGCCTGCGCACGCGCCACCTTGACCAGATCCACCTCGGGCAGCGCCCGGCCGGGGCGGGCCTTGGCCAGCGCCTGCTCCACGGCGTCCACGGCGGGATGGCCGGTGGGCCATGGCTGCGGCGCGGCCACGCCGTAGGCGGACAGCAGCGGCACCGTGATCCACGGCGCCAGCAACGGCTGCAACCGTCGCCTGCCGAGCACGCACCACACCTGTGCCTGGCCCTGCACGGTGACCTGGTAGAGCGCCAGTTCGGCGGCGGCCGGGTACCCGAGCATGCTCACCCGCGCAGCCAGCGTCGAGACGTCCATCGCCCGCAGGAAGCCCGGCCGCGTACGCCCTTCATGCATCCACGCCAGTCCCAGCGCACCGACCAGGCACGCCTCCGCCGCGTCCTTGGCGCCCACCGTGGCCCGCTCATCGCTTGCCAGGAACCAGGCCAGCGAGCGTGGCTCGGCCACATCGGCCTTCGTCCAGCGCCCGCTGTCGCCCAGCACGTGGCGCAGCGGCAGCCGCACCGGCGCGGTCTGGCCGCGTTCGCCGGGGCTGAGGAACGGCAGCACGCTCTGCACGAACGTGCCGATGTCCAGCGCACGCCCGCCCTGCCCCAGCCACACGGGTGGCAGCAGTCCTGCCAGTTTCGGATCGCGCGCGAGGGCGTCCAGCTGCTCCTTCTGTTCCACCAGCCGCTGTACCAGGCCGTTGAGCACTGCATTGTCCGGCAGGGCGATCGAGGGCAGGTGGTGGACCGGCGGCAGGGCATCGGCCTTGAACGCATCCACCCGCGCCACCGGCACGCGCTCAGGCACCGGAGGCGCAGCGTCGTCCACGGCATGGAGGATCGGATGATCGGCGTGGTCGGTGGTCATCAGCGCTCCGGACAGGCGCCTGGCAGGCGCGGCATGAGGTCCTTGGCCTTATCGGCAGCGCTGCGGCGAACTTCAGCGCCGCAGGTCGGCACTCACCGCACGTGCCTCAGTGCGGTGCCCATTCCTGCAGGAAGGCGAGGAACCTGCCGCGGTCGTAGCCTTTGCCCTGTTCCAGGTCGCCGGTGAACTGCGAATGCAGCAGCCGACCGTCCGCGTCCAGCACGAACAGGTGGGGGTAGGCCTTCACTTGCGGATACTGCGAGAGAAACGCGGTGTTCTCGTTGTCTTCGCTGTAGTTGACCTTCATCCACACGTACTTCGCATCGCGCAGGCGGCGCACCTCGGCGTCGCCTTCCACGAACCGGTCGAGGATATGGCACCACGCGCACCACTCACCGCCCACGTCCAGGATGATGCGCTTGCCGGCACGCTGGGCTTCGACCTTGGCCGTGGCCAGGTCATCGGCCGGGTCACGGGCCGGATCGAACGCTGCGTTGAGGCCCGCGATGGCGGCGATGTCCGCCGCCGCCGGGGTGTTGCCCGAGGCCACCGGCACGCTGGGATCAGCGGCCGGCGGCGTGGTCGAAGGCGTGTCCACCGGCTGCGCAGGTGCCTTGCCGGTCTCCGGTCCCGAAGGCGAGCACGCGGCCAGGGCGGCAGCGATGATCAGGGCGGAGCACGAACGGAGGGGCCTGCGCATGGTGGAGTTCCTCGAAGGGAGTGCGGTTACTTGACGCCGTGCATCAGCTTCTGGATCAGCGGCGCCACCAGGAACAGCAGCACGCCCGACCCGACCAGCGCATAGAAGCCGAAGGTATACCCGGCATGTGCCGACTGCACCGTCATGCCACCCTCGCCACTGACCCGCCCGGCGAAGATGCCGGCCAGATTGTTGCCGATGGCGATGGACAGGAACCAGCAGCCCATGGCCATGCCACCCAGGCGCGCCGGGGCCAGCTTGGTGGTCATCGACAGGCCGATCGGCGACAGGCACAGCTCACCCACCGACTGGATCACGTACACCATGAACAAGGTCCAGAACGGAATCTTGCCGGCGCCATCGACCATGCTCGACAGGGCCACCATCAGCAGCAGGAACGCCAGGCCGTTGAACACCAGGCCCAGGCCGAACTTGCGCGGGATGGAGGGGTTGGCGCGGCCCATCTTCACCCACAGCCACGCCAGCAGCGGGGCCAGGGTGATGATGGCGATGGAGTTCACCGACTGGAACCACTCCAGCGGGAAGGTCCAGTCACCGAACTGGCGATCCACGATACGGTCGGCCAGGAAGGTGAAGGAGCTGCCCGCCTGCTCGAAGAACATCCAGAACAGCACGTTGAACATGAAGATCACCAGCATCGCGATGACCTTGTCGCGGCTGACGCCGCCGCCGCGGATGCCTTCCACCAGCAGCATGAGCGCCGGCACCACGAACAGCGCCATCAGCAGGTACTGCAGCGCCTGCGCGTCGATGGTCAGCAGGAAGTAGAACAGCGGCACGCCGACCACGGCGCCGACCAGGGCGACCAGACCCACGCGCGAGAGGCTCTGCTGGCCCGGGGTCGGCTCGCCGATGCCCTTGAGCTGCCGGCGGCCCAGCCAGAACCACACCAGGCTGATCAGCATGCCCACGCCGGCGCAGATGAACACGATCTGGTAATGCGGCATGGCGTCGGTGCCGAAGATCTCGCGCGCCAGCCAGCCGGTGATGACCGGGGCGATCATCGCACCGATGTTGATGCCCATGTAGAAGATGGTGAAGCCCGAATCGCGGCGCGAGTCACCCTGCAGGTACAGCTTGCCCACCAGCGTGGAGATGATCGGCTTGAACAGCCCGTTGCCCACGATGATGGTGGCCAGGCCGAGCTTGAACAGCAGTTCGGTCGGCGAGGCAAGCATGAACAGCCCCACGCTCATGAACACCGCACCGAGCAGGATGGAGCGCTGGAAACCGATCAGTTTGTCGGCCACGTAGCCGCCGAAGATCGCGCCTGCGTACACCAGCGCCAGGTACGCACCGTACAGTTCGCTGGCCGGACGCTCACCACTGGCATCGCCGCCATGGAACTGCGCCACGATGTACAGCACCATGGCCCAGCGGATGCCGTAGAACGCGAAGCGCTCCCAGAATTCGGCCATGAACAGCATCCACAACGGTCGTGGGTGGCCGAGGATTGTCTTGAACTCCGGCACGGCCGGTTCGGGGGTGTTCGCAGTGGCGTTCAGGCTCATGCGGGATTCCTGGTTCGGTGGATGTCGGGCACGTCCGTGTGCCGGGATAACGCGCGAGGATCACCGACTTCCTGCGTTCACGTCAAATAAACACTGTTCGATGCAGAACGGCACCGGGTTGCTGAACTTGCACGGGCAAGCCATGCGACAAAGCTGAACACGGCACGCGTCGCATGCGTCCTCACGGGTGCGCCCGGACGGGCGATGGCCTTGCAGCCTCCGCTCCGCGTCAGCCCTCCAGCGTGGTCCGTACCTGGAACAGCTCCGGGAAGAACGTCAGTTCCAGGGCCTTGGCCAGGAACCCCACGCCCGACGAGCCGCCGGTGCCGCGCTTGAACCCGATGACCCGCATCACCGTGCGCATATGACGGAAGCGCCAGAGCTGGAAGGCGGTCTCCAGGTCCACCAGATCCTCGCACAGCGCGTACTCGCGCCAGTAGCGGTCGGTGTTCTGGTAGATCCGCTCGAACACCGGGTGCAGGGCATCGTCCGCCACGTGCGGCTGGGTCCAGTCCCGCTGAAGATACTGCGCCGGGATGTCATGGCCGAAGCGCGCCAGGTACTGCAGGAACTCTTCGTACAGGCTGGGCGCCTCCAGTGCCGCGCGCAGGCCGGCCTGACCGTCCACATCGTGCTCGAACACCTTGAGCATCTGCGCGTTCTTGTTGCCCAGCAGGAACTCGATATAGCGGTACTGCAGGGACTGGAATCCCGAAGACGGCCCCAGCACGTCGCGGAAACCCATGTATTCGGAGGGCGTCAGCGTTTCCAGCACCGACCACTGCTCGGTCAGCTGGCGCAGCACCTGCTTGCTACGGGCCAGGCCCTTCTGGCACTGCCACACCTGGTCGCGCTGCAGGTAACCGATCGCCGCGCGCAGCTCGTGAGCCAGCAGCTTCAGCCAGAGCTCTGAGGTCTGGTGCTGGATGATGAAGAGCATTTCGTCGTGGTGTGGCGGGCTGGACAGCGGCTGCTGGGCGGAAAGCAGTTGGTCCAGCCGCAGGTAGCCGCCGTACGTCAGGCGGTCATGCAGATCTGTGTGGATGCCGGCCTCGAGATCGCGCTGGTTGTTGTCGACGGACATTGACGCTTGCTACTGCGGGAAAGCCGACACGATAGCAGCCGTCTGCACCTGCAGGGGGTTGCGGCGCATCCGGGACAATGCCTGCCCGGGTGTGGGCCCGCGCCGGCCGTCGTGGAACGCACACTTCCGCAAGCTGGCGCGTGGAACCCCTTACGAACGGCGCGCCGAGGCGTATTCTGATGCACTGCAGCATCGCCTGAATACGTAATCCCGCTTGGATTGTCACCGCGCTTGGCGGCAGGGAAGCGGCCTGCGTTGCTGCGCCGCAGGACGGCTTTTTCCTCCGCCCTCCTTAACATAGCAATTCATATCATTTGTAACTTCCTGTCGAAGGTGTGGCCCGCAATGACAGTTGCCGCTGAGTTCAAGATCGAATACCTCCAGTACCTCGACGCCGACGGCACGCTCGTCCGCGACGACCTGCCCGCCTCGCTGCGCGATCCGCAGGCGCTGGTACCGCTGTTCAAGCAGATGCTCTATGTGCGCGTCTTCGACAGCAAGTCCATCGCCCTGCAGCGCACCGGCAAGCTCGGCACCTATGCCGCCTGCCTGGGGCACGAGGCCGCACACGTGGGCATCGGTGCCGCCATGCACGCCGACGATGTGTTCGCCCCCAGCTACCGCGAATACGGCGCGATGTTCATGCGCGGCGTGCGTCCCTATGACGTGCTCATGTACTGGGGCGGCGACGAGCGTGGCAACGACTACGCCGGCGGTGCCGCCAAGGACTTCCCGTTCTGCGTGCCGATCTCCACGCAGTGCCTGCACGCTGCGGGAGCCGCGCTGAAGTTCAAGCTCAACAACGAGCCGCAGATCGCCGTGGCGGTCTGTGGTGACGGCGGCAGCTCCAAGACGGACTTCTACGCCGCGCTCAACTCAGCCGGTGCCTACAAACTCCCGCTGGTCCTGTGCATCGTCAACAACGGCTGGGCGATCTCGGTGCCGCGCTCGGCGCAGACCGGTGCCGAAACGCTGGCCCAGAAGGGCCTGGCCGGTGGCCTGCACTGCCTGCAGGTGGACGGCAACGACCTGATCGCCGTGCTGGCCGCGATGGAGCAGGCGCGCGCGCGCGGCCTGGCCGGTGAAGGCGGCACTGTGCTGGAACTGATGACCTATCGCCTGTCCGACCACACCACCGCCGATGACGCGCGCCGCTACCGCGACGACGCCGAGGTCAAGGACGCCTGGTTGCTCGAACCGATGCTGCGCCTGCGCAAGTACCTCACCGCGCAGGGCGTGTGGAGCGAGGCCGAAGAGAAGGCGTGGATCGAGCAGTGTGGCGCCCGCGTGGACAGCGATGTCAACGAGTACCTCAACACGCCGGTGCAGCCGGTGGAGGCCATGTTCGATTTCCTCTACGCCGATCCGCCGGCCGATCTGCTGGCCCAGCGTGCCGCCGCCATCGCCCTGGAGCAGCGCAATGGATGAGATCAGGCACAGCGCATCCGCTTCCCGCACCAATGCCGCCGACAGCGCCGCTGTCGCCGGTGGAGACACGGTCATGACCACTAACCCCATCACCCTCATCGAGGCCATCACCCAGGCACTGGCCTGGGAGCTCGAGCATGACAGCTCGGTGCTGGTGCTCGGCGAGGACGTCGGCGTCAACGGCGGCGTGTTCCGCGCCACCGCCGGCCTGCAGCAGCGTTTCGGCGCCAACCGCATCCTCGACACCCCGCTGGATGAGACCACCATCGCCGGCCTGACCATCGGCCTGGCCGCGCAGGGCATGAAGCCGGTCGCCGAGGCGCAGTTCGACGGTTTCATGTACCCGATGGTGGACCACATCATCTGCCACGCCGCCCGCCTGCGGACCCGCACGCGCGGCCGCCTGCACTGCCCGATGGTGCTGCGCGTGCCGTGGGGCGGTGGCATCCGTGCGCCGGAACACCACAGCGAGGCCAACGAATCGATCTTCACCAACGTGCCGGGCCTGCGCGTGGTGCTGCCGTCTTCGCCGCAGCGTGCCTATGGCCTGCTGCTGGCCGCGATCCGCGAGCCGGATCCGGTGATCTACATGGAACCCAAGCGCATCTACCGCCAGTACAAGGAAGTCGTGGTCAACGATGGCGAGGCGCTGCCGCTGGATGTGTGCTTCGTGCTGCGCGACGGCACCGACGTGACCCTGGTGACCTGGGGCGCACAGGTGAAGGAAGCGCTCGAGGCGGCCGACAAGCTGGCCGGCGAAGGCATCAGTGCCGAGGTCATCGACGTGGCCACGCTGCGTCCGCTGGACTTCGCCACCATCGCCGAATCGGTCGCCAAGACGGGCCGCTGCGTGATCGTGCAGGAGGCGCCCAAGACGGCCGGCTTCGGTGCCGAGATCGCCGCGCGCCTGGCCGAGGAATCCCTGTACGACCTGCTGGCACCGGTCGAGCGGGTTACCGGCTATGACACCCACATTCCGCTGTTCCGCCTGGAAATGAAGTACCTGCCCAGCGTCGAGCGGATCGTGGCGGCGGCCAAGCGTGCCGTTGCGGCGGGCTGACATGCGGGCGCGCCTGGTCGGCACGTACCGCAGCCAGTATCCCAATCCGCTGCGGCTGCGCTCGGGGCAGATCGTCGAAGTCGGTGTACGCGACGAGGAATGGCCCGCGTTCGCGTGGGTCCGCACCGACGATGGGCGCGCCGGCTGGGCGCCCGTCGCCTGGCTGCAGAACCTCGATGAAGGCCGGGCCGAAGCCCTGCAGGATTACGACGCGCGCGAACTGGATGTGGAAAGCGGCGAGCTGGTACGGCTGCATCATGAACATGGGGGGTGGTGGTGGTCCGAGCGCGCGAATGGCGCGACGGGCTGGCTGCCGGCCCACGAACTGGAACTGCTGGAAGAGAACTGCACATGAGCCAGACCAAGAATTTCAATCTGCCCGACCTCGGCGAGGGCCTGCCGGACGCCACCATCGTGGAATGGTTCGTCAAGGTGGGTGACACCATCCGTCTCGACGAGCCGCTGGTCTCGATGGAGACCGCCAAGGCCGTCGTCGAAGTGCCCTCGCCGGTTTCCGGCAAGGTGCTGAGCCTGGCCGGCGGGGACGGCGACATCATCCCCACCGGGGCGGTGCTGGCCAGCTTCGAACTGGACCCGAACCTGCCGCAGCGCGCGGACGGCCAGGATACCGGCCACAGCCACGGCCACGCGCCGAGCGCACCGGCGACCCCCAGCACCGGCGAGCCGGCTCCTGCGTCCGCGGACAAGGTGGTGGCGTCCGATGAAGGCGGCGAGATCAAGGAAGGCGGCGAGCGTGACGATGCCGGGACCGTGGTCGGCGCGATGCAGAGCTCCAATGCCGTGCACACCGAGCAGGCCGTTGCCGTAGGCGGCGTCAAGGCGGTACCCGCGGTGCGTGCGATGGCCCGCAAGCTGGGCGTGGACCTGTCCCGCGTACGTGCCAGCGGCGCCGACGGCGCGGTCACCATGGCCGATGTGAAGCAGGCCGCCAGCGATGGCAGCGCCAAGGTCGGCGCGGCACCTGCGCCGGCGGCTGCAGCACCGGTGGCAACCCGCCCGGCCGCTCCGGCACCGGTGGAAAGCCAGCGCGCGCCGCTGTCCGCCGCCGGCCGCCCGATGCGCACGCAGCCCCCGGGCGTAGCCGCCAAGGGGCAGCCGGAGCAGCTCAAGGGCGTGCGCCGCAACATGGCGCGCGTGATGGCCGATGCCCACAGCAAGGTCGTGCCGACCACGCTCAACGATGATGCGGACATCCATGCCTGGCAGCCGGGCAGCGACATGACCTCGCGCCTGGTGCGGGCGATCGTGGTGGCCAGCCAGAAGGTGCCGGCCATGAACGCCTGGTTCGATGGCGAGGCGCTGACCCGCACCCTGCACGCCCATGTGGATGTGGGCATCGCGGTGGATACCGAAGAGGGCCTGTTCGTGCCGGCCCTGCGCAACGCCGACATGCTCGATGCGCGCGGCATCCGCGAGGGCGTCAACCGTCTGCGCGAGCAGGTGGAAGGCCGCTCGATCGCCGCCTCCGAACTGAGTGGCTATACGATCTCTCTGTCCAACTTCGGCATGTTCGCCGGCCGTTACGCCACGCCCGTGGTGGTGCCGCCATGCGTGGCCATCGTCGGTGCCGGCCGTGCCCGCCATCAGATGACCCCGGTGATGGGGGGCGTGGAAGCGCACAAGGTGATCCCGCTGTCGGTGACGTTCGACCACCGTGCCGCAACCGGCGGTGAGGCGGCGCGCTTCCTGCGCGCCATGATGGATGACCTCGCCCTGGCGAGCTGATGGCCGTTCCGGCCATGTGACACGGACGCCGGGCACCGCCCGGCGTTTTTGTTCCACGTGGCCGGACCGCCAGGCAGCGCGGCATCAGTCCACCAGCAGCTGGGCGGGCACTACGTGTTGGCCTGGTCGCGGGACCAGCGCGGCCTCCACCAGCGCCCGCGCGATGACCGGCGCCGGATTGATCCGCCAGGCCCGGGGCAGCACCGGGCCGAGCGCGCCCAGCACGCGGGCGGCGAATTGCTCACCGCGGCGTACGTGCTGCCGCTCGCCGCCGATCAGGCCGGGCCGTACCAGGGTGAGCGAGGGGAATGCCAGCGCACGCAGGTCACCCTCGAGCTCGCCCTTCACGCGGCTGTAGAAGATCGCCGAACCGGCCTTGGCGCCTGCGGCGGAGTTCAACGCGAAGGCCGTTGCGCCCTGCCCTCGAGCCAGGCGTGCGAACGCAAGCGGGTAGTCATGGTCCACACGACGGAAGGCCTCGCGGCTGCCCGCCTGGGCCATCGTGGTGCCCAAGGCACAGATCACCGCATCGACCCGGGCCCAGTCGGGAGCCAGCGGCAGCTGGTCGAAATCCAGCACCGGCGCGTGCAGCCTGGCGTGCGCCACGCCCAAGGGACGTCGTCCGGGCGCGATCACCGCCGTGCAGCGCCGGTCCTCCAGCAGCAGGCGCAGGACCTGCCCGCCGACCAGGCCGGTGGCTCCCAACAGCATCACGCGCATCGCCGGCTCCCATGCAGCATCCTGTGCCCCATGCTATCCGTTCAAGCCGTCGCCTGCGGCGCCGATATGCTCTGATCATCCCTGCCTTTCCCGGAACCGCGTCATGACGGACCCGCCCGCTCTCCGCCCCGCCCCCGGCACGGCCCTCGGCCCGCCGGCAGGCCCGCGCGTGGCCGGCGCTGGACCGTGTAATGAGCGCCCCGCCCTGCAGGGCGGCGGTGCCGTGGCGCTGCAGCACCTGTTCGCCGGTGCGGAGGCCCCCGATACGCTGCTGGCGGCGTTCGCCAACGGCATGGCCACGCTGCCGGGGGAGTTGGGGGACATGGGCGATCGCCTGCAGTCGGCCCACGCCAGCGGCGACTGGCCACGCTATGGCCGGGCGATGCGCCAACTGATCGACAAGTACATCCGTACCATCGAGCAGCAGTCCCCGGACGGCCAGCCCGACAGCCTGCGCCTGCGCGAGCAGTTGCGGCAGGTGCTGGGCGTGACCGTGGCCAGCCTGCTGCAGCACGATGCCACGCTGCATTCCGAAGCGGTGCAGCAGGCCGAGCGCTGGCGCCTGTGGCAACCCGGGCAGCCCCTTGAAGCCCTGGAACAGGCGGTGCGCGAACTCGGCCACCAGGTCGGTGTGCGCAGCACCGCCTGGCAGGAGCGCGACGCGCTGCTGGTGGGGCTGTTCGATCTGCTGCTGGAGAACATCGCCGAGCTGCTCGACGACCGCAGCTGGCTGCACGGGCAGGTGGATGCAGTACGCCAGCTGCTCGGCGGTCCGCTCGATGCCGAGACCATCGAGCGCACCCGTGCGCAGCTGCGCGAAGTGATCTACAAGCAGGGCCTGCTGCGGCAGGGCATTGCCGATTCAAAGGCCGCCATGCGCGGCATGATGGGCGAGTTCGTCGAACAGCTTGATGGCATGGCCCAGAACACCGGCGAATACCATGACCGCATCAGCAGTTACGCCCTGTCGCTGCGTGAGGCGCGCAGCATTGCCGACCTCAACCTGCTGCTGCAGAACGTACTCACCGACACGGCCAAAGTGCAGCAGCAGGCCATGCAGGCGCGCGACCACCTGGCCAGTGCGCGCCAGGACGTGGAACAGGCCGAACAGCGTATCGCCCAGCTGGAGAACGAGCTGCGCCAGGCCGCTGACCTGGTGCGCACCGATCCGCTGACCGATGCACTCAACCGGCGCGGACTGGAAGAACAGCTGCGGGCGGAACTGGCGCGCTCGGAGCGCTCGGGCGAGCCGTTGGCCGTGGCGGTGATCGATCTGGATGGCCTGGGGGACACCAACGATGTCCACGGGCACGCGGTGGGCGATGCGATGCTGCGCCACTTCGCCAGCATCTGCCGGCTGCTGCTGCGTGCCAGCGATGCCATCGCGCGCCTGGGCGGGGATGAGTTCGTGCTGGTCATGCCGGCCACGCCGGGAGCGGACAGCATGTCCACCGTGCAGCGCCTGCAGCACTCCCTGGCGCAGCGGCCCCTGGATGCCGGCACCCAGCGCGTGCTGGTGCGCTTCAGTGCCGGCCTGGCGCAATGGCGTCCCGGGGATACCGCCGAGGCGCTGCTGGCCCGTGCGGATGAAGCGCTCTACGCGGCCAAGCGGGCTGGGCGCAACCGCGTACAGGCCGGTTGAACGCCCAGGCCGGGGGTACCCGGCGCCGCGTGACCCGGGTGCCGGCGGGCTCAGTGCGCGGGCGTGCCGCGCAGCTTCTTGAAGGCCATCACCGCGCCCAGCACCACGGCACCGGCGATCACGCCCACCGTCGCGTTGGCCAGTGCATTGATCAGCCACGCCCACTGCCCTTCGCCACCATGGCCCTGCACCCAGTGGTGCAACGCCGGAATGTTGTGCACCAGGATGCCGCCACCCACCAGGAACATCGCGGCGGTGCCGGCGATGGACAGGAACTTCATCAGCCACGGCGCACTCACCAGCAGGCCGCGGCCCAACGCGGCCAGCGCGCCGGTCTTCTTCGACAGGTACAGGCCGGCGTCGTCCATCTTCACGATCAGCGCCACCACGCCATAAACGAACACGGTCATCGCCAGGGCAACGATGGACAGCGTCAGCACCTGCTGGGTGAAGCTGCTCTGCGCACCCACCACCACGCCCAGCGTGAGTACGATGATCTCCGCGGACAGGATGAAATCGGTGCGGATCGCCCCCTTCACCTTGTCCTTTTCCAGCGCCACCACATCCACCTTCTCATCGGCCAGCGCCTTCAGGCGCGCCTCGCGCTTCTGCGCGTCTTCCTCGGCCGGATGCAGGAACCGATGGGCCAGCTTTTCCACGCCCTCGTAGCAGAGGAAGGCACCGCCGACCATCATCAACGGCACGATCAGCGGCACGTTGTAGCCACGCGAGCCCAGCCAAGCTTCCAGTGCGCTGATCGCCAGCGCCGCCGGCACCAGGATGACCTTGTTCACCAGCGAGCCCTTGGCCACGGCCCAGACCACCGGCAGTTCGCGGGCTGCGCTTACGCCGGTGACCTGCTGCGCGTTGAGCGCCAGATCGTCACCCAGCACACCGGCGGTCTTCTTGGCGGCAACCTTGGTGAGGATGGAGACGTCGTCGAGCAGTGTGGCGATATCGTCGAGCAGGGTGAACAGACTGGCACCAGCCATGGCGGATCCGCAGATACAGGGGGGAGGAGGCCGGATTCTGACCCATCCCCGGCCCGCCGGGGATGAAGACCCGGGATTCACCAGCCGACCACCCCGCTGCGGCCACACTGGCGGCCCTGGAACCGTCGCGGAGATCTGCTTGAACGTGCCCCCTGCCGCGCCCCACGCCGCCACGCCCCTGGTCACCGGCATGAACCGCCGCAGCCAGATCCTGCGGCTGCTGCTGCGCTACCGCAATTCCGGGGTGTTCTCCGGCATGAACCTGGACGCGGCGACCGGCCACGATGTGCCGCCGGACGGCAATCCGGAGCAGTTCGTGACCGACCTGGAGTCGCTGGGCCCCACGTTCGTCAAGCTCGGCCAGATGCTTTCCACCCGTCCGGACATGGTGCCGGCCGAGTTCGCCACCGCCCTGGAGCGCATGCAGGAAAAGGTGGCGCCCATTCCGGTGGCGCGCATCCACGAGATCATCGAGCGCGAGCTCGGCGCCTCGGTGTCCAAGCTCTTTGCCAGCTTCGAGCCGACCCCGCTGGGCTGCGCTTCCATCGCACAGGTGCACCGCGCCACGCTGCACGATGGCCGCCAGGTGGCCGTGAAGGTGCAGAAGCCCGAAGTGGCCGCGCAGCTGCGCTCGGACCTGGAGGCACTGCGCAGCTTCGCCCTGGCAGCCGACCACCTGACCCACATCGGGCGCCGGGTACGCCTGCGCGACTGGCTCAACGAATTCGCCAAGACCCTCATGCAGGAGCTGGATTACCAGACCGAAGCGGAGAACCTGGCGCGCTTCGGGCAGCACCTCAAGCCGTTCGCCCCGCTGTGGGTGCCGCAGCCGATCTGGGACTACTGCAGCAACCGCGTGCTGACCATGCAGCTGGCCGACGGCGTGCGCGTGGATGCCATTGCCGATGTGCGGCGGACCGAGCAGTCGATGGACCCGCTGGCCGCCGCGCTGATCCGCGGCTACCTGGACCAGATCTTCGTGCATGGCGAGATCCATGCTGATCCGCATCCGGGCAACCTGCGTGTCACCACCGATGGCCGCCTGGCGATCTTCGACCTGGGCATGGTGGCGCACATGCCGCCGCGCCTGCGCGAGCGGCTGTTGAAGGTACTGTTCGCCGCGGTGGACGGCCGTGGCGAGGAAGTGGCCGACGAGATCATCGGCATCAGCACGCGCCTGGAATTCTTCGAAGAAGAGCGTTACCTGCGCGAGACCGGGCAGATGATCGCGCGCTATGCAGCGAGCAACCATTATTCCGAAGGCCGCGTGGTGCTGGACATGGTGCGCATCGCCACTGCCTGCGGGCTGCGTACGCCGCCGGAGCTGAGCCTGATCGGCAAGGCCCTGTTGAACCTCGAATCGGTCTGCCGGCTGCTGTCGCCTACGCTGGATACCCGGCGCATCGTTGAAAAGCAGCTGCAGCATGTGATGCGTGCGCGCCTGAAGAAATCACTGTCGGCCGCCAACCTTGCCAGCGAAGCGATGGAAGTGCAGGAGCTGCTGCGCATCGGCCCGCGCAAGATGACCGACATCCTCTCCGTGCTGGCGGAAAACCGCATGCAGATGAAGGTCACGGGGCTGGAAGAATCTCGCTTGATGGAGAACCTGCAGAAGATCGCCAACCGTGTTTCGGCCGGCATCGTCACCGCCGCGCTGATCCTGGCGGCGGCGATGATGATGCGGGTCGACACGGGCTGGCACCTGTTCGGCTACCCCGCCATCGCCATGCTGCTGATGCTCGTCGGCGTGGTGCTCGGCTTCGGAATCATCGCCAGTGCACTGCTGTTCGACCGGCGTGCGCGTGCCCACGAAGAACGCAGCCACAGATAGTTCGCGCGCAGTTCTCACGCGGTTTTTACGCTCAACGGATGCTTCGGCATCCGTTGTCGCATGCGGCAACATTTCAGTCAGGTTCGCGCAGGCATGATCCTGTCATCGACCTGTCATGCAGGTGTGGTTGGCAGTGTCGGTCGGATGGATCAAGCGTCGTTGTGGCGCCCATCACCACTTCCGTCGCTGCCGATACATGCCCATGCTCTGGATCCTGCTGCTCACGCTGTTGCTGCTCACCTGCCTGCTGCTGATTTCCGGCAGATGGCTCTGGTGGAAGGCTGGCCTGCTTTCGCTGCTGCTGGTGGCACTGAGCACATGGTGGCTGGTCAACGCGCTGTCCGGGGATGGGCTCAACGCAGCCACGCTGTACCACCTGGGCGCAGACATGGAAGGCGCCGGGGTCTCGGATTTCAAGCGCCTCATCGCCGGCTACATCGTGCTGCTGCTGGTTTCGCTGCTGCCGCTGGCGCTCACGCGCGTACGGCGCTGGCGCCGGCCCACGTTCGGCACCGGGTACTTCGCTGCCTTCGCCGGCCTGTGGGTGGCGGCGATCGTCATCAGTCCGCTGTACGCCGACGGACAGCGTCTCTACCATCAGCTGCGGCCGGTGGATTTCGCGCAGATCGCACCGGAATACCAGGTGCCCACCCAGGCCTTGCACCGCCCGCGCAACATCGTGTGGATCTACGGCGAGAGCCTCGAGCGCACCTACCTCGATGAGGACGTGTTCCCCGGCCTGATGCCCAACCTCACGCGGCTGGCCGCGCAGGGCCTGGACGTGCGCGGCGTGGACTCTGCCGAAGGCAGCGGTTGGACGATCGCCGGCCTGGTGGCTTCGATGTGCGGCGTGCCGCTGACCACCTCGCAGGGCGATGAGAACAGCATGGACCGCATGGCCAGCTTCCTGCCCAAGGCCGTCTGCCTTGGCGATTACCTCAAGCAGCAGGGCTACACCAACCATTACCTGGGCGGCGCCAACGGGCAGTTCGCCGGCAAAGGTCAGTTCCTGGCCAGCCATGGCTTCGATGAAGTGCATGACCTGGAGTGGTTCAGGAAGCAGAAGAAGATCGGCCGCATCCATTACTCGGCATGGGGCCTGCACGATGACGTGCTGCTGGATACGGCGTACCGCCGCTTCGAACAGCTCTCGCGCAGCGGCGAGCCGTTCATGCTGACCACCCTCACCATGGACACTCATCACCCGGCCGGCCATTTGCCGGTGGCGTGCCGGAACGAGCGTTACCAGAGCCCCCACGGCAACATCGGCCTGCTCAACGCCCTCAAGTGCACCGACCGCCTCATCTCGCAGCTGGTGGATCGCATCCAGGCCAGCCCGTACGGCAAGGACACGTTGATCGTCCTCGCCTCCGATCACCTGGCCATGCCCAATGACCTCAGCCACGTGCTCGCCCGGCAGGAGCGCGAGAACCTGCTGGTGTTCCTGGGCAAGGACATCGCGCCGCGACAGCTGAGCGTGGCCGATACCACCACGCTGGACAGCGGGGCCACGCTGCTCAGCCTGCTTGATCCGGCCATCGACCGCATCGGCTTTGGGCGCTCGCTGCTGGCCGCCGAGCGCGCGCCCAGCGCCAGTGCTGCCTCACGCCGCGAAAAAGGCCGCGATTACCCGCAGTATCTGGCCTTCGCGCGGTCGCTGTGGCTCGGCGAGCCCACCCGCGACCTGCGCATCGATGACCGCAACCAGGTGGTGGTCGGGCTGCAGCAGGTGCAGCCGCCTGTGCTGCTGGAGTACGACAAGGACTGGGCGCTGAAGTCGGTGTACCTGGAGAACACCTCGCGCCAGTTCGACGAGGCGGACAAGGACAGCACGCTGGCCTATGTCGACCGCTGCACGGCGTTCGAGGACGGATCTTCCGAGGGTGACTGGTGCGCCCTGCTGGTGAACCGGGACAACGGCATCAAGCTGTTCCGCGATGACGACCTGCGCAGCGGCATCACGGTGGATACGCCGCTGGACGCCTTCGGTGGGCCGCGTCCGAGCGTGCGCCAGGCGCACATGATCACGCACAAGGGACGGCGCACGCGCGCCGGCCAGTACATGCTGGAACTGGTGGCCAGCACGCAGCCGCAGCGCGGTTTCTGGATCGAGGCGGTGTCTTCCCAGCGCCAGGTGGTCCTGGCCCAGCAGTGGGTGGAAGCGGACGAGCATGGCCGCATCAACCTCAGCTTCGGTCTGGATCACGAAGTGGATGACCTGGAGATCCGCGCGTGGCTCAACCACGCTGAGAAACTGGCGGTGGACACCTTCGCGCTGATTCCCTCGCGGGGGGGCCGCCGCGGCTGAGCGGCGGCCCCGGGACCTTACGGTGCGTCGCTGACGAGGTGGATGTCGGTCGGCGTGGCCAGCGGAATACCGCGGCTGTGCAGTTCCTGCAGCATGCTGAAGAACAGTTCGCTGCGCGTCCCGTACACCTGCCGCGGGCTGGGCACGTAGGCGAAGCTGTTGATCGAGACCTGGCCGTTGCTGATGGAGTCGATGAACACCGACGGGGCGGGATCGTCCAGCACCGCTTCATTGGCCGCGTAGCCGGCCAGCAGCACCTGCCTGACCGCGGCGATATCGGTGTTGAGCGGCACCGTGAACTGGATCTGGATCCGTCCCTGCGCGTTGCCCATGGTCATGTTGCGCACGGTCTTGGTGATCAGTTCCGAGTTGGGCACGATCAGCGTGGACTTGTCACCGACGGTGATCTCCGTGGAGCGCACGTTGATGCGGCGGATGTCGCCCTCCTGGTCACCGATCTTCACCCAGTCACCGATCTTGACCGGCCGTTCGGCCAGCAGGATCAGGCCCGAAACGAAGTTCTGGGTGATCGCCTGCAGGCCGAAACCGATACCCACCGAGAGCGCGCTCACTACCAGCGCCAGCTTTTCGAAGCCGATGCCCAGCGCGCCCAGCGCCCACAGCACAGCCAGGATGATGCCCAGGTAGCGCGCCACGGTGCTGATCGAGTTGCGCGCCCCCAGGTCCAGCTCGGTCTTCGGCAGGTAGGTATCCACCAGCCAGCGCTGCACGGCCTGCATGACCGCCAGCCCGACCAGCAGCACGACCACGGCGATGAGGATGTTGCTCGGCTTGATGCGGTTGCCCGGTCCGATCGGAATGCCATCGGACAGCCACGAAAGCCCTGAAAGCATGCCGTCCAGGCTGCCGAACGGGGCCACCAGCGCCAACATCGCGATCACCACGATGCACACGCGCGCGAAGGCCGACAGCAGCACTCCGGACTGCTCCACCTGCGCGCTGCTCAGCCCGGTGGTGAGCACCACGGTACGGCCGAGGCGGCTGTCCGGATGCAGCATCCAGGTGCACAGATCGTCCGCGAACTTCAGCAGCAACGTGGTGGCCAGCAGGATGATGCCGCCCCACACCAGCTGCTGGGTCACGAACTTGGCGAAGTTGAGGTAGCCCAGCAGCGAGGCGAGGATCGCAGCCACCACCACCACGTTGCCGGCGATCCGGCTCAGTACGATCCAGCCACTGCGCTGCGCCGGCCCGCGCGCGCGCGCATCGGCGGCCTGCGCTTCGGCACGCTCGGCGGCCTCGGCGGTCTGGCGCCGGTGCAGCCGCGCCAGGGTCACCAGCATGGCCATGATCAGGCCGAGGTACGTCAGTGCGATCACCCCGTCCAACGCGGTGGTGTTGATCGCGCTGGTGCGCGCCGCGCGGTCGGTCGCCACCAGCATGATGCTAAGCCATGAAAGCCCGGCAGCACACCAGGCGTACTTGCGCAGGTTGCGCGCGGCGGTGTCATCCAGGTCCAGCAGCCGCCACGAGGGACGATCCGGCGCCAGCAGGCTCGCGCTCAGCGAAGCGATGAACGCAGCGAACAGCGTGGCCGCCAGGAAATGCTCGCTGGCTGTCTGCAGGCGCGGTGCGATGCCATCCACCGACGCCAGCGCGGTGATCAGGATCCAGGCGGCCAGCCCCGGCAGCGCGGTACCCACCACCACCAGCCATACCGCCAGCCCGGTCCGCCGCAGCCGACCCTGCGGCGCGCGCTCGGACGCGGCATAGCGGCGGCCCAGCGCACGCAGCCACAGGCGCAGCGGGAAGAACACCAGCAATGCCAGGCCCAGCCCCAGCAGCGGCGTGGTCCAGCCCTCGCGCTTGACCGCCTCGCGCAGTGCGCGCTCGCCCTGGTGGTAGAGCGCTACCACGCGCACCGTGTCATCCGGTGCCACCTCGGCCACCTGTCGCCACAACGCGGGCGACAGCGGTGAACCCACCTTCCTGGCGAGATCTTCATTGAACTGGCTGGTGCGCTGCTTTTCCACATCGTCGGCCAGCTGCGTGGCCTGCACGGCCAGCACACCGGCGCGCTTGATCGTGCCATCAATCTCATCGCGCTGGCGCGTCAAGGCACGCCGCTGTGCGGCCACGGCCGTGCCTTCGGTGGCGCCTTCGGCCACTTCGCCCAGCTGTGCCAGCTGCTCGTTGAGCTGGTCCACCTGGGGCTGCAGCGCGGCAGCGGCGGCGTCGGCGTCCTGGCGCGCGGTGCGTGCCTGGTCCACCAGCGTGCGCAGGGTTTCCGGCGCGTCGGCATCCTGCAGCGAGGCGCGGACAGATTCGAGTGTGCGTTCGGCCCGCTGCACGAGCGCGGACGGTGCCGGCGCCTCGGGCTCCTGTGCGGACAACGGGGCGGCGGCGGCGGCCAGCCAGCTCAGCAGCAGCAGGGTGGTGAGCAGCCTGCGCAGGGACATCGGACGCTTGAAAGACAATGCGGTGCTACCGTCATGCGCGGACCACCGCGCGTGCGCGGACTATACGATGCGCGCCGTGGGTGCGGGGTCATCATGCGTGCAGGCCTGCACCGCATTGCCTTCACCCGGTTGTGGCAGCCCCGGCGGCATGGTGAGGCACCCCTTCCCGATGCGCCCAGATGACCGATCTGCCTGACCTCAAGACTGTTCCTGATCTGAAGCTGCCGCGTTATCTCGGCACCTGGTACGAAATCGCACGCCTGCCCATGCGTCACGAGCCGGAGGCCTGCACCGACGTTTCGGCGAACTACAGCCTGAAGGACAACGGCAACGTGCGCGTGCACAACCGCTGCCGCATGGCCGGCGAGATCGAGGAGGCTGTCGGTGAAGCCACCGTCGTCGACAACGACAGTGCCCGCCTGGCGGTGAGCTTCCTGCCCAAGGGCCTGCGCTGGCTGCCCTTCACCAAGGGCGATTACTGGGTCATCCAGATCGCACCGGACTACAGCGTCTCGCTGGTGGGCAGCCCGGACCGCAAGTACCTGTGGCTGCTCGCGCGCACCCCCAACCTGGACCGCACCGTGCAGGACCATTACCTCGCCGCAGCGCGCCTGCAGGGGTTCGACCTGACCGACCTCATTCACACTCCGCATACCGGCAACCCCACCGCCTGACCGGAACACCTGCGCATGGACCTGAAAAGTGGCTACCCGTACTGGGCCATCCGCAACGGACTGATACAGGCCTTTCCGCCGCTGGAAACCGATCTGAAATGCGATGTGCTGATCGCCGGCGGTGGCATCACCGGGGCCCTCATCGCCGACGAACTCAGCGCCCACGGGCACCAGGTGGCGCTGGTCGAGCAGCGTGACATCGGCTGGGGCAGCACATCGGCGAGCACCGCGCTGCTGCAGTACGAGATCGACACGCATCTGATCGATCTGGCCCGCCAGTACGGCGAAGACAACGCCGCGCTCGCCTACACCGCCTGCGCCGAGGCGTTGCCCCTGTTGAAGGACGTCACCAGCGGCCTGCGCGGCGTGGATTTCAGACAGATGGACAGCCTCTACCTGGCCAGCAAGGCACGGCATGTCCCGGTCCTGCAGGCCGAAGGCGAGGCGCGCCGCCGGCACGGGCTCGGCGCCACCTGGCTTGACCGCGATGCACTGCGCGAGCGGATCGGCATCGAGGGCAGCGGCGCATTGCATACCCGCCAGGCCGCACGCGTGGATCCGTACTGCCTGACCTACCGCCTGCTGGAACGCGTGCGCCGACGGGGCGGGCACATCCACGACCGCACCGTGCTGGACACGCTGGAACCGAGTTCGCGCGGCGTGCTCGCACGCACGGCGCAGGGCGTGCAGATCCGTGCGCGGCACGTCGTGCTGGCCCAGGGCTATGCCAACCAGAACTGGCTCAAGCAACGCGTGGCGCGCAACCGCAGCAGCTACGCCCTCATCACCGATCCGCTCCATCCCGACGAACTGCAGGGGCTGTCACGGGCGATGGTCTGGGAGAGCGCGCGGCCTTACCTCTACCTGCGCAGCACCGGCGATAACCGCCTTCTCATCGGTGGGCTGGACGATGCCATCGACCTGCCGGCACGGCGCGACCGCCGCGTGGAAGGCAAGGCGGCCAAGCTGATGAAAGGGCTGCAGGCCTGGTTTCCACAGCTGCGTCCTACACCGGCCTATGCGTGGGCCGGAACCTTCGCCGAAACCGCCGATGGGCTGCCGTTCTTTGGTCCCCACCCGCAGTGGGGGCCCCGCGTGCACTTCGCCATGGCCTACGGCGGTAACGGCATCACCTACTCGGCCATCGGCGCGGGCTTGGTGCGTGCCCGGATCGAAAGGCGCCGGCATCCCCTGCAGACGCTGTTCGGGTTCGATCGGCTGGAGCGGTAGGGCCGCGGCAGGCCTGCCGACACCGGCTGCGGCCAGGACCCTGGCCGGCCCGTGCGGTGACAGGCATCATTCAAGGATCAGGTGCTAGCGTCGGTCCAAGGACCACCTGCCCTGCCCTGTCCGCTGTCGGAGCGCCACGCCATGATCCGCCCCCTGATCCTGCTCTGCCTGGCCGCGCTGCCGTCCATCGCGCTGGGGCAGAGCGCCGCCGGCGCCACGGGCCTGCAGTCGGCCACGTCGCTCGACCTCGGCCTGCCGCAGGCGCCGCTGCGCTACCTCAACGATCCCAGCCTGCAGCAGGATGCGCCGGGAACCTATTACGGCGACAAGACCGGCCCGCGTCCACGCGGCGACGGCGGCGTGGCCACGGTGACCGATGACAAGCTGCGCGTCTCCGGCAGCGTGAGTACCGGAATCGGTTATTCCGAAAACTACGGCAATTCGCATTACAACGCGGCCACGCTCAACCTGAGCAAGAACTACACCAACGACGAAGGCAAGACGCGCGGCGTGAACGTCAACATCCACGTCAGCGAAGGCAAGGGACCCGGTTTCATGGGCCCGTGGGGCGGGCCGTACGGCGGTGGCTTCGGCCCCGGCCCCGGTTACTGGGACCAGGCACCGCCGTTCGGCTGGTGACACCGGCGCTGCGTGGCGGTGCCGCCCACAGCCCGGGCGTGCGCCCGATCAATCCAGCCAGCCGTCACGCTCGCTGGTCAGGATGCGGCCATCATGGGCGCTCAGGCGCACGTCGACATCCTGATTGCGCGCGTTGCGGGCTTCCAGCTTCCAGGTCGCGCCATCGCGTTCCACGGCATGCACATCGCGCAGCCCCTGTTCCCTGGCCTTCGCCAGCAGCTGATCGAGGCTGAGCTGGGCACGGCCATCGAGCTCGTCGAAGATCTCGCCGGTCTTCGGATCAATGTAGACCTCGCGGAAACGACCATCCTCACGGGTCACGTCAGCTTCCCAGAGGCCGTCGTCGTTCTCGATCTCATGGATGCGGCTGTAGCCGGCCTCGCGCAGTTTCTGCTCGACCTGCGGCAGCCCCAGCGGGGCGGCGCTGGCGGCTACGGCGGCGGTACCGAGCACGGTGGCGAGGGCGGCACTGGCGATGAGGGACAGCTTCTTCATGGTGTTCTCCTGGAAGGTGGACCGCACTGGATCCGGCCAACACAGTCTGCCGGGGCTGACTAACAGCCCTTTAGCCCGCACTGTTAGCGGGCTGTTAGCCGGCTGCGGTATTCCTGTCCGCATGTGCCTGCGCCCCGCCCTTGTTCTTTCGCTCGCCCTGCTGCTGCCGGCCCTGCCGGTGGCTGCCGGCGATGACCCTGCGCAGCAGACCGCGCGCCGTGCCGTGCAGCAGGGCCGCTACGTGCCGCTGGAGAGCGTGGTGCGCGATGCCCTGCGCCGCCACCCCGGCACGCTGCTGGAGGTGGAACTGGACGATGGCGTGTACGAAGTGGAGGTGCTGCGCGGCGACGGCGCGGTGGTGGAGCTGGACTATGATGCGCGCAACGGCAAGCTGCTGAAGACCGAAGTGGACGAATGATGCGTATCCTGTTGGCGGAGGACGACCCGGCGCTGGTGGAACGGCTGCAGCCCCTGCTGGAGCAGTCCGGTTATGTGGTCGATGCCTTCCATGACGGGCGCCTGGCCGAAGCCCATGGGCAGGTGGAAGACGTGCAGGCAGCCATCGTGGACCTGGGCCTGCCCGGCCTGGATGGACTCAGCATCATCGAGCGCTGGCGCGGCAATGGCCGCACCTTCCCGGTGCTCGTGCTGACCGCCCGCGGGCGGTGGCACGACAAGCTGGCCGGCTTCGACGCCGGTGCCGACGACTACCTGACCAAGCCGTTCCAGCCCGACGAGCTGGTGCTGCGCCTGCGCGCGCTGATCCGGCGCAGCGTCGGCCATGCCAGCCCACGGCTGGAGTGCGGGCCCCTGCAGCTGGAGGTCAACGCCGGCCGCTTCACCCTGGACGGACAGCTGCTGGCGCTGAGTCCGCAGGAGTTCCGCACGCTCAGTTATTTCATGCACCACGCCGACACCGTGATCGGCCGCGAGCGGCTGGGCGAGCATGTCTTCGATGCAGGCTTCGACCCCGACTCCAATGCCCTGGACGTGCTGCTCGGACGGGTGCGGCGCAAGCTGGGCGGGCATGAGCTGATCCACACCGTGCGTGGGCAGGGCTGGCGCCTGTCAGCGAGCGCATGACGTCCACCGGCCTGCGGCAGGCCTCGCTGCGTGCCCGCCTGTGGCTCGCCGGCGGGCTGGGCCTGGTGCTGATCACGCTGCTGGCCACGGTGCTGCTGGGACAGCTGTTCGAACGGGCGGCGCGGCAGAGCCTGGATGCGCGGCTCACCCAGGATCTGATCGGGCTGGTAGCGCAGGTGGAGGCTGACGCGCAGGGACGCCCGGTGCTGCGCCAGGAACCCAATGATGCACGGTTCCAGCGTGTGTTCTCCGGGGCGTACTGGCAGCTGGCGCAGCCTGATGGCCGTGTGATGTACCAGTCGCGTTCGCTGTGGGACCAGGCGCTGCCGGCACCGGCCCGGGGCCTTGGGCGCACCGTGGCCGCACGCGATGCCATTGGCCCGCTGGACCAGCCGCTGCGCGTGCTGAGCCAGCAGATACGGCTGCCACGGGCCAGCGCACCGATCGTGGCGACCGTGGCGGCCGACCGCAGCGACCTTCAGCAGCAGGTGGCCGCGTTTCGCCGCCACAGCGCGCTGGCGCTGGCGCTGCTGGTGGCCGCCTGGCTGGCGGTGCTGGCCAGCCAGGTGCGCTTCGGGCTGCGCCCGCTCAAGCGCCTGGGCGCGCAGGTGGAACAGGTGCGGCGGGGACAGGCGCAGCGCATCGATACCGCCGGGCTGGGCGCAGAGATCGCCCCGCTCGGTGAAGAACTCAACGTCCTGCTCGACCACCACCAGCGCATGGTGGCGCGTGCCCGCACCAGTGCGCAGGACCTGGCGCACGCCTTGAAGACACCCCTCAGCGTGCTGGCGGCGGAGGCCGACGGCGATGGCAGACACTGGCGGCAGACACTGCACGAGCAGGGTGCGCGCATGCAGGCCAGCGTGGAGCGCTACCTGGCCGCCGGACTGGCCGTGGACCACCGCCAGCGCGTGGCCGTGGCCCCGGTGGTGCAGGCCCTGTGCCGGTTGATGGCGCGGGTGCACGGCGCACGCGGCGTCCGCTTCGACGCCGATGCGATCGATCCCGCGCTGACCTGCGCCGGCGATGCGGCGGACCTTGAAGAAATGCTGGGCAACCTGCTCGACAACGCGGGCAGATGGGCTGCGCAGCGGGTGCAGGTCAGCGCGCGCCAGGACGCCGAGGGCGTGCTGATCGAGGTGCGTGACGATGGTCCTGGGCTGGCCCCGTCACAGCTGGAGGCGGTGCTGGCGCGCGGCGTGCGGCTGGATGAACGCGAAAGCAGCAGCGGCCTGGGGCTGGCGATTGCCGGAGACATCGCCGCCAGCCATGGCGGCGCCCTGGCGCTGGAGAACGCCGGGCCAGGCCTGCGGGCAACGCTTCGCTTGCCGGCGGGGTGATCCGCCGGGCAAGCGCCCGGCGGCCTCCCGCACCGCCGTTACAGCGGCTCGTCGGACAGGTAGGTGTAGCCGGTCAGGCCGGTTTCCAGCGCCTGGCTCAGTTCCTGTGCACGCTCGTCCGACAGCCCCGCCGCCGCGACGCGCTCGGCGTAGGTGGCCCGCAGTTCGGCCAGGCTGTAGCCCACGTAATCGAGCATCACATCGGTGGTATCGCCACGACGCTGCTGGGTCACCGCATAGGCCTTTCCGTCGGCCACCACCTCGATCGCATCGGTATCGCCGAACAGGTTGTGGATGTCGCCCAGCACTTCCTGGTACGCGCCCACCATGAAGAAGGCGATGCGATAGCTCTCGCCGGGCCGCATCGAATGCAGCGGCAGCGAGCTGTCCAGGCTCTCGTTCTCCACGTAGGTTTCGACCATGCCGTCCGAATCGCAGGTCATGTCGGCGATGATGCCGCGGCGGTCCGGCCGCTCGTCCAGGCGTTCGATCGGCACGATCGGGAACACCTGGTCGATCGCCCACACATCCGGGATTGATTCGAACACGCTGAAGTTGACGAAGTACTTGTCCACCAGGCGCTCGTTCAACTCATCGAGCATCGGCCGATGGCTCTTCTCGTCGAAGCTCAGGCGTGCCCGCACCGCATGCGCGATGGCGTAGAACAGATCGTCGATGCGCGCACGCTGCGGCAGGTCGATCTGCCCCAGCGCGTAACTCGCCAGGCCTTCGGCATGGAAGTGCTGCGCTTCCTGGAACAGCTCGATGGCCGGGCGCTGGTCCAGCTCGTCGTGGATCTCGCGCAGGTGGCGGATCGAGGCCGGCTCGTCATCATGCTGGTCCGGCACGCGGCCTTCCATCGCCTGTTCCACCTCGGCCACGTTGGCGATCAACACCGCGTGGTGGGCGGTCATCGCGCGGCCACACTCGGTGACGATGCGCGGCGGCGTCAGGCCATGTTCCTTGCAGGCATCGGCCAGCGGCTGCACGATGTTGCTGGCATAGGCGTTGAGGCCGTAGTTGATCGAGCAGAAGCTGCGCGAACGGGTGCCTTCGTAATCCACGCCCAGCCCGCCGCCCACATCCACGTGGGTGATGTTCGCGCCCAGGCGCGACATTTCCACGAAATAACGGGTGGCCTCGCGCATGCCGTTGGCGATGTCGCGCACGTTGGAGATCTGCGAGCCCATGTGGAAATGCAGCAGGCTCAGGCACTGCGCATATTCGGTGTCGCGCAGTGATTTCCACAGGTCCAGCAGCTGCCGCGGGGACAGGCCGAACTTGGCCTTGTCGCCGCCGCTGTTCTGCCACTTGCCCGCACCGAGCGAGGCCAGCCGCATGCGCACGCCGAGGCCCGGCATGACATCCAGCGCCTTGGATTCCTCCAGCACCAGCTTCAGCTCGGACGGTTTCTCGATGACGATGTAGGTCTGCAGCCCGAGCTTGCGCCCGATCAGCGCCAGCCGGATGTACTCACGATCCTTGTAGCCATTGCAGACGATCAGCCCGCCCGGGCGCGAAAGGGCCAGCACGGCCATCAGCTCGGGCTTGCTGCCTGCTTCCAGACCAAAGCCCTCGCCGTGGTGGCTGGCCAGCGTGCCGGCCACCCCACGGTGCTGGTTGACCTTGATCGGGTAGACGGCGGTGTAGCCGCCCGGATACTCCCAATCGGCCTGCGCCTGGCGGAAGGCGGACTGCAGCTTGCCCAGGCGCTGTCCCAGGATGTCCGGGAAGCGCACCAGCAGCGGCAGCTTGGCCCCGTCGGCACGGGCCGCGTCGACCACCTCGGGCAGCGAGACCACCGGACCATCGGCCCCGGTCGGCCTCACCACCATGTGCCCGGCCTGATCCACGTCGAAATAACCGTCCGCCCAGTGCGGAATCGAGTAGGTCTTGCGGGCTTGGTCGAGGGACCAATCGGTCATTGCAGTCGGCCTGGTTGGTAAAAAAGGGGGTGCATGATAACCCCTGAGCGACGAAGGGTTCGTTATCATGCGCGCCCGCGCCCGATGCCGGTCCCCTGGACCTGAACGGGTGGCCCGGCGGTCCGCCACCGCCAGCCAGCGCACCCTACCCCTCGAACAGGACGGCTTTCATGACTGACAACAACAACTGGTACATCGAGCATTTCGAGCGCACCGGCTCGGCCATCGGCTACCGCATCACCGGCAAGCTGGACGAGGTGCAGTCGCCGTTCCAGAAGATCGAGATCTTCCAGACCACCGACTGGGGCAACCTGATGACCATCGATGGCGCCATCATGCTCACCAGCAAGGACAACTTCTTCTACCACGAGATGATCAGCCACCCGGTGCTGTTCACCCACGCCGCCCCCAAGCGCGTGGTGATCATCGGCGGCGGTGACTGCGGCACCCTGCGCGAAGTGCTCAAGCACAAGGGCGTGGAGAGCGTGACCCAGTGCGATATCGATGAACAGGTCACGGTGATGGCGCGCAAGCACTTCCCCGAGCTGTGCGATTCCAACGACGACCCGCGCGCGGAGCTGATGTTCGACGACGGCGTGGCCTACATGGCCAACTGCCCGGCCGGCAGCGTGGACGTGGTGATCGTCGATTCCACCGACCCGGTCGGCCCCGGCGAAGGCCTGTTCAACAAGGCGTTCTACGAAAGCTGCTTCAAGGCCCTGAAGGACGACGGCATCCTGGTGCAGCAGTCCGAATCGCCGTTGATGCAGCTGGACCTGATCAACGAAATGCGCGGCGAAATGGGCAAGGCCGGCTTCGGCTCGTTCAAGACGCTGCCGTTCCCGCAGCCGTGCTACCCCACTGGCTGGTGGAGCGTGACGCTGGCGCGCAAGGGCGACAGCAGCTTCGATTTCCGCCAGGCCGATGCGGCCGCGAAGTCCTTCGACACGCTGTACTACACCGCCGCGCTGCACACCGGCGTGCTGGTCACCCCGCCGTTCGTGCAGGCCGCGCTCGAGCGCTGAGTGATGCCAGCGTGCGGCCGCCAACGCGGCCCGCACGCTGGACGCAGGCAACGACGGCAACGAAGGCAGGTTGCCAGGCAGGAACCGTGGCGCAGCGGCTTCAGATCGCCCAGATACCCGCGATCACCGCCGCCACCAGGCCCCATTTGATCGCGTGGTAGGCAAAAGCACTCTTCGCACGCAGCGCCTTGGCCTTCAGGCGCACCTTGTACAGCCCGCCGAAGGCCTTGTTGACCCCACCGGTAGGGTCGCCCGGCAGGTTGGGCGAGGCGCCACCGGCCAGCAGCGTGGATGCCACGGCACGGTTGAACAGCGTCGGCAGCCCGAAGCGCAGCGGCCGTGCGATATCGCAGAACAGGATCACGCGGTCCTGCTCGGTGTCATTGTGGGCATGGTGGATGTAGGTCTCATCGAACATCATCCACTCGCCATCGCGCCAGCTCTTCTTCACCCCGTCCACTTCGATGTAGCAGCGGTCATCGTTGGGCGTGCTCAGGCCCAGGTGCAGACGCAGCGAGCCGGCGAAGGGGTCGCGGTGCGGGCGCAGTTCACTGCCCGGCGGCAGCTGCGCGAACATCGCCGCACGCACGTCGGGAATCGCTTCGATCAGCGCCACCGTGCGCGGGCACAGCTGCCTGGCCGACGGATGCGCCGGTCCGTACCAGCGCAGGTAGAAGCGCTTCCAGCCGCGGCGGAAGAACGAGTTGAAGCCGGCATCGTTGAAGCTGCTGGACGCGGCAATGTGCTGGGCATCGCGCAGGGCCAGCGCCTCGTCACGGATCACGCTCCAGTTCTGCCGCAGCGGCTCAAGCTGCGGGAATTCCTTGCCGGGGTCCAGGAACGGCGTGGTCGGCACCTTCGAGAACAGGTACATGATCACGTTGATCGGGGCCATGAAGCTGGAGTGGTCCAGCAACTGCCGCGACCAGCGTGCACGCACCTTGCCGCGGTAATGGATGTACAGCACGCAGGCGACGAACAGCGCGGCCAGCACGATCTTGATCATGGTCAACTCCCGGCTCGGCCGGACAGGGTCATAGGGGGGCCACGCGCCCGGGTAGGGGCAATTATCGATCAATCGCCACCACCGTGCTGGCAACAGAGCATTGCGCAGGGCCGCCCAACGCGGGGCGCGGCCGGTGCCGCACCGCCTGCGGCAGGTTACAGCGCGTCGCCGTCCAGCTCGCCGGTGCGGATGCGCACTACGCGGCCCAGGTCATAAACGAACACCTTGCCATCGCCGATCTTGCCGGTGCCGGCGGCTTTCACGATGGCTTCCACCACCAGCTCGGCCTGGTCATCGGTGACCGCCACTTCAAGCTTCACTTTGGGCAGGAAATCCACCACGTATTCGGCACCGCGGTAGAGCTCGGTGTGCCCTTTCTGGCGCCCGAAGCCTTTGACTTCGGTGACCGTGATCCCGGTAACGCCACGCTCGGCCAACGCCTCGCGCACGTCATCGAGCTTGAACGGCTTGATCACCGCCATGACCATCTTCATCGGAGCTGCTCCTTGGCGCGTCCATCGAAGCGGCACCTCCGCTTCCGGCGTCGAGGATAGCCGCTCACCAGCGCGCTGCAAGTGGGCCGTGCTGGGCGCGCAGCCGCTGCGGGCAGTATCCTTGGCGTCCACCCCTGCATGGGGCCGTGGGCCGGGGCCGCAAGCGCGCCGGCGATACGGTTCCGGAGTTCCCCATGATCGATCTCACCCAACTCGATGACCTGGCCCGTCGCCTCAGCGACCTGGTGCCCCCGGGCCTGCGCCAGTCCCGCGAGGACCTGCAGTCCACCTTCAAGAGCGCCCTGCAGGCGGGCCTGGGCAAGCTGGACCTGGTCACGCGCGAAGAGTTCGACGTGCAGCGCGCGGTGCTGCTGAAGACGCGCGAGAAGGTCGATGCACTGGAAAAAACCCTGGCCGAACTGGAAGGCCGCAACAGCGTCGGTTGATCCGCGCGGTGGCAGCACGGCGGCTGACCGCAGGCACCGGCCTGCGGGTGGCGCGCATCGAGGGGACCCATGCGCACCTGCAGAGGGCCATCGGCCGACGCGCCAACAACGTGCTCGGTAATTACTGAGAACCACGTCTCATTATCTTCGCATTGTGTCAGGAGTGCGCGTGGTGACATGCGCAGATCGCACGAATTCGCCGTAAAAAGCGTCATCAAACGACGTGGTCCGCCTGTAGACTGTGGCCCGCCCGCATGGCAGCGGAAGCCTCGGGTTGACGGGCATTGCCGGGAACAGACATCGCACGGCCTGCCTGCATGCCGGTGCGTCAACGCCCGCGCTCCACGGAATTCCGATGCCTCGTACGCTGCTGGCCACGCTTCTCGATACGTCCCAGCGGCGCGCCCGGCTGCTCGTGGCCATCACCTCCGGCCTGGGCCTGCTGGCCACGCTCTCGGTGGCGCAGTACGCGGTGGACCAGCGCGCACGCGACCGGGTGAACCAGCGCAACCTCACCGTGCTCAACCGTGCCGCGGACATCGCCGAGCGCTCCACCGATGTGCTGGCCCGCGCGCTGGCGCTGCGCGTGCGCCCGTGCAGCCGCGAGGACCTGCTGGAGCTGCGCATCATGGCGTTCGAGTCGCGGTTCGTGCGCGACGTGGCGCGCATCCAGCGCGGTGCCGTGCGCTGCACGGCGGCGTGGGGCGTGCTCGATACGCCCATGGCGCTGCCGCCGCCGCACAACGCGCGCGGTGCCTATCGCTTCTGGAAGGACATGCCGACCTCGCAGACCCCGCGCATCCGCGCCGATCTGATGGCCACCGGCGATGTGATGGTCACCACCGCGCCGGGGGCATTTGATGGCATCGACGCGGTGGGCGAAGCAGCGGCTTCGCTGGTGGTCAATGGCGAGGGCACTTACGTGTTCCAGCAGTTCGGCCAGGGCCAGGCGCTGCTGCAGCAGTGGCGCGCCCATCAGGGGGGCGGACCCGAGGCCTACACCGCCTCGCGCTGCGATGCACGGCACGACCTCTGCGCCATCTCCAGCAACCCGCGCGCGTACGTCTGGCAGGAGCCGTGGTGGCTGCTGCTGGGGCTGACCCTGCTCGGCACGCTCTCCGGTGCGGCCATCGGCCTGCTGCTGCGCGGTTACCTGGAACGGCGCCGGCTGCTGCCCGCGCAGCTGGCGCGTGCCATCCGCAGCGAAACCCTGGGCGTGGTGTACCAGCCGATCCGCCGCCTGGGCGACCGTGGGCTGGTGGGCGTGGAAGCCCTGGCACGCTGGCGCAACGAAGACGATGAGCCGGTGACACCGCTGGAGTTCATCCCCATCGCCGAGCGCAAGGGCCTGCTCGATGCCCTCACCCGGCTGGTGCTGCGCCGCGTGATGGCGGAGCTCGGGCCGCGCCTGCGCGCGCAGACCCCGTTCTACACCAGCGTCAACGTGGCCCCGGCGCAGCTGGCCGACCCGCGCTTCCGGGCCTTCCTGCTGGCGCTGGTGCAACGCCACGGCGTGGCGCCCAGCCGGATCGCGCTGGAGATCACCGAACGCTCCACCACCGAGTTTTCCACCCTGGCCGAACCGCTGGCCGACCTGCGCCGGCTCGGCTTCCGGATCATGGTGGACGACTTCGGCACCGGTTATTCCAACTTCGCCTACCTCACCGAACTGCCGCTGGATGCCATCAAGATGGACCGCGCCTTCACCCGCGCCATCGGGGCGCGCTCGGTGGCCAGCCAGGTGATCCAGGGCATCACCACGATGGCCACGGCGCTGGACGTGCAACTGATCGTGGAAGGGATCGAGACGGAAGAAGAAGGCGAGTTCATCCTGGCGCTGGCGCCTGCGGCCAATGGCCAGGGCTGGCTGCTCGGCCGGCCGGTGGCGGCGGCGGAACTGGCGCTGGACTGAGCCTGCGGCGGCCTTCAGACGTCGCGCAGGCTGAGCGGCAGCGCATCGTCCACCAGCAGCCGCGCGGCGGTGATCAGGCCCTCCACGAGGCGGTCGGCCAGCAGTGGTTCGGTTGGCGTACTGCGTTCATCCAGATGGGCGGCGTGCAGGATCTCCAGGATGCAGGCGATGGCCTCCTCGCGGCGGGTCACGCTGCAACGGCGCAGATCCCCTGCGGGCGGACAGGACGGCGCAGCGCCGTCAGCGCCGCCGGTTGCGCTCGTGAGCAGGTACAGGTGTGGTGCGCTGAAGGGAGGTTTTGGCATCGGCAGCCTCGCGGGCGTAAGAGCCACCCACGCCGGAGCGCGGGGTGGCGGGCGATGCGGGTTGGCGTACCGGCAGAAGTGTCACGGTGAAAAACCGGCGGATCGGGAGATCCCCGCGCATCGCCCGCCGTATGACCGGCAAGACGATGCATTCTCCGCCGTACCCAGAGGGCAACAACAGCGGACCGTGACACTTCAGTTCGGGACGCCAATCCCGGCTGGCGCGGGTTACGCCAGCGGGACACATGGTGGCGCGGGTGGGACGGTGCTGACCATCAGGAAAACTGCATTCAACGGGGCAGCCGGGCGCGCGTTGTCACGCCCGTGGAGTACGCCATAGGCGACATCCCCAAGCGTGCAGGGTATGCGCCAGATAGCCATTCAAAGGGCCTATCGAAACAACCATAAAGTGATGAACATCACACTTCAGGCCGTAGCCGTGGCGCCGATATCCCGGTTGACCCTTCCACGGATTCCCCCTCATGAAAACCTCGTCCGGCACGCCGGCGCGCGCCCTGAGCCTGCAGTTCAAGCTGCTCGGCGCCCTCACGCTGGGCCTGCTCGTCGTCCTGCTGTGCGCGCTGGCAGGCCTCGGCTCGGCCTGGCTCAACCTCTCCACCGAGGTCCCGGCGGAGGTCGCCCGAAACGGGCACGCCGAGGCCCTGCAGCGCGAGTTCCGCATGCAGGTGCAGGAGTGGAAGAACGTGCTCATCCGCGGCAGCGACGATGCCCTGCGCGAGCGCCATCTCACCGCGTTCGACAGCCAGGGGGCGAAGGCGCAGGCGCTGGCCAGGGAACTCGCCGGGGCCAGCGATGCCGAAACCGCGCGCCTTGCCCGGCAGTTCGCGGCCCAGCACGACACCCTCAACGCCGAATACCACGCCGCGCTGGCGGTGTTCGCCGCCGGTGGCTACCAGCCGCTGGAAGGCGACGCGCTGGTGCGCGGCAAGGACCGTGCGCTCGGCACCACGCTCGATGCCCTCGGCGCGCGCACGGCGCGGGTGGCCGAACAGGCCGTGACCGCGCGCTCGGAAGACGCGCGCCACACGCTGATGGTCAGCGCAGTGCTGACGGCCGTTTCGGCGGTGGTGCTGCTGGCGCTGCTGGCGGTGTGGCTGCGGCGCTCGGTGATCGCGCCGGTGGTGGCCGTTGAAGCCGCTGCGCGGGCGGTGGCACGGGGCGATCTGGAGCACCCGGTGCAGGTGCGCAGTCGCGATGAGATCGGGCGCCTCGGCCAGGCCATGATCGATGTGACGCAGACGTTGAAGAACGTGCTTACCGCGCAGGCCACGATGGCCGAACGCCACGAGGCCGGCCAGCTCAGCTACCGCATGGACGACAGCGCCTTCCCCGGCGGCTACGGGCAGATGGTGCGCGACAGCAACGGGCTGGTGGATGCGCACATCGGCGTGATGCTGCGTTCGGTGGACATCATGGGCCGCTACGCCACCGGCGAGCTCTCGCAGGACATGGAGCGCCTGCCCGGCGAGAAGGCGGTGATCACCGATTCGCTGGACCGGGTGAAAGCCAACCTCGGCGCCATCAACAGCGAGATCCGGCAGCTGGCCAGCGCGGCAGCGGCCGGTGACTTCAGCCAGCGCGGTGACGAGGCGCGTTACCAGCACGATTTCCGCGACATGGTCAGTGGCCTCAACCGCCTCATGCAGACCACCGAACACAACCTCGATGAAGTCTCCAACGTACTGCAGGCCATCGCCCGCGGTGACCTGAGCGCACGCATGCACGGCCAGTTCCACGGTGTGTTCGCGCGCATGCGTGACGATGTCACACTCACCACCGAACAACTGACCGCCATCGTGGGTGACATCAAGCGCGCTGCGCAGTCCATCCAGACCGCGGCCGGTGAGATCGCCGCGGGCAACAGCGATCTTTCGCAGCGCACCGAACAGCAGGCCGCCAACCTGGAAGAAACCGCCGCGTCCATGGAGGAGCTGACCTCCACCGTTTGCCAGAATGCCGACCACGCGCGCCAGGCCAACCAGCTTGCGATCCATGCCCACCAGGTGGCCTCGCAGGGCGGCCAGGTGGTGGATGAGGTGGTGCAGACAATGGGCGCGATCGAGGTGTCGTCCAAGCGCATCGGCGAGATCATTTCAGTGATTGATGGCATCGCCTTCCAGACCAACATCCTGGCGCTGAACGCGGCCGTGGAAGCGGCCCGTGCCGGCGAACAGGGCCGCGGTTTCGCCGTGGTGGCCAGTGAGGTGCGCACACTCGCGCAGCGTTCGGCCGGCGCGGCGAAGGAAATCACCGCACTGATCAGTGCTTCGGTGGCCGACGTGGCGACCGGCGCACGGCTGGTCCAACAGGCCGGCCAGACCATGGGCGAGATCGTCGAGGGGGTGCAGCAGGTCACCGACATCATGGCCGAGATTTCCGCCGCCTCGCAGGAACAGTCGGCCGGCATCGAGCAGGTGAACCAGACCGTGGTGCACATGGACGAGGCCACCCAGCAGAATGCCGCGCTGGTGGAAGAAGCCACGGCGGCGGCGCGCAGCATGGAGGATCAGTCGATCGCGCTGAACGCAGCGGTGGATGTGTTCGTGCTGGCGCCGGTGGCAGCGCGCGGGGCGGCGTGGGAGCGGGCTGCGGCGTGATGGGGGTCTGATCACTGAAATCCGTCGGCGCACGCAACGGTGTGGGGAACATGAAATCCTCACGATGATCAGGATTTCGTTCACGGACAGTGGGGAACAGGGCTAATCCTTACGACCTGAAGGAATTGACGAACCGGCCGCCGCCTGCGGGGTAATCCTCACAAACTTGAGGGTTCTGCCGTAGTCTCATGTCTTGACGTAAAAATCCGCACCACCGTAAGGATTGGCATGAAGTTCATCCTCAAAAGACCGGACGAATTGGGACCACTGGTCCGTGCCACCCGAAAACAACAGGGCATGCGTCAGGACGACACCGCAGAAGGCCTGGGTGTCAGCGAAAATTTCCTGGCCAAGGTCGAGCGCGGCGGTGGAACGGTGCAGTGGGAAAAGCTCTTCCACGTACTCACCGAACTGGGGTTGCGCGTTGAAATCGACGTGCCGGACGCCGCCGCAGCACTGCTCAGCGAACAATCAAAGAAACGAAGGGGCCGCCGATGAACCCCGACGTATTCAACACCACGCCTCCGAAAGCCCTGGAAGTTTCACTGGACGGGTTGGACTATCCAGCGCGATCGTTGCTGGCCACGATGCATGTTCAGCCGATCGGTACGCTGCAGGAACATCGCAACCTGTGGCGATTCGACTATGCAGCGGCCTGGCTTGAGCAGCCCGCAAGTTTTGATCTCTCGCCCTGGCTTCCGCGCGCCAGCGGCAGCATTCTGGATGGCAGCACATCACGTCCAGTCCAGTGGTACTTCGACAACCTGCTTCCCGAAGCGCAGCAACGGACCCGCATGGCCCAGGACGCAGGGATCCGCGGCAGCGACGACTTCGCGCTTCTGGCCTGTTACGGCGCGGAGTCCGCAGGCTCCCTTACCCTGATGCCTGAGAATGCGGCACCCAGCCCAGCCCACCGGGTACCCCTGACAGATGCTGCCTTGTCCGAGCGGATCGGGCGCCTGCCCCGTCACTCGCTGGCAGCGGGTGCGGAGAAGCGGATGTCACTGGCCGGCGCGCAGCACAAGCTGGCGGTCATTGCGGATCAGCAGACGCTGTACGAGCCGGTCGGCGAGGAGGCTTCAACCCATATTCTGAAGCCCGACAGTACCGACCCTGACTTTCCACACACGGTCATCAACGAATATTTCATCATGCGCTTGGCCGCGACGCTATGTACCCGAGCCTGTTTTTCTGATCGAACGCTTCGACCGCAAGGCAGCCCCCGATGGCACGCGACGCCTGCACGCCCTGGATGCCTGCCAGCTCCTCAACCTCCGGCCCCTCGACAAGTACGCAGCGGGAAGCATCGAAGCACTGGACACCGCAGCACGGTGCTGCCGCGAAAAGCTCAATGCGCGTAAACGCCTGCTCGATTGGCTGGTATTCAACGTCCTCACCGGCAATGACGACGCCCATCTGAAGAACCTGAGCTTCCTTGTCACTGCAGACAGCATCGATCTGGCGCCACATTACGACCTGCTCAGCACGGTGTCGGGACGAAGCCGGGCCTATAGACAGGACGGCGCAATCTGGCCGCACGCTGCCACGCTCGCCTGGCCACTGCTGGGCGTACACCAGTTCGCAGCAATCACGCCCAGCCTGCTGGTACACACCGGTGTTGCGCTGGGGCTGCCGAAGTCAATCGCACAGCGCAGGCTGTCCAAGATGGTCTCGCGCATTGTTCCGACGGCAGAGTCGGTGATGAGTGAGCTGGAGGCCGAGAACGAGCACTGGGCCGCAATCGCGGGGGTGACACTGGACGGCGAGATGCGCATGGTGCGCACGGTCCTTGAGCTGGTGATCAAGCACATGGCACAACAGCTGACCGCTTGACCTGGACGTCAACAGATCACGCGCGGGGCCTCGATAGATCACGTTGTTCAAGGATCAGCCGACGAGCTGTAGCTTCCGGCTGGGGAAGCAGCGGGCAGAATCCCGACAGACGCCGTATGCCGGCGCCCCCACACTGCTCGCCTGTCCGCTTCAAAGGCCACATCGCATGGCGCTGGCACTGGTCCACAGCCGCGCGCGTACGGGCGCCGATGCACCGCTGGTGCGCGTGGAGGTCCATCTCTCCGGCGGCCTGCCGGTCACGCAGATCGTCGGCCTGCCCGAAACCACCGTCCATGAATCCCGCGAACGCGTCCGCGCCGCATTGATGTGCGCCCGCTTCGACTACCCGCAGCGCCGCATCACCATCAACCTCGCCCCTGCCGACCTGCCCAAGGAAGGCGGCCGCTTCGACCTCGCCATCGCCCTGGGCATCCTTGCCGCAAGCGGCCAGATCGATGCGGCAGAGACCAGTCGCCATGAGTTCATCGGCGAGCTGGCCCTGACCGGGGAACTGCGCCCCGTGGAGGGCGTGCTGCCGGCCGCCATCGCGGCCGCCGAGGCCGGGCGCACGCTGATCGTGCCGCCAGCCAACGCGGCCGAAGCTGCCCTGGCCGAGAGTGCCGATGTACGCGTGGCGCGCACGCTGCTGGAAGCCTGCTCCGCCGTGGGTGATCCGCGCCGCCTGCCGCGCGCCGAACGGGTGACGGTAGAGAGCGACCCCTGCCCCGACCTGGCCGACGTGCGCGGACAGGCGCATGCGCGCCGCGCACTGGAAGTCGCCGCTGCCGGTGGGCACCACCTGCTGCTGATCGGCAGCCCCGGCTGCGGCAAGACCCTGCTGGCCTCGCGCCTGCCGGGCATCCTGCCCGAGGCCACCGAAGCGGAGGCGTTGCAGACCGCTGCGATCGCCTCCATCAGCGGCAGCGGGCTGGACGTGCGGCGCTGGCGACAGCGCGCCTTCCGGGCACCGCACCACAGCGCCAGCCCGGCCGCGCTGGCCGGTGGCGGCAACCCGCCCCACCCTGGCGAGATCTCGCTGGCGCACCACGGCGTGCTGTTCCTGGATGAGTTGCCGGAGTGGTCGCGCAACGCGCTGGAGGTCCTGCGTGAGCCGCTCGAATCCGGCCATATCCGCATCAGCCGCGCCGCGCGCAGTGCGGTGTTCCCGGCGCGCTTCCAGCTGGTCACGGCGATGAACCCCTGCCCCTGCGCACGTAACATGCTAGTGTGTTCGCGCCAACGTAACACGCTAGGATGGACGAGTGGCCGTTTTGGAGCGTGTGGGACGCCCGTCCTGCGCAGAAGCGGGACGCACTAAGACGTACTCAGGACCTCTGCCGGCGATCTTCTGGCGAGACAATACCCCCTGGCGAGAAGTCAATTTATGGATCGCCCAGAAGAATAATGTTGATGGTGCGACACTAAAGTCTTTAATCACTCATCTCCTCGCATATGCCAAGTGGCTTGAGGAGACAGATACGAGCTGGTGGCACTTTCCAGCAGAGAAGGAAAAGAGGAGCCTGTTTCTCTACCGATCATTTCTAATCCGGGAGATAGGTGCCGGCGGCATCAACCGGCGAACAGCGGCATCTAGAATTCGCGCCATCGTCCAATTCTACCGCTGAGCGAACACTCGCCGCCTCATTTCCCCTGAGTGACCAATGTGGGAAAACAGGCATATCGGTGTACGTGTCTCAACAAACTTCGGCTTTGAAAGAACTATCCTGAAGCTAAGTACGGACCTTCGTATTCCAGCTAGGCCCGCACCCTGTTCCATAGCCCTGGAAGACAACCTGGTCCCCGTTTCTGCAGACGACCAAGAATCAATCCAGGCATACGCGCGGCAGCACGGAACGGAGGAGCTCCAGCTGTTCCTGAGCCTCGGATTCCGCACAGGACTTCGGCTCGGAACAATATCGGACCTCAAGATCCAGACACTGTACAGAGCTACGCCAGATCCGAACATGACTGGATTCATGAGGATCAGCGTTGGTCCACGAGCGCAACCGCCCGTCGCGACCAAGCACGGTGCGAATGGCACCATACCCATACACAAGAGTTATCTAGATGTGCTGATCGCGTATGCGACGAGCACCAAGCGACTGAGAAGATCCGCAAGCACCAGCTCGGAACACCGCGATCTCCTTTTTCTCACTAGGTCGGGCAAGCCGTACGCGGGAAAATCCGGAGAGAAAGAGTACCGCGCAATAGAAATGGAAATATCAAGACTCCGATCTCGCGCGAGGAAAGATCACTTTGTCGCATTGAGCGATTTCAAATTCCACAGGACCCGCGCCACCTTTGGAACCAGTACTGCGCGCCTGTTTTTGAAGCACCTCAAGGTCGCTGATGCTCTATCACTACTAAGAGACTTGATGCTGCACTCAGACGTTGCCACAACACTGAAGTATGTGAAGTTTATTGAGACAGGAGACTAATATCCTCTCTCGCAGATGAGTACACGCGAAGCTATTTGAAACTCACCCATGCCCTCCAGGATGCCTAGGACAAAAGCGTCTCGAGCTGGAGGGCGCGGTGGCTGAAGATGCCCCTCTGTTTCCTCGGGCGTACGAGCCGTGGCAGGCGAGGCGGTCATCAGAGCAATCCCATTATTGGGATCTCAACATGATCAAGGACCCACAGGAACTTACGAGGGAACTGGCGAGACATCCAAAGCTCCTGCCGTCGTCTTCAATGATTATTACTGAGACGGACATGGTCGTGAGCCGACACCTAAATCCAATGGCTCTCGCTACGAGAATTGAGGCCGGGCTCCCTTGGTGCCTCGGGTGGCACCAGTTCCGCAGAACTGGTGCAGTGAACATGCTTTCGTCGGGCATGGTCAGCGATCTCAGCCTTCAGTATCAACTTAAGCACACTGGTCTTACGATGTCCCGATACTACGGAAGAGGCCACCTCCTCCTGGGTGCCAGGATGAATGATAGTGCTCGGAGTGATTATGTTCGGAATATATATTTGATCCTCGCTCATGAATTCTCCAACCTGCGAAGCGATAAGTTCGTCAGTCCTTACGGTGAGCAGCACAAGGATCGATTGATCAGTATTGTGTCCGTGCACGATCATAAGGCGTTAGTCGCCGCAGGAAAGTCAGGGAAGATCCAGTACCGACAACACCTCCTAGGCGGGTGCGCTACACCCAAACCATGCAGCTTTGGTGGCTTTGAGAATGTTGTCGCGTGTAGCCTCCTCAAACCTTGCGAGTACCTTCTGTACGACAAGACGCGCCTTGAAAAGTTTCGCCACCTCTTGGATGACGCACTGCGCAGACTCGCAGCAGCAGCTCCTGACACTCCGCTCCATGAGGCCCTGTCGGGCCAAGTGAAGGCGCTAGAGATTGCCATCAACCAATGTGATTCAATAAATGAGAACTAACCAAGCAGAAATGGCATTCATCGAGGCATTTGAGCGCCTCAAGGCAGGTGAGCCGCTGATATGCTCTATTGGTACGCCAGTTTCCCAGGCTAATGTCGCTCGAGAGGCCGGCGTCACTCCATCCGCACTGCGGAAGTCTCGTTTCCCGCAGGTGGTTGCAATGATCCAGCAGTGGATCGATGCTCACCAACTACAAGATAGGCCGACCACTGGCTCGAGACTACTCCAGCGACAGAAGGCGCGCAGCCATCGTCAGCGGATAGAAGACCTCACTCAACAACGCGATGAGATGGCAAGGCTCCTCGTGGCGGCCGACGCGCAGATAGTCCAACTCACCCTAGAGTGCGACAGACTTCGGGCTCTTGCGCCCGAAAGTAACGTGACCTTCTTTCCTCAAAAGAAATCGGCTGGCAGGGACGTCTGAGCCTCTCTTGGACCTCTTGCAGCTCCGCCTTGCGGCTACAGCTCTGCAGCATCCAACAATGTGGACGCCGACAGCCCCAGAGCGTCGGCGAGCCTGATTAGGGTTGTGAGACGGCAATCTTTCTTGCCTTGCTCTATGTGCCCTAGCTGGGTCCGGTGCATCCCCAGCCGCTCGGCAAAGTCCTCCTGAGACACCCCCAATGCCATCCGTCTCGCCTTAACGGCGGCGCCAAGGGCCAACTGGGGCGTGGGAGTGGTCACGCCCTAAGCCTTCGTTTCGCAGTACTTTTGGTCTACAGTACTTACGGTAGCATCGTGACGGGTACTGGCCGAGCTTTGAACGACCAGAACTACCTAGAGACCCTGGCAGGATCGCGAGCATGAGATTCTTCCTAGTAGATGCTGATTCTGAGTTCACCCTCGAGCTTTCACTGGGCCCAGAGTCCGAAGTGGACCTGCGTCGCCAGATTGAGAAGCTCCAACAGGGTGCTGACGCAGGCAATCTGTCGAAACGGCTTGCCACCGAGCTCTCTCGATTGATTCCCGAGCTGCTCGACTGAGACATCAAGCGACCGACCAAGGCCCAGCTCGCCTACGCCCGATGCATTTGCTACCAACAGAAGATCGAACTTCCAGAGCAAGCGATGGAGTCCCGCCACGCGATGCACCTCTTTATCGCTTCGCGCGGCCAGTGGCCTTGAGTCACCACCGACGCGGACGATGTCTGTACAGAGGGCAGTGGCCCCTCTCCCCTAGCGAGCATCAGCTCATCTCAATTGAAGCAGCAGGCGTCGGGATGGACTTGGCGGGCGCCGCCGGACCACGACGGGCGGCAGTATGAGACAGACGTCGGCTCGGGACGACTGCAACCTCTCGTTGCCGGCCCGGAAAGCGTTCACGCGTATTGCCGAGGCCTGGTGTCTGACAGGTCAGGTGCAGTCCGCGATTCTGGGGAAGCCCATTGAAGCGGCTTTCGCCTCACTCGAGCCAACAGGTGCCGATGCCTCACATCGCGAGACCCTTGAGCGATTAAGTTTCATAATCGGAATCTACGTTGCACTCCATACGATCTTTCCAACTTTTCAGCAGGCAAACAGCTGGGTTCGTCGCAAAAGTAATGCCCCGTTTTTGAACGGCGCCACTGCTCTTGAACACATGTGCAGTGGCAAGGTCAGCGCCCTTGCCTCAGTAGGCCAGCACTTAGAATCCCAACTGCTGGCCCCCTAAGCCTAGCCGCCAGAACGCAAGTGCTAGCTGGCCGGCTCTGAAATCATGTACAGACAGACTTTGCCCTTCGGTACAGCTCTGCCTTTCCAGAACCCCGGAAGACAACCGAACATGCACTCTTCAATCGCAAGAGTGACATTTTCGACAACAGGCTGCCCCTTTCCAATTCCAACGCTAAGTGTGTTGCATACCTTTTCCAGATCAACAGACTGATTGAAGTGGGCCTTCAACTTCTCGCCGATCCAGAGCCCGAGCCAGACACAGTTTTCATCCTGCAGAAAGACATTCTCCCCGTTATGACGACTTACCATGACCTGACGGACTTTTTTTCCATCCTTATCAAGGAAAGCGATCGGCTTGTTGTCAGGAGCGCCCTCTCCCCAGAGATAGAACTGTGCCGGCCATACTTCAAGCCTGGTTGTCTTTAGTGAGGCCGGTCTAGTCATATGATTGGACGTCGCAGTCAAGAACTGACTGGCAATATCGTGGCGCAATCGACCGACGACACGCCTTTCTGACTTAACTGCAAAATCCACAAAATCGGAAACAGGCATCGATATCAGAGTACCCTTCTCCCACTTCAAATCGTACTCTTTCCCGCCGAACGCAAGGCCTCGGGCAACAAGGTCGCCGTTGTCATGCTTAGGTACAGATCGATCATGCACCTCAACAGCCTTCGCGATGCAGAAAGTAGCAGACTGGGTGGAAACGCGTGACTCGTCGGCTTGTTTTGATCGGACTGCACCGTTCAGATCGCACTGTTGCGTAATGTGAATCCAACACTGCGTACCGTTTGTAATCTCATCAGGCGACAACACTGCTCCAAAAGGCACGAGTCGATTAAAGCTATTTCTTAGAGTCTCTTTGCTGACTTTAGAAAAAACCGTGGAGATCGCAAATCCAGTCCAATTATAGTGTGATACAATGTCGCGCCCTGGCTTAGAGTCAACCTGAGGGGTCATAAATCGATCGCGAATGACGAGCTTGCCGCCTCGGGAATGTAGGCAGGATCTAAATGAATCATCCAAGGCCTCAATTGCTTCGACAACTCTCGCGGTACCCTCAACGTGCCAGATGTATTCCCTTGCCACCAATTCAGTCAGATGCTCATCGTAGGGGTCATCGTCCCTTGAAGCACTCAAGTGAATCTCCTGCATTGCCGCCGCATCAAGATTCCAGAGAGTTCTACTGGCCTGAATCTTTGCAGCATCAAGAGCGGACGTCCATTCGCGAATGAAGACGCGCATCCCTTGCGCTACATCGCGCTGTTTATTCAGCTGCTGGTAGCAGAGCCGCAAGCCAGCCGCGCCAAACTCTGCGAGACGCACGTGGCGCTTCTCTAGCAACAGCAAGCCCGCTGCGCTGATGAATGACTCAGTGCTAAACCTAAGGCGCTGGTCAACCATCTCCTCTCTGCTAGAAAGCACGATGAGAAGTGGCAGCTTTTCAGGATAGGATGAGTTACCGAGATTGTGTAAGTATTTGACGAGCTCGTCGACTGCATCTGCACTATTGGTCAAAACCAGATCCAACAAGACCAGGTCGTACGCAAGGAGATCCCTGTGAGCCGCAGGACGAGTGTTTCTAAAAACAATCGAGAAATATGGCAACGGATAGGCGGCTTCGATATGCTCCCTGAGCACGCCTACCGAATCAGATCGCTCATAAAAACCTTTCAAACTTTCTGTTCCGGCGACTTTGGCGCCTCGAAAGTTCTGAGAAAGAATTACCTCACGAACAAAGGCGTCAGAAGAGAGATACTCCTGGATGATGTCGACATCGGTGTCTTCAAAGGCCTTCTCGCCGCAGTGTTTATGGATGTACGACCAAACGGCTTCAGTCGTAGGACTTGTGAGATCCTCGATGTCAGCCACGAAGTCTGCAGCCGACTCGCGAAGATGAGCAAACGACATCCCATGCAACTCGTCATCAATGACTAGCACTCTTCGAGGCTGAATCGCTGCCGCCACGCCCGCACCTGCTGCCCCAGCCACCGCGGCCGGAGACGAGAGCGTCTCATCTGTAGTTGGCACCAACTCATCGACGAGGGCTGCAGTATTTCCGGACTCCTCTGCGCCGCCCTCCCTAGCAGAGGCGAGATCTGCTGATACCACCGCGTGCTCAGCATCTTGGGAGGATTTGCAATTGTTCATTAGGCTCCATCCTTGGGTAGTTCGAGTACGAAAGTTCTAAGACGGCCGTCGTCTTCGGGAAGGGAATCTAGATACAGGCGACCACCGTGATACTCGACGAGCTCCGATGCAATGTATAAGCCCAGCCCCTTGCCCTTCTTTCTCGTTGAGTAGTATGGCCTGAAGATTTCTTTCGCATAGTGGGGGTCGATACCAGGCCCGTTGTCTGATATGTACAGCGTCAAGGCTTTAGAGTCCAAGTTGATCCGGATCTCGCGCTTGTTAGACCCCGGCTTTAGCCCCTGTTGCAACCAATACACGGAATTGGCGAGAAGGTTCTCTAGGGCTTGCGCAATCAGCCCTTTCACCATGTAAACCTCCACACTCCAATTCTCAGCAGGCTCGTCATCTACCGTTACAAAGTGATGTATGTCGTGTCGAGCGAACCTATTCTTGAAGCCACTTACAATGCCTCTCGTCTGTGCCACGGCATCGTAATGCTCTTTACGTTGACGCCCCGATGGACTCATTGCATCAACCGTGCGTATGCGCTTGTTCGTCGCCACGATCTGCGCTCGCAAGTTGTCCACGACGTCAACCACGTTACTATTACCGTCGCGTTGAAGGTCCGCGAGCAACTCTCCCGTACGCTCCGTTAGGCGGGTCAACTCATGTATGACAATTTCGACCACCAGGCCAATGTTGGCCAGCTCAAGAAGCTCAACCCTGGTCTCCCGCGCCATGTTGAGCGAGTTCTTGATTGTCTTTACGTACTCGACCTGACCCTGGAGCGTTGCGCGGATATCGGTAAGCCCTTGACGCTGCTCTTTTGGCAACAGCTTTCCAATCCGATCAACTTCCGCCAGTGTCCTCTTGAGCGCATCTTCGGACGCTTTCAGCGACGCCGCTGTGGACTCTTCAGCGATCCCAATTTTCGCCTCCGCCTCTCTGACAGTGTTGATATGCATTCGCAGATCCCCCACCAGCACTTCACCGAGCAGTTTCTTGAGAAGCTCCTGCTCTGGACAGGCAATGAGTCGCTCGCGATTTGCAGAGTCAACCAGGCGAGGATTTGTGCTGGAAGAAATGCTCACGCTTCCGATAGTCTGATAGCGATTTAGTGCATACCCCTTGTTCTTCAGAGCGCCACTGTCCCACTCGAGCCAATCATCCTCCATCCCACCAGTTTTGCCGACGCGAAAATTGTCCCGATAAACCGCGAAACCGCCGCACCACTGATTGAGCTCCTCAGCAATCTCGGCTCGCGTTCGATCCACCTCGTTGACGGCGAGCATGCTTCGATTGAACCACAGGCACGTCGCTGTAAAAGGTCCGAGCCCCTTAAAGATCGCGGGGGCGACTTCAAGTTGGCTAACTAGTTCCTTCATCGACCAACTGCGGACTTCGGACGTACTGCTAGTCCGCCACTTGATGCTACGGCGGAAGACTTGGTCGCTCCCATCAATTCCGTCAGGATCAAATTGGATATCAGCACGAAACTGCGCCGTCTGCGTCATCCATTTCGGAAGCGCTGTAATCGACAACCGCTTTGCGTTGAGATAGATGTCTACGGGATAAGGGTGCCGCTTCTTCGCGAAGGGATCCTGAAGTCGGCGCATATATCGGTGGATGAACGACTGAACCTTCTCGGTGTTCCAGTTTGCTGTTAACTCTTTGATCTCAATTCTGGTTCCGCTCTCACTTTCTGAAGATGCGCCCGCGCGTTCGACGTCGACATCAATGTCGTCCAAGAATAGAGACGGATCATTGAACTTGCTCCACATGAAGTGGATCTCGTTCCACCGAACGGATCCTAGCTGCGTTGACCTAACCGTCGCCTGATTCCCGAGCCGCATCATTGAGAGACGGCCAATCCCCTTATCACCTAGCAGGGGCTTACCATCATCATCACCGTCTTCACGCTCTTTCAGCTTTCCAGGAGTTCCAATCACTAGGAATCGATCCGAGAGATCGGTTCTCGACATCCCTTTGCCCGTGTCGATGATCGAGATGGACTGAGCTACGCGCAAGCTTTCGATGTATTCAAGAAGCTTCAGTTTTCCAAGCGATACCGCCCTATCGAACTTTGAGAGGACTGCGCTGCGATCATCTGGGCCAAGTTCGGCGGCGAATGCCCGCACAAACATCTCCCTTGCATTGCCAGAGGTGATCTCGCCTGCACGCAGGCGCTGCTCGATCACAGCAAGAACTTGGACATCTACCATCGCGTTTATGTGCACAGCCACACGAGGAGAGCGGGCGTCGAATGCATTCTTAATAAGTTCGTTTAGCGCGACGTCATCCGACGTTATCAGCTCAGCCCCTAGCTGCCGTAGAGCTCTTGCAGCGATCCTGAATCCCTTCGCCATATCGAATCCGCCCCTCGTTAAGCTATTTGCACAGCTTATTGCAAATGCCATCCGGTGGCGACAGGGGAGCGCCGCTTGGCGATACGCCTTCGGAGCGCCCGCCAAATAATTGACAGTTGCTCCTTGTGCCCCCGGCGGCGACTTAGGCGATCAAGGCTCAATGCCCCAAAGAGGCGTGTCGAGTTGCGGGCGGATACTGCGAGTAGTCGCACAGGTTCGATTCAACCGACCGCACCTGTCCGCACGTACCGTACAGGTTGCCGCAACCTTCGCTAGACGCCTTTGCTGTGCCGACATGCGCTGGGATGGACGACCGTTTTGACAAGGTCGGTTGTTGCGGGCTGTAGGGCGCTGGTATCCGGCGAGGGCGCGCAGTTGCGCAGGTAGCTGTAGACAATGCTCCGCGCGTCGATCGTGGAGCCGTATGGACTTCTCGCCACTTTAGGAGCCGAATCGGCCTCTCAATTGCAGTCCTTTCGATGCTCTGTTCAATTGAGATCCAGGACAGCACGGACCGCATTGGCTATGTGTCCAGCCGCCTGTTGTGCTTCTCGTCGAGTGGTCAAGCGACCAAAGCTCACCCTCACCCCCTCCCCAGCGCTTTCTTCATCCATGCCTAAGGCTCGAAGGACTCTTGAGGCCCGAAGCTCGCCAGACGAGCACGCAGCCCCCGTGGACAATGCGACATGTGGAGTGAGTCTTGATAGCAAATCGGGCGCAGTGGCCCCAGGGAAACGAAGGCTGAGATGCCCCGGCAATCGCTTTGTTGGATGGCCAATGATGACTGGATCTATCCCGTTCCCGTGAAGTGCCTCCAAGAACAGAGTTGTCATCGACGCAAGATGCGCCCGGGACTCATTCATTCTGACTAGCGCAAGCTTAGCTGCTGTACCAAGCCCGACGGCTAGATAGGCAGGGACGGTGCCCGAGCGAGCGCCACCTTGTTGCCCTCCCCCATGTAGCAGTGGGAGCAGCTCATCATTGAGTTGAGCATCCATCCAAAGCGCACCGATGCCCGCGGGTCCGTAGAGCTTATGGCCGGATATGCTAAGAGTGCTGATCCGCATTTCGTGCACAGATATCGGAACATGCGCCGCTGTCTGGGATGCGTCTACATGAAACAGGTGACCTCCATCCGAGATAGCTCGCCCAATCGCGGCGACCTCTTGAATCGTACCAATCTCATTGTTTCCGTGCGCAAGCGCCACAAGCGCTCGCCCCACCCCGGAAGACAAAGACGCCTTCACCGAGTCTGGAGAGACACTCCCGTACAGGTCGTGCTGCAACTGCCCACCTCGAAATTCTCCGTTATCGTTGAGGTAACGGGCCACCTCAACGATGGAGCTGTGGTCGAGAGAGCTGACGTATAGCCCTCCAAGACAGGTTCCGGCCAGGCCCTTCAGCGCCAAATTGTTCGACTCAGTTGCACCGGAGGTGAAGATCACTCCTTCCGGGTCGGCGCCGAGGAGATCACCGATTTGCTGCCGAGCATCATCGATCGCTCTTGCGGCCCGATGCCCAGGCAAGTGATCGGCATGAGGATTCGCATGGGAGCTGCCCAACCATTCCATCATTGCCTCTACCACCTCAGGGAGCGGAGGCGCGGAAGAGGAATAGTCGGCGTAGATTGGCGGAGGGAACTTCATCGAAAATCCTTCTTACTTCTGGCAGATGACGCAAGCAGTGGTCTCGCCAAAGACCTCCTCCATCTCAACGCCTGCTGGCAGGTCAACACCCTGGCGCAGTGGATTAATCCTGCCACGGCTGACAGATTTCTCCTTTCGCCGCTCGAAATCTCGCTCAATGGCGTCCATTCGCTCCGGCTGCTCAAGGTCGGTCAATGACTCTCGATCGCTCCAGGTGAAAGGCGACCCGTGTTCCAAGGCCGTCTTCTCATACTGCTTTGCCTCCTCAAACCGCTCTGGATGCTGCTGCTTGAGCCGAACCCACTCGATCTTCTGCTGGAAGAAGCAGAAGGTGCATCCACTGCGCGATCGCCACTGGTAGTACTTGGGCAGACCGACACCAGCACCGTCAAGCAGCTCCATCACCCCGGAGTGATCGATACCCGCCTCACGAAAAGGGAGATGAACGGTCAAGTTTCGATGGCCTGAGTCATAGCCCTCTCGGTGGTTCTCATCCGATCGGATTGCCACGTAACTGTGGACTTTGTCGCCGGCCTCCAGCCAGGGCTTGATCCAATTTCGGAATGGCGTCAGCTTCAGCTGCCGAGTGCACCAACGACTCCTCGGAGACGGCAGGAAGTTGTTGTACTCCCGCAGCCAGAAGTCAAAATCGCGCTGTGGATTGAGCCTCAGAATCTCCTTTCCAAGAAATCCTTCAAGGCTTCCCAAGAAGTCGTAGACCTCTGGCAGCTCTTTGCCGGTGTCGGTGAAGAAGTACTCGAGGTCCAGCTCCGGGTGATTGAGCCGCATATACACAGCAAGCGCAGCGCTATCCTTGCCGCCGGAAATCCCTAGAACGTGATGCTCAGCCATTGTGACTCTCCGACTCCATTCCTTCTTCCAGGATTACTGCTCCTGCCTCAGCCAAAGCTGCGAGGTAAAGCTCCTTCGAGAGGCCCTCTCGCTTGGCCGCAGCTAGGATTACATCGCGAACCTGTGAGATCACGTCTCGATCTTCCTCCCCCACATCGATCGTAGCGCTGACCGTTCTCTGGCTGCCAAAGGCAACAGCGAGCGCATGACGACCCGAGGGGCGCCCTTGGACCGATGCCAACAGCTCCAGCCTGCGGAACTGGAATGCCCAGTCGGCCAGCTGAATTCCCGCACGCTCAACATCTTGATCCGTGAAATCACGGGCGGCGCGATTTGTTGCCAAGGACGCCAGGCTCTCATTCTGCGTTGTGAGTCCTTCGTACTCAGCTAACCGGGATACGAATGCGTCGATTCGGAAGTCACCGGTCCTGCCTGCGATTGCTTTAGCGCGAGATCGGATTCGCGACAAGGGCCCACTGTGAGCAAGCGCAATGAGGAGCTGATCCCCAAGCCTTTTCAGCACTTGCTCATAGGCAGAGTCAAGCTCATGGACGACGCTGATGATCACCTCGACGATCTCCTTTCCGGGCTTGAGATCAAGCGCCTCGGGGAGATCCACGAAGATTGTCTTCAGCGGGTCCGATGCACGTAGCAGCACCGAGCGCACGCTTCGAGAAGCGTCGCTGACGGACGTTGTCTTTCGACTCCAGGTCGGGAGCGAGAATGCCCAGGCTACCAACGCCCTAGCCGAATCGAGGGGATCAGCCTGCACAGGCCTACCAGCAATGGGCTCCATGCGGCGAGCGAGCTGCCGGAGCATCTTACGGGAACTATCATCGATGTGAAGCCACTTCCAACCAATTCGCGAGGCATCTTGGAGCCATGCATCCGAGTCGGCGTCGCTCATCTCAGGCGTGAACATGCCATCGATATACAGAGTAATCTCACTGCGATGAGCTAGGAAGAAGGCCAGAGCGAAAATGGGAAGCAATCCATTGCGTACGCCGTAAGGTGCGCGCCGAGCCGTATCGAATAGGGACGAAAGACGAACCTCCGATCGCGACTGGACCAGTTGGGCCTTCCACTCCTGCCATAGTGCCACGATGCTTGAGCTACCCATCTCCTCTAGCTGATCTAGCGTTCGAAAGCCCGCCGCACCATCACTGACTCCATGAAGCTGAAGCGGGGCCACGATGGTGTGATACAGACCAGCTTCAGCTGGGTAGCCTTCAAAGCCGAGCTCAGCTTGGCCCGCATGCGAGAGCATGCGATGCATCAGAATGCGCTGGGCCTTCGCAGCGTTTGACGAAAGAGTGTCACGGTTCACCAGCTCACTAAACACAAGAGGCGACTTGAAGAATGCCTTGTCGCATATAGCGCTCGCGATAGGTGCGAGTCCATCATCTACAGTGCTGGTCAGCACCTCGGCTCCGATATGCCAGGTCGCTGTGGAGAATGCTTCGCGCAGATTTGCATCCAGCGTATGGCGTGCGTGCTCCAATCGCGCCGACACTTCGCGCCTGGCAACAGTATCGCCATCAAGCTTCGGGGTTGCCTTTGCGACTTGTTCCAGTGCAGCAAGCTCGGTAGCTTGCTCAGCCAAGCCGAGATGAAGCTTCGGTACGCCAATGGCATTAATCGAGTCCAAGCACCGCGCAGCCAGGGCTACTGCTGCCTGGCGAAGAGCTTGCGGTGATGTGTCGTCGTCGGGAACAAGAAGGATGAAGCGTCCGGCGGTCGTCTCCCGGGATGCATCAAGCAGCGCTTCGGCGGCCTTGGGAGTGGAGACAACACGCTCAAACCAGCGCAGCGTGCCGGTGAGAAAGTAGTGCTTGCGCGCGCTCAGTGCGGGCAGTGCGCCGACCTGCTTAAACTGCTGATCGATGGATAGGGTGCGCTTGGCTTTGGCAAGCTCAACTGCCGCCTCAATGTCGAAGTCGCTACCGGCGTAGACCGCCCAAGCCGAAAGGTGCTTCCGATAGACAGCGACGCTCGATTTCACAAGATCAGACAGAGCTGCCGCGATCTCTTTGGCACCGTGACCAGGAACGCTCTGCTGCAGAACATCATTGGTTGCCGCAACGCCAGACCCGTTCCTGAACATGTCGATCAATGCGATCGTCTTGATCAGAGCAACGTGGGGCTCCTGGAAGCGCGCCTCCACCCGTTCAATTGCATCGCTGGCGACCGCCCACCGATGGCCATCAGCCGAAGCAAGAATCGCCGGCTCAAAGTTAACTCGCAGGTAGTCCCAGAAGCGAGCAGGGCTGTAGACCGCAGAGATCTCGCCCGCCTGGCCTCGCAAGAACTCCTGAAATCCCATCGGCTCAGCTGAGCTCAGGAAGCCAAAAACGCTGCGCTCGTTCTGGCCGAAACGCCTGCGCGAGCAGGGACCGAGCAGGGCCGCAGTCACGGGATGAAGCGGCCAGCACGCATCCAGGGAGGCGGCAAGTGTCGGGGGGGAGGAGGGGCGCCGCAGCCGGATCTGATCTGCGATTAGTCGACTGACTTTGAGGGACTTGGGATGCTCCTGTGCGGACTCGATTGCGCCACCAATCAGCCCAATCACTTCGTCCGTACCAGCGACGACCGGGATGTCAACAAAGCGGCCCTGCACCTTGGCCCATTCGGCTTGAATGCCTCGGTGCGACCTGCCTACGTACTGCTCAAAGGCCTGATGCAGTACGCCCACAATGACCAGACGCCCTTCACAGCGACTCGCAGCCTCGGCGAGCTCCTGCAAAAGGTAGATGTCCTCGCCGGCAGCGGCAGCGGCTTCGAGCAATTTGCCCATTTCATCAAGCAGGACCAAGACCCCGCCAACGTCAGGGTTCTCGGCACGCTTTGTCAGCTCGCCAATGACGTCACGCACGCCGTCGCGCATACGCTTAGCTCCGCGCATGGGAGCGTATTTGTCGATTGCCTGGCCCAGAGTAGACTCTAGCGACTGCCGCCTTCCCACGAGCGGAATCACGGTCCACGGCTTGCGGCCGCCGAATGTGCGAGCAACGTCGCCGGCTCCATCGAGCCTCAGCACCGCCTTCGCGCGCTTACGTGCGCTTGGTGAACCACCAGCAAGTTGTGCCAGCGCCAATGCAAGGGTCGACTTACCCCCGCCATATGGCCCGGTCCAAGTGAAGGCGCGCTGCTGAGATGTACCCACATAGCGCGCTGTCGTCTCAAGAGCGAGCTGACCGCTGCCATGAAGTACATACCCGTCCAGAGCATCCTCTCGGCCTAGATCGGACTCCAGCTGCACAGAGCGCTGGAAGCGCGAGGCAACCTGAACCGACGGACGCACATTACTTGCCATAAGCCTTCCTGAAAAGGTCGACATGAAGCTCGTCTTGAGCTCCACGAATCTGCCGGCTGACCTGTCGTACGCCGGCAGTATCAGTCCACCGAAGCTGACCATCTGTCAGCGATTCAAGCCCAGAGAGTCGATCCTCGATCCCCCTTTCATCGAGCTTGAATACTCTTCCAGGAGATCCGTACTCGTGCGCAATCGCCTCAAATGAAAGTGTGGCTTGCCCGGTGCTCAGGCGAGCCTCACGCTCCGTCCAGAACTCCATCAGAGCCATCGCGAAGATTCCTTCAGGTAGTGAGCTCTGAGGGCCTCGCAAGAAGGAGAATGTCGCTCCGCTTCCTTCGTTCAGAAGACCCAATTCAGACAAAAGCGGCTCAGCCGCATCATCTCCACCTCGACCATCACGCTTGGCCGCGTAGCAACGGACGCAGACCTCAACATCACGCTTCAAGGTCACTCTGGAGGTTTTGTGCCCAGCCAGCTCAACGGCGGCTTTGAGCGAGTCCGTCAGCAGTTCCACGTCAAATGACTGTTGAGCACCCTGATTGAAGACCCACCACCACGAAGTCGAGCGTCGCGCTCTCCCTGCTAGCAGCCAATGAATCCACCAAGCGGATGCAGGACGCTCGAGGAATGGGTCTAGTCCAACATTACCGAACAGGGCCTTGCCGGTAGGAGCGATGGAAATGCGTCCATCGCGGGACTCCGAGATGATGTCGCACGCCATCGCCCAATGGCGAATGGCTGCGACCATGTTCTTTCCCACTCCAAAGCGGCGAATGCCTACTTCTGGCGCAAAGACTTCCTTGGCGGGCCGCCCCACGCCGTCGGCGGCAGCATCGTAAGCCTTTCGCAGCCATAGTTGACGCAGAGGGAAGGTTTCGTGGCCTGAAAACTGAACAGGGGCTGGAAGCGAGATCGAGGTCATAGAGGGGAGTCTACTGGCGACACCCACCAGTTCAAAGTTGCTGCTGGCAACAGTCGCCAGCCACCGCAGGCCCCACAGAAGATTCGTGCCATAACCTATTGATTGTACTGCTATTTTTGAAATGGCTGTCGGACGATGTCCTATGCCTATCTCGCTAGATGCCCTGTCTAAGTTACAAATTCCCCCCGAAATGCCGCAGAGGGGGGTGACCGTAGGGTCTGCGAGGAGGCTTTCTAGCCACGCGCTGCACCTGCCCATGAGAACGTATCGCCCCCTTGACGCAGTCATTCGCCCGCCCTAGTCGCCGCCACATGTAGCGCCAACCGTGCGAGCAGGTCCTCAAGCAGCATCGACAGTGCCCGGAAGGGCTCAGGGCACGGGCTGCGCTGAGAACACGTCGCATGCCTGGCTCAGGATGTCACGTACGTCCACAGCAATTTTTCATTAAGGATTCTGCCCCGCCACGCATTACGGATGCTCCAAGCGAGTCCACACGCCTTGTCATATGCGGTGCACGGCGACCCCAGCGGGCTCTGTCCCTCATCAACCACTTCGCCTTTATGCGGCGGGATCAACCCCCAGCCCCGTCGCGTACCCACGATGTATCCCCATGGGTGCATTACAGCTAAAGGCGCCCTGCTAGGTACGCAAGCAGGGCACCTCTGGTTCGTCAGGCGGTGTGCTCAACCTCGCGGGTGTAGCGCGCCCGGGTGACCTCGAGTAGCTTCTTCGGAGCAAGCTTCCAGCTTACAAAGCCAACCTGGAGAGACCCAAAGTCATAACCATAGTTGCTCGGAACCAGCGACTCAAAATAGTCAGCCAGCAGCCCATCATTTCCAAGGTAGCGATCGAGGTCTGAAGTCGAGATCTGATCGCCATCCCAAACGCGATAGTTGGTCTCATCCGCTGAGACTACGCCTCGAAGCAGTACGTTGATGAACTCATGAGCTTGGCGAACAGGATGGCCCTCAACGGTTGCACCGGTAAACACGCGGTTGGCAATGAGAATTCCTGTACGGATAGCGGTGGGCGCCGGCACGGTCCAGCCAAGCCTCGCCCAGATCTGGTCGCGATGGGAGTCCTCTGCGAACTTCTTCATGCGCAGGGTCAGCTGCTTCGCTCCCTTCTCAATATGCATGTAGCTGTTGCGCATCTCATGCACGTTACAAGGGACATAGGCGTTCTTGCACTCAAAGAGATAGAGCACACCATCCTTGTATGCAACGATGTCCGTATCGCCAATTTTACTAGCCTGGGAACTGACCACCTCTTCCTCAACCAGGAAGCCAGCCTCTCGCAGTGCACCGGCAACGGCTGTCTGCATGGGATCCTTGCCTTTGATCCGAGTTGCGTTCAGTCCATTAAGCACGGCGAGATTGCGAACCAAGTTGGAGTGTGCAATCAACGATGGCGTAAGCAGGTAGGAGTCACCCGCCTTGATAAAGGGGGTGTACTGAAGGTCTACAACCGCTCTCGACTCGTTCATCTCCAACAGCTCTAACACCTTCTCTGCCTTGTCGCGTGGCAGAACGAATCCTAGGATCAAAAGCAGCTGCTCTCGCTTCAGCGGGAAGACCGAAGAGTGAACGATGACGCGCTGCCGCTCTTGGGCATCCTCGATCTTGGCGAACTCCCGCCTGAAGACGTAAGAGATGAGCGCGAACAGACGATTAACCTTCAAGACGTCAAAGGCGAGCAGACCAGGAGCGACCTCGACAGGATCTGCACCTGCGTCTCCGTAGTGCTCTACGCTCAGCTGCGCAAGAAAGAGACGGTCCTCTTTGAAGAGACGCTCTTGCGCGAGTGTCGCGAAATCATCGTGGTTGCCCGTCAGCGTGAAGGTTACACGCCGGTTCACTCCCCCCTTGATTTCAGCGAAATCCGAGAACTTCTCGTCATAGTATTGCTCAAACAGCTCAAAGATCGAAGGCGGCGATAGGTCACCATCCGCCCAGCTACTCAAAAGGTGATGCTGACGGAGAGCGACCTGCGACTCCATTTGGATGTACCCAAGTCGAACAGATTTTTCCAGATCGGGGTCAATTGAGCTTATAACCACCCCACCGACATGATCCTCCGCGCGATAAGGCAGGCCGTCGATCATTGTCTCCGCGGTATGCAGCACCTCAATGCAGCGAGCGTCCTCATAGGCTCGCTCGTATGTCCCGTTGAACTTGCTAACAACATCCGAGTCAGCCAGCCTGAGATCTTGCGGTCGAAGCCCGCCCTCTTCCTGGACCAGCGAGATGATCCGCGAGACGATCGTAGCCTGATCTGATGCACCATTTCCTAGTGCACAAGTGTCGGAACTGTCCATTATCCCACTTGCGAAGGCGTCGTCCACCACCGCCAGCAGGCTCTTTAGGGCCTTGCCTCGGCGATCTTCCAGGCGGGTAAGTAATGAGTTCCTCATACGCTTGGCTTCGGGCGCAAGCTTGTAGAGAGCAGCAACGGAGGCCAGGTATTCTGACCACGTCTTCTCAAGCCCGAGATCATCTCGAAGCGCCTGCAGGACGCTGACAAGCTCCCGGATTGGTCCCACGTTGAAGCCATAGCGTGAGCTGCGGAAGTATCCGAGTCGTCGCAACTCGACTACGAGCTCGTTCACCCCACTAGTTACAGCCATAGCAAGTGCAAGAGCGAATGCCGGCTGCCTCTGCTTGCTCTTGAGCAAGTCATGCAGTCGAGCGGCATCTGCTTTGGAGATCGCAAGCTTCGGACCCGCACTTGCTTGCGTGCGAACCCAAGCGACCTTTGCTGCGGTGGTGACATACGACTGTAGTTGTTGCTCTACTGCTTCCACGCTCATGCTTGTGACTCCGTTCTTTGAATTTATAGAGTTGGGACGGCATAGCTTAGATCAGGACCTTGACTGCTCCGACGATGGTTGAAGGACTGAGATTGCCGTCAGACTGACTCGACAATCTGATCGATTCATGATTGGCAGAAATTCTCGAGAGAGTTCATGCCAGTCCGATAGCGAAACCTATGCCTGTCGTTTAGTCGTTCCCACAGACTCTTCTTCAGGAGCCTTGAGTTGCCGCGTATAGCAAAAGACCCGCTGCGCTGCAGCTTACGCACTCAGAACTTCCGCTTGGAACCACCACCGCGCCATCCAATGAGCTCGCAAGGTCGCCATCGCCTCACCTGGCCGGAGACCGTACCAGTAGGCTCACACCTTCACCGGTAGTAGGCGTACCAGTAGGGTCACGATGTAGACAAAGTCAATTCCTGCGAGCAAGGTATGTGCTCTTCTCCAGTCGTCGAGTTTTCCCCGTGCGTCCAACCATCCTTGCATTGGATCTTGAGGGAACGCTGATCTCCAATGCCATCAGCCAGATCCCAAGGCCTGGACTCAAGACTTTTCTAGAGGACATGCGAGCCAGAGAGCCACTCGCGCTGCGCTGCGGCGTCTATCAGGATCTGCTGGCTTGGGCCAACGTTCTCTATCCTAGCTAAGCCTGTGCGGACAGCAGCGCCTGGATCCATATGCGCAACCTTCAATGCTCCATCGCGGCGCAGAATATGGTTGGCCAAGCCGTCGCGCAAACGGATATAGGACGGTTCAATGTCGGGAGCATTCGCAGTCGCCGCTGCCGGCGGCGGACCTTGTAGCTCAATCAATACACACTCCTCATTAGTCCCACTCCTCTGCAGCCAAACTGCGAAGCTTTCGGTAAGCGAGAGACCCTCTAGCCTTTGCAGAGCTCCCTCCTGCCACAGTGCTACTGAGGGGCCAGGCACACCTTGCTCTTCGCTGTTGCGGCACTTTGCGAGCTGCTCGAAGCTGGACAGAACCACAAGTTGCAGGAGCGCTCGGACGCTTGGTGGCACACTAGACACACCATTGCCGGTCTGCGCGAACAAACGGCAGCAAATCACTTCCCCTTTCGTGGATCGAAGCGGCCACGCAGTTGCCTCGGCGAAAGTGACGACAACTAGCTGCTCCAGAACGTCGCTGTTGGCATGCTGGGTCAACTCAAGCAGGGCTATTGCCATGGCATCCTCCGGCTCTGAGGAAAAGTTCTTGCGTCATGCTCCTCGCATGATATTCCCCTGAAAGGATCATGGGGAACAAATAGCCGCCGCGCCCCTGTTGAGCAGAGCATCCGGAAGGACCGCTGACACGGGGGAAGCGGGCCTGTACGGCACCGTATGCAGAGTGGATCCACCAAGAGACGCTTCCGACAACGCTCCAACCTGTTGCCACGTCGGAAGGAGTAAGTGTGGCTTCCTATGGAACTGTCGGTAGCCAGCAGAGATACTAGCCGCTCACAGGGGGCAGAGAGAATAATATGAATATGGCATGGCAATTGGTGATGGGACTGGCGCTCTCAAGTTCACCAGCGCTACATGCTTCCGGCGGGCACGCGCTAGCGTCTGACCGCTTGAGCACATCAGAAACAGAAGCACCTACTGTAGCAACAGCAATTATCCGTCGCGGCACACCGGCGCTGCAGGCCGGGTTGCCCGAAGCCAGCAGAACGTTGACTACAACGGATGTCAGCGCCAGCGAACTCAGGTTGATGCAGGCGATTCGTGACAACAAGCCCAGTTGGCTGGAGAGGCTCTTACCAGCAATACTGGGATTTGCAGGTGTCTTCGTTGGTAGTGCGATAAATGCTCGATCCCAGAGCAAGCTACGTGCTTCAGCAGAAAGGGCGAATCGGGCCGATGCTGCATTTGGAGCGCAGACAAAGATCATTGAGTATCGATCCCAACAGGCCCATGAGTTCTATTACCCACTATTTCTAAGCCTACAGAGAAGTTCTGGCATCCGGCGCCAGCTCTGTGATCACCTGAACGCCAAGGACCCTCTTCGCTTTGACTTTCGACACGAAGACGATGGAAAGGATCATCTTTTCATTTACGATGCCGGGTCATCATCACCGATCCGGTTCAGGCTGATTGAGGCAATGCACGAGCTTGCCACACAACACCCAGAAACCCTGCCGATGGTCAATGACATCGTTGATATTGGCGAACAGATGTCCACGCTAATTCATGAGAAAGGCGGGCTAGTTCTCGCTACGAGCGAGACGCTCACTCAGGTCTTAGGACGCTATCTGGCGCACTTCAGCATTCTTCGAGAAGTATCAAAGAAGGCAAAGGTTCCGCATACATTGGTCGGCATACGATACAACGTTCTATACCCAAATAATCTTGAAGAGCTTTTACAAACGGATATCGCATTTCTTCAGATGAGCATCGCGCGGTGGTCTGAATTTTCCGCTGAGCTCTGGGACGCAAATATGCCCGACGTTAAGATGCCAGTTCTAACGCCATCTCCGAACCTACCTCCACAGAGTTGACGAATGCACGACACCAAGAGCAGGTGCTGCTTTGTCGTGCGCACCCTGGCGGCAACGGACGTGCCCTTGGCCTGACTGCCTCTGCCCAGTGGCCATGCCCACGGCTGGAACACCTGCGGCTGCCGGATCAGTTGCTCGTGCCGCTTGGCCAAGGCATCAGGCTGCTATCTGGCAACCAGAGATGCTGGCGCCCACAGCAGCCGAACGCCCGACTCAGACGTCTGAAACTCCGCAGACGCTGTCCATCCTCGAAAGTCATCGACAATGGACTGGGCGCGAGTAGCTAACGCATTGAATTTTATGAATATTCCTGGATGTCCACAGCGATGATGTTACATGTGCACTAGCGGCTGGGCGGGCGATCGCAGCAACCGCTGCCTGTGCACGAGCGAGCGCATCCAGCGCTATCGGGGGCGGGTGTCAGGGCCGTTGCTGGACCGGATCGATCTGCATGTAACCGTGCCGCGGCTATAGCCGGAGGAACTGCGTGACAACACACCGCTCGGCGAGCGCAGCGAGGCGGTGCGGGCACGGGTGATCGCCGCGCGGGACCGGCATTTGCAACGCGGTACGCTCAATGCACACCTGGACAGCAAGGCGTTGCGGGCGTGCACGAGGCTGTGTGAGAGCGACCAGGCGCTGCTTGCACAGGCGATCGAGCGGTTGCAGCTTTCGGCGCGGGCCATGCATCGGATCCTGCGCGTGGCCAGGACGATTGCGGATCTGGCGGGATGCGAGGCGATCGAAACGGCGCATCTCGGTGAGGCGATCGGGTATCGGCAGTTGGATCGTGGTGCGGCGGGATTGTGAGGGTGATTGACGAGTCGCTGATCCCTCGGTGACGCTCAGTCTGCGATATGCCACTGGACTGCGTACAGATGCGTGTCTTTGCAGTGTCACGGCCCCGGCAACATTCGGATCACCCGAATTAATCTTTCACAATGATCCAGTCACGACAAGAGAAAAGAAACGGACCGTTTGCTTGAGCTCTCGCTTATCGCAGATCATTGAGGGACCACGATACACATTCATGGAGAAAGACTTGAAAGGGCTCCTGCTCAACATCGCCATTTCGCTGACAGCGACCACCGTCTCCCTTGTCGCCCTGCACAAGGCAGGGCAAGCGAATGATCCATCACGCGTTGTTGAAGCCCGGGGCCTGATCGTTCGGGACGCGTCGGGTGTGCCGCGCGTTGAAATAGGCGCGCCCGTGAACGGGCCGATGATCCTTGGTAAACGCGAAGCGCGCATTGCGCCTGCAGCCGGCATTCTGCTCAATGGTCCGGACGGTAATGAGCGTGGCGGCTACCTGACCGTCGACACAGGCGATGAGGCCGTGCTGACGCTGGATGGTGCAGGTGACGGCAGTGAAGTATTCAAAGTGGTGGCCAATGAGAAAGCCGGTGCGTCTCTGTTTGTCATTCATCAGAACGGATCGGTCGCAATGCTGACGACCTACCAAGGGCATCCAGAGCTACGGTTCATCGAGCAGGACGGCGAGGTGAGCTACTCGCAGGGCGCCAAGAGATAGGGCGTACGCCAGCGTTACTGCCATGATCTATTTTGGGAGCAGCATTGGGACAGAGCTGCGTGGTTCACTGACGGCGTGCTCGAATGAAGCCGCTTGGTAATCATGCCAATGATTTGTTTAGCCGGAACGTGTTGCAAGTGCAGCATGCATTTACCCTCGGTCTGAGACATCGGACGTCTGGGTCAGTGCCCGGTGTTCCCCTGCCCCACGGCAACGGATGCCCGTCGGGCTGTGCCGATCAACGGTGTTCGCCACCGTGCCCGCGTTCCACCGTAAGCGACAGTTGGCCATTGCCTGCACTAAGCAAACCGGTGAAGCATGCGGGCTTGAAGCATCAGGCAACTACCACCGGGCCTCGAAATGAGATCTGTATCGAACCAGGAGAGATATGACTTGGCGCCCGATGATTGGCACTACGGGGACTGCTCATACGGACACTAAAGCCATGCTGAGCAAGAACGGCCAGCTCCCGTAGCGACTCAACACGAACATACTCCTGCTCGAAGCGGGTCATGCTAGCTACGTACTTGCCGTCCTCATGCAGATTCGGAGCGAGGACTGCGCCGGGCCCCGTACCCCGCGACACTGTGTAAGTCATGGATGTAACTTCTGCCACTATTGCGACTTCCTCAGAATGGGTGAAAAGCCAATATCAATCGACCCCTTTACGCGGTGACGGCTTGGGTATTGCGCGGGTTCAGAATTGGATGCTGATGTTATCTTTTTTCGCCGCCACGTGCGCCGCGTATTTGGGTGAGGTTAGGTTACAAAACGCTCGCTTGGGTACCTATCGTGATGCTCGCGCCGTCAGCTTTTGATGATGGTGCGAGCGCAACGTAGTGTGGGAAATCGCCCCTCATCTGCGCATTCGTCGCGCCGCCGTCCGTTTAAGGGTACGAGGTGCGCTTCGATTCTGTTTCGTCGCAATCGATGGCCTCGGGGCAAACCCATGGCATTCCACCCACTGGGCGCAGGTATAGTCCCGACAGACGCCGTATGCCGGCGCCCCCACACTGCTCGCCTGTCCGCTTCAAAGGCCACATCGCATGGCGCTGGCACTGGTCCACAGCCGCGCGCGTACGGGCGCCGATGCACCGCTGGTGCGCGTGGAGGTCCATCTCTCCGGCGGCCTGCCGGTCACGCAGATCGTCGGCCTGCCCGAAACCACCGTCCGTGAATCCCGCGAACGCGTCCGCGCCGCATTGATGTGCGCCCGCTTCGACTACCCGCAGCGCCGCATCACCATCAACCTCGCCCCTGCCGACCTGCCCAAGGAAGGCGGCCGCTTCGACCTCGCCATCGCCCTGGGCATCCTTGCCGCAAGCGGCCAGATCGATGCGGCGGAGACCAGTCGCCATGAGTTCATCGGCGAGCTGGCCCTGACCGGGGAACTGCGCCCCGTGGAGGGCGTGCTGCCGGCCGCCATCGCGGCCGCCGAGGCCGGGCGCACGCTGATCGTGCCGCCAGCCAACGCGGCCGAAGCTGCCCTGGCCGAAAGTGCCGATGTACGCGTGGCGCGCACGCTGCTGGAAGCCTGCTCCGCCGTGGGTGATCCGCGCCGCCTGCCGCGCGCCGAACGGGTGGCGGTAGAGAGCGACCCCTGCCCCGACCTGGCCGACGTGCGCGGACAGGCGCATGCGCGCCGCGCATTGGAAGTCGCGGCTGCCGGTGGGCACCACCTGCTGCTGATCGGCAGCCCCGGCTGCGGCAAGACCCTGCTGGCCTCACGCCTGCCGGGCATCCTGCCCGAGGCCACCGAAGCGGAGGCGTTGCAGACCGCTGCGATCGCCTCCATCAGCGGCAGCGGGCTGGACGTGCGGCGCTGGCGACAGCGCGCCTTCCGGGCACCGCACCACAGCGCCAGCCCGGCCGCGCTGGCCGGTGGCGGCAACCCGCCGCACCCCGGCGAGATCTCGCTGGCGCACCACGGTGTGCTGTTCCTGGATGAGTTGCCGGAGTGGTCGCGCAATGCGCTGGAGGTGCTGCGTGAGCCGCTCGAATCCGGCCATATCCGCATCAGCCGCGCCGCGCGCAGTGCGGTGTTCCCGGCGCGCTTCCAGCTGGTCACGGCGATGAACCCCTGCCCGTGCGGCTGGGCGGGTGATCGCAGCAACCGCTGCCTGTGCACGAGCGAGCGCATCCAGCGCTATCGGGGGCGGGTGTCAGGGCCGTTGTTGGATCGGATCGATCTGCATGTGACCGTGCCGCGGCTATCGCCGGAGGAACTGCGCGATGACACGCCGCTCGGCGAACGCAGCGAGTTGGTTCGGGCACGGGTGATCGCCGCGCGGGACCGGCAGCTGGAACGCGGCGCGCTCAATGCACACTTGGACAGCAAGGCACTGCGTGCGTGTACGCGGCTGTGTGAGAGCGATCAGGCGCTGCTTGAACAGGCGATCGAGCGGTTGCAGCTTTCGGCGCGGGCGATGCATCGGATCCTGCGCGTGGCCAGGACGATTGCGGATCTGGCGGGATGCGAGGCGATCGAGACAGCGCATCTGGGTGAGGCGATCGGGTATCGCCAGCTGGATCGCGGTGCGGGTGGAATGATGGACAGATAGGTGTCAGAACAGATAGTGGAAAATGGGGGTCATCCCGCGCCTGTGCGTGCATAGTCGGCTTTCGGGCATAGACAGGCGTAACAAGCGGCGCCCTTAAACACCGTACCGCTTGTTTCCTCCGGAGGTAATGCAGTAGCGGCCACCTCGGGGACCAATACAGATGCGGGAGCCCGAGCATGGACACCCCGCATCAACAGGGTTGCTCCGAACAGGCCGAGACCTTTCGCGTGAACGCGCCGATTTGGCAGATGGTTGGTAGCAGCCACTTCCATTGCACAGCAGCTTCGAGCTTACCCATCTGGGAGAGGTTCCCTCCGGCGAAACCCGTGTCCACTCTCCTTGACGTTCGTACACGACAACAGGGTCGCCGCCCGCCAGTTTTCCAACGACCTTTCCATTGGGAGTGGATCGCTGGTTGAGCACATTTGTTGACACAAATTTGGTCTGTGACATCTCCACAGGAGGTGTTTCACTCGGAGTTGGCATCAAACTTGGCGAGTGGACAGTGAGGGAGCGCTGCGGGCCGTGCTGCGTGTCCACGCTGCACATTGTGACAAACAGCACTAACAATCCCAGTACAACCAGCCCACCTGCTCCGGATGACTTCCCAGCCATGTTGCCTCCCTCTCCCTGTGGATTGGCTTCAACTTTTTCCGGACTTTATCAGATGGCTGCTTCAGCGAGATTCGTACTCGGCAATCGTCGGGCGCGACTCACTCATCAGTACTGAGCTTCGTGGTTTTGCGCTTCTGAACGACAATCTAGACCGTGCAGAGGTCTACTTGGCGCCATAGGTCCCACCCACACTCTCCTCACGTTACTTCCGGCATTCGCCCCGCCCTTTCTCAAGCGTCATCGTTCGCACTCCTGTACGCCAGAGGATGGCCGGTGTCTCGCAACGCGCTGTGGTCGATGCTGCTTCTGATCTCACTCTTCATGGCCACGGCATCGGAAGCGACGCCGCGCCCCTGCGCGGATGGCGCCGCCGCTCCCCTGCTGGAGGGCTCCCTGTGCGCCACGGTGAATGTGCCGCTGCGCCACGCCGACCCTGCCGGCGAGTCGCTCTCGCTGTTCGTGCGCCGCATCCCTGCCAGCCCTGCCGCAGCGCGAAAAGGCGAGGTCTGGGTGCTGTCCGGTGGCCCAGGTGAGGCCGGCGCCTCTCTGTATCCGATGATCCGGACCTACCAGCGTGCCTTTCCCGGGTTCGATCTGGTGATTCCGGATCACCGCGGCACGGGCCGTTCCTCTCGGATCTGCCCCACGCAGGAGTCACCCGGGAGTCCCGGTGGCACCGGGCTGGCAGGGCCGGAGTGGGGCCCCTGCATCGGTGCGATGTACGCCAACCTGCCACGCACTTCGGCGTTCTCCATCACCGAGGGCGCACAGGACCTGGCCGTTCTGATGTCGGGTGCGGACAAGCGCGGCCGGGTGCTGCTGTATGGCGTTTCCTACGGCACGCAGTTGGCGCTGCGTGCGCTGCAGATCAACGACCTCCCGATCGAGGCGCTGATCCTCGATGGCCTGGTACCACCGGAGGCCACCGAAAAGTGGGACCTCAGCCGACGCACCGCGCTCGTCGATGAAGTCGGTCGGCAGAGCGTGGATGCACATACCCTCGAGCGCTATCGGGCACTGTTGGCGGACGAAGACGCGGCGTGGCACCGTGAGGTGCCCGGTGGCGATCTGCGCCGGTTCTTCAGCGCTTTGCTGAGCTTCCCGGCCCTGCGTGATCGCATGCCAACGATCGTGGAAGACCTTTCCAAGGGCGACGCCCGTTCGCTGGCCGCTGCGGCAGGTGACTGGAAGACAGCAATCGGCCAGCTCGGGCAGGAGGGAAACAACCAGCCGGCCTTGCCGCTGGTCATGCTGATTGCCGCATCCGAGAACAATGCACGCCCGGAGCTCACGCTTTCGACGGTGGAAGACGAGGCCAGGGACGCGCTGTTCGTGAGCCCGATCCCCGGCCTGCTCACCGGTGGTTCGGTCCCTCGCTATGCCCGTGATGCGTGGTTCGGGAAGAGTCCGGACACGCTGCCCCGGACACTGATCCTGCAGGGCACGCTGGACCCCAACACGGCGTATGAGGGTGCGAGAGAACACGCGGCCATGCTGGGCGAGGCGGGGGACGTGACATTCCACACGGTGGATCGCGGTGCGCATCTGCTGGCGTTGGTGGCACCCACGTGCTTTGTCACGGCGGTGGGCACGTTCGTCAGCGGGGGCGGCGTAACACGGAACTGCGCGGAGCCGCCGGCTGAGTAATTGCACGGTCACCGCTCAAACGGTGGCCAGCGCTTGACGCCACGCGCACAACCTCGCCAAGCTCCCGCGCTCTTGCCGGAGGCTCGCTTGGACACACCGTTGACCGTCACGCTGGAAGCCGCCTTCGCCGGGCTCACCGTCCTTCCCTGGTTTGCCTGGGCGCACAACAGCCTCAGCCCGACGCTGGTCCTGCACGCGGACCACGTGGAGTACCGCGTCCTGCGCACCCACACCCGGGCCTACCGTGACATCGCCCGGGTGGACTACCGCAGAACGCGCGGCACCGAAAACATCGTGCTGGAATTCCATGGCACGAAGGCCACGTTCATCGCCAACACCGGCCTGGTGCGGCGAACGCGCGAAGCCATTGCCCTGCTGCACGCGCGCGGCTGCCCGCTCTCCGTACGCGCGCAGTCACTGCTGGCCTCCTCGCCGGACTGATCGGCCGAGCGCCATTCTCCGGCGCATTGCTGCCGCCCCCGGATCTCACCCGGCACTCCGGCGCGATCGATACGCCGCCACCTTCATGCGGTTGCCGCACTGGGCCATGCTGCACCAGCGCCGCTTTCGTGATTTGGTGGTGTCGTGGAAGACCAGCGAGCAATCATGCGCTTCGCACTGCCGGACATCGCCGAGATCTGCACCGGAAAGCAGCTGGGCCACGGCCGCCGCGACAGGTTCGAGCAGACTCTCGGCACTGTCGTTGCGACGGCTTTGCACAACGCGCGGGGCGGCGGTGCCGGGAGATGCGACCAACTGCAGGCGCGGCCGCCCCTCCTCCAGCACGCGGTTGACCACCGGCGCCTGGAACGCTCCACCCGCCTGCGCGGCTGAAAGCAGGTCCCGGACTTCATCACGCAAGGCCACCGCGAGCTGTGCAAGCCCTCGCGGCACATGCGTGGGCGCCGCCTCCAGCGCCCCGGCCGCCACCAGCCAATGGATCACCGAGGCATCGTCCACCAGCACCTCCACCGGGGCTGCCGGCGGCCCGTAGGCAGTATTGATGAAGTCCAGGCCCAGGTCGTGGGCGACGAACTGTGGAGCGCCAGCGATGGGATGCGTCACGTGTAACCTCCAATTATATGTTTGACAGGTTACCACGCAGGTGCGTAACCTTCAAAAACACTCTTGAACGGTTACAGGCGATCCTTATGACACTTCGCACTTCTCTTGCCTCCCTCGGGCTGACCACCGCTGCCCTGGTCAGCGGTGCGCAGGCCGCCCCGGCGGACACCACCGTGCACCATCGGTACGAACAGGTCGGCGACGTCAGGGTGTTCTATCGCGAGGCAGGTCCCCGCGCCGCCCCTACCGTCCTGCTGCTGCATGGCTTCGCCGCGTCGTCCTACATGTACCGCGACGTCATTGCCGGCCTCGCCGATACCTATCATGTGATCGCGCCCGACCTGCCCGCTTTCGGCCATACCGAAGCGCCCGGCCGCGATGCCTACCCCTACACGTTCGACACGCTGACCCGCACGATTGATCAGTTCACCCAGCAACTGAAGCTGGAGCGCTATGCGCTGATGGTGCATGACTACGGCGCGCCGGTTGGATGGCGCCTGGCCATTGCGCATCCGGAGCGTGTCACCGCGCTGATCTCGCAGAACGGAAACGCGTACGAGGAAGGGCTGGCCAAAGGCTGGGATCCCATCCGTCGGTACTGGCAGCACCCGAGTGCGGAAAACCGTGCCGCCCTGGCGGACTTCCCGACTGCCGCGTCCGTCAAATGGCAGTACCTCGAAGGTGTCAGCGACCCCACCCGCGTGGCCCCGGATGGCTACACGCTGGAAGGCCTGCGGGTCGCACAGCCGGGCAACGCGGATATCCAGCTGGATCTGCTGCTGGATTACGCCTCCAACGTGAAGCTGTACCCGGCCTTCCAGTCGTATTTCCGTGCGCACCAGCCGCCCCTGCTGGCGGTGTGGGGGCGCAACGATCCCTACTTCCTTCCCGCCGGTGCGCAGGCCTGGAAGCGCGATCTTCCCAGCGCCGAGATCCATTTCTACGACACGGGGCACTTCGCCCTGGAAACCCATTCGGCGCAGATCGTTCCGGTGGTCCGAGCGTTCCTGGACACTCACCTCCGTGGCGCCGCAGTCGAAAGCTCCGACTGACGGCCCAAGAGGCCAGGCCGCGTCAGTGCGTCCCGGTGCCCCACAGGCGCATGACCTGGGTGATCGCAGCATCCAGCGTATCGAGGCCCAGTCCATCGCGGGCAAGCGTGGTGAGACCGAGCAGGAAGCTGTCGAACATGCAGGCCAGGGCGGCGGCATCGGTCTGCGCGGGGAGCTCTCCGTTGGCAATTCCACGATCAACGCAGGCGCGCAGGCCGGCGCGCGTGCGCTCCCGGGAGCGTGTCAGCGGCGCGGTGAGGTCCAGCAGCTCGGGCGAAGGGGCGCTCATCACCCCCAGGGCCACCATGCAGCCCCGGGGGTGGCCGTCATCGCACTGCATCTTCGCCGAGCCACGCAGCGCGCGTTCCACCGCTTGCCGCGGCGCCAGCGTGGTGTCCCATAGGCATTGGGTTACCTGACCATAGGTGGACAGGTAGCGCTCCATGCATTCCCGGTAGAGCGCTTCCTTCGAGCCGAACGCGGCATAGAAGCTGGGCGCGGTGATGCCTTTGCCGATGGCGGCCTTCAGCTGGTTCAGCGATGTGGATTCATAGCCCTGTGCCCAGAAAAGGTGCAGCGCTTGTTCGACCGCCGCGTCGCGGTCGAAGCTGCGTGGCCTGCCCATCTGCGCCATGAGATCCTCCTGAGCCCACTTGAATACTAATTGATACAGAAATCATTGACAACGCGGTGTTGCCGCATAAATATACCGAACGGTACACAATGTCTCCGTGGGGGCCGTCCGAACGGTGCCTTCTTCCGCCCACTTATGTACCGAACGATATATATCACGCCATGGATGGCGTCGACCCCCGAGGACTCTCCATGCGTGCCCCCATGCCGTCTGTGCCTGCTTCGTCCACCACGCCGCTCCCCATCGCCGCCCTGCTGGCACTGGCGATGACCGGTTTCATCTGTATCGTCACCGAAACTCTGCCGGCCGGCCTGCTTCCGTTAATGTCCGATGGGCTCGGCGTCAGTCCGGCGTTGGCAGGGCAGACGGTGACCGCCTATGCCCTGGGCTCGGTGCTGGCCGCCATACCCCTGACCCTCGCCTCCCAGCACTGGCGGCGACGCAATGTGCTGCTGCTCACCATCGTCGGCTTCCTGGTGTTCAACACGGTCACGGCGCTCTCCCACGATTACACCCTCACGCTGGTTGCGCGGTTCTTCGCCGGCGCGGTGGCCGGCCTGGCGTGGAGCCTGCTGGCCGGCTATGCGCGGCGCATGGTGCAGCCGGATCAACAAGGCAAGGCCATGGCGATCGCCATGGTGGGCACGCCCGTCGCGCTGTCCCTCGGGGTGCCCTTGGGCACGTGGATGGGCAGCCTGCTCGGCTGGCGCACGGCGTTCGCGGCCATGTCGGCGCTGACGGTGGTGTTGATCGTGTGGGTGCTGCTCAAAGTGCCTGACTACGCAGGCCAGTCGGCGGCCCAGCGCGTGCCGTTGCGCCGGGTGCTCACGACGCCGGGCGTACGGCCCGTCCTGGCCACGGTGATGGCGTGGATGCTTGCACACAACATCCTCTATACGTATGTGGCGCCCTTCGCGGAGCAAGCCGGGCTCGGCCACCGTGTGGATGTGCTGCTGTTGCTTTTCGGGGCAACCGCACTGGTCGGCATCGCCGTGGCAGCCAAGCAGGTGGACCACCATCTGCGTCGCGCCGTGCTGATGTCACTGGCCATCTTTCTGATGGTTTCGGTGGTGCTGGCCCTGTTCCCGGCACAGCCCATCCTGGTGTATGCGTGTGTGGCGATATGGGGCCTGACCTTCGGCGGCGCGGCGACCCTGCTGCAGACGGCCCTGGCAGACAGTGCAGGAGACGGTGCGAACGTGGCGCTCTCGCTCAATGTCGTGGCCTGGAACAGCGTCATTGCCGGCGGCGGGATCCTCGGTGGGGTCCTGCTGGACCAATGGGGCGCGCAGACCTTCCCCATCGCCATGGCGGCCCTGCTGGCCCTCGGCCTGTCCATCGCCTGGCGCGCGCGCGCCCAGGGTTTCACCCCGGGCGCACGCCAGGGTCCAGCCGTGTCCCCGCACTGACGGCGTCCTCCGCACGCCCTGCACCGCCCCTGTGCCACCCTGCCCCCATGCGCATTCTCGAACTCACCCTTCCCGTCGCCGACGTACCCGCTGTAGCGGCCTACTTCCGCGACGTCCTGCAGCTTCCCGTCGAAGACGACCGCGTGCGGATCGGCTGGAGCACGCTCCACCTCACCGCTGCGCACGGCGCGCAGGCCGGCGGCGTGCACCTGGCCTTCAACGTGCCGGACAACCGCTTCCCCGCGGCCGAAGCGTGGCTGCGCGCGCGTGCCCCGTTGCAGCAGGACAGTGACGGCAGGACGTATTTCGCGCTTGAAAGCAGCTGGCAATCGCAATCGCTGTACTTCACCGGGCCGGACGAGCTGGTGTTGGAGCTGATCGGTCGCAGGCGCTTGCCGGCTTCTTCGCGCGAGGGGGATTTCCATGGCAGCGAACTCACCTGCCTGAGCGAAGTCGGCCTGCCGAGTACGGACGTGCCGGCCACGCAGGCGGCGGTGGAGGCCTGCTTCGGTCTGCAGCCCTTGTCTGCCCCATCGCCGCAGTTCGCGCCGATGGGCGATGACGAAGGCCTGCTGATCCTGGTGGATGCGGCCCGGCGCTGGTTCCCCGAGGGCCGCGTGCTGCCTGCCGTGGCGGGCGTGCGCGTGCGCCTGGGCAATGTGGCCACCGGTGCGGTACTGGACGCCCCTGCGCAGGGCTGGCACGTCGCCAGCCGCTGAATCAGCGCCTTGCAGCAGAAACCCCGCCGGAGCGGGGTTTCAGTTCATCTCACACCACGGCGCACGACTCACTCTTCTTCTTCGTTGCCGCCCTGCTGCTGGTTCTTCTGATCGCGCTGCTGATCCTGCTGCTGTTGCTGCTGCTGATCGCGGCCACGATCCTGCTGCTGACCGCGCTGGTTGTCCTGCTGCTGGTTCTGCTGGTTCTGATTGGCCATTTCCGTTCTCCGGTGCCGCTCGCGAAATGCGGCGGTCCGGATCAGATTCCACAGCGGCGGGTTAACACGCCGTGCGGACACGCGCAGTGCCGCGTCAAGATCATCCCCGGTGTGCCCCTAAAGGCTTGCGGCACAGGCACCTTAAGGATTAAGGAGCGATCTCATCAAGTCATCGCCGATCTGCATGATCGCTATTCAGCCACCTGACGCGGGGGGCCAACCTTCAATCGCCGCCGAACAGGTCGCGGCTGTACACCTTGTCCAGTACGTCGGAGAGCTCGTCGGTGAGCCGGTTGGCCACGATGAGATCGGCCTCGGCCTTGAACGCCCCCAGATCGTTGACCACGCGTGAATTGAAGAACTCCGCCTCGCGCAGCACCGGTTCGTACACGATGACCTGGATGCCCTTGGCCTTGATCCGTTTCATCACGCCCTGGATGGCCGAGGCGCGGAAGTTGTCCGAGCCGGCCTTCATCACCAGGCGGTAGATGCCCACCACGCGCGGTCGCCGCTTGATGACTTCATCGGCGATGAAATCCTTGCGCGTGCGGTTGGCCTCCACGATGGCGTGGATCAGGCTCTGCGGCACGTTGCTGTAGTTGGCCAGCAGCTGCTTGGTGTCCTTGGGCAGGCAGTAGCCGCCGTAGCCGAAGGACGGGTTGTTGTAGTGCCCGCCGATGCGCGGATCCAGGCTTACGCCTTCGATGATCTGCCGCGTATCAAGCCCATGCGAGGCGGCGTAGGTATCGAGCTCGTTGAAGTACGCCACGCGCATGGCCAGGTAGGTGTTGGCGAACAGCTTGATGGCCTCGGCTTCGGTGGCATCGGTGAACAGGGTCGGCACGTCCTTTTTGATGGCACCCTCCTTCAGCAGATCGGCGAACGCCTCGGCCCGGGCGGAACGTTCGCCCACGATGATGCGGCTCGGGTGCAGGTTGTCATGCAGCGCCTTGCCCTCGCGCAGGAACTCCGGCGAGAAGATGATGTTCTGGGTGCCGTACTTCTCGCGCAGGGCATTGGTGCAGCCCACCGGCACCGTGGACTTGATGACCATCACCGCCTCGGGGTTGATGGCCATGACATCGCCGATCACCGACTCGACGGAGGTAGTGTTGAAATAGTTCGACTGCGGATCGTAATCGGTCGGGGTGGCGATGATCACGAACGCCGCGCCCGCGTACGCCTGCCGCGGGTCCAGCGTGGCCACCAGGTTCAAGCGGCGCTGCGCCAGGAACTGCTCGATCTCACGATCTTCGATCGGCGCCTGGTGGGCATTGATCCCGTCCACGCGGGCTGCATCGATGTCCAGCGCCACCACCTCGTGGTTCTGGGCAAGCAGCACGGCATTGGACAGGCCCACATACCCGGTTCCGGCAACGGCGATCTTCATGCTCGACATCCTTCGTTTCAGGCACCGCGCGGCTGTGCGGACGGGCGTCTGCGGCCGGCGCGCCCGGTCCGCCGGATTCTACCGCACCGCGCCGACCGCCATCCCTGCCCTCGCGCAGGAGCAGGCTTGCCCCGTGCAGGCGGTATCCTTGGCAGATGGCATACGAACGTTTTTCCGCGCCGGTGAAACCGGCCGTACCGCGCTGGCGGCAGTACTGGTCCCTGATGCGCGCCGACCGTCCCATCGGCACGTTGCTGCTGCTCTGGCCGACCTGGTGGGCGCTGTGGCTGGCAGCCGGCGGCCTGCCGCCGTGGTGGACGCTGTTCGTGTTCACCGCAGGGGTGTGGCTGACCCGCTCGGCTGGCTGCGTCATCAACGACTACGCCGACCGCTGGCTGGATCCGCACGTGGAGCGCACCCGGGACCGTCCGCTGGCCAGCGGTGCGATCCGTGGGCGGCACGCCCTGCTGCTGTTCGCCGTGCTGATGGTGGTGGCCTTCGCGCTGGTGTTGACCTTGAATGGCCTGACGGTGGCACTGAGCGTCGTCGGCATCTTCCTGGCAGCCAGTTACCCCTACCTCAAGCGCTATACCCACCTGCCTCAGGTCTACCTCGGCATGGCGTTCGGCTGGGGCATCCCGATGGCCTTCGCCGCCGTGCAGGGCGAAGTGCCGATGCTGGCCTGGCTGTTGTATGCGGGCAACATCCTGTGGTCTACCGCGTACGACACCTGGTACGCCATGGTCGACCGCGAGGATGACCTCAAGATGGGATCGCATTCCACCGCGATCCTCTTCGGCGATCTGGACCTGGTGATCCAGGGCATCCTGTACACCCTGTTCCTGGCCACGATGGCGCTGGTAGGACTCCGCGCCGGGCTTGGCGCGTCCTACTTCGGTGGCGTGGCCGTGGCGGCGGTGCTGGTGGCCTACGAGTTCTGGCTGTGCCGCAACCGTGAGCGCGGGCCGTGTTTCAAGGCCTTCCTGCACAACAACTGGGTCGGGGCGGCGCTGTTCGCCGGCCTCGCCGTGGACCTGGCGCTGCGCTGAGCGCGGTCCGGTCCGCGCCCGCCACGTCGGGGGAGATTTATCGTCCGAAAGTGGATAGAATGCGGGTCCGCTCCCCGGCCGCTGCCGGTGGCGGGGAGACTGCACAACGCGCTCGTAGCTCAGCCGGATAGAGTAGTGGCTTCCGAAGCCATTGGTCGGGGGTTCGAATCCCTCCGGGCGCACCATCTCCAGCAGGCCTGCCGCCCAGGTGGCCACGCACGTCGGGACGCCCGATCGCCGCCCTCCGGATCACCTCGCTGTTCATCACCTGCGCCTGCGTTTCATTGAACCGTGCCTGCACGATCTTCGATGGCCGTGCGGTGGACCTGGCCGTGGCTGAGGCCTTGCTCACGACGATCAAGGGTCAATCCGGACACGTGAGCCCGTCGTTGACCTTTGGTTGAGACAGATGACGGCCCCATCAATTCATCGTCACCTGCGGTAGATCCCACCTGTTCCAAGGTGGGGCCGTACAGCGACACGACGAACGCGACGCTGACCTACGAGACCACAGGAGCACACACCATGAGCACCGATTCCAAGACCGAGCACAACCTCAACGACCTGATCGAGATCGCCCGCGACGGCCAGGACTTCTACAACGAAGCCGCCGGCAAGGTCCAGGATGCCGAGCTGAAGGCGCTGTTCACCCGCATCGCCGGCGTCAAGGGCCGCATCATCGCCTCGCTGAGCAGCACCGTTGCCGCCACCGGTGGCGAGCCGGCCCAGCACGGCACCCTGCGCGGCAAGATGCAGACGATGTACGGCAAAGTCCGCGCCGCCTTCGGTGACACCAACTACGGCTACGTGGCCGAGCTGGAAGAGTCGGAAGATCGCCTGCTGGCCGCCTTCAAGGACGCCCTGCAGGACGCCGACCTGACCCCGGCTGCCCGCCAGGAAGTCACCCAGCTGTTCCCGGAAGTGCAGGAATGCCACAACATCATGCGTGCCCGCAAGCACGCCATGAAGGGCTGATCTCCGCACCTTCGCGGTACATCGGAGCCGGCGCTGAGTCTTCAGCGCCGGCTTTTTCATGCGCGTGTCTTCCGGGCCCGTGCCGCAGCGGGCGCTCAGGGCACCCGCGCGCAGACCCAAGCGCGGACCTCACGACAGCCGGCGGCGTGCAGGGCCTCGGCCGCCGCCGCGAGCGTGCTGCCGGTCGTCATGACATCGTCCACCAGGATCACGGCCGGGGGCACGCGCCCCACCACGGCGAATGCATCGACCAGGTTGCGCCGACGATCAGCCGCGTTGCGTTCCGACTGCGGCGCGGTGGCCCGTATGCGGCGCAGCCCGTCCCAGCGCGGTGCCCCCAGCAACCGCACCAGCTCACCGGCCTGGTTGTAGCCGCGGCGGCGCAGGCGCTGGACATGCAGCGGCACCGCGCACAGCACCGGCACGTCCCACGGCGGCGGAGACGCCTGCATGAGCTGCGCGCACAGACGCCCCGCCGGGAGGTCTTCATGGAACTTGAAGCGCCGCAGCAGCATCGGCAGGGCGCCCTCGTAACGCAGGCTGGCCCAGCACGCCTGCAGCGGTGGCGGTGCTTCCTGGCAGTCGAAGCAGAGGTCATCGGCCTCGTCGGGCAGCGGCGCGGCGCAGCGGGGGCAGGCATCGGTGTGCCAGGCAAGCGCCAGGCTGCAGGCCACGCACAGTTCACGGTCCAGCGCGCCGCGGTCGCCGCAGATCTGGCAGCGCGAGGGAAACAACTGGCGTGCGAGCGCGCGGGCGCAGCGTTGGAGCGGCAAGCGGAGCATCAGCGGAACCTTTCGCGGCGCGGGCCATCCAGCGTGCGCGCAAGCGGGCCCCATGGCTGTCGGGGCACCGCGGCGGCGCGGGTCAGCGGTGCCCCAGCCAGCGTGCGCGGCGCTCGGCGCCGCCGCGCACGCATCGGCACGACGCGCTACGCTAGCCGCCCCTCCCTGACCACCCCGCCACCGTCATGGCCCGTCCCGAACTGTCCGCGCGCGTCCACGCCCAGCGTTCCCTGCACGCCGTGCCACTGCAGGGCTCGGCGGCGCCGGTCGTGGGCCGGCGCGACGGTGTTCGGGTGGAGATCGAGGGCCGCTGGCTGACCGCGTTCAACAGCACCGATCACCTCGGCCTTGGCCAGCAGTTCGGCGTGATCAACGCGCTGCAGGATGCCGCCGCGCGCGATGGCATCGGCGCACAGGGCGCGTTCGCCGGCGCCGGGCGCCACGCGCTGCACGAGGCACTCGAGCGCGAGGTCGCCCAATGGCTGGACGTTCCCGATGCCGTGCTGTTCGAAAGCCGCCATGCCGCCAACCTCGCCGTGCAGCAGGTGCTGCTGTGCGAAGAGGACGACCTCTGTGTGCAGGACACCGGCAACCACCGCAGCCTGCTGGACGCCACCCGCCTGGCCGGCGCGCGCCTGCGCCGCTATCCCCACCAGGATGCCGAGGGCGCGATGCGCCAGCTTCGCAGTGCGCCCGATCAGGTGGCGATGGTGGTCAGCGAAGGTGTGTTCAGCGGCGATGGCGAGCTCGCGCCGCTGCGCTCGCTGGCGCTGCTGGCGCGCCTGCAGTCCGCGCTGCTGTACGTGGACGATGCGCAGGGCTGTGGCCTGCTCGGTGAGCAGGGCCGTGGCAGCATCGCCGCCGCCGGCCTGGACGTGGCCGACGTGCCGCTGCGGCTGGTCGCGCTCGACGGTGCGCTGGGCAGCCACGGCGCGCTGATCGCCGGCGATGCCACGCTGGTGCAGCACATCGCGGTGACCGCAGGCGTGCAGACCGATGGCATGGCGATGCCGCCTGCGCTGGCGGCGGCGGCGCTGGCATCGCTGCGGTTGGCGCGTCGCGATGACTGGCGCCGCGAAAAAGTCGGCGAACGCGTGCAGCAGTTCCGTGCACAGGCGCGACGCCTCGGCCTGGTCCTGGGCGCGTCGGAAACGCCGATCCAGCCGGTGCTGTGCGAGAGCGATGCGCAGGCGCACGCGCTGGCCACCGCCCTGGAACACGCAGGCTGGTGGGTGGATGCGGTGCCCGCGCGCGCCGCCGCGCCGGCCCATCTGCGGGTGCTGTTGTCCGCCCTGCATTCGCACGGGCAGGTGGCGCACCTGCTGGACGCGCTCGCCTTCGCGCGCGACGGCGTGCAGGACAGCGGTGTGTCCGTCACCGCGCTGCAGGCCTGAGGGAAGACAATGCATATCCGTATCACCGGCAGCGGGCCGGACCTGGTGCTGATCCATGGCTGGGGCCTGCAGGGCGAGGTGTTCGCGCCGCTGGCCGAACGCCTCGCCGACCACCTGACCCTGCACATCGTTGATCTGCCCGGCCATGGCCACAGCTTCGAGGACACCACGCCGCTGCGCCTGCCGTATGTGGTCAATGCCGTCGCGCGCAGCACGCCGCCTGCGGTGTGGTGTGGCTGGTCGCTGGGCAGCCTGTTCGCGCTGCACGCGGCGGCCACGCTTCCGGGTGTCCGCGGCCTGGTGATGATCGCCGGCTCGGCGCGCTTCCAGCGCAGCGCCGATTGGCCCCATGGCGGTGAGCCGGCGGTGCTGCCACATCTCGCGCACGACCTGGCCACAAAGTTTCCGGCCACGCTGGACAGGTTCCTGGCGCTGGACCTGATGGCCGCCAAGGGACCGCCCGAGCCGTTGCAGGCACTGCGCGAGCGCCTGCTCGCCAGCGGTCCGCCGGCGCCGCGTGCACTGACCGAAGGGCTGGCCCTGCTGCAGGGCACCGACCTGCGCGGCGCGCTCCCGGGCCTGCCGTGTCCGAGCCTGTGGCTGGCCGGGCAGCGTGACCGGCTCGCCTCCCCGGCGGCGCTGCAGGCCTGCGCAGCGCTGGCCCCCCGCGCCCGCGTGGTCACCGTGGCCCAGGGCGGCCACGCACCGTTCCTGGGACAGCCGGACGAGGTCGCCAGCCTCATGAAACAGTTCGTTGCCACGCTGTCCTGAGCAGATCGGCGAGAATGCAGCCTTCGCTGCACGGGAGACACGCAACATGGATCTGGGAATCGCCGGTCGCTGGGCACTGGTCTGCGGGGCCAGCAAAGGCCTGGGCCTGGGCTGCGCGCGTGCCCTCGCCGCCGAGGGCGTCCACCTGGTCATCGTCAGCCGCGGTGAGACCGCGCTGCAGCAGGCCGCCGAGCAGCTGCGCGCCCTGCCCGGTGCCGGCCAGGTACAGGGCGTGGCCGCCGACATCACCACCGAAGCCGGTCGTGCGGCCGCACTCGCCGCCTGCCCGCAGGTGGACATCCTGGTCACCAACGCCGGCGGTCCGCCGGTGGGTGACTTCCGCGATTTCGAGCGCGAGGACTGGATCGCCGCGCTGGATGCCAACATGCTCGCGCCGATCGCCCTGATCCGCGCTACCGTGGATGCGATGATCGAGCGCCGTTTCGGCCGCATCGTCAACATCACCTCCTCTGCGGTGAAGGCACCGATCGACATCCTGGCCCTGTCCAACGGCGCGCGCTCCGGGCTGACCGGCTTCGTTGCCGGACTGGCGCGGCGCACCGTGCAGGCCAACGTCACCCTCAACAACCTGCTGCCGGGCCAGTTCGACACCGACCGCCTGCGTGGCAACTTCGCCTACACCGCGCGCCAGCAGGGGCTGCCTGCCGAGGCCATCGCCGAGCAGAAGCAGCGTGCCATTCCCGCCGGGCGCTTCGGCCAGCCCGATGAGTTCGGGGCGGCGTGCGCGTTCCTGTGCAGCGCGCACGCCGGCTACATCACCGGGCAGAACCTGCTGATCGACGGCGGCGCCTACCCGGGCACGTTCTGACGCTGGCCTGCTGAAACGAGATGTCCATGGACCCCCGCCACGATCCTTCGCATGTCCGCCGTGCCCACGCGCGGGCCGCCGCCACCTTCGATGGCGCTGCCGCCCTGCACCGCGAGGTGCGCACCCGCCTGATGGAATCGCTGGACTACCTGGAGTCACGCACGCCGGAGGTCATCCTGGACGTCGGCGCGAGCACCGGACACGGTGCGGCCGCCTTGAAAAAGCGCTGGCCGAAGGCCCAGGTGATCGCCCTCGATGCAGCCCCGGCGATGCTGCGCCAGGCACGGCGCCAGGCCGGCTGGTGGAAGCCCTTCCAGCGCGTGGCCGCCGATGCGGCCGCGCTGCCGCTGGCCGACAACAGCGTGGATCTGATCTTCAGCAACCTGTGCCTGCACTGGGTGGAGGACCTGCCGGCCGTGTTCGCCGGCTTCCGCCGCGTGCTCCGGCCCGGCGGCCTGCTGTTGAGCTCCAGCTTCGGCCCGGAGACGCTCATCGAACTCAACGAGGCCTTCGCCAGCACGGACAACGTGCCGCACGTCAGCCGCTTCGCGCCGATCGCGCAGTTCGGCGACGCGCTGATGATGGCCGGCTTCCGTGATCCGGTCCTGGACCGCGACCTGTTCACCCTGACCTACCCGGACCTGCCCGCCCTGATGCGCGAGCTGCGCGCGCTCGGCGCCACCAATGCGCGCCAGGACCGGCGCCGCACGCTTACCGGACGCGCGCGTTTTTCCGCCGCGGCGCAGGCCTACGAGCCGCTGCGCCGCGCCGACGGCACGCTGCCCAGCAGTTGGGAGGTGATCTATGCGCACGCCTGGGCGCCACCGCCCGGCGCCCCGATCCGCGGCCAGGGCGAAGACATCGCCAGCATGCCCGTCGCGGCCATTCCGATCCGCCGCCGGACGCCCTGACCGGTCGGCGGTCCGGTCAGCGTGCCTGGCCCGTGAGCAGGTCGCGATGGAAGAAATAGATTTCCTGCGCCAGGAAACGCCAGCTGGTATGGAAGCTGCGGAAACGCGTGCTCGGCGTGGATGACGCCAGCGCGTCGATGTCCAGCGCACGTGCCAGCCGCAGCGCGCGCGCCATGTGCAGCGGATCACTGACGATGATCACCCGGCCGATGCCGCGCTGGTCCATCAGCCGCTTGGCTTCTTCCAGGTTCTGCACCGTGTTGCGCGAAGCCGTTTCGATCAGGATGGCATCGTCCGGTACGCCTTCCTTCATCGCATAGCGCCGCGCCACCTGGGACTCGGAAAAGCGTGCACCGCTGCCGCCGTAGCCGCCGGTGAAGATCAGCAGGGGTGCGTAACCGGCGCGGTACAGATCCAGGCCGTGGCGGATGCGCTCCTGGAACACCGGCGAGGGTTTGGCATCGTAGGCGGCCGCGCCGAGCACGATGATCGCGTCGGCACGACCGGCCTGGTCTCGCTCACCCACCCAGACGATCCACGCGGTCACCCCCAGCAGCCAGGCCAGCACCAGCAGGAACAGGCGCCACAGCCACCCCAGCACGCCGGTGCGGCGGCGGCTCATCGGCCCCCCCAGGGCAATGCGTCCAGATCGACATTGCCACCGGACAGCACCAGTCCCACGCGCAGCCCGGCCAGTGCGTCGCGGTGGGCCAGCACCGCCGCCAGCGCGATGGCCGAAGAAGGCTCCACGACCTGCTTGGTCACCTGCCAGAGCAGGCGCATGGCGGCCACGGTCGCGGCGTCTTCCACGACTACCACGTCGGCGCCTGCGGCGCGCAGCACGGCGAAGTTGGGGGCGCCCAGGGTGCCGCGCAGGCCGTCGCAGAGGGTCTGCGGCGTGAACTCCAGGCGCAGCGCACCGGCCGCCAGCGAGCGGGCGGTGTCGGCCGCGCCGGCGGGCTCGGCCAGCAGCAGGCGGCTCTGGGGCGCGGCATGCTGCAGCGCCAGCGCCGTGCCGGCGGCCAGCCCACCGCCACCGACCGGCACCACCATCACATCCAGCGGTCCCACCGCGTGCAACAGCTCCAGCGTCGCGGTGCCCTGCCCGGCCATGACCTCGGTATTGGCGTAGGGATGCACCAGCGTGGCGCCGGTCTCGGCCTGCACCTGGGCGCACATCCGTTCGCGCGCGGCGATGGTCGGTGCGCACCGCCACAACGTGGCGCCGTGGCGGGTGATGTTGTCCAGCTTGGCGGCCACGGCGCCTTCGGGTACCACGACATGGCAGGCGATCCCGCGCGTGCGGGCGGCAAGCGCCAGCGCCGCCCCGTGGTTGCCCGAGGAATGCGTGACCACGCCCCGCGCGGCCTGTTCGTCCGTCAGCGCCCACACGGCATTGCAGGCGCCCCGGAACTTGAAGGCCCCGGTGCGTTGCAGGTGCTCGGCCTTCATCGACAGGTCCAGGCCGGCGAGCGCATCCAGCGCAAGCGAACGCAGTACCGGCGTCACGGTGGCGTGCGTCGCAATCCGCGCGGCGGCGGCGAGCAGGTCTTCAGTGCGGGGCAGCAACACCTCATTCATGCACAGAGATTAACGTAAGCCCGGCGTGCGTTTGCGCTCGCGTGCAGGCCGGAACGGGCTGGCTAAAATCCGCCGTTCATGCTTTGTCTTCCGAGTTAAGGGCGTATTCAACGCGCTCGGCCGAAGCTGGGGTACAGAACCCTGGGGGGCACCCATCATGAAGATCCGTCTGACTCTCGCCGGAGGCCTGTTGCTGGCCCTGTCCGGCTGTGCGACGTACGACTATGTCGGTAGTGGCGGCGGTGGCGGCGGAAGCGGCTACTACCACGGCACGCCCTCCACCCAGTACCGGTATCCCTACGGCTACCCCTCCAGCTATCCCTATGGTTATGGGAGCGGCTACTACGGCGGGGGTGGCTATTACGGTGGCGGCTACTATGGCGGTGGGTACCCGGTCTACCGCCCGTACCCGAACTACCGCCCGCCGCACAATCATCGTCCGCCGCAGGGGGGCCACCGTCCACCGCCGGATCGGCCGCGGCCGCCGCGCCAGAGCGGCTCGCCCTGGCGCAACATGGATGGCAACGCCGGTCCGCGCCCGAGCATGGGCGGGAACCGTCCGTCGCCGCCGCCGCAGTCACGTCCCTCTCCGCCGCCGCGTCCGGCAAGCCCGCGTCCGAGCGGCTCGCCGTGGCGAAACATGAACCGCTCCACAGAACGGCAGGTTGAACGCTGAAAACCGCTTGATCAGCTTTCAAAGAAGCGGCAAGCTGATCGCGCAGTGCCCCGCAGCGTCCTAAAGTGACAAAAACGACGCGGCAGGTCACCCCGTTCCATGCCGATATCCGCCGGGAACATCTGGATCCCCCCTGTTCCGGCCCTGTCGGATGTCGGCACCTCTGAAAGCAAAGGCCCCGCGCAAGCGGGGCCTTTGTGTTTCACCGGTGCTGGAAAAAAACCGGGCCGGACAGTCCCCCGACTGCCGGCCCTTCGCTTCCCCCGCGTGCATCTGGACCAGCCCCTGTTCCAATTCCGGTCCGTAGCGCCTGAGGCGCCGATCACGTTGAGTGCTGAATAGTTATCCGCAGGAAACATGCCAACTTTAGGGTCGTTTTCGGCGCGGGCCGTGATTGGCGCTAAAATCACCACCCCCGGCGCCCGACCTGCGGCACCTGACCCCCTGCGAATGTCCTTCCATGACTGATTCCTTCCAGCGCTACGATGTCATCGTCATCGGCGGTGGCCATGCCGGCACCGAAGCCGCACTGGCCTCGGCACGCGCCGGTGCGCACACCCTGCTGCTGACCCACAACATCGAGACCGTGGGCGCGATGAGCTGCAATCCGGCGATCGGCGGCATCGGCAAGGGCCATCTGGTCAAGGAGATCGACGCCCTCGGCGGCGCCATGGCGCATGCCGCCGACCGTGCCGGCATCCAGTGGCGCACCTTGAACGCGTCCAAGGGCCCGGCCGTGCGCGCCACCCGCTGCCAGGCCGACCGCAACCTGTACCGCATGGCGATCCGGGCGATCGTCGAATCGCAGCCGAACCTGACGGTTTTCCAGGCCGCCGTGGACGATCTGGTGATCGAGGGCGACCGCGTGTGCGGTGTGCTCACCCAGACCGGCCTGCGTTTCGACGCGGCGGCCGTGGTGCTGACCGCCGGCACCTTCCTGGCCGGGAGGATCCATGTAGGCCCCACCCAGTATGCCGCCGGACGCATGGGTGACCCGCCGGCCACCACGCTCGCCGCACGCTTGCGCGAGCGTCCCTTCCAGGTGGATCGCCTGAAAACCGGCACGCCGCCGCGTATCGACGGGCGCTCGCTGGATTACACCGTGATGGACGAGCAGCCCGGCGATGACCCGCGCCCGGTGATGTCCTTCCTGGGCTCGGTGGACGAGCATCCGCCACAGGTGAGCTGCTGGATCACCCATACCAGCGCGCGTACCCACGAGATCATCCGCCAATCGCTGCACCGCTCGCCGCTGTACAGCGGGCAGATCGAGGGCATCGGTCCGCGTTACTGCCCGTCCATCGAAGACAAGGTGGTGCGCTTTGCCGAGAAGGAAAGCCACCAGATCTTCGTCGAGCCCGAGGGACTGGGCATCGTGGAGATCTACCCGAACGGAATCTCCACCTCGCTGCCGTTCGATGTGCAGCTGGCGATGGTGCGCAGCATCCGTGGCTTCGAGAACGCGCACATCACCCGGCCCGGGTATGCCATCGAATACGACTACTTCGACCCGCGCGGACTGAAGGCCACGCTGGAAACCAAAACGGTCCAGGGGCTGTTCTTCGCCGGGCAGATCAACGGCACCACCGGCTACGAGGAGGCGGCGGCGCAGGGCCTGCTCGCCGGCCTGAACGCCGCGCGCCAGGTGCAGGGGCTGGAGGGCTGGTGCCCGCGCCGCGACGAGGCCTACCTCGGCGTGCTGGTGGATGACCTGATCACCCACGGCACCACCGAGCCGTACCGCATGTTCACCAGCCGTGCCGAGTACCGACTGCAGCTGCGCGAGGACAACGCCGACCAGCGCCTGACGCCGGTCGGCCGCGGCATGGGCCTGGTGGATGACCGGCGCTGGGCGGCGTTCGAGACCAAGCAGGCCGCCGTGGCCGCCGAAAGTGCCCGGCTGCGGGCCGTGTGGGTGACCCCGGGCAACGCGCTGGGCCGTGAGGTGGAGCAGGTCCTGGGGGTGGCGGTGAGCCGCGAGACCACGGTGCTGGACCTGATCAAACGCCCCGAACTGGATTATGCCCGGCTGATGCAGGTGCCCTCGCTGGGCCCGGCGGTGGACGATGCCAAGGTGGCCGAACAGGTGGAGATCGGGGTGAAGTACGCCGGTTACCTGGACCGCCAGCGCGATGAGATCGAGCGCCAGCAACGCCACGAGCGCACGGCGATCGATGCCGCGTTCGATTTCGCCAGCGTGCGCGGGCTCTCCGCCGAGGCCCTGCAGAAACTCGAGCGCGTGCGCCCGCAGACCATCGGCCAGGCCCAGCGCATTCCCGGCATGACACCGGCGGCGATCTCGCTGCTGCTGGTGCATCTGGAGCGTGCGCGGCGCGGCCGCGTGGCCTGATCTTCCCCATCCTGCAGGAGCCCCACCCATGACCTCACTCCGCCCGTTCCGCGGCACGCTGCCGGTGGTTGGCGCGCGCGCCTACGTGGACCCTGCCTGCACGATCATCGGCGATGTCGAGCTGGGCGAGGATGTGTCCGTGTGGCCCGGCACGGTGATCCGTGGCGACGTCAACCATGTGCGCATCGGCGCACGCACCAACGTGCAGGACGGCACCATCATCCATGTCAGCCATCACAGCCCGTTCAACGCAGCCGGCCATCCCACGCTGATCGGCGAAGGCGTGACGGTCGGGCACGGCTGCATCATCCACGCCTGCACCATCGGCGATTACAGCCTGATCGGCATGGGTGCGTGCATCCTGGATGGCGCGCGGGTGTCGATGCATGGCTTCGTCGGTGCCGGCGCCGTAGTGGGCCCGGGCAAGGTGGTCGGCGAGGGCGAGCTGTGGCTGGGCAATCCGGCACGCCCGGCGCGCCTGCTGCGCGACAAGGAAATCGAGGCACTGCATTACTCGGCCGACCACTACGTGCGGTTGAAGGACGAGTACCTGGCCTGACGGTGCGCCGTGCCCGGAAGCGTCCGCCGGGGGTGACTCTGCTAAAGTCGGGCACCGACCAGGACGACGTCGAGACGCCATGCCCCTGCATGCCAGCCGGAGAGGACTCCGGTACCCCTGCCCAGCCCCTGCGCCGTGACGCCGGCTCCCATGCTGGACACCTACCGTGAGGTGATCACGCCGGAAGGCGTGCCGCTGCAGCTTCCGGTGGCCGGCCCGGTCCCGCGTGCGCTGGCCTGGCTGGTGGACCTTGGCGTGCGCCTGGGCGCGCTGACCGTACTCTCGGTCCCGCTCGCGCTGGGCGGTGGCTTCGGCCGCGGGCTGTACCTGATCCTGATGTTCCTGCTGACCTGGGCCTACACCATCGTGCTGGAAGCGCTGTGGGGCCAGACCGTTGGCAAGCGCCTCCTCGGCCTGCGGGTGGTGGCGCAGGATGGCGCGCCGATCGGCTGGAATGCCGCGGTCACCCGCAACCTGCTGCGTACCGTGGACATGCTGCCGCTCGGGTATGCGGTGGGGCTGCTGAGCAGTCTGTTCGATCGCCATGGCCGGCGCCTCGGCGACCTCGTGGCCGGCACCGTGGTGGTGCATGCCGCGGCCGCACCGGGCCTGGCGCCGACCACCATCGACAGCGTGCTGGCCCCGGCGGTGCCGCTGCAGCCCCTGGAGCAGGCCGCCGTGATGGCCTTCGCCGAGCGCGCGCCGCGCCTGTCGCCGCAGCGGCAGCAGGAACTGGCGGCACTGGCCGTGCCCCTGACCGGTGCCGGTGGACAGGCCGGCGTGCTGCGCCTGTATGCCATGGCCAACTGGCTGCTGGGCCGCCGATGAAACAGGAGCAGTTCGTCGCCCGCTACGAGCAGGAATGGCGTGAGCTGGAGTACTGGCTGCTGCACGGCCGGCGCAGCGCACGCCGCGTGCCGGCGATGGCCGAGGGTGCCCCGGCGGCGATCGCCGACGGCGAGGTGCCGCAGCGTTACCGGCGGCTCTGCCAGCACCTGGCGCTGGCGCGGCGCCGTGGTTACAGCCCCCAGCTGGTGGCCCGCCTGCAGCAGCTGATGCAGGCAGGCCACAACGCGCTCTACCGCACACCGCGCTTCCGCTGGCGACGGATTCCCGAATTCCTGCTCGCCGATTTCCCGCAGCTGGTGCGTGACCACGCCACGGCCATGTGGGTCTCGCTGGCGTTGCTGGGCGTGCCGCTGGTGGCCAGCTTCGTGCTGGTGCAGCGTTATCCGGAGCTGATCCACCTGCTGATGAGCAACACGGCCGTGGCGGACCTGGAGCGCATGTACGACCCGTCCAACCCGCGCCTGGGCCGCGACAGTGGCGATGACTGGATGATGTTCGGCTACTACATCATGAACAACATCAGCATCGGCCTGCGCACGTTCGCCAGCGGGCTGCTTGCGGGTGTGGGCACGGTGTTCGTGCTGCTGTTCAACGGCCTCAACATCGGCGCGGCGGCCGGCCACCTGCAGCGGATCGGGCATGGTGATCCGTTCTGGCGCTTCGTGGCCGGCCACGGCGCGTTCGAGCTCACCGCCATCGTGATCGCCGGTGGCGCGGGCCTGCAGCTCGGCATGCGCCTGCTGGCACCGGGCCGCCAACGCCGCCGGGATGCCCTGATAGAAGGGGGCAAGGCCGGTGCCCGGCTGTGCCTGGGCATCGTGGCGATGCTGCTGGTGGCTGCCTTCATCGAAGCCTTCTGGTCCTCCATCGCCGAGGTGCCGGCGTGGGGCAAGTACAGCGTGGCTGCGGTGCTGTGGACGGCGGTGCTGGCGTGGTTGTGGCGGGGTGGACGCGGGGGGCCGCGTGCAGATTGACCAGCTCAACGTGGTGCTGCGCGAGCGCAGCAGCTTCGAGGCGATGGAACTGGGGACCGCCCTGGCCCGCCGCCAGGGGCGTACGGCGTGGGGTGTCTGGCTGCTGGCCGGGCTGCCCCTGTTCGCGCTGTTCAACGGTTTGGCATGGTGGCACGGCGACGCCTTCGGCTGGGCCTGGCTGGCGATGTGGTGGTGCAAGCCGGTCTTTGAACGCATCACGCTGTACGTGCTCTCGCGCGACGTGTTCGGTGATGCGGTGGGCGTGCGCCAGGCGCTGTGCGCGCAGCGGCAGTGGGACGTGCGCGGGTTCTGGGGGTATCTCGGCTGGCGGCGCCTGAGCCCGTTCCGCGCGGTATGCCTGCCGGTGAACCTGCTCGAAGGCGCCGATGCGGCCCAGCGCGCGCAGCGCCGGCAGGCGGTGCTGGCGACGGCGGGCGGTCCGACGATGGTGCTCACCGTACTCTGCCTGGTCTTTGAAGCCGTGCTGGTGGCCGGCGCACTGGCCGCGGTGTTCCTGTTCATGCCGCTGGAGCTGATGTCCGATTCGTGGCGCGCGGCCTGGGACATGATCCAGCGCGATACCCCGGCGTGGGCCAGGCTGGGCCTCAACCTGCTGTGGTGGCTGGCGGCCTGCACCATCGGTCCATTCTACGTGGGCGCCGGCTTTGGCATGTACCTCAACCGCCGTTCGCAGATGGAAGCCTGGGACGTGGAGATCAGCTTCCGTCGCCTCCGTGCCCGTCTGCAGCGCAGCGCACCGGTGGCCGTGGTGGTGCTGGCGGTCGCCCTGCTGCCGCTGTGGCCCGGTGCCGTGCACGCGCAGGCCAGCGATGGGAGCGTGCCGGAAAAGCCGCTGAAGCATCACGCCGCCACGCCCGGCGACGAAGGCAATGTCACCGAAGCCACGGGCCCTAATCGCAAGCAGCACGCACAGGCCATGCCCGCGCTGCGCAAACGGGCGCAGGCGCGAAGCAACGCCGTGCGGCAGCCGGACGACACGCCAGCCGGCGTCTTCGGCAATGCGCCGGTGGACACCGGAGGATTCCGCCAGGCAGTGCAGCGCGCGTATGAAGACCCCCTGCAGCGGCCGGTCCAGACCGGCACGCGCTGGGAGCGCAACACGCCCACCGAAGCGCGTGAAACCAGGCCCGACACCACGTTGCCGCCGGAGGTGATCGCCGGGGTGGCCGCGCTGATCGCGCTGGTCAGCAAATGGGGATTGTGGCTCGTGGTAGGACTGCTGGTACTGGTCCTGCTGCTCACGGTGCGGCGCTGGCTGCCCTGGATGCGCGGTTCCGCACGCCGCCGCGCCCCGGTGCACAGCGCCATCGCCGAGGACAGCCTGGTGCTGCCCGACACCCTGCCACCGGACATCGCCACGCGTGCGCGGCACCTGTGGCGGGAGGGACGGCCACGGCAGGCGCTGGCCCTGCTGTATCGCGCAAGCGTGGACACCGTGGCCGAACGCACCAGCGTGGTACTGCCACCCGGGGCGACCGAAGGGCAGGTGCTGCGGGCCTCGCGGCGCATGCCCGAGGCGGCCGACCGCGATGCCTTCGCCGCGGTCGTGCGCCTGTGGCAGTACGCGGCCTATGCCGACCGCCTGCCTACCTTTGCGGACTTCGACGAGATGGCCTCGCGGCTGCAGGTGCAGTACGGGTGGCGCGCATGAGCCCGCGCGTGCGCTGGGCGCTGGCGAGCGCGGCGGCCGTGGGGATCGCGCTGCTGCTGGCGCTGGTGTTCTTCAGCACCCATCACAAGGTCACGGAAACGAAGGTGCTGCCGCCCAAGGGCGAAGCCAGCTACAACGCCCTGTACGTGCTCAAACAGGCGCTGCGCGCCGACGGCCTGACCGTGCACAGCCGCGCACGGCTGGACTGGGCAGCGATGTCGCCCGGCCCGCGCGACACCGTCGTGCTGCTGCAGGACAGCGCCGAGCTGGCACCGTCGCAGGTGCGGCACCTGCTGGCCTGGGTGGAGAGCGGTGGCCACCTGCTGGTGCGCACGCCCCCGCCCGACGCAGACTCCACTGCGGCCGAGCCGCGCCTGCTGCAGGCGCTGGGCATCGACAGCCGCGGCCATGAGAGCAGATGCCAGCCCTTCCACGTGGCCGACGATCCGGGCCACGTGGAGTTCTGCCGCGGCCGTCGCTTCCAGATCGAACCGACCGCCGACGCCGACGTGCAGCGTGCGTGGCGAAGCGAGGCCGGCTACGTGTTCGTGCGGCTGCGCCGCGGCCAGGGCCTGGTGGACGTCCTGGCGGACATGGACTTCATGAAGGGCATGCCGGACGGCAGCGCGTCACCAGACGTGCTGGACATCCGACCGCCCTACGATCCCGCCGCGCCGCGCGATGGCCTCTACGATCGCGCGCACCGCGATCTCACCCGCTACCTGCTGGCGCCGAACTATGGCAAGGGCACGATGTGGCTGGTATACGCCAGCCGCTCGCCCTCGCTGTGGGCGCGCATCGTCCATGAGGGCTGGCCGCTGTGGCTGCCGCTGCTGCTGGCCCTGCTGGCGTGGCTGTGGGCGCGCGCGCAGCGCTTTGGCAGCCTGCTGCCGACACCGCCGGATGAGCGGCGTTCGCTGCTGGAACACGTGCGCGCCAGCGGCGAACTGCTGCTGCGACACCAGCAGGGACCGCGCCTGCATGCGGCCGTGCGCGAGCTGTTCCTGCGCCGCCTGCACCGGCGCGCGCCTAGTGCGGCGGTGCTGGAAGGCGCCGCACGCGAGCAGGCCATCGCCGAGTTGCTGCACTGGCCACGCGGGCAGGTGCAGACCGCACTGACGCCCCCCGCCCCCCACGATACGGCCGCGCTGAAGGCGCGGATCACCCTGCTGCTCCAGATGAGACGCCTGCTATGACCGAACTGGACCCCACCCTTCCCTCGCCGCCGCCTGCCTCGCCACGGCCCCCACCGCTGGGCGGCCCCACGCTGCTCGAACGCGTGGACGCCATCCGCGACGCGGTCGGCCAGGCGTTCATCGGGCAGTCCGAGGTGCTCGACCAGATCCTGATCGCCTTGCTTGCCGGTGGCCACGTGCTCATCGAAGGCGTGCCCGGGCTGGGCAAGACCCTGCTGGTGCGCGCGCTGGCACAGGCGCTGGAACTGGACCACGGGCGTGTGCAGTTCACCCCCGACCTGATGCCGAGCGATGTCAGCGGGCACGCGGTGTATGACCCGAAAAGCGAGAGCTTCAAGATCCGTCGCGGGCCGGTGTTCACCAACCTGCTGCTCGCCGACGAGATCAACCGTGCACCGGCCAAGACCCAGTCCGCCCTGCTGGAGGTGATGCAGGAAGGCCAGGTGACCATCGAGGGCGAGTCGTTCCCTCTGACGCCGCCGTTCATGGCGCTGGCCACGCAGAATCCGCTTGAACAGGAAGGCACCTATCCGCTGCCCGAAGCGCAGATGGACCGCTTCCTGCTGAAGGTGATCATCGGTTACCCCTCGCTGGAGGACGAGCGGCGCATGGTGGATGCGGTGACCACCGGCCACAGCGCTTCGGATTTCGATCTGCAGCAGGTACCGCGCGTCCTGTCGCGCGGGGAGGTGGTGGCGCTGCAGCAGGCCACGTCTGCGATCACGGTCGATGCCGAGGTCATCGATTACGCGGTGCGCATCGTGGCCGCGACCCGTCGCTGGCCCGGCATCGCGGTCGGCGCCGGTCCGCGCGGCAGCATCGCGCTGGTACGCGCCGCGCGGGCGCAGGCGCTGCTTTCCGGACGTGATTTCGTCACGCCCGACGATGTGCGTGACATCGCCCGTCCCGCGCTGCGGCATCGCATCGGGCTCTCGCCCGAGCTGCAGATCGAAGGCCAGGGACCGGACGATGTGCTGGGCGCGCTGCTGACCAAGGTGGAAGCCCCGCGTCGATGAGGCCGGCCGCGCTGCTGCTGTGGCTGTTGCTGGGCTGGGCCGCGACCGGCGCGGCGATACTGGCAGGCGCGCTGCCGCTCTGGAGCTGGCCGGCGGTGGGCGCTGGCATGCTCGTGGTGGCGCTGATCGATCTGCTGCGCCTGCGCCGGCTGCCCTCGCCCGAGGTGCAGCGCGAGCTGCCCGAAGCGCTCGCCCTCGGCGTGCGGCGCGAGGTGACGCTGCGCCTGCACAGCACGCGCGCGATGGCGGTGGAGGTGTTCGATCTGGTGCCGGGGGCATGGCACTGCGAAGGCCTGCCGCGCCGGCTGTCGCTGGTGCCTGGCAGCGTGCGTGGTTTCCACTACATCGTCGTTCCCCAGCAGCGCGGCGCGTTCCGTTTCGAAGGCACGCACGTGCGGCTGCGCTCGCCGTGGCGGTTGTGGCGGCAGCGCCGCACGCTGCCGCCGCCGCTGGACGTACGCGTGTTTCCCAACTTCGTGCCGCTGACCCGCTTCGCGTTGTCCAGTGCCGAGCAGGCCTCGCGCATGGTCGGGGCGCATCTCAAGCGCCGCCGTGGCGAAGGCACCGATTTCAACCAGATGCGCGAGTACCGCGTGGGCGACAGCCTGCGCCAGATCGACTGGAAGGCGACCTCGCGCGCGCGGCGGCTGGTATCGCGCGAGTACCAGGACGAGAAGAACCAGCAGATGCTGCTGGTGATCGATACCGGACGCCGCATGATGGCCAGCGATGGCGGCCTCTCGCATTTCGACCACGTGCTCAACGCCGCGCTGGTGGTGGCCTATCTGGGGCTGCGCCAGGGCGACGGCGTCGGCCTGTTCGCCACCGGCGGCGACGCCCGCTGGGTCGCGCCGAAGCGAGGCATGGGCACCATCGACGACCTGCTGCGGGCCAGCCATGACCTGCAGCCGCAGCCGGTGGCCACCGACTACCTTGCCGCGGCGACGGAGCTGGCGCTGCGCCAGCGACGGCGCTCGCTGGTGATGCTGGTGACCAACGTGCGCGATGAGGACATCGAAGACCTGCTGGCTGCGGTCAAGCTGCTGCAGCGCCGCCACCTGGTGTGCGTGGCCAGCCTGCGCGAGCAGGTGCTGGACCGCGTGCTGGATGCGCCGGTGGACACGCTGGAGGAGGCCACCCAGGCGGCCGCGGCCGCCCTGTACCTGGAGCAGCGCGCGCAGGCCCACGACGCATTGCGCAGCCACGGGGTGGTGGTGCTGGATGTCACCGCCGACGCGCTGCCCGGTGCGCTGGTGGAACGCTACCTGGCGGTCAAGCGCGGCGGCCTGCTGTAGGCGGCCCCGACCCCACGCCCTGGCCTACACGTAGATCTGCGTCGGAGCTTCGTCGATGATCGCGTGCGGCACGAAGCGCGCACTGTCACGGGTGATCGCGCTGTCGTCTTCGCGGATGCCGATGCCGCAGGCCTGGTCACCGATCACCCAGCTGCCGATCAGCGGATAACCTCCTTCGAACCGGGTCAGCGGGTGGGCCTGCTGCAGGATCGCCGCGCCGTCGTAAGGACCGTCGCTGCGCTGCACGCTGCCATCGGCCAGGTGCATCTCGATGTTGGCCCCTTCCCGCGAGAACAGCGGCTTGCGCACCCAGCCCGGGGCCAGCACGCGGCCGTCATCGAAGTGCGATTCCAGCAGGTTCGGGTGGCCGCGGTGGCGCTCCCACAGCAATGGCAGGATGCCCTTGTTGCTCAGCACCGCCTTCCAGGCCGGTTCGAGCAGCTGCACGCCGGAGGTCGGCAGTGCGCGGCCGAATTCCTCGGCCATCAGGTCTTCCAGCGGATACAGCTTGAACAGCGTACCGATCACCGTGTCATCGACAGCGGTGAAGCGGCCATCCTCGGACAGTCCGATGTCTTCGATGGCGATGCCCTCGCCATGCAGGTTGGCCTGTGCGGCGCAGTCGCGCAGGTACTCCACCGTGCCGATGTCTTCCTGCGAACTGCCCACCGCGCTGAAATACAGCGGCGGCGGCAGCCGCGAGGCGAGTTCGCCAAAGCGCGCCACCAGGGTTTCATGCAGGGCATTGAATTGGTCGGCGTGCGCGGGCAGGCGGCCCGCCTCGCGCTGTTCCTCCAGCCACTGCCACTGGAAGAAACTCGCTTCGAACAACGAGGTGGGCGTGTCGTAGTTCAGTTCGTACAGCTTGGCCGGACCGGAGCCGTCGTAGGCCAGGTCCAGGCGGCCGTACAGGTGCGGCTGGCGCTGGCGCCAGCTCTCGGCGATCCAGTCGCGGTAATGCGCTGGAATCGCCAGGCGCTCCATCAACGCATCGGAGGCGACGACGTCGTCGACGAGCGCCATCGCCATCTGGTGCAGCTCGGCACTCGGATCTTCGATGTCCTGCTCGATCTGGCGCAGGGTGAAGGCGTAGTACGCGGTCTCGTCCCAGTACGGCTGGCCGTCGATGGTGTGGAACCGGAACCCCGCCTCTTCAGCGCGTGCCCGCCACTGGGCACGCTCGGCAATGCGCACGCGCTGCATGGATCAGCCGCCGAAACTGTTGGAACTGCGGCGCGCGCTGGTGCCGCCGAACCCCGCACGCGACGCGGTGACAGCGCGGTTCGGCGTGGCGCTCACCGGCTGCAGGCCGGCCTTGCCGGCACCGATGCCGCTGGCCGTGTTCAGGCCACCGGTACCGCCAGGAGCGGGACGGGCCCAGCCGGCATTGCGGTCCTGGAACGCCGGGCTCGCCGCAGGGGCCTGCTGCGCCAGGCCAGCGCGACCGCTGTTCATCATCTGCGACATGAAGAAGCCCATCATCATCGGACCGATGAACGAGGTGCCCGCCGACGTGCGCTGCTCCTGGCACTGCTCGGCCGGATACTCCTTCGCACACGCCTCCTTGCTGGCGTATTTCGGTGCGGCATCGGCCGACTGCTGCTGCGCGGCGGCGAAGGCATTGCGGCACGCCGACGGATCGGCAGTGGCTTCGGTGCACGCTTCAACCGAGGTATACAGGCCTTCCTGCACCTGGACCTGCTCCTGCTTCTGGCAGGCGGTGAACAGCAGCGGCGCAGCGCTCATCAGCAGCAGTGCGGTGGTGCGGGAACGTTTCATGGCCTCATGCCTCTCGTGCGTATCAACGCTGCAATGATGCCGCATCGGCGCGTGCAACCAAAGTCGGCACAGCCGCAAACATGAACGGCAGCCGTGGCGGCGCGGTCTTCCCGGCCTACTGCGCCCGGGCTGTGGTTGCAGCAGCAACCGAAAAAAATGGCGATGATCCCTCCACCCCCCTGTCTTCACGGCTCGCCCGTCACTGCCCGCCATGCCCGAATACCGTTCCCGCACCTCCACCGCCGGCCGCAACATGGCGGGCGCCCGCGCCCTGTGGCGCGCCACCGGCATGAAGGACGGCGATTTCCACAAGCCGATCATCGCCATCGCCAATTCCTTCACCCAGTTCGTGCCCGGCCACGTGCACCTGAAGGACCTCGGCCAGCTCGTGGCGCGCGAGATCGAACAGGCCGGCGGCGTGGCCAAGGAGTTCAACACCATCGCCGTGGATGACGGCATCGCGATGGGCCATGACGGCATGCTGTATTCGCTGCCCAGCCGCGAGATCATCGCCGACTCGGTCGAATACATGGTCAACGCCCACTGCGCGGATGCCCTGGTGTGCATCTCCAACTGCGACAAGATCACCCCCGGCATGCTGATGGCCGCGCTGCGCCTGGACATCCCGGTGATCTTCGTTTCCGGCGGGCCGATGGAGGCGGGCAAGACGCGGCTGTCCGGCCACAAGCTGGACCTGGTCGATGCGATGGTGATCGCCGCCGATGCCGGCGCTTCGGACGAAACCGTGGCCGAGTACGAGCGCAGCGCCTGCCCCACCTGTGGTTCGTGCTCGGGCATGTTCACCGCCAACTCGATGAACTGCCTGACCGAGGCCTTGGGCCTGTCGCTGCCCGGCAACGGCACCACGCTGGCCACGCACGCCGACCGCGAGCAGCTGTTCCGACGCGCCGGCCGGGTGATCGTGGAGCTGTGCCATCGCTGGTATGGCGGTGAGGATCCACGTGCGCTGCCGCGTGGCATCGCCACGGCGGCCGCGTTCGGCAATGCCATGACGCTGGACATCGCCATGGGCGGCTCCACCAACACGATCCTGCACCTGCTCGCTGCGGCGCGCGAAGCCGGAGTGGATTTCGACCTGGGCCATATCGATGCGCTGTCACGGCGCGTGCCGCAGCTGTGCAAGGTAGCGCCGAACACGCCCGACTACCATGTCGAGGACGTGCACCGCGCCGGCGGTGTGTTCGGCATCCTCGGCGAGCTGGACCGCGCCGGCCTGCTCGATACCTCGGTGCCGACGGTGCACAGCGCCACGCTGGCCGATGCCCTGCAGCGCTGGGACGTCACCCTCACCGCAGATCCCCAGGTGCATGCGTTCTTCGCAGCGGGGCCGGCCGGCATCCCCACGCAGACCGCCTTCAGCCAGAGCACGCGCTGGCCCTCGCTGGACCTGGACCGCGCGGGCGGCTGCATCCGCTCGCTGGCCCATGCCTATTCGCAGGATGGCGGGCTGGCGGTGCTGCGCGGCAATCTGGCGGTGGACGGCTGCGTGGTGAAGACCGCGGGCGTGGACGCGTCCATCCATGTGTTCGAAGGAACCGCACGCGTGTTCGAGAGCCAGGACGCGGCCGTGGCGGGGATCCTGGACGATGCCGTGCAGGCCGGCGATGTGGTGGTGATCCGTTACGAGGGACCCAAGGGCGGCCCCGGCATGCAGGAGATGCTCTACCCGACCAGCTATCTGAAATCGAAGGGGCTGGGCAAGCAGTGCGCGCTGCTCACCGACGGACGTTTCTCCGGCGGCACCTCGGGACTGTCGATCGGCCATGTTTCGCCGGAAGCCGCCAGCGGCGGCCTGATCGGTCTGGTGGAGGACGGTGACCGCATCCGTATCGACATCCCCGCCCGGCGCATCGACCTCCAGGTGGACCAGGCCGTCCTGGCCCAGCGCCGTGCCGACGCCGATGCACGGGGCTGGACGCCGCGCGCACCGCGCCCACGCAAGGTCACCAGCGCGCTGAAAGCCTATGCCCTGCTGGCCACCAGCGCAGACAAGGGCGCGGTGCGCGACACCTCGCTGCTGTGAGGGTCAGCCGATGGTGCGCTTGAACGGCGGCAGCGAATCGATGATGCGCTTGCCGTAACGGCGGGTGAGCAGCCGCGAGTCGAGGATGATCACGCGGCCGGTGTCGGTGGAGGTGCGGATCAGGCGGCCGGCGAACTGGGTCAGCGTGCGCAGCGCATGCGGAATGGCGATCAGGTTGAAGGCGTTCAGACCGCGCGCCTCGAACCACTCGCTCAGCGTGGCCGTCTGCGGATCGGTCGGCACCGCGAAGGGCACCTGGGTGATCACCACGGTCGTGCACGCTTCGCCCGGAAGGTCCAGGCCTTCACCGAACGAGTTCAGTCCGAACAGCACCGAACCCTCGCCGGCCGCTACGCGGCGCAGGTGTTCGTCGATCAGCCGGGTCTTGGACATCTCGCCCTGCACCAGCACCTGCTTGCGCTTGGCGGCCGGCATCAGCGTGGCCACCTTCTCCATCTTCCAGCGCGAGGTGAACAGCACCATGGAGCCTTTCTTCCAGTCCAGTTCCTTGCCCAGGTAGCGGGCCACTTCGCGTGGATGGCCCTCGCGGTCATCGGGCGTGACCGGGAACGGCGGCACGATCAGTTCGGCCTGGTTGGGCAGGTCGAACGGCGAGGACAGCGAGACCATCTCCGCTTCGGCGGGGATGCCGTTGTCGATGGCCAGCGACTGGAAATCACCGCCACCGGTGAGCGTGGCCGAGGTCATCACCACCGAATCCACTTCATCCCACAACAGCTTGCGAAGCACGTGCGCGGCCGATACGGGCGAGCCGTGCAGCACCAGGTCGCCATCACGGGTGGCCGTGATCCAGCGCGCCATCGGCGGTGCGCCTTCGCGGTCCTCGCGGCGCCACGCCTGCCACAGGTTGTACTGGCCCTCGATCATCTCCAGCGCCATGCCGAGCGTGCGCTGCAGCCGCTCGCGGCCGGCATCGTCCGGCTTGCCCTTGGCCACCTGGCTGTTGGCCGCATGGGCCCAGTTGTAGAGGCTGCGCGTGTCATCGGCGAGGGCTTCGATCGGCTCACGCCAGGCCTCGGGCAGGCGCCCGTTGGCGGCGCGCCACATCGGTTCCTCGTCGGCGGGTGCCGGCATCCAGACCGCTTCGACGTGATCGCGGAACGCGCGCAGCTGCTTGGCCACGCCGGTGGCCACCTCGATGGCCTCGTTCGGCAGCAGGTTGCCCAGCCGGTCCTTGTCCACGGCGCGGTAGGCACCGGCGATGACGATCTGCAGCCGGCCCACGCGCTTGGCCATGTCATCCAGCGCCAGGCTGGCCGCGCCCTGGTCGATCGCCACGTTGCCGACATGGTGGCCTTCGTCCAGCACCAGCAGCATGTCCGAGGGCGGGGCGATCAACGGCTGCCCGTTGTCGCTCTCCCCTATGGACAGCGCCGACAGCAGCAGCGCGTGGTTGGTGACCACGATCTGTGCATCGCGCACGGTGGTGCGTGAGCGCAGTACCGCGCACTGCGCGGCGTAGGCGCAACGGCGTCCCGCACAGGCCGAGGCCGGCGTGGTGATGCGGCTGCGCAGCCCGGGGCTGATGGTCTCCGGCGCATTGTCGATGTCGCCGTCCCACGCACCGGACGTGAAGGCCGCCGTGAGCCGCGCGGCGATATCCATTTCAACCGGCGCCAGCGGCCGGTCGTACAGCACCTGGTCGTCCTCGAACATCCCGTTCTGCGCGCCCTCGCCCTGCGCTTCGGCGGCATTGCGCGTGCACAGGTAGCGCGTACGACCCTTGGCGAGCGCGATGGTGGCGTCCAGTCCGGTGGCCTTGAGGAAGTTCGGAATATCGCGCTCGACCAGCTGCGACTGCAGCGCCACCGTACCGGTGCTGATGACCAGCTTCTTCTTCGTCGCCAGCGCGATGGGCACGCCGGCGGTGAGATACCCCAGGCTCTTGCCGACCCCGGTCGGTGCCTCGACCACGCCCACGCCGCCACTCCGGGACAGCGCACGCGACACCACGCCGATCATCTGGCTCTGCGAGCGGCGGGTGGCAAAGCCGGGGGTGTTGGCCTGCAGCGCGGTGTAGGCCTTGCGGATCGCATCCTTGAGGCCATCGTCGAGCGTGCGGGGTGCGGCGACGGGTTCGGTCACGCCGGAATCTTCAATGCAGGATCAGGCTGCGTAGTGTCTCACGCCCGGCACGCCCGACTGCGGCGGCACGCTGAACCTGTCAGGCGCGGACCACAGACGGCCCGCGCGCGGCCGCTGCATGGGCGGCCGCCCGTGCGATCACGGCAATCCCGGCGGCGATGCCGTGGACAGGCGCATGGCGCGCGTCATCGCCCACACCACCAGCACCAGCCCGAAGGCATCCAGCAGCCCCAGCACCAGGCGCACCCCGCCGAACACGTCGCCGAGCGCGGCGACCAGGGCGAAATCGCCGGCCTTGAGCAGCCATACCGGCACCAGTGACGCCAGCATGTTGAGCACGCTGGCGCTGGCCAGCAGCACCAGCCCCGCCAAGGCACCGGTCCGCACCGGGCCCCGTGGGGCCGGGAACACCCACACCAGTCCCACGCACGCAGCGATCAACACGGGCAGGCGCATTCCAAGCGCGCCGAGCAGGGCGGAGAGCAGGTCCTGCGTCGGCACGGCTCAGTCCTGCCCGGCCAAGGGCGAAGCCGCGCGCAGGGTGGCGTACACCGCATCGGTCTGCGGGCGTACCTCATGCCACTGCTGGAAGCTCTCGGCGGCCTGCTCCACCAGCATGCCCAGGCCGTCGATGGCGTGGCGGCAGCCGGCCGAACGCGCCCAGGCCAGGAAGGCCACCGAGGCATCGCCGTAGTTCAGGTCCACTGCCGTGGTGAGCGAATTGACCAGCGACAGCGGCAGGGTGAACGAGGCCTCGCGGTCACGCCCGGCCGAGGTCGCGTTGATGATGAGTTCGAAGTCGCCGAGGTCGCGCAGGTCATCCCAGTAGCGGCTCAGCGCACGCCCCGGTTCACCCATGGCGTCGATCAGCGCATCGGCACGCTCCGGCGTGCGGTTGACCACCACCAGCTCGCGGATGCCCGCATCAAGCAGCGACGGGGCCACGCTGCGCGCCGAGCCGCCCGCACCCAGCAGCAGCACGCGGCGCCCACGCAGGTCCAGGCTGTGGCGATCGGTCAGGTCGCGTACCAGGCCGGCGCCATCGGTGGTGTCGCCGTGCCAGCGCTCGCCCTTGCGCAGCAGCGTGTTGACCGCACCGGCGCGGGTGGCGCGCGCGGTCAGCGTGGTGCACGCCGCGAAGGCGGCTTCCTTGTGCGGCAGGGTCACGTTGGCGCCGATCCCGCCCTCGGCCGCGAAGGCCTCCAGCGCGGCGGCGAAGTCGCCGGGGGCTGCGTCGATGGCGCGGTAATCCACCGCGATCCCTTCCTGGCGGCCGAACGCGGCGTGGATCTCCGGCGATCTGGAGTGGGCGACAGGGTGGCCAAAGACAGCGTAGCGATCGGTCATGGAATCCTCGTTCGTTTCAAAGAAGACGCCCTACACTGGGCGCCCCTGATGCGCATGGACCCGGACGATGCGAACCGCCCCGACCCTGCTGGTACTGGCTGCCAGTCTACTCTGCGCCCCCGTGGCGATGGCGTTGAGCGAATACGGCATCGAAGGCATGGGCGTGGTGTCCACCCGGGCCGCCGAGGGCCGTGCCAGCGTGTCACCGGACGGCCAGCGCATCGTGTTCGCCAGCGACCGTGCCGGCGGTGCCGGCGGCTGGGACCTGTGGCAGGCCTCGCTGCGGGAGGGCCGCTGGCAGTCCGCGCAGCCCCTGGCGCTCAACACCGCGCACGATGAGGTGGACCCGTATTTCAGCCACGACGGGCGCTGGCTGCTGTTCGCATCCAGCCGCGAGGCTGGCCTGGCGCTGTACCGCGCGCCGGTCTCCCCGAGCGGTGAGGTGGGCACGCCGGAACGGCTGCCGGGTGAGGCCGGTCGTGCACCCGAGCGCAGCCCGGCGCTGAGCGCTCAGGGCGACTGGCTGCTGTTCTCGCGCAAGGACGCCGAGGGCGGCTGGAACCTGCATGCGGCGCCGATGCAGCCGTCTGGACGCGGCACCGCGCGCGCGCTGGTGACCCTCAACACGGCCGCCGACGAGCGCAGCGCGGACTGGCTGGGCACGCAGGGGGCGGTGGTGTTTACGCGGCTCGAGGGCGATACCGCCCGGGTATGGCACGCGGCCTGCGCCTTCTCCGGGGCCGATGCGCGGCCGCTGGCGCTGTCGTTCAACACCGCCGAAGGCTTCACCGAAGCGCCGGTGGTGGACGCGGCCAAGCCGACCGAGCTGCTGGTGTCCAGTGGCAGCGCGCGTTCGCCGCGGGCCGGCGGCACCGATGTCTATCGGCTGGTCACGCCGCAGGCGCCGGCCACGCCGGGCTGCCTGCCTGCCGTGCGCTGAGGCGCAGACGCTCAGCGCGGGGCGGCGTGCTCGGCGAGCAGCCGCGAACGGGCCTGTTCGTAGTCCAGCTCGCTGAGCTTGCCGTCGTCCTTGCGCTGGTTGAGTTCGGCCAGGGCGTCCTGCAGCGCCTGCGGCAGCTGCTGCCGACGGGCCAGGGCAGCGGCGGCGGAAGGCTGTTCCGGAGGCCGCCGGCGTTCGCGTAGTGCGGCACGGGCCAGCAGCACGATCGCCAGCCCGAACACCAGCACGCCGATGATCCAGATCATCCAGTGGGCGGTTCCAAGGATCTCCATCGTGCTTCCCTCCTGTGTGCGGAGCGCTATTGTCAGCGCTCGCGCAGCCAGCGCGCCACCTGGGGCGCGAAATAGGTCAGCACGCCATCGGCACCGGCACGCTTGAAGCACATCAGCGATTCCATCACGCACGCACGCTCGTCCAGCCAGCCGTTGGCCACGGCGGCCTTGAGCATCGCGTACTCGCCACTGACCTGGTAGGCGAAGGTGGGCACGCCGAAGGTGTCCTTCACCCGGCGCACCACGTCCAGGTAGGGCATGCCCGGCTTGACCATCACCATGTCCGCGCCCTCTTCCAGATCCAGCGCGATCTCACGCAGCGCCTCGTCTCCGTTGGCGGGGTCCATCTGGTAGGTCTTCTTGTCCGCCTTGCCGAGACTGCCGGCACTGCCCACCGCCTCGCGGAATGGGCCGTAGAACGCGGAGGCGTACTTGGCCGAGTAGGCCATGATGCGGGTGTTGATGAAGCCGGCCTCGTCCAGGCCGCGGCGGATGGCGCCCACGCGCCCGTCCATCATGTCCGACGGGGAGATCACGTCCACGCCGGCACGGGCGTGGGAGACCGACTGCTTCACCAGCGCGTCCACGGTGATGTCGTTGAGCACATAGCCGCTGTCATCGATGATGCCGTCCTGGCCGTGCGTGGTGTACGGGTCCAAGGCCACGTCGGTCATGACGCCAAGCGTGGGGAAGCGCGCCTTCAGGGCCCGCACCGCGCGCTGCGCCAGTCCGTCATCGGCCCAGGCCGCTTCGGCGTCGAGCGATTTCAACGCCGGGTCGATCACCGGGAACAGGTCGAGCACGGGAATGCCAAGCTCGACGGCCTCTTCGGCCACATGCAGCAGGTCGTCCAGCGACAGCCGTTCCACGCCGGGCATGGAGGCGATCGGGGTGCGGCCGGCGCGCTCATGCACGAAGACCGGATAGATGAGGTCGTCGACGGTAAGGGTGTTCTCACGCATCAGCCGGCGCGAGAAATCGTCGCGGCGCATGCGGCGGGGGCGATAGAGGGGATGGGTCATCGCAGGCTCCGGAAACAAGCGCCGCATTGTACGCCCGCCCGGCCCGCCTCCCGCCCCCGGTGCGACCGAGGGTCGCAGGCCGGCATCCGGCGGGCCGCAGGCGTCAGATCACGCCGCCGCCAAGCCCCAGCCGGAAGATGCCGACGATGATGACGATGCCGTTGAGGAGCAGTCCGGTCCATGCGCGGCCGCGCTTGCTGGGGTGGGTGAACAGGATGCCGATCGCCGCGATCACCGCGCCCACCGCCGCGAACGGGATCAGGAACCAGTTGCCCCAACCCAGCAGGGGGATCAAGGCAACGACCATCCAGACCAGCGCGAACACGCCCCACAGCAGACTTATCAGACCCATGTCCCCCTCCCATGTCCCAAGGTGTGGCCCACCATAACGGTTCAGGCGTGGAGAGCAAGAGGCGCCACGGCTTGCCGCCCCACTCACCCGTCCGGTGCTAGCGTCAGCGTGACGGTGGCCAGGTTGGCGCCAATTCAGACGCTTGCCACGATGATCGGTTCCTTCCAACAGGGGTTGATGCCATGAAGATGCGAATTGCCGCACTGGCGGCGGTACTGCTGGCCGCCGCAGGCTGCGCCAGCACCTCGAAGGTGATGCTGGGCCAGGCCCGCGCGCCCATCGATCCGGCGCTGGTCCAGGTCTATTCCACGCCGCCGCCGGGCTCGGTGGAAATCGCCCAGCTCGAATCGGCCAGCGCGGTCGGCTTCGGCACCCAGGGCCAGACCGATGCGGCCGTGGCCCGCCTCAAACGCGAAGCCGCCGCCCTTGGTGCCAACGGCGTGGTGATCATGGGCGTGGGGTCCAGCGGCTCGCCGGTAGGCATGTCGGTAGGCGCGGGCAGCTTCGGCTCCCATGTCGGCGGCGGTGTCGGCATCGGCATTCCGACCACCCAGAAGCGCGCTGCCGGCGTCGCCATCTACGTGCCTTGAACATCCCCGCCGTTGAAGGGGACGGAAGGGGTCACGCCGGTGCTGGCCCGACCTGACCCCTGACCCGCATCAGCGCTTGACGAAGGTGTCCTTGACGGCCTTGCCCAGCTGGTCGGGCGGCAGCAGTCCCTGGTCCAGCAGGAAGTTGTTGAACGCCTGGCGGTCGAACGCCTCGCCCATCGCCAGTTCCGTCTGCATGCGCAGTTCGAGGATGCGCGTATAGCCGTAGAAGTAGCTGCCCGCCTGGCCCGGCATGCGCACCATGTAGCGGTCCAGCTCCTGGGTGGCCATCGCCTTGGACAGGCCCACTTCGTCCAGCAGCACGCGCTCGGCACGCGCCCGGTCGATCAGGCCGAGGTTGAGCATCGGATCGAGCATGGCGCGCGCGGCGCGCAGCAGGCGGAACTGCAGCGCGATCAGCTGGCCGTCCAGCGGTTCGTACGGCACCATTTCCGCTTCAGCGTACAGCGCCCAACCTTCCACGTTGACCGAATTGAAGGCGTACATGGTGCGTGCCAGGGAGATGCCGCGCTCGACCATGGCGGTGAACTGCAGCTCGTGGCCCGGTCGGCCTTCGTGCGCGCTGAGCGTCCAGGCCGCCGAACCGAAGTTGAAGTCATCGTACTGCGCGCCCTCGCCTGCGGCCGGGTTGCCCAGCGGCAGCACGAAGGTACCCTGCTGCCCGGTGTTGTTGACCAGCGGAGCGGGCAGGAAATGCGGCGCCGGGCTGGCCGCGCTCTCCGCTGCCGAGCCCAGCCGCATCTGCATCGGACGCTGCGGCACATCGACGATGCGGTGCTCGCGGATCAGCGGGTCGATCGCATCGATGACCTTGCGATAGTGGCCTTCGAGCTGATCGTTGGGAATGGTGTCCTGCTTCAGCGCGCGCACCACCGCGACCGGATCGGTCGGGTCGCCCACCTTCAAGCCCTTGGCCTGCACCACCAGCGGCGCGAGCGCGCGCATGGCCGAGCGGGTTTCCATGAACTCCAGCTGCGCGCGCTGCATCAGCACCTGCGGATCGATGTCGATGCCCACCTGCTTGAGCTGATAGGCATACAGCGGCGCCGGCAGGCGGGCATCCTCGCGCGCCTTCGGCAGCACGGTGCTGCGCGTCCACGCCGCGTAGTCCTTCATCTGCGTGGCGAGGGCCTGCATGGCCTCGTCCGCACCGGCCACCTGGTACTTCTTCAGCAGCGACTCGATGCCGCTGATGTAGGTCTCCACGTTGTCCAGCGACTGCTCGACTTCGATCTTCGTCGGCTGCAGCAGCGCGGTATCGCGCAGGCGTTCCTCATAGCGCTGGCGGGCCAGCGTGGTGAGGGCGGTGCCCCCCGGCTGCAGGCCGGCATAGGCTTTCAGGCGCTCCACGGCCTTGGCCCGGCGCTCGGCCGGCACCTGGTCGGAGAGCAGCAGGTTGAGCCCGCTGAAAATGGTCTGCGGGGCATCGGCCCACGGCAGCAGGTACTTCTCGTTGAGTTCGCTGCCCTCGATGTTCTGGGTGGCCGCGGCGATCATGATCTCCAGGTCCTGGCGGACGTTGGGATCCTTCTCGGCCGCCAGCTTCGCCTGCAGTTCGGTGCGCGCCTTCGCGGTCGCCTCGCGGTACCGCTTGCCGTTGTCGGGTCCGAAATCGGCCACCTTGTCATCGTAGCCGGGGACGCCGAAGAAGCCGGTCTGTTCGGGCTGGAACGGCCCCTGCGCGTCCAGCAGGATCTGCGCCAGTGCGTTGCTGCGGGCGACCCACGCCTGCGTCGGGGCCGGTGTCTTCGCGGCCGTGGCCGGGGCCGCCTGCGCCGGTGCGCTGGCCAGCAGCGGAGCGGCGCCAAGCGCAAGGGCAATGGCAAGAACGAGGGGCTTCATCACGCACTCCGGAAGATGGGCAGTGCCAGCACCCTACGCATTCGGCGCGGGGCCGGCAATGCGCCGGAGGTCACGTCGCCTGGCCTGCGGCACTCAGCGTTCCGGCGCCGGCGGCGGTCAGCGCCCCTCGGCACGGCAGTGCCCAAGCGCGCTTGCACCTGCGGCAGCGGTGTCATCCGGCGCGCTGAGATCGAAGGTCGTCCCTTCGCGGGCACGCACGTACATCACCGGATACTGCCACGTGCCCTGCACGCGCCTGCCCTCCACGAACAGCCGCCCTTCGCTGCGCGGGCCGTGCAGGCGGGCGCTGAGCAGGGCGGTACGCGTGCCATCACGCTGCGTGCGCAGCGTGCCTGTCGGCCTGCCGTCCAGCCGCAGGGGTTGCCCGAACGCAGCCACCAGCGCCGGCGCGCAGGCAGCGCGGCGCATCGCCTCGCGCACCGGGGGACTCACCGATGCGTCATCCTCCCAGCGCGCCAGTCCCCACCCGATGCTGCCGCCGATGAAGGCGATCCCTGCCATCACGCTCGCGGGCAGGGTCCAGCGCCAGTGCCGCCGCCAGAAGCCGGCCGGCCGCTCGGCCGCGCGGTGGCGGCCAGGTAGGGAGGGAGGCTGCACGGTGGGGCGCCTGGCCGGCTGCGGAGGGGCGAGCGGTCAGGGCGTGAGGCAGCGGCCGAGGAACGCTTCGGCCAGGCGGTAACGGTGCAGCGCATCGGCGCCGGACAGTCCGTGCTTAGCACCCGGATAGGTCATCAGCTCGAAGGGCTGGCCGCGCTTCTGCAACGCACTCATCAGGGCCGTGGAATTGCTGAAGAGCACGTTGTCATCGGCCATGCCGTGGATGAGCAGCAGGGGCGAGGTCAGTCCATCGACATGGGCCAGCACGCGGGCCGCCTTGTAACCGTCTTCATTGCGCGACGGCAGGTCCATGTAGCGCTCGGTGTAATGGCTGTCATACAGGCCCCAGTCGGTCACCGGCGCGCCGGCCACGCCGCAGGTGTAGCGGTTGGAGGCCTTGGCCAGCAGCATCAGCGTCATGTAGCCGCCGTTGGACCAGCCCTGCACGCCGATGCGCGCCGGGTCCACCCAGGGCTGGCGGGCGAGCCAGTCCATTCCACGCAGCTGGTCCTGCACTTCCACCGTGCCCTGGCGGCCATACAGCGCGCCGACGAAATCACGCCCGCGCCGCGGCGTGCCGCGGTTGTCGAGCGAGAACACCACGTAACCGTTCTGCGCCAGGTACTGGTTGAACAGGTGGTCGCCGCGCCCCGGCCACGCGTCGGTGACGGTCTGCGCAGCCGGTCCGCCATAGACATAGATGGCGACGGGATAGCGTCTGGACGGATCGAAACCGGCAGGCTTGATCAGGCTGTAGTGCAGCGTCGTGCGGTCATCGGCAGCGGTGAGCGTGCCGAATTCCACGGGCAGCTGCGCCTGGCGGAAACGCGCATATGGGTGGGCCGGGTCCTCAAGGTCGTTCTGCACCAGCGTGGCGATCTTCTCGCCGTTGGCACGGAACAGTTCGATCTGAGGCGGGGTGCGGGTGTTGGACCAGCTGTCCACGTAGACACTGGCGTTGCGGGCGAAGCTGGCGCTGTGCATGCCCGGCGCCTTCGACAGGCGCTGCGGCGACCCGCCCGCCAGCGCGACGCGGTAGATCTGGCTCTCGCGCGGGGAGGGGATGCCCGCGCGGAAGTACACCTGGCCGGCGGCTTCATCGATGGCCAGCAGTTCATCCACCGGCCAGTCCCCCTGGGTCAGCGCGCGGCGCTTGCCCGCCTTGTCCACGTGATACAGGTGCTGGAAACCGGACTGCTCGGATGACCAGAGGAAACCGCCGTCGTCAAGGAAGCGCAGGCTGTTGTGCAGCGGCACCCAGGTGCGGCTGGTCTCGGTGGCGAGCACGCGCTGCTGGCCCGAGGCGAGCACGGTCTCGACCAGCTCCAGGCGCTTCTGGTCGCGCGACTGGCGCTGGAAGCTGAGGTGGCCCGGATCGCGCCAGTCCACGCGCGCCAGGTAGATATCCTGCTCCCTGCCCAGGTCGATCCAGCGCGGCGTGGCGCCGTCCGCGGGCGCGATCACGCCCAGCTGCACGCGCACGTTGGGATCACCGGCAGCGGGGTAACGCTGCTCGATCACATCCGTGCGGTCGGCGTAGACCTCCGGGCGCTTCTGGACCGGTACGCCGCTTTCGTCGATGCGCGCGAAGGCGATGGCCGAATCATCCGGTGCCCACCAGTACCCGGTGTGGCGATCCATTTCCTCGTCGGCCACGAACTCGGCCACGCCGTTGCCGATGGTGGCGCTGCCATCGTGGGTGAGCTGGCGCGCCTTGCCACTGGCCAGGTCGATCACCCACAGGTTGCGCTTGCGGATGAAGCTGACGAAGCCGCCGCGCGGGGACAGCTTCGCATCGGTGGCGAAGCCTTCGCCGTGGGTCAGCTGGCGCACGGCATCGCGGCCCTGGCGATGCAGGTCATAGAGGTACAGTTCGCCGCCGAGCGGGAACAGCAGCGTGCCCGCATCCGGCGACCACTGGTAATCCACGATGCCGGTCAGGGCGGCGATGCGCTGCCGCTCGCGGCGCGCCTTTTCCTCGTCGCTGAGGGTTTCGGTGCCGGGCAGGACCACCTTCGAATCCACCAGCAACCGCGTCTGCCCGCTGGCGATGTCGTAGGTCCACAGGTCCAGCTGGTTGCGGTCCGCCTCCTTGCCGCGCAGGAAGCTCACCTGCGAACCGTCCGGAGCGACCTTCGGTTTCATCAACGTCGGGCCGGACAGCGGCTGTGAACCGGTGATGGCTTCGAGCGTGAGTTTCTCGGCGTGGACCGGGGCGGTGGTGGCGAACATCAGGGCAAGGGTGGCGAACAGGGGGCGCATGGACGGTTCCGGTATACGGCAATCCCAATCCTAACCCGAGGCACCCCCGCGCCGTGCAGCGCGGCAGGCCCCCGGGCCGTCCCGGCAACGCGTCCTGGACCTAGTTGACCACCTGCTCGCGTACGGCGTAAGCGCGCTGCGTGGCGGGACGCGCGGCGATCGCGCTGTGCCAGCGCTGCAGGTTCGGGAATGCGGCGTAGTCCACCGGCAGGGCCTCGTACGCGCCGATCCACGGATAGCAGGCCATGTCGGCGATGCTGTACGCGCTGCCGGCCAGCCATTCCCGCTCGGCCAGGCGCTTGTCCATCACCGCGTGCAGCCGCTTCACTTCACTGCCGTAGCGCTCGATCGCATACGGAATCTTCTCCGGCGCATAGACGTTGAAGTGGCCCATCTGCCCGCTCATCGGCCCCAGCCCGGCCATCTGCCAGAACAGCCATTCGAGGGTCTCCACGCGTTGGCGCGGATCGTCGGACAGGAACCTGCCGGTTTTCTCCGCCAGGTACAGCAGGATGGCGCCGGACTCGAACACGCTCTGCGGCGGCCCACCGTCGGCCGGTGCATGGTCGACGATGGCCGGCATCTTGTTGTTCGGGGAGATCGACAGGAAGGCCGGCTTGAACTGGTCGCCGGCCCCGATGTTCACCGGGTGCACGCGGTAGTCCAGCCCCGCCTCCTCCAGCATCAGGGTGACCTTGTGGCCGTTGGGGGTGGGCCAGTAGTGCAGATCGATCATGGTGCAGGCGCTCCAGACAGGATGTGGGTCGAGTGTAGTGGCCGGGGTGGCTTGGCACTGTCATCGGGGGCCAGTAACCTGCGCCCTCTCCTGCAACGCAGCATGCCGTCCATGACCCCCCAGCACCGCCCCAATCCCCTGTCCACGCTGATCTTCGCTTCGCGCTGGCTGCAGCTGCCGCTGTACCTGGGCCTGATCGTCGCCCAGTGCGTCTATGTGTTCCTGTTCGGCAAGGAGCTGTGGCACCTGATTTCGCACTCGGCCTCGATGGGCGAGCAGCAGATCATGCTGATCGTGCTCGGGCTGATCGACGTGGTGATGATTTCCAACCTGCTGGTGATGGTGATCGTTGGTGGCTACGAGACCTTCGTCTCGCGCCTGCGGCTGGAAAACCATCCCGACCAGCCGGAGTGGCTCAGCCACGTCAATGCCAGCGTGCTGAAAGTGAAGCTGGCGCTGTCCATCATCGGCATCTCGTCCATCCACCTGCTGAAGACCTTCATCGCCGCCGGCGCGCTGGAAGGCCTGCCCCTGTGCCCGCCGGAACTGATGAGCGCAGCGGCAGCAGCGGCCAATCTCGGCGAGGCCGCCTGTTCCACGCTGACCTCCACCGGCGTGCTGTGGCAGACGATCATCCACGGCGTGTTCATCCTCTCGGCCATCGGCATCGCCTGGACCGACAAGCTGATGGGCGGCAGCCACGTACCGGAGCGGCCGGCGCACTGAGCCGCGGCCGGATCGGCTTCCGGGCGGCCGGGCCCGCCCCTGCCCTGCGCCGCCCGGGGATGCTAGATTGCATCCCTGATGGGTCTGTCGACGGCGCCGGGAAACGCCACGCCCCTGCTTGGGGGACATCGCCAGGCCTCTTGCATCGTCATGTTCAAGGGGGATTGAATGTCGTACGCCAAGAAGTCTGTCGTTGCCCGTGCGCGCCTGGTGGCACCGGCCCTGTTGCTGATCACCCTGGCAGCCTGTTCGGGCAAGGATGAAACGGCCGCGCCGGCGGCCTCGGGCACGCCCGCCGCCAAGCCGGCTGCGCCGGCGGCACCCGCCGCGCCGGCAGTCTCGGCCCAGGTGCAGTCGATGGGAACCGCCGAGCTGCGCGAATCGGCCAGCCAGGCACTGCGCGACAACCGCATGTACGCCCCGGCCGGCAACAACGCCATGGAGTACTACCTGGCCCTGCGCGACAAGACCCCGGACGACGCCTCGGTGAAAAGTGCGCTGACCGACCTGCTGCCCTACACGCTGATCGCCGCCGAGCAGAACCTGGCCCGCGAAGACTTCGAGGAAGGACAGCGGCTGATCGCGCTGATCGAAAAGGTGGATCCGAATGCGCCCGCGCTGCCGCGCCTGCGCCAGGGCGTGACCCGCGGCGAGGAAGTGGCCGCATTGCGGACCACGGAAGAAGCCGAGCGCGCCAAGCGCGAGGCCGAAGCCAAGACCAAGCAGCAGGCCGAGCAGCGCACGCGCGAAGCCGAAGCGGCGCGCCAGATCGCCGCCCAGCAGGATGCCGCGCGGACAGACGCCCCGCGCCCGGCTGATACCGCGCGCGAGGACGCCGAGCGCCAGGCCGCTGCCCGCCGCGAAGCCGAACAGCGCCAGCAGCAAGCCGCTGCCCAGCAGGCCGCCGCCGCACGCCAGTCGACCGCTGCCGCACCCGCCCTGCGCCCGGTCAGCACGCCGGCGCCGCGTTACCCGACCGAGGCGCTGCGTTCGGGTACGTCCGGCGAGGTCCTGGTGGAAATCACGGTCGGCACCGATGGCTCGGTGACCAACGCGCGCGTGCTGCGTGCCACGCCGGCCCGGACGTTCGACCGCGAAGCCCTGAATGCCGTCAAGCGCTGGCGCTTTGAACCGGTCGCCGCGCCGGTGACCACCCGCCGCACCCTGGCCTTCTCCCCGGGCGGCTGACCGAAACCGCAGGAAGGGGACGGAGGGCGCGATCAACAACGTGATCCCCTCCGTCCCTTCTGTCAGCCGGAGATCGCCAGACGTTCCTGCTGGTAGCGGCGTACGGCGGCGAACCAGAGCAGGGCGGCCAGGCCGAGGTTCGCGCCCAGGTAGATCGCCCAGATCGTCGGGCTGATGGACTCGTGGCGGATCACCTTCAGCAACATCTGGTTCTGCGACAGGAACGGTACGGCGTACTGCCACAACACGCTCTTGAGCGGATAGGCCAGCAGCGCGTAGCTGGGCAGCATCGGCAGCAGGATCAGCCAGGTCATGTGGCTCTGCGCCTCCTTCATGCTCTTGGATGCCGCCGACAGGTAGGTCAGCAGCGAGGTACCGATCAGCAGCATCGGCACCATCACCAGCAGCATCTGCAGCATCGAGCCCAGGCCCATGTTGAGCTGGCGGCCCACTGCGCTGTCGGAAAGCTGCGCGCTCAGCTTGAACGCGGCCAGGGTCAGCAGCAGCGAGACGAGGCCCACCACGCACGCGGCGGCGATCTTGCCGCTGACGATCGCACTGCGCGTGGCCGGCGTGGCCAGCAGCGGTTCAAGCGACTGCCGCTCGCGTTCGCCTGCCGTGGTGTCCATCACCAGGTACGCACCGCCAAGGAAGGAGGTGATGATCAGCAGCAGCGGCAGCAGCATCGACAGCATCACGCCCTGCTTGGCTTCCGCAGACGCGAGATCCTGGATGCCGACATCAAGCGGTCGCGCGACCTGGGGATCGATCCCGCGGGCCATCAGGCGCAACGCCCCCACCTGGCCGCTGTAGGCCTGCAGTGCCGCCTTCAGGCGGGCCGTGGGCACATCCGCCGCGCGGCGCGTGCTGTCCTGCAGGATCTCCACCAGCGCCGGGCGTCCTTCGCGCCACTGCTCGCCGAACGCATCGCTGATCCGCAGCGCCACATCGATGCGCTGCTCGGCGATGGCCTCGTTGAGGTCTTTCGGCGCAGCGGTGGTGTTGAGGCCCTGCGCGGCCAGGAAACGCACCAGGTTGGGCGCATGCTCCACGCCGATCGCCGGAATTTCCAGCGGCTGCTCGATCTGCGATTTGACGCGGCTTTCGGCCAGCTTGCCCATGCCCAGGATCAGGATCGGGTACAGCAGCGGCCCCAGCAGCAGGGTGAACGCCAACGTGCGCCGGTCACGCGAGAGATCGCGCAGCTCCTTGCCCATCACGGTCAGCAGGGTGGATAGCGTACTCATGCGTGCAGGCCCTCTTCGGTACCGATCAGCGTGACGAAGGCATCTTCCAGGTTGTCCTGGCCCGCCTGTGCGCGCAGCTCGTCGGCGCTGCCGGCGGCCATCACCGTGCCCTTGGCGATGATCACGATGTGGTCGCAGAGTGCGGCCACCTCCTGCATGATGTGGCTGGAGAAGATCACGCAGCGTCCTTCATCGCGCAGGCCATGGAGGAAACGGCGCATCGCCCGGGTGGTCATCACGTCCAGGCCGTTGGTGGGTTCGTCGAGGATCACGTTGCGCGGATCGTGTACCAGTGCCCGCGCGATGGCGGTCTTGGTGCGCTGTCCCTGCGAGAAACCGTCAGTCTGGCGGTCCATGATCTCGTCCATGTCCAGCGCCTGCGAAAGTGCCTGCGTGCGCTTGGCGATGGTGCTTTCATCCAGCCCGTGCAGGCGGCCGAAATATGCGATGTTCTCGCGCACGGTGAGGCGCTTGTACACGCCGCGCGCGTCGGGCAGCACCCCGAGCCGACGACGCACCGCGGCCGGATCGGCCGCCGCGTCGATGCCATCGACGGTGACCCGGCCCTGGTCGGGCGTCATCAACGTGTAGAGCATGCGCAGGGTGGTGGTCTTGCCGGCGCCGTTGGGCCCGAGCAGGCCGGTGATCTTTCCGTCTTCCGCACGGAAGGTCACATCCTGCACCGCCTGGATGCGCCCTGCCTTGGTCTTGAATCCCTTGTTGAGGCTCTCGGCGACGATCATGGTTCCCATCCGTTGAACGAAGTGAACGCCGGCACGTGGCTCAGCGTATCCAGGCAGGTGGCATCCAGCGCCTTGGCGTCGGCGCTGTCGATGAACTGCCCCAGCAGGCGCGGCATGCAGCCGGCGTTGAACGTGCCGTGACCCTGGCCGCGGGCGACGATATGGCGGCCGTTGGGCAATCCCTTCAGCACCTGCTCGGCGTAGCGGGGCGGCGTGACCGGGTCCAGCTCGCCGGACAGCAGCAGCACCGGCGCGTCGGACTCCAACGGCGCCGTGCTGTCCGCCGCGGCCTTGTCGTGCGGCCACACCGGACAGGCGGCGAAGAACATCTCCGCCACGTGCGGGCCCACCAGGCGATCACCGCCGGCAGACGGCTGGTAGCGGTCCGCGTCTTCGCTGCAGATCACCGACCACTGCATGCCGCGGTTGAGCTGCAGGCCCAGCGAGCGGTTGGCGTTGCGGGCAAGTGCGGCAAGCGGTGCGTAGCGTCCCTGCGCCGCTTCATCCAGCACCACCGGCAGCAGCGAGGACAGTTCGGGCATGTACGAGAACGCGAACGCCAGCCCGATCACGCTGTCGGCGGTCAGCACGTCCCGACGCAGCTGTGCGGTACCGGGATCGCGGTACTCCACGGTCACCGGGGCGGCCGACAGAGCGTCCATCACGGTGCGCAGCTGGGTGCGCGTGTTGACTGGAAAACGCTTCGCACAGGCGGCGTCCTTGATGCATTCGGCCGCCTGCAGCACGATCGCGTCTTCGAAGGTATTGGCGAAGTCACCGCCGACCACCAGATCATTGGGTGCCACGCCGTCGATCACGATCGTACGCACGTGCTGCGGGTAGCGGGCCGCATAACGCTGCGCGACCCGGGTGCCGTAGGAGACGCCCACCAGGTTGACCTGGGCCGCGCCGATGGCCTTGCGCACGGCGTCCAGGTCGTCGATGGCCTGCGAGGTCGTGTAGAAGCGGGGGTCCGCGCGGCCCTGCAGTGACGCCGCGCAGGCGCTGGCGTAGTCGCGGAGGGTGGCCTGGTCGGGCACGGCGTTTTCGTCCAGCGGCAGCTCCTTGCCGTCCGGCCCCTGGCAGGTGAGCGGATTGGAGCCCCCGGTACCACGCTGGTCGATCAGGTAGATATCGCGCTTCTTGCGCGCCTGGCGCAGCGCGGTGCTGACCGGCAACGCCACGTCGGAGGCGGCCTGCCCCGGTCCGCCGGCAATGAAGAAGATCGGGTCGGCGGCCGCGCCCGGGTTGTCCGCGTCAAGCCGCGCGATGCGCAGGTCGATGCGCCGCCCCTGCGGCTGGGCCGGATTCTCCGGTACCGAGAGCGTGCCGCAGTGGGCTTCGACAGTGCTGCTGGCCGAGGCGCCGGAGAGCGTGCAGGGTTGGAAAACGATGGGCTGCGCTTCGGAGGCAGCGTCCCGCCCTACAGCCTGCGGCGTCGGCGCGGGGCCGCTGCAGGCCGCGCACACAAGACTGGCCAACACCCCGGCCAGCGTCAGGTGGTTTCTGGACATCTTCCTTGCTTCCCCTTGCTGATGATCATGCGGCAAGGACGGGGCCCCGCCGCGGTTGTGACCCAACTTACACGGAACCGGTCGCCGTACACTATCCACCGCCCCTGCCGAAGGTCCGCCGCCATCTCCCAGCCGATGTCCATCGACCGGATCAGCCTGACCACGCTGCGGTTGTTCGTGGCCGTGGCCGAGGAAGGCTCGTTGACCCGCGCCGCCGAACGCGAAGCCATCGCGACCTCGGCGGCGAGCCGGCGCCTGAATGATCTGGAGAGCGGGCTGGATGTCGCGCTGTTCACCCGCAACGCCCGCGGCATGCAGCTGACCCTGGCCGGCGAGAGCCTGCTGCAGCACGCACGCCGCATGCTGCTGGCGGCCGCGGCGCTGTCTTCGGAGCTGCTGGAATACCGGCGCGGCATCCGCGGCCACATCCGCATGCTGGCCAATCTGTCGGCCATCGTGGCATACCTGCCCGAAGCGCTGGAGCAGTTCTTCCTGAGCCATCCGGACCTGCGCATCGAGCTGGAAGAGCGGCCCACCGGCGGCGTGGTGCGCGGCATCCAGGAGGGCTGGGCGGAAATCGGCGTATGTTCCGGCGATGGTGAAGTGGGTGAACTGGCCACCCTGCCGTTCCGCCGCGACCGGCTGGTGATGCTGATGCGGCCGGACCATCCGCTGGCCGGTGCCGGTCCACTCGCCTTCGCCGATACGCTGCCGTTCGACCAGATCGCACTGCATGCGGAGAGCTCGATCTTCACCCGTTCGCAGATGGCCGCGCGCGATGCCGGCCGCCCGCTGCGGCGGCGCATCCACGTGCCCGGGTTCGATGCGATCTGCCGCACCGTGCAGGCCGGGCTGGGCATCGGCGTGGTGCCCGAGCCGGTGTTCGAGCTGTTCGGCCGGGCGATGCGCCTGCACATCGAACCGCTCACCGATGCCTGGGCACAGCGTGAGCTGAAGCTGGTCTGGCGCGGTGACCGGACGCTGTCCACCGCCGCGCAGCAACTGCTCGACCACCTTCGACTAAAGGCGTAGACGTTCGCAATACGCGAACGCTTTTTCGTCAGAAAGGCATGGCGCCTCCACGCTGTTGCACCCTACCCTGCGGATCGATTCCTGGGAGGGTTGATGATGACCGGTCCATTGCACGGCATCCGCGTTGTTGAATTCGGAACACTGATCGCCGCGCCCTTCGCCGCGCGGCTGTTCGCGGAGTTCGGCGCCGAGGTGATCAAGATCGAATCGCCCGAGGGCGGCGACCCGCTGCGCAAGTGGCGCAAGCTCCATGGCGACACCTCCCTGTGGTGGTCCCTGCAGGCACGCAACAAGAAGTCGGTGGCGCTGGACCTGAAATCGGCCGAGGGCGCGGATGCGGCGCGCCAGCTGGCGGCCAGCGCGGATGTGGTGATCGAGAACTTCCGCCCGGGCGGGCTGGAGAAACTCGGCCTGGGCTGGGACGTGCTGTCCGCGCTCAATCCGGACCTGGTCATGGTGCGTATTTCCGGGTATGGGCAGGATGGTCCGTACCGGGACCGGCCGGGGTTCGGCGCCATCGGTGAAGCGATGGGCGGCATCCGCTACACCACCGGCGACCCGAGCACGCCACCGGCGCGTGTAGGCATCAGCCTGGGCGATTCGCTGGCCTCGCTGCACGGGGTGATGGGCGCGCTGATGGCCCTGCTGCGGGTGAAGACCGGCCAGGGCGGCGGCCAAGTGGTGGACGTTTCGCTGGTGGAGAGCGTGTTCAACCTCATGGAAAGCCTGGTGCCGGAGCATGCGATGTTCGGCACCGTGCGTGAGCGCACCGGCGGTGCGCTGCCGGGTATCAGCCCGTCCAACACCTATCCCACCGCCGATGGCGCGTTCGTGGTGATCGCCGGCAACAGCGATCCGATCTTCCGGCGCCTGATGCGGGCCATCGGCCGGCCGGATCTGGCCGAGGATGCAGCGCTGGCCACCAATCCCGGCCGCGTGCAACGCAACGCCGAGCTGGATGCAGCCATCACCCACTGGACCAGCGGCATGGCGATCGACGCCGTGCTGGCCGCGCTGGAACAGGCCGAGGTGCCGGCAGGGCGCATCTACTCGGCCGCCGATATCGTGGCCGATCCGCATTACCGTGCGCGCGGCATGCTGCTGGAAACCACGCTGCCCGATGGCCAGCCGATCACTCTGCCGGGCATCGTCCCCAAGCTCTCGGCCACGCCGGGGAAGATGCAGTGGACAGGCCCGGCCCTGGGCGAGCACACCGATCAGATCCTGGCCGGGCTCGGCATGACCGCTGCTGCCATCGCGGCGGCCCGTGGCCGCTCGGGAGATACCGCATGACCACCGTCCGTCCCTTGATCGTGCAGGAAGTCTGCCTGCGCGATGGCCTGCAGATCGAGCCGGTGTTCGTTCCCACCGATGACAAGATCCGTCTTGCCGATGCGTTCAGCGCGCTGGGTTTCGCACGCATCGAAGTCAGCAGTTTCGTCTCGCCCAGGGCGGTGCCCGCCCTGGCCGATGCGGCCGAGGTGTTCGCTGGCATGCAACGCGCACGCGGTACTGTGTACGTGGCGCTGGTGCCGAACCTGAAAGGCGCCGAACGTGCGCTGGCCGCCGGTGCGGGCGAGTTGAACCTGGTGATGTCCGCCGGCGAAACGCACAACCTGGCCAACATGCGCATGACCGCTGCGGAGAGTTTCGCCGGCTTCGCGCAGATCGCCGCGCTCGCTCGCGGCCAGGTGCGGCTCAATGGCACCGTGGCCACCGCGTTCGGATGCCCGTTCGAAGGTGACCAGCCCGTGCCGAAAGTGCTCGATCTGGTGCGCCGATACCTGGATCTCGGCTGCACGGGCATCACCCTGGCCGACACCACCGGCATGGCCAATCCACGCCAGGTGGCGCGCTTGGTCGAGCAGGCATTGGCGATCGTCGGTGCGGGAGCGTTGACCCTGCATTTCCACAACACCCGCGGCCTGGGGCTGGCCAACGTCATCGCCGCCTACGATGCCGGCGCGCAACGCTTCGACGCCGCCCTCGGTGGACTGGGCGGCTGCCCGTTCGCGCCGGGTGCATCGGGCAACATCTGCACCGAGGACCTGGTGGCGATGTGCGAAGAAATGGGCATTCCCACCGGCCTGGACCTGCCCGCCCTGATCGCCCTGTCACGCACCCTGCCGGCCCTGGTCGGCCATGACACCGCCGGGCAGGTGGCCAAGGCAGGCCGCGTGGCCGACCTGCACCCCGCACCACCGGGCCTGCGCGCCCGCTGATCGAGCCTTCAATCCTGCAGTGGGCTGCGCCTGCTGTGCCGTTGCTGCTTTATTCCTGGGAGGGAATCATGCACGAGTGGTTTGTGCTGGCGAACGCGCTGTTCGCCATTCTGTTGATCGTCCTGTTGATCATCTATTTCAAGGTCAATCCGATGATCGCGCTGATCGCCGGCCCGTTGTATTTGGGCCTGTCATCCGGGCTTGGCTTCGGGGACACCATCGAAGCCATCACCGATGGTTTCGGCGAACTCATGGGCAAGATCGGCCTGTTGATCGGCTTCGGCGTGATGATCGGCGCGTTCCTGCACCGCATGGGCGCCTTCCAGCAGGTGGTCCGGCTGCTGGTGCGAACGTTCCGGCCCACGCAGATGCCGTATGCGTTCGCCACCATCCTCACCGCGATCTTCCCGCCGATCTACACCGACGTGCTGCTGCTGATGTCCGCGCCACTGGCGCGTGCCACGGCCAAGCGCATCGGCGGCGACGCGTTGCCGAAGATGGCGGGTGCGGTCGGGGTGGGCATCTACCTGGCGCTGACGATGGTGGTGCCGGGCGTTGCCGCGCTGGCGCTGTCAGCTGTGCTTGATGTGGACCTGGGCACGATGCTGGTCACCGGTCTGGCGATCGCCATTCCCACGGTGTTCCTGACCCTGTGGGGCTTCCATTTCCTGCTGCGCCGCCGTTTCTGGAACCCGGACACCGATGAACTGCCCGACGACCAGGCCCCTGCCGTGATTGCCGAAGTGCCCGAGCAGGGCCGCGATGCGGTGCCGCTGAAGCTTTCGCTGCTGCCGATCGTGGTGCCGCTGCTGATGATCGCCACCGGTGCGGTGGACCGCGCGTTCGGTCTGGACATTCCGGCGCTGGCTGCCATCGGCAACTCCACCTTCGCGCTGTTCTGCGGACTCGTGCTGGCGTTCGTCATCGCACGCTTCACCCTGCCCCCGGCCGATCGCAGCGGTGCGGTCACCGACGCCTTCAAGGAAAGCGGGCAGATCCTGCTGCTGACCGGTGTGGCCGGTTCGCTGTCGGCGGTGGTCGCCACCACGGGGCTGGGCGACATCCTATCCGGCTACTTCAGTGCCAACACCGCCGCGCCCCTGCTGCTGGTCTGGCTGGTGGCCGCCATGCTGCATATCGCCATCGGTTCGGTGTCCGCCTCGGCGATCACCGCCGCCAGCATGCTCGCCCCGGCACTGCATTCGCTGGATGTGCCACCGGTGCTGGTGGCGCTCGCCGCCGGTTCCGGGTCGCTGTTCCTGGTGCATGTGACCAGCAATACGTTCTGGCTGATGCAAACCACCTTCGGCATGACCCTGCGCGGCACGCTGAAGACGCTGAGCCTGCCGGTCTCACTGGCCTCGGTGATTTCCCTGCTGCTGATCCTCGCGGCCGGTGCGATCTTCTGAGCCGGCTTCTTCCACTCGTGTACGGCGGAGGGGCCGGACTCATGAACATCTCACGTACTGCTGTTTTCCTGGGTTGCACGCTGGCCGCCGTCCCGGCGCTGGCGGAGGAAGGGACCGGCTTCCTGGCCGGGGCCAGCGCCGAGCTCACCGCGACCAATTTCTACTACAACCGCGATTTCCGCAGCGGCGCGGGCCAGGGCAAGCGCGAGGAGTGGGCGCAGGGCGTCCTGCTTGACGCCAGGAGCGGCTATACGCCCGGCGTGGTCGGCTTTGGTGTGGATGTGCTGGGCCTGGCGGATTTCAAGCTTGACGGCCTGCAGTCCGAAGTGGGCACGGGCATCCTGCCTTACGATGCCGATGGCGCGCGTTCGGCGTTCGGACGCATCGCCCTGACCGGCAAGGCCCGGATGGGTCCTGCCGTGCTGCGCGCGGGCAGCCACATCACCTCCGACCTGACGTTGAAATCCAATACCAGCCGGGTGCTCCCACAGACCTTCGAAGGCGCATCACTGGGCGCGACGTGGCGCAACGGCATCGAACTGGGCTACTCGCGCTTTGACCGTTCCTGGTACCGCGATGGCACCGATCGCGTGGACCTGACCGTCACCAACAAGGACCGGCGGTTCAGCGGCACGCCGGATTCGGACGGCTTTGCGCTGTTCACCGCCTCGTGGGCGCCTGGCGAACGCTTCAAGCTGCACTACGAACACGGTGAACTGCGTGACATCTACCGGCAGCAGGTGGCCGCCGTGACCTTCAAGCAGCCGCTTGCGCTGGGCCGCCTGAGCACGGAGGCACGCTACTACGTGTCCGACGATGTGGGCCCGGCGCTGGCGGGCCGCGTGGACAACCGTGCCTTCAACGCGCTGGTGGCCTGGCAGCATGCCGGCCAGGAGGTCGCAGTTGCGTTCCAGGACATGCACGGTGACACGGCCATGCCATTCGTTGGCGGCACCGATGGCAACGTCTTCAACTGGACCTTCATCAATGACTTCATGGAGCGCGAGGAACGCAGCTGGCAGCTGCGGTACCAGCTCGACGGCAAGCAGATCAACGTGCCGGGCCTGAAGTTTCTGGTGCGCTACGTGAAAGGGGACAACGCGCGCCCGGCCACGTTCGATGGTGAGGGCCGGCAATGGCAGCGGGATTTCGAGATCGGCTATACGTTCCAGACCGAGGCGCTGAAGCATCTGTCCGTACGCTGGCGCAATGGCTTCTTCCGCTCCAACTATCAGCGTGACGCGGAAGAGAACCGGCTGATGGTGATCTACAGCGTGCCGCTGTGGGGTGAGAACGGGTAAGCCTTGGGCGGAGTATCGCTGTATCAGCTGTTGCGCTGTGGCACCACCCTGCCACGTGATGAACCACCAGGCAACAGCATCTGAAAAGATGCAGCGCATCGCTTGTGCTTGTAGAGGTTGTTCGGCTACTGGCAGTGGATCAAAGGTTAGGTTTAAGATTCAGCGAGCCAGATCAAGCAAAGGGCGTGGGTAGTCAAGGATGAAATATTTACCGCTGTTGGAAATGGCTTTTTGTGTGATTCTGATTTACCTCATTCCTGAAGGTATTTACCAGGTAACCAAGCGGCGCCTTGGGCTCGATCAGTCCCCCTTTCGAAAGTTCATCGTCACAAACGTAAAAGGATTTCTGTTCGGCAGTGTCGTAACGCTGCTTTTTCTCTTCGCTTTTGGTGTCTCCTATGAGGATTTCACCTCTGGTACTGTCCGAAAGCTTGCTGATGTGACGCGGCGGATGGTCGGCATGGATTCTGTGGCAATCTGTGTGAGACGCTCGAGGGAGAGATTCCGCTACGACGCCCGGGATTTCTTGGAAGCCTCCGCTTCTTTTCAGCCGTTCGGAAGGACTTTGGAGGAACGGGAGTTGCTTCTGTCCGAAGGCTGGCGGCTAATCATGCTTCCCCGTAGTCCCGGTTCTGAAGACACCCCTGAGGCGCTTTACCATCAGGCTTTGACTGCACATTGCAGCAGGAAATAGCTGCTCGAAGGCGGGCTGCCTGAGCGCAAAAGTTTTTCAGCCACAATGCTGCCTGAAAACTGTAAAGCTGAGCCTTGAGGGCCATGCATCGCCTGACCCTCACTTGCTCGAAACGTACTTCTCCCGCCGCACCTGCGGATTCCCCAATCCCGCCTCCTTCAGCGCCTCCACGCAGGCATCCACCATGTCCGGGTTGCCGCACAGGTAGGCGATGTCCCGGGTCACATCCAGTGCCAGCCCGGCCAGCTGCTGCTGCACATACCCGTGGCGCACGTCGGCTGCGGGATGCTCGGGCAGCTCGCGTGACAGGCACGGCATGTAGCGGAAGCCCGGGTGCGCGGCGGCGAAGGCCTCGAAGTCTTCGCTGTACAGCAGCTCGGCCGGCGTACGCGCACCCTGCAGCAGCACCACCTCCACGCCCCGGCGGGTCATGGCCTCGGCCAGCAGGGGCAGCATGGAGCGGTAAGGGGTCACGCCGGTACCGGTGGCGATCAGCAGATACCGGCCATTGTGGTCGCCAGCGTTCAGGCAGAACCGCCCGTAGGGACCGCTGGCCATGAGCTGGCCACCGATCTCCAGGCCCTCGAACAGCGCCGTGGCGGCCCCGCCGGGGACGAAGCTCACCGCGATATCCACCGCCTCGCCCGGCCCCAGCGCGTGGTCGTGGATGGTCGCCAGCGAGTAACTGCGCTTGGTTTCCGTGCCATCGGCGTAGTGGAAATGGACCTGGATGAACTGGCCGGGCTGGAAATCCAGCGGCTGGCCGTCATCGCGGAGGAACTGGTAATGGCCGACGGTCGGGGCCACCATGCGGCGGCCGACCAGCTTGAGGGGGAATTGGACTGGCACGACGATGGGAACAGTGTGTAGCCGGGGCAAGCCCGCGAGGGGATCTATAATAGCGGTCCCTGCCCCACTCCATGCGCCTTGCCCGGGCGCGAAGGCTTCGAGCTTGGCTTCCCTGAACGACAACACCGCACCTGCGCTGCGCGTGCGTGACCTGCGCAAGACCTACGACAACGGCACCACGGCGCTGAAGGGCGTCTCACTGGAGGTGGCTCCGGGCGATTTCTTCGCCCTGCTCGGCCCCAATGGGGCCGGCAAGTCGACCCTGATCGGCATCGTCAGCTCGCTGGTGAACCTCAGCCAGGGCCAGGTGGAGGTGTTCGGCACCGACCTGGTGCGCGAGCGCAGCGCCGCCATGCGCCTGATCGGCCTGGTCCCGCAGGAGATCAACTTCAACCTGTTCGAAAAGCCGTTCGACATCCTCGTGAACTACGCCGGGTTCTACGGCGTGGAACGCGCCGAGGCGGAGAAGCGGGCCGAAGAAGAGCTCAAGCGTTCGCACCTGTGGGAAAAGGCGCAGGTGATGAGCCGCACCCTGTCCGGCGGCATGAAGCGCCGGCTGATGATCGCCCGCGCGATGATGACGCGGCCGCGCCTGCTGATCCTCGACGAGCCGACCGCCGGCGTGGACATCGAGATCCGTCGCGACATGTGGCGCGTGCTCAAGGAGATCAACGGCTCGGGCACCACGATCATCCTGACCACGCATTACCTGGAAGAAGCCGAGCACCTGTGCCGCAACCTGGCCATCATCAACCATGGGCAGATCGTCACCCAGGGGCCGATGCGCGAACTGCTGGCCAAGCTGGACGTGGAAGGGTTCCTGTTCGATATCGATGGCGCGCTGCCGTCCGAACTGCCGCAGATCGAAGGCGCCACGCTGACGGCCATCGACGGCCACACGCTGGACATCGACATGCCGCGGGCGATGGACCTCAACCGCGTTTTCGCCGCGCTCAACGCCGCGGGCATCCGCGTGCGGTCCATGCGTACCAAGAGCAACCGCCTGGAGGAGCTGTTCGTGCGCCTCACCGGCACCCCGGAGAATGTGGCATGAGCAGCACCCCGACCCCCGTCCTGACCGATGCACAGCGCAACCGGATCGCGCTGAAGACCGTGGTGCGCCGCGAAGTGGCGCGCATCCTGCGCATCTGGGGCCAGACCCTGGTGCCGCCGGCGATCACCATGACGCTGTACTTCCTCATCTTCGGCGGGCTGATCGGCTCGCGCGTGGGCGAGATGGGCGGCTACAGCTACATGCAGTTCATCGTGCCCGGACTGGTGATGATGAGCGTGATCCAGAACAGCTACGGCAACATCAGCTCATCGTTCTTCGGTGCCAAGTTCGGCCGCCACGTGGAAGAGCTGCTGGTCAGCCCGATGCCGAACTGGGTGATCCTGTGGGGCTACGTGGCCGGCGCCGTGCTGCGCGGCCTGATGGTCGGAGTCATCGTGCTGATCATCGCGATGTTCTTCACCCCGGTGCGCATCCCGCATCCGCTGATCACCCTCACCACCGTGCTGCTGGGCGCCACGATCTTCTCGCTGGCCGGTTTCATCAACGCCGTGTACGCCAAGAAGTTCGATGACGTGGCCATCGTGCCGACCTTCATCCTCACCCCGCTGACCTACCTCGGCGGCGTGTTCTATTCGGTGAAGCTGCTGCCGGCATGGGCCGAGGCCGCCACGCACGCCAATCCGATCTTCTACATGGTCAACGCGTTCCGCTACGGCCTGCTTGGTACCAGCGACGTGCCGATCTGGGTGGCGTATGCGCTGATGCTTGGTTTCGTGGTGGTGCTGACGTTCGTGGCGCTGTGGCTGCTGCGCCGTGGCGTGGGCATGCGGAGCTGACCCATCCGCGCACGGATTGACTGAGGTGGACTCCCGCCGGGCGTGGCCCGGTGCTAGCGAAAAGGCGAGACAGAAATGCGCATCCTGATCCTCGGCGCCGGCGGTACCGGCGGTTATTTCGGCGGCCGCCTGGCGCAGGCCGGCGTGGACGTGACCTTCCTGGTACGCCCCCCGCGTGCCGAGCAGCTGCAGCGCGACGGGCTGGTGATCCGCAGCCCGCTGGGCGATGCGGCCTTCCCGGTGCAGCATGTGACCGCCGCGGACCTGGGCGCGCTGGCAGCGCAGCAGCCCTTCGATCTGGTCATCCTGAGCTGCAAGGCCTACGACCTGGACAGCGCGATGGAGGCCATCGCGCCGGCCGTCAGCCCACGCACCAGCGTGCTGCCGATCCTCAACGGCCTGCGCCACTACGCGGCGCTGGACGCGCGCTTCGGGCGCGATGCGGTACTCGGCGGCCTGTGCTTCATCAGTGCCGCCAAGGCTGACGACGGCGCCGTGCTTCACCTGGGCAAGGCCGCGAAGCTGACCTTCGGCGAGCGCGACGACATCGGTCTCAGTGCGCGCGTCAACGCCTTCGCGGCAGCCTGCGTGCAGGCAGGCGTGGAGTTCACCGCCAGCGAGCACATCGGCCGGGAACAGTGGATCAAGTACACCTTCCTCACCGCGCTGGCGGCGGCGACCTGCCTGCGCCGCGCCGACATCGGCACGATCCTGGCCAGCAGGGACGGCGAGGCGCTCCTGCGCGGGCTGTACGCCGAGTGCGTGGCGGTCGCTGAAGCGGAGGGCGAGCCCGTTCCGCAGGCCGCGCAGGACACCGCGCTGGCGACGCTGACCCAGGCCGGTTCGCCGATGAAGGCGTCGATGCTGCGTGACCTGGAAGCCGGCCAGCAGGTGGAAGCGGCGCATATCGTAGGTGACATGCTGGAGCGGGCGCGGGGCTTCAACCAGCACGCCCCGCTGCTTGCCCAGGCCGATGCGGATCTGCAGGCCTACCAGGCGCAGCGTCCGGTGTGACCGACCTGCCCGCCCGCGTGCTGATCCTCGGCCTGGGGTTCAGTGGGCGCGCCATCGCACGGCACCTGCAGGACCGCGGCATCGAGGTGTCGGGCACCGTGCGTGATCCGCAGGCCGCCCCGGCCGACGGTCTGAAGCGGCACCGCCTGAACGACGATGCGACCCCTGATGCGGCGCTTTGCAGCGCCCTGGCCATGGCCGAGGCGGTGATCAGCAGTGTGCCGCCGGACGCCGCAGGCGACCCCGCGCTGCGCCGCGTGCAGGCGCACCTGCAGGCGAGCACCGCGTTGCGCTGGGTGGGCTGTCTCTCCTCTACCGGCGTCTACGCCGATCGCCGGGGCGGGTGGGTGAACGCAGACTCGGCCGCCGATGCGACCGGCCCGATCGCCCTGCAACGACGATCTGCCGAGGCCCAGTGGCAGGCGCTCGCGCGCGATCGCGGCATCGCCTCGGCCGTGTTCCGGCTGCCCGGCCTGTACGGTCGCGGCCGCAATGCGCTGGTGCAGCTCGCCGAGGGCCGCGCGCGGCACGTGGTGCGCCCCGGCCTGGTGTTCAACCGCCTGCACGTGGAGGATGTCGCAGGCGTGGTGCTGGCAGCGCTGGCACGGCCGGAGCGCGATGCCGTGTATCTGCCCAGCGATGATCTTCCCGCGCCGTCGCAGGACGTGCTGGCGTACGCCGCCGCGCTCAGTGGCTGGCCGATGCCGCCCGCGCAGGCGTGGGATGATCCATCACTGAGTGCCACCTTGCGGCGCTTCTACGCGAGCAGCAAGCGCATCGACAGCCGCCAGACGCGCGAGCGGCTGCAGTGGCAACCGCGTTTCCCCACTTACCGCGAGGGACTGGACGATGCCTGGAAGGCCGGCGACGGCGCCGGGTCCGTCCGGGCCCGCTGAGCGCTCAGGCCGGCAACCGGAAGAACGCGCGCGTGGTGGCCGTGGCATGGGCCGCTGCCACCGCCACCGGCTCCCCACGGTCCCGCGCCAGTTCCTCCACGATGTGGGCCAGGAACATCGGTTCGTTGCGGCGATCCTTCGGCATCGGGGTGAGCGAGCGCGGCAGCAGATAGGGTGCATCGGTCTCGATCATCAGGCGGTTGGCCGGAATGTGCTTGACCAGCTCCCGCAGGTGCGCGCCACGGCGTTCGTCGCAGAGCCAGCCGGTGATGCCGATGTACCAGTCCTGGTCAAGGTAATCGAACAGTTCCTGGCGCTCGCCGGTGAAGCAGTGCACCACGGCCGGGCCGATGCGTCCTTCGAAGTTCTTCATCTGCGCCATGAAGTCCGCATGCGCGTCGCGCTGGTGCAGGAACAGCGGCTTGCGCGCACCGTCGGGCGCCACCACGTCCGCGGCCAGCTGCAGCTGGCGTTCGAACGCGCGGTGCTGGGCCGGGCGCGGTGCGAAATCGCGGAAGTAATCCAGTCCGCATTCGCCGACCGCCACCACCTCGGCATGGGCGTGCAGTGCGCGCATTTCGGCGTCGCACTCGTCGGTGTATTCAACGGCGTGGTGCGGGTGCACGCCGGCGGTAGCGAACAGCACGCCGGGATGCTGCTGCGCCAGCTGCAGCGCCAACGGCGAATGTTCGCGGCTGGCACCGGTGACGACCATCTGCACCACGCCGGCCTCCCGCGCGCGCGCGAGAACGGCATCGCGGTCGCGGTCGAACGAATCGTGGGTGAGGTTGGCGCCGATATCGATCAGGGGCAGGGTCATCGTGGAACGCGGTGCAACGTGGGGACGCCATTGTACCTGCCGCTCCTGCCGCCCCTTATCCTTGTGCCATGACTGCTCCGCATTTCCCCATTTCCATGCTGTTGCCGCAGGTGCTCGCGCACCTGGCCGATCATCCGCGGCTCGTCCTGGAGGCGCCGCCCGGCGCCGGCAAGACGACCCAGGTGCCGCTCGCCCTGCTGCATGCGCCGTGGCTGGGCAGCCAGAAGATCATCGTGCTGGAGCCGCGCCGGGTGGCCGCGCGCAGTGCCGCGCAGTTCATGGCGCGGCAGCTGGGCGAGGACGTCGGCGGCACCGTCGGCTACCGCATCCGCTTCGAGAACAAGGTTTCGGCGCGCACGCGCATCGAGGTCGTCACCGAAGGCATCCTCACGCGCATGCTGCAGGACGATCCCCTGCTGGAGGGCGTTGGTGCGCTGCTGTTCGATGAGTTCCATGAGCGCCACCTCAGCGCCGATCTCGGCCTCGCGCTGGCGCTGGATGTGCAGGCGCAGCTGCGCGAAGACCTGCGCCTGGTGGTGATGTCGGCCACGCTGGACGGGCAACGCCTGGCTGGCTTCCTGGACGCGCCACGACTGAGCAGCGAAGGCCGCAGTTTCCCGGTGGAGGTTTCGCACTTTCCTGCCCGCCGCGACGAATCGCTTGAACTGCAGGTCCGTCGTGCCGTGCAGCAGGCCCTGGCCACGCATCCCGGCGATGTGCTGGTGTTCCTGCCCGGGCAGCGTGAGATCAGCCGCGTGATGACCGGGCTGCAGGACACCCTCGATGCCACGGTGGAGGTGCTGGCGCTGCATGGCGAGCTGCCGGTGGAACAGCAGGGCCGCGTGCTGCAGCCGGCCGGCGACGGCCGCCGGCGCGTGGTGCTGGCGACCAACGTGGCCGAATCCTCGGTCACCCTGCCCGGCGTGCGCGTGGTGATCGACAGCGGACTGGCGCGCGAGCCGCGCTACGATCCCAACAGCGGGTTCACGCGGCTGGACGTGGTCAACATCGCGCAGGCCTCGGCCGATCAGCGCGCGGGCCGTGCCGGCCGCGTGGCCCCCGGCTGGGCGTGGCGGCTGTGGCCGGCCTCGCAGCGGCTGGACGCGCAGCGCCGCGCGGAGATCGAGCAGGTGGAGCTGGCCGCGCTGGCACTGGAACTGGCGGCGTGGGGCAGCAGCGACCTGCGCTTCGTGGATCCCCCGCCTGCCGGTCCGATGGCTGCGGCCCGCGAGCTGCTGCAGCGGCTGGGTGCGCTCTCGGGCCCGACCACCGTCACCGCGCTGGGCCGCCGCATGCTCGCGCTGGGTACGCATCCGCGCCTGGCGGCCATGCTGCTGGCGCCGCGCGACGGGCCGGGACAGGCACTGGCCGCCGACATCGCCGCGCTGCTGGAAGCGCGGGATCCGCTGCGCCAGGGCGGCGATGCACTGGCCCTGCGCTGGCGCGCCCTTGCCGCGCTGCGCGCCGGTCGCGTGCCGCCCGATGCCAACCGCAGCGGACTGGCCGCCATCGATGCCGCCGCCCGGCAATGGCGCCGCCGCCTTCGTTGCGAAGCCGCTCCCCCCACCGGCGTGGAAGCGCACCGGATCGGCGACCTGCTCGCGCATGCCTTTCCTGACCGCATCGCCTTCCGGCATCCCGCCGATCCGCTGCGCTATATGCTGGCCAATGGCCGCAGTGCGCGCCTGCACGAGCTCAGCGACCTGCGCGGCGAACCGTGGCTGGTGGCCAGCGAGCTGCGCCATGAGGGCCGCGACGGCCTGCTGCAGCGTGGCGCACCGGTCGATGAAGCGCATCTGCGCGCGGTTTTCCCGGATCGCTTCGTCACCACCGATGAGGTGCGCTGGGATGCCGGGCGCCGCGCGCTGGTGGCCCTGCGCGAAACCTCGTTCGACCGCATCGTGATGGACAGCCGCTCGGCCGGCCGCGTGGATCCCGCGCAGGCCGCGCAGGCGCTGGTGGCGGCGGTCGGCGAGCTTGGCCTGCAGGTACTGCCGTGGACCGATGCACTGCGCCAGTGGCAGGCCCGCGTGGAATCCCTGCGCAGCTGGATGCCGGAACTGTCGCTTCCGGACTGCAGCGACAGCGCGCTGCTGGCCACGCGCATGCAGTGGCTGCAGCCGGCGTTCGAAGGCATGACCCGGCTCGACGCTTTGGATGAAGCGCGCTTTGGCGAGGCGTTGCGCGGGCGGCTGGCGTGGGCGCAGCGACAACAGGTCGATCGGCTGGCACCGCAACGCATCGCCGTGCCCTCCGGCCAGGAACGTGGCATCCACTATGCGCTGGACGGCGAGACGGGCGCGCCCGCGCCGCCGGTGCTGGCCGTCAAACTGCAGGAACTCTTTGGCCTGGCCGACACCCCACGCATCGCGGAAAGTCGTATTCCGCTCACCCTGCACCTGCTCTCCCCCGGCGGACGTCCGCTGCAGGTGACGCAGGATCTGCGCAGTTTCTGGGCCAGTACCTATGCCGAAGTGCGCCGGGAGATGAAGGGTCGGTACCCGCGTCACCCTTGGCCCGAGGATCCCTGGACGGCATCGGCGACCCACCGGGCCAAGCCGCGCGGCACGTGAGGTCTGTGCCGATGGCAGCCAATCCTGAACAGACGCACGCTGCAGGCGCGTGTGGCGTCATCGACTGACGCGCCGTTTACAGCCACCGCGCGACACTGGAGCTCGACCCGAGGCAAAGGACCCCAGCATGAGCCGATTGACCGTTATCACCGACCGCGCCCTTGAGCGTGCCCTGGATCTGGCCCACAGCGCGGGCGACGGCCTGAAGCACGCCGGCGACAGCCTGGGCGGCGGCCTGCGCCACTTCGGTCCGACGGCCAGCGACTGGCTGAAGACCGGTGCCGCGCTGGGCGCGGTGAAGACCGGTGGCCGCGTGGCCAGCAAGGTGGTCCGCCGCAACCCGGCGGTGACCATCGCGGCAGCCGCCGTGGGTGTCGGCCTGCTGGGCTACGCGCTGTACCGCAAGCAGAAGAAGAAGCAGGGTGGCCACGTCCTGGACGGCCAGGCCAAGCGCGTGGCGGCGCAGAACCGTCGCGACACCACGGTGACCGATGAGCACAGCGACATCGGCAGCGATGCCTGAGCGGCGCGGACGCTCCGGCGTCTGAACCCCCGGCGGTACCTGCAGCATGCGAAGGGCACGGCACACGCCGTGCCCTTCGTTGTTTCCAGTCCGGCACGCGTCAGCGCGTGCGGCGGCCGTGGCCGGCGAGGCCCGTCATCAAGGCCGCGTCTGCTTCCGCCCATTGGCCCGGCTGCAGATCATCGAGCCGGTACGGGCCCATTGCCACGCGCACCAGGCGCAACGTGGGCAGTCCGACGGCAGCGGTCATGCGCCGCACCTGGCGGTTGCGTCCTTCGCGCAGGGTGACGGCCAACCACGCATCGGGCACGGTCTTGCGGAACCGCACGGGCGGGTCCCGTGTCCACAAGGCGGGAGGCGCCATCGGCTCCACGCGTGCCGGCAGGGTCGGCCCGTCATTGAGCGTGACGCCGTGCCGCAGCTGGTCCAGCGCGTGCTCATCCGGGTCCCCTTCCACCTGCACCCAGTACGTCTTGTCCGCCTTGTGCCGCGGATCAGTCAGCCGATGGGCGAGATTCCCGTCATCGGTGAGCAGGAGCAGGCCTTCGCTGTCGTGGTCAAGCCGCCCCGCCGCATAGACCGCGGGCGGCAGTCCGTAGCCTGCCAGCGTAGGCCGCGGCGGCACGCTGCGGTCGGTGAACTGGCAGAGCACGTTGAACGGCTTATTGAACAGGATCAGCGCCAACACACGGGCCTGGGGAGGATGGCCTGCAAGTCTGACGCATCGCGCCCTGCACGTCACAGGGCGCGAGCACCCAACGCCTCAGGCCTTGGGTTTGACGAAGCGCAGCGTCATGCGATCACTTTCGCCTATGGCCTGGTATTTGGCCGCATCGGCCTTCTCGTGCTGGTTGCTCGGCGGCAGCGTCCACACGCCGTTCGGGTGGTCCTTGGTGTCCTGCGGGTTGGCGTTGATCTCGCTGCTCGCCTGCAGCTGGAAGCCGGCCGCCTGTGCCATGGCGATCACCTGCTGCTGGCCGACATAGCCGGTGCCGTCGTCGGCCGGAACATCGGCGTTGGCGCGATGCTCGACCACGCCCAGCACGCCGCCGGGCTTGAGCACGTCGAAGAAGCCCTTGAACATGCCTTCGGCCTGACCGGCCTTGCGCCAGTTGTGCACGTTGCGGAAGGTCAGCACCACATCGGCCGAGGCGGCCGGGCCGAACACCGGGCGCGCCGGGTCATAAGCGACGAAGGTGGCCTTGTCGAACTGCGCCGGCGCGGCGGCGAATTTCTGCTCCAGGCCGGCACGGCTGCGCTGCTGGAACTCGCGCCCACGGCCCTCGGCGACGGCACCGGGATCCACCACGGCGGCGACGTACTGGCCTTTGCCGCGCAGCAACGGCGCCAGGATCTCCGAATACCAGCCGCCGCCCGGGGTGATCTCGACCACCGTGCTGCCCGGCTGTACCGTGAAGAAGGAGAGCGTTTCCGCGGGGTGGCGATAGCGATCGCGGACGATGTTGGCCGGATCACGCGTACCGGCCTTGACCGCAGTGGCGATGGCGTCGCTGACCTGTATCGGCGCCTGTGCGGGCGCCGCGGTGGGCGTGGCCGCCCATGCCGGCGCTGCCAGCAGGGAGGCGGCGAGAACGAGACAGCACGTGCGCGAGGTCATGACGTTTTTCATCTCTGGTATCCGGCAAGGGTTGGCTGCAGCCTAGCAGGCTTCGCGGCGCGCGACCCGTGAGCGCCGGGGCGGGACGGAACACAGTTTTGCAGCCGCTGCCGCATCGCGGTCACAGGGCGCGCTCTATGCTGATCCATCCGCAACCACGTGAGAATGCGCCATGACCACCCTTCGGGAACTCGGCCGCTCCGGCCTGCAGATCCGCCCCATCGCCTTCGGTGGCAACGTGTTCGGCTGGAGTGCCGATGAGAAGACATCCTTCGCGCTGCTGGACGCCTTCGTCGATGCGGGCTTCAATCTGGTGGACACCGCCGACGCCTACTCCGCCTGGGTGCCGGGCCATCACGGCGGTGAGTCCGAGACGCTCATCGGCCGCTGGTTCGCGCGCAGTGGCAAGCGCGACCGCGTGGTGCTGGCCACCAAGGTGGCGAAGTGGAGCGAGCGCCCCGGCCTGTCGCCTGACAACATCATCGCGGCGGTGGACGATTCGCTGCGGCGCCTGCAGACCGATGTGATCGATCTCTACCAGGCGCACGAGGACGATGAGTCGGTGCCGCTGGAATCCACCCTGGCCACGTTCGCGCGGTTGATCGAGCAGGGCAAGGTGCGTGCGATCGGCGCGTCGAACTACAGCGCGGCCCGCTTTGCCGAAGCGCTGCAGGTTTCGGCGGATTACCAGCTGCCGCGTTACGAGACGCTGCAGCCGGAGTACAACCTCTACGACCGCGCCGGCTACGAGCGGGAACTGGAGCCGCTGGTGGTGCGCGAACAGGTGGGGGTGATCAGCTACTACGCACTGGCCAGTGGTTTCCTCAGTGGCAAATACCGCACGGCCGAGGACGCCGGCAGAAGCAGTGCGCGCGGGGCGACGGTCGTGCAGCGCTATCTCAATGCACGCGGTACCCGCATCCTGGAGGCGCTGGACGATGTCGCCGCCCGCCACCGGGCCCAACCGGCGCAGGTGGCGTTGGCGTGGCTGATCGCACGGCCCTCGATCACCGCCCCGATCGTCAGCGCATCGTCGGTGGACCAGCTGCAGGAAATCCTCGCTGCGGCATCGCTGGTGCTTTCCCCGCAGGACATGGGCGCGCTGGAACAGGCCAGCGAAGGCACCTGAGTCACGTCGGAGGCGGCAGGAAGACCAGATCCTGCTCCTCCAGCATCTCGATCAGTTCCAGTGCTTCATAGGGGACGCCCGCGCGCAGCCCATAGTCCAGCAGGAACGCCTGGCTGTGGCCGCGTGCAGGCTGCAGAGTGAGGGTGTGCTGGTCCTGCGTGTCCGACTGCAGGGCCAGGGTGCCGATACGGCCGGCAGGGTCGCGGTGGATCAGGGTGTCGCCCACGATCATGAAACTGCCGGGGAACATCCGTGCCTCCTGGTCCGTGCCCGGGATGCGTATTCCCCTCACCCGCAGCAGGGACAGTTCCGGATTGTGGGCCTGCACATCGTACTGCTTCCGCCCACACCAACTGGCCTGTTCGCTGACCTGCAGGTTCTGTGCGTGCGTCAGCAGCGCGCCGTCCGCACTGCCCCGCAGCAGACGTCGCCCGGAAATCCGCTGCACGCCCTCGGCAAGGAGTTCAAGCGTGGCGCCGGAAAGTACGTAGCCGGACTGCGTATCGGCCACAGCCACGTGTCCTGGCTCATCTTCAGTCACATCCAGCCAGCCGACCTTGACCCCGCGGCACACGGCGCCGGCATCGTTGAGGAAGTACGCCAGCACGGTGCGATTGGATCCATCCCACTGCGGAACGGACAGAACGCGGAACGTGTTGGGTTCCAGGTGGGGCGCGGCCGTCCGGGGCGGGTGACGCACCGGGTGCGCGGGGCTCACCGCGACGGTCATGGTCGAATAGGCCATGTCGCCACCGAGCGGTGCACGAGGCCCTGACGTCTCACCGGCATGGAGCGCCGTCGGCGTTGCATGACGCACCACGGGAATGGCCTGCCGGGCCGGTGGCATCCGATGCGGCAGAAGATGGGCCTGCACCCAATGCACGGCGCCGGCCACCTCCGGCACGCGGACCTTGATCGCATGGGTCAGGCTCGCGGCCTGCTCCGGTGGTGCGCAGTACGTCAGCCCGCGCGCATCCATCACCCCGTGCTGGAGCTGTCGCGCCACCGCACGTTCGGTCTGGTAGGGCACGCAGTGGCGAATGACCTTCGACACGGGGTCGGGTGCAACCGCCGGCGTGCGCACGGCGCTGCGTCCCGCATGGCTGGTGGCCGAATGCGTGCGCACGCCGTCTGCCAAGGCTTTGCCGCCATCCGCATGGCCCTTCCGACGCACGCTGGCGGCACCTGCGGCGGCCTTGCCAGGCCTGCTCTTGGCAACGGAAGTACTTTCCTTGTTCGAGGACGGTGATTGCAGGCCCAGGCGGCTGACGGCAAGGCGCCGGTGGGACTGTGCCGGGCCGTGACGGGGCGCCGTATGGCCGCTGCCGCCGGGTTTGCCTGCCCCGCCAGGACGGTGCGGCGGACGGGGCCCTTTGCGGCGCCCCGCGCAGACGCCCGACAGGAGCGCGACGTCCCCGGCCGGGCACGGTGCGGAACGCTCGCGCCGGGCTGCCGCGGTCGCCGGAAAGGCCTGCTGCAGAACGGCGCCGACACGGTCTTCAGGGTCGTGCACACGGGGCGGCAGGGGCACGGAAGCAGGCTCCGCGGGAGCCCGGCCGGCGGTGCTGTGGGCATTGCAGACACGGCGCAGCGTACCCCACGTGTCCAGCATGGCGCGTACCCTGCGCAGCCATGTCACGCTGGTCACGTCGTACCCTGCGCGCGGTGCGGGGGCGCCACACTGGGCCTGGTGCAGCAGGGCGCAGGCCGCCAGCGCCAGGACCAGCGGCTCGTGATCGGGCACGTTCTGCAGCAGGTCGTTCACCCCCTCCCCCAGAGTTCCCGCCACCAGCCGGGCTGCCTGACCCAGCGCCAATCCCGCCAGGGGCAGACGGTGGAGTGCGGCAGACAGATCGCCCCGCAGCGCGTCGCGGAGACTGGCATGGAGGGCCGGCGCCAGCAGCATCATCGCGACACCTGGCACCTGCGTGTCCGCCACCTGCGTGGCACGCGCGGCGCAGAGCGTGGCGGCCCAGTCGATCAGCTCCGTTCCAAGCAGCGCCAGCTGGGACGGGGGGCCGGAGGGGATGTTACTGGCCTGCGCCGCCTGCAGCGCGGCGTCACCATTGCCAACCTGGGTCGGTGGCCTCCACGGGCGTATCGGTACCAGCGCGCGCAGCGCGTTGGCCGCGTTCATCGGTCCGGCGCAGCCGCTGCGCGGACAGGGGGCGAAGGACAGGGGCAACATCGCGGCGGTCCGCTCCGGCAGGCAGCCGCTGTGGGCCGCGGAACGACGACAGTAGTGGATCCGGGCGCGCGCCCTTTGCAGGAAACGCTCAGCGTCGAGGCGCACGCTCAGGGCAGGAACGGCGGTCCCTGCATGGCCTCGGCCAGCACGTCCACGAACGAACGCACTCGGGCCGACACGGCACTGTTGCGGTAGTACACCGCATGGATCGGCTGGTGCACCTGGAGGGTCTGCGCGTCCAGCACGGGCACCACTGCGCCCGTCAGGCGGTCGGCGTGGATCAGGAAGTCGGACAGGCAGCTGATGCCCACGCCTTCCACCACCAGCCGGCGCAGCGTCTCGCCGCTGGAGGCGGCGATGTGGGGGCGCACGCGCAGCTGGCCGTCGTCATCGCCGGGGAGCGGCCAGCGGTTCAGTGACGCAGGCTCGTTGAAGCCGAGCAGTGTGTGCGCAGAGAGCGCGCCGACGCTCGTGGGCGTGCCGTGCTGGCGCAGGTACGCCGGACTGGCGACCAGCCGCAGCCGGCTGCTGCCCAGCCGTTTGGCATGCAGCGACGAATCGGCCAGTGGCCCGATGCGGATGGCCAGATCGGTGCGTCGCTCGAGCAGGTCGATGTAGCGCTCGGAGCTGTTCACTTCCAGCGCCACGTCCGGGTACTGCGCGCGATAGCGCCCCACCAGGGGCGCGATGACATGCAGGACGAAGGGCATGGCCGCGTCCACGCGCAGTCGGCCGGCGGGGCGTTGGCGACGCAGGGCCATCTGCTCCTCGGCCGAATCCACTGCGCCGACGATCTGCCGCGCGTGCTGTACGAACAGCTCGCCCTCGGCGGTGAGGTGCAGGCGGCGCGTCGTGCGCGTCAGAAGGGTGGTGCCGAGCTTGTCTTCCAGGCGGGCCAGCGCGCGGCTTACTCCGGAGGGCGTCTGGCCCAGCTGCTCGGCGGCGGCGCTGAGCGTGCCGCTGTCGATCACCGCCAGCAGCGTCTGCATTTCATCCAGCGTGGTCTTCATGCCGCCATTATTGACCATACGGCACAAGTGAGTGACCCATTGGCGGCTTTTTCGGCAAGGATCCACGGCGCAGACTGCGCACCTTCCTCTTCTGCCGGACCTGCCATGACCCGCGGCCTGCCTCTCGCCCTGCTTGCGCTTACGCTGGGTGCCTTTGCCATCGGCACCACCGAGTTCGTCATCGTCGGACTCATTCCCACCATCGCCGCCGACCTGCAGGTCAGCCTGCCGTCCGCCGGCCTGCTCGTTTCGCTGTATGCGCTCGGGGTGGCGATCGGCGCACCGGTGCTTACCGCCCTGACCGGGCGTGTACCGCGCAAGACCCTGCTGGTCGCCCTGATGCTGGCTTTCACCGTGGGCAACCTGGTGGCGTGGATGGCCCCGGGCTATGCCGCCCTGATCATTGCGCGCCTGCTGACCGGCCTGGCCCATGGCGTGTTCTTCTCCATCGGTTCGATCATCGCCACCTCGGTGGTGCCAAAGGAGAAGGCCGCCAGCGCGATCGCCATCATGTTCACCGGGCTCACCGTGGCCCTGGTGACCGGCGTGCCACTGGGCACCTTCATCGGCCAGCACCTGGGCTGGCGCGCGACCTTCCTCGCCGTGGCGGGGCTCGGCGTGGTGGCACTGCTCGGCAGCCTGCTGTTCGTGCCGCGCGCGTTGCCGATGAGCACCCCGGCGCGCTTCCGGGAACAGCTGGCGGTGCTGGCGCAGCCGCGGCTGCTGCTGGTGTTTGCGATGACCGCACTGGGATACGGCGGCACGTTCCTGTCCTTCACCTATCTGGCGCCGATCCTGCAGCAGGTCACCGGGTTCTCGGCCAACGCGGTCAGTGGTGTCCTGCTGGTTTACGGTGTGTCGGTGGCGTTCGGCAACCTCTGGGGTGGCCGCCTGGCCGACCGCCTGGGCCCCGTCTCGGCGTTGACGCGCATCTTCGCGCTGCTGGCCCTGGTGCTGTCCGCCCTCACCTTCACTGCCTACCTGCCGTGGACGGTGCTGTTGACCGTGCTCGCGCTGGGTGCGGTGGCCTTCGGCAACGTGCCGGGCCTGCAGGTCTACGTGGTGGCCCAGGCGCAGCGGTTCGCCCCGCAGGCGACGGATGTGGCGGCCGGCCTGAACATCGCCGCGTTCAACGTGGGCATCGCGCTGGGTGCCTCACTTGGCGGGCTGGTGGTGCAGCACCTCGGGTTGATGCATACGCCCTGGCTGGGTGCGCTGGTGGTGCTGGGCGCCCTCGCACTGACCGTGCTCAGTGGCCGCCTGGACCGCCTTGACGCGGCAGCGGCCGCACTGGACGCGCTGGCGCCTGCCCCATCGGGCCTTGCACACGCTGACACGTGAACGCGACAGGCTGTTGCCCGAGCGCCCACATGCCCTGCCCTACCCTGCCTGCATCCCCCCACGCTGGAGATTTCCCATGACCCTTCCCGCCTTTGGCCTCGGCACGTTCCGGCTCAAGGACCAGATCGTGATCGATTCGGTGCGCAATGCCCTCGACGTCGGCTACCGCGCCATCGATACCGCTCAGATCTACGGCAATGAAGCCGAGGTCGGCCAGGCCATCGCCGAATCCGGCGTGCCCCGTGACGAGCTGTTCCTCACCACCAAGGTCTGGATCAGTTCATTCACCCGCGATGCGCTGCTGGCGAGCCTGCGCGAAAGCCTGCGCAAGCTGCGCACGGACCAGGTGGACCTCACGCTCATCCACTGGCCCTCGCCCGACGATGCGGTGCCGATGGAGGTCTATCTCGGTGCCCTCGCCGAGGCCCGCGCCGAAGGCCTGACCCGCGCCATCGGCATCTCCAACTTCACCATCGCGCAGACCCGGCGTGCGATCGACATCCTGGGTGCGGACGCGATCGCGACCAACCAGATCGAGATCCATCCGTACCTGCAGAACCGCCTGCTGGTGCGCTACCTGCAGGAACAGAACATCCCGGTCACCGCCTACATGAGCCTGGCCTATGGCGAGGTGCTCAAGGACCCGGTGATCCAGGCGATTGCCACGGGCCATCAGGCAACACCTGCACAGGTCGCACTGGCCTGGGCGCTGCAGCAGGGCTTCGCCGTGATTCCCTCCTCCACCCGGCGCGAGAACCTGGCCAGCAACCTGCAGGCGGCCTCGCTGCGGTTGACGGACGAGGACATGGCCCGCATCGCCACGCTGGAACGCGGGCACCGGCTGGCCAATCCGGACGGCATCGCGCCGGCCTGGGACTGAGATCGGCCTGGATGCGGTGGCCGTGCGCGCGCGTGGCGCGCGCACGGCCTAGTCCAGCAACTGCGCGGGCACCTGTTGCACCGGCAGGCTGACCAGCATCACCGTGGAATCGTCCGGATCGAGACGGGTGTTGAAGCCAAGGCTCTGGCACATGGCGATCATGGTGCTGTTCTCGCGCAGCACCTGGCCTTCCACCACGTCCAGCCCCAGCCAGCGGGCATACTCGATCATGATGGTCATCAACCGCCAGCCGATGCCGTGACCCTTCAGGTCCGAACGGATCAGGATGCCGTACTCACCGCGGTGGTAGTCCGCATCCGCATGCAGGCGCACCGCGCCGAGCATGTCGCCGCTGCGTGGATCGATCGCCACCAGGGCGATGGAACGCGCGTAATCGAGCTGGGTCAGGCGCGCGATGAACTCGTGGCTGAAATGCTTGACCGACTGGAAGAAGCGCAGACGCAGGTCTTCATCGGTCACGCGCGCGAAGAAGCTGCGGAACAGGGCATCGTCCTCGGGCCGCACCGGGCGCACGAATGCCGTGCTGCCATCGGAGAGCTGCAGTGTGCGCTCCCATTGCTTGGGATACGGGAACACCGAGAACCGTGGATGGCCACGGCCCTTGTGCAATATCCGCGACGGCGCGATGGCAACGCGCGCATCGAGCGCGAGAATGCCGTCTCGATCGGCGAGCAGCGGATTGATGTCCAGCGTGCGGATCTCCGGGATGTCGGCAGCGAGCTGCGCCAGTTTGACCAGCGCCAGGGCCACCACGCGTTCGTCGGCGGCGGGCACATCGCCATAGGCCTTGAGGATGCGCGAAACGCGGGTGCGGCCGATCAGTTCGTGCGCCAGCCGCAGGTCCAGCGGCGGCAGCGCGAGCGCCTTGTCGTTGATCACTTCCACGGCGGTGCCGCCGCGACCGAACACGATCACCGGCCCGAAGGTGGCGTCGTCGGCGATACCGGCGATCAGCTCGCGGGCCTTGGGGCGCACGATGGTGGGCTGCACCAGCAGGCCGTCGATGCGCGCATCCGGACGCTGCTCGCGGGCGCGGGCGAGGATGCCATTGGCCGCGGCCTGCACTGCTGGCAGCGTGGCCAGGTTCAGGCGCACGCCGTCGACCTGCGACTTGTGCGGAATGTCGGGCGAGAGAATCTTCAGTACCACGCTCGCACCGGCCTCGAGCAGCGTCTGTGCGTGGTCCATGGCTTCATGGGCATCGCGCGCATGCATCACCGGCGCTGAGGGAATGCCGTAGGCCTGCAGCAGCGCGTGGGTCGCCAGCGGATCCAGCCACGGCTGCCCGGCCGCCAGCGCCGCGTCGACGATCGCACGCGCGGCCGCGGTATCGACGACGAAATCCTCCGGCAGGCTCGGCGGCGTCTCCATCAGCGCGTTCTGTGCCTCGCGGTACCGCACCAGGTGCTGGAAGCCGCGCACGGCCTCGGCTTCGGTGGGATACGTGGGCACGCGTGCGGCGTTGAGAGTGGCGGTGGCGCTTTCATCGTTGCCCAGCCACACGGCGAAGATGGGCTTGTCGCGCTGGTGGCGGGGACGCTGGCCTAGCGTGCGGGTCAGCGCCTGCGCCGCATCGGCAGAGGAGGTGAACGCGGTGGGCACGTTGACCACCAGCAACGCATCGTTCTCGGTGTCGGCCAGCAGCGCCTCGATGGCCGCCGCGTAACGGTCGCCGTCGGCGTCGACCACGATGTCCACCGGATTGGCGCGAGACCAGCCCTGCGGCAGGACCTTGTCCAGCTGCTGCACGGTGGCCTCGGAGAGCCCGGCCAGGGTGCCGCGCAGTGCCGCCAGCTGGTCCACCGCCAGCCGTCCGACGCCCCCCCCGTTGCTCAGCACCGCCAGCCGGCGCCCGGGGAACGTGCCCAGCCGGCCCAGCGTTTCGGCGGCGGTGAACAGTTCGTCCAGTGCGCTCACGCGCAGCAGCCCGGCGCGGTTGAACGCCGCGCCATAGACATCGTCGGCGCGGGCCAGCGCCTGCACATGGGTGTCACTGCCGGGGACGATGCGCTCGGCACGACCGGATTTCACCACGACCACGGGCTTGGCGCGTGCCGCCGCCCGGGCGGCCGACATGAACTTGCGCGCGTCCTTGATCTGTTCGACGTAGAGAAGGATCGCGCGGGTACGGTAATCGGTGGCGAAGTAGTCCAGCAGGTCACCGAAATCGACATCCAGCGTGTCTCCGAGCGAGACCACGGCGGAGAACCCCACCGAGCGCGCGACGCCCCACTCCACCAGCGCCGCCGCGATGGCGCTGGACTCGGAGATCAGCGCCAGGTCACCGGCCTGGGGCGCATGCGCGGCGATGCTGGCGTTGAGGCGTGCGTGCGGTGCGATCACGCCCAGGCAGTGCGGACCGAGGAGGCGCAGGCCCTTGGCGCGCGCGGCCGCTTCCACCTGGGCGGCCAGCGAGCCGGGACCTTCACCGAGGTGCGCGGTCAGGATGATCGCCGCGGCCACGCCGAGGGCGGCGGCCTCGGCGATGACCTGCGGCACGATGGCCGCCGGCGCGGTCACCACCACCAGCTCCGGCACCCAGTCCAGGTCCTTCAGCCGCCGCGTGGTGCGGATGCCATCGATCTCCGCATGCCGCGGATTGACCCACGCCACCTTGCCGGCGAAGCCCGCGCCCCGCAGGTTGCGCATCACCGCACGGCCAGCGGAGCGCTCGCGCGGACTGCCCCCGATCACGGCAACCGACTGCGGACGGAATACAGACTGCAGGTGGTAGGTACTCATGCTCCAAGCATAAAGGGGACGGAGGGGATTGAGTCGGCCTCGCGCGCACGTTGCGTGCCTGTCCCCCCCCATTGTCCTTTCAGAGGAGGGTGCCGTGGAGGATGGCGGCGGCGATGCTGAAGTAGATGACCAGACCGGTGACGTCCACCAGCGTGGCGACGAACGGGGCCGAGGCGCTGGCCGGATCGAAGCCCAGGCGCTTCAGGGCGAACGGCAGCATCGAGCCGGACAGCGAACCGAAGGTGACGATGCCCACCAGCGCCGCGGCCACCGTGGTCGCCAGCAGCAGCCAGTGCTCGCCGTAATCGTGCAGTCCGCCGAGTTGCCAGATGACGATGCGGATCATCGCCAGCGTGCCCAGGATGGCCCCGAGCACCATGCCGGTCGGCACTTCGCGCAGCGCCACGCGCCACCAGTCGCGCAGCCGCAGTTCGCGCAGGGCCAGGCTGCGGATCAGCAGCGAGGTGGCCTGCGAACCGGAGTTGCCGCCGGAACTCATGATCAACGGGATGAACAGGGTCAGTACCACCGCGCGCGCGAGTTCATCTTCGTAATGCTGCATGGCGCTGGCAGTGAGCATCTCGCCCAGGAACAGCACGCTCAGCCAGCCGCCGCGCTTGCGCAGCATTTCCACGAAACCGATCTGCATGTACGGCTTCTCCAGGGCCTCCATGCCGCCGAACTTGTGCGCGTCTTCCGTCGATTCTTCGATCAGTGCATCCAGGACGTCATCCACGGTCACGATGCCGAGCAGCCGCCGCTGCGCATCCACCACCGGAATCGCGAGCAGGTCATGGCGACGGATCAGCTGGGCGACCTCTTCCTGGTCCATCAGCGGATCCACCGTGACCGGCGCATTGGTCTGCGCCACGTCGAGGATGGATGCTCCGGGCTGGCCGGTGATCAGCCGGCGCAGCGTCACCACCTGCTGCAGCTGCGCGCTGGCCGGGTCGAGCACGTAGATGGCGTACACCGTTTCGCGCGTCCGCTCGACGTCGCGGATGTGCTGCAGCGTCTGCGCCACCGTCCAGTCCGCCGGCACGCTCACGAACTCGGTGGTCATCAATGCACCGGCGGTGTCCGGGGCGTAGTTGAGCAGGGTCTGGATCACCTGCCGCGCCTGGATGCCGATCAGCGGCAGCAATTGCTCGCGCTCGGCCGGCTCCAGTTCAAGCACGATGTCGGTGGCGCGGTCATCGGCCATCAGGCCCAGCAGCGCCGCCGCGCGGACGCGCGGCAGGCGCGAGACAAGGCGGCCGGCCCGGTGCAGTTCAGGCGCTTCAAGCAGTTTCACGGCACGCGGCAGCGGCAAGGCGGCAAGGGTGTCGGTGGCGCGGTCAAGCGTGAGCGTGTTGAGGAATTCCACCGCATCGGCGGTGTTGCAGCCGGCCAGGGGCGCGGCGAGGGCTGCGTCAGCGTGTGCGCGCAGCATCTGCTTCTGGTTCATTGGATCTGCCTTCGTGGTTGCAGGAGCAACGCCAACGCAGGCAGCCCCCCGTCAGGCGGTCGCCTTCGCTGGCGTCGATCGAGGTCGACTTCGACTGTCGCTGGACATGGGGTTGGACTCCGGAAGGGTATGCAGGCAACGGACGCACCGGGATCGGCACGGCGTCGACTGCGCTGCCGGCGGTGCGGCAGCGGTGGGCAGGATGGACCTGGGAGGTTACCGGGTCAACCCCGGAGGCGGGCGCTACCCACCGTCGGTCAGCGGCGGTATGGGCAGCACGCTTGGCGCTGACGATGCCACGTCGATGCAAGCCAATGCACTGGCCGGGAGCGCGTGGCCCCCTTACTCGCGGAGGAAGCGAGCCATTGAAGACACGCCCGGTACGCGCGGTTCGAACTCGGCGGCCACGTCGATGAAGCCGCGCATCACTGCGATATCGCGTGGACTGCGGTTGAGCGTGTCGCGTGCGTCCGGGTCGGCACCGGCGCGCAGCAGCCGCTGCACCACCTGCAACAGGCCATGCAGCGCAGCCAGATGCAGCGGACCGAACCCACGCGGATCGCGCACGTCCAGCGCCACGTCTTCGTCGAGCAGGCGTTCCAGGCCCGCCAGCACCACCTGCTCATCGCAGGGCGTGCCGGGCTCGGCACGCGCCCCCAGCAGCAGCAGCAGGGGGGTCACCGAGCCGGCGGCGGCCTTGTCCGCTTCCGCGCCGGCCAGCAGCAGGGTGTCCAGCAGAGCGAGCAGCCGGGAACGGTCACGCGCAGAGAAGCCGTACAACGTGGCGCAGTGCAACGCACCCAGCTGCTGCGCATCGCAGGCGTGGACGTTCGCACGCGCACCCAGCAGACGGCCGACGATGTCCGGCAGCCCCAGCGCGGAGGCCAGCATCAGCACGGTCACCCCGCCCGGCAGTCGATGTTCGATGTCCGCACCGGCATCAAGCAGCGCCGCCACGATATCCACCTGGCGCATGCTGACCGCCGCCGACAACGGCGTGGCGCCGCTGGCCGCCGCGTGCTGCGCATCGGCCTTGCGCGCCAGCAGCAGGTCAACCACCGCCAGGTGGCCACCACCGGCCGCGCGCAGCAGCGCCGTGCAGCCCTGTGCGTCCACCGCGTCCACCGCGAAGCCCAGATCGATCAGGCGACGGACCGCATCGACATCGCCGGCCATGGCCGCGGCGGGCAGATCCTGCGCGCGCAGCGTGCGGCGCGGCAGCGGCCACACCCGCCAGTCCAGCCAGTCGGCCAGGTCACGGCGACCGCTGGCCAGGGCGACGCCAAGCGGCGTCTGGCCATCGGCGGCGCGCGCTTCGGGCGAAGCGCCGTTCTGCACGAGCATCTTAAGTGCAGCTTCGCGACCGAGCGCGGTGGCCAGGTGCAGCGCGGTCATGCCATGGCTGTCACGGGCCTCGCGGTCCACGCCCAACGCCAGCAGCGCCTGCTGCAGACGCAGCCACCCCAGCCGCACGGACAGCGACAACGGGGGGTCGCCGGTCGGTGCCGCAGCGAAGGGATCCGCCCCGCGCTCGAGCAGTTCCAGCGCGAGCTGCTCCAGCCCACGGCTGGCATGGTCCTGCTGCACGCAGGCGACCAGCAGGCGGGCGAGGCCCCCACGGCCGGCCGGCGACACACCATGGCCCAGCAGCGCCTGCAGCGAAGGCACCGCATCGACACCGCGCGAGAGCAGCGCGAACATCGGCGTGTCGCCGCAGGCATCGACGACGTTGGCATCGGCGCCGTGCGCCAGCAGCCAGCTGACCGCGCCCGGATCCAGTGCGATGTCCGCTTCGTGCAGCAGGGCGCCCAGCTCCTGCGGCTGGCACAGCTGTGCCATCGGCGCCATGCCCTGCACATTGCCGAAGCCGAGCGCTTCGCGCAGCAGATCCAGCGGGGGACGATCCGGGAGCAGCGGTTCAACGCCGGCGCCTTCTTCCCCCCCGGGCAGGCCATCGCTGACCGCGGCGGGCAGCGGGTAGGCGGGGTCGAGCATCGCTACGATCGCCCAGCGGCCGGCGCCGGCGGCGTAATCCACGGCGCTGCGTCCCAGCGGATCGCGCAGGTCGGCCACTGCACCGAGCTGCAGCAGCCGACGCACCAGCAACGGCGACACTTCATCGGCCATCACGGCGAGCAGCAGGGCGTTGCGGCCTTCGGTATCCACTACGCCCAGGTCGGGGGCGTGCGGCAGCAGGTGTTCGATGACAGCGGTACGACCGGCCGCAGCCGCTTCCAGCAGCGGGGTGCGCCCGGCCGCATCGCGTGATTCCAGATTGGCCCCGGCGGCAACCAGCGCATCGATGATCGCCACGTGCCCGGCGGCGGCCGCTTCGTGCAGCGCGCTGCGGCGCTGGCGATCGCGCGCGTCGGCACGGGCACGGTGCTTGAGCAGCAGCTGCACGCCCACTGGATCATCGTCTTCGGTCGCCGCAGCGGCCAGCAGCACGGGCGTACCATTGGCCGGCTCGGCACGCGCACCGCGCTCGATGAGGAAGCGTGCCATGCGCCAGTTGCCTACTTGGCAGGCCACCGCGAGCGGCGACCAGCCTTCGTTGTTCAGTGCGTCGATCTCGGCAGCGGCATCGCGCAGCAGCGCGGCAACGCCGGGATCGGAGCTGCGCGCGGCATGGTGCAGCGGCGTATTGCCGTCGGCATCGGTGGCGCGCGCGTCGGCGCCGTTGGCCAGCAGGGTCATCACCGCTTCGGGGCGGCCATGCCAGCTGTCGCGCGTGGCGGCGAGCAGCGGGGTCATGCCCCGGTGCGGTGCGTTGACATCCACGCCGCGGGCGATCAGCTCGCGCAGCAGGCGCAGGTCGGGCAGCACCGCGGCGAGCACCGGCAGGTGACGCTGGTCGCGCCATTGCGGATCCGGCAGCTGGCGCGGGTCTGCGCCAGCCTGCAGCAGCTGCAGCGCGCGGTCCACACGGCCCTGCCGCGCCGCATCGTACAGCGCAGGGGTCAGTGCGTCCTGGGCCATCGGCTCCAGCGGCGTTTCGATGCGCTCGGTGGCCAGCGCCTCATCCCATGCCGGCATCGGCGTGGCGTTCGCCATGCCTGTCACGGCAGGACGCGTCGAGGCATCGGCGGGTTCGATGCGCTGCAGCAGCAGATGCAGGACCGGCGCGAGCACCATGTTGGCGATCACCGATGGCCAGCGCCAGGCAGCCGGCAGCAGGTCCGGCCAGGCCGGAACCAGCACCACCGCGCACAGCGCCAGCACGCAGGCGGCCACGCCCAGGCCACGCCATGCACCGAGCCCACGCCCGGCAAGCGCCGCCGCGTGCTGCGGCAACGTGCCCTGCACGCGCTCGACATCGCTCCACAATGGCCACGTGCGCCAGGCCGCCAGCAGGCCGATGCTCAACAACACGGCCAGGCCCAGCGCCGCGGCCAGACTGCCGCTCTCGCGCAGCGCCGCCAGCGGCCAGGCCATCAACAGTGCGACGGCAGCCGGGCCGATGGCCCACACCACCAGCAGCGCCGGGAGGTCTTCGCGCAGCACGATCGGCAGAGCGCGAACGCGGCGCGTGCCACGCGCCCACGAAACGGCCAGTGCGAACGCCGGCTGCGCCAGCACGGCGAGCAGGACGCCCGGCAGGCCACCGAGCGCAGCCGCGCAGGCCAGCAGCACACCCACGCCGAGTGCGAGGGCGACCGGCCGGATGGGCCGTGGGTCAGTCATAGTGGCGCGCCAGCATGGGGACCACGCTGGGCGGCACCTGCAGGAAGAACCCGTTGCGGGTCAGCTCGTCACGGACGCGCACCGGGTCGGCCACGGCCAAGCGGCGGTCCTCGGTCAATGCGACCTCGAGCACGAACTGCAACGGCCCCAGCGACTGCGCCAACGGGGCCGGCAGAACCTGGAAATCATCGCGGCGTGCGAGGTAGACGTAGGTGCCTTCTTTGCGTTGGCTTTTGTAGACGAAGGCGTGCATGCCAGCGGAATCACCCGTAAAGACATGATTGTGTAGGAAAGCCGTCACCGGCGAAAGGCGTCAACCGTGGTCGACGGCACTTTCGCAGGTGTCCCGGCGCGATCCGATCAGCAATGTGACGATGGCGTAGAGAACGCCCGCGTGTGGCCGACGTTGCGCACCCGCTTCAGCGGACCTTGGCGTAGGTGCCCTTCAGCGCGACGCCCGCCATCAGCGTACCGGCGTAGCACTCATAGTGGGTGGCGCTGCGGAACTCGTTGCGCTTGTAGAAGCTCACCACGTCCACCACGGCGTTCGCACCACGCGCCTTGGCACCGTCCTGCAGGGCGAGCAGGGCGGAAAGCGCAACCCAGCGGCATGCCTCTTCATCGCTCTTGTTGGCCGCGTTGGTCTTCTTGTTGGTGACATCCTCACCGAAGCGCTGCTCGACGCTGACCGGCTGCCCTGCCAGGTAGAAGCGGACGCTGCCGTCGATGCCGACTTCGCGTGCCTGTGGCGAGGACAGCAGCGCCTGCAGCGACTGCTCGACACGGGTATCGCGGGCCTGGGCGGTGGTGGTGGCGGCCAGCAGGCCAGCGGCGAGGAACAGGATGGAACAGCGCATCAACTCATCTCCTTGTTGGGGTGCGGGGTGGATCAGTCCTGCCAGCGGCGGAACACCAGCGAGGTGTTGATGCCACCAAAGGCGAAGTTGTTGCTCATCACGTAGTCGGCCTGCAGCACGCGGTCGCTGCCGGTGATGTAGTCCAGCTCGGCGCAGCGGGGATCGACGGTGGACAGATTGAGGGTAGGCGCGAACCAGCCTTCGCGCATCATTTCGATGCTCAGCCAGGCTTCGTAAGCGCCGCAGGCGCCGAGCATGTGGCCGACATAGCTCTTGAGCGAACTGATCGGCATGCCGCTGCCGAACACCTCGGCAGTGGCCTGGGTCTCGGCGATGTCACCGTGTTCGGTGGCCGTGCCGTGTGCGTTGACGTAGCCGATCTGCGCGGCCTCCAGGCCGGCATCGTCGAGCGCCAGCCGCATGGCTTCGGCCATGGTGCCGGCGCTGGGCTGGGTGACATGCTGGCCGTCACTGTTGGTGCCGTAGCCGACAATCTCCGCAAGGATGGTCGCACCGCGGGCCTGCGCATGTTCCAGATCCTCGAGGATGAGCGTGCAGGCGCCCTCCCCCAGCACCAGCCCATCGCGGCCGGCGTCGAACGGGCTCGGCGTTGCCTGCGGCGTGTCGTTGCGCACGCTGGTGGCGAACAAGGTGTCGAACACCGCGGCTGCGGTGGCATCGAGCTGTTCGGCGCCGCCGGCGACCATCACCGTCTGTTTTCCGCTGCGGATGGCCTCATACGCCGAGCCGATGCCCTGGCTGCCCGACGTGCAGGCGCTGGAGGTGGTGTACACGCGGCCGGACAGTCCGAAGAACACGCCGATGTTGACCGGCGCGGTGTGACTCATCATCTTCAGATAGGTATTGGCGGTGATGCCGTGCGTGTTGAACTCCCTCATCATCCGCACGAACTCGCCGGTGGCGGCGTGGCAACCGGAAGACGAGCCATAGGCCACGCCGGTGCGCCCGCTGCGCAGCACGGGGTGGTCGGCGAGCTGGGCGGCCTGCAGGGCCAGCTCGGTCGCGCGCACGGCCATCAGCGCCACCCGTCCCATGGAACGGGTGGTCTTGCGGTTGTAGTGGTCGGGCAGCTCGAAGGCCTGCGCCGGCGCGGCCAGCTTGGTGTTCAGGCCCGCGTAGACATCCCATTCGGACATCCGGCGTACCGCATTGCGGCCGCTGCGCAGGTGCGCGCGGATGCTCGGCCAGTCGTGTCCCATCGGGCTGATGGCCGAGGCACCGGTGACCACCACGCGTCGTTCCTGGCGGGCCATCAGACCATTCCCCCGTTCACTGAAATGACCTGGCGGGTGATGTAGCCGGCCGGTTCGGACAACAGGAAGGCCACCGCTGCGGCGACTTCCTCGGGACGGCCCACGCGCCCGGCGGGAATCAGCTTGAGCGCATGCTCGACCACTTCGTCATTGAGCATGTCGGTGTCGATCAGGCCCGGGGCCACGCAGTTGACGGTGATCTGGCGGCTGGCCAGTTCCAGTGCCAGCGCCTTGGTGGCGCCGATGATGCCGGCCTTGGCCGCGCTGTAGTTGACCTGCCCGCGATTGCCCACCAGTCCGGACACCGATGAGAGCGTGACGATGCGGCCAGGCGTGCGCCGGCGCACCATCGGCATGATCAGCGGGTGCAGGACGTTGTAGAAACCATCCAGGTTGGTATGCACCACCTCGTCCCAGTCCTCGCCGGACAGCGCAGGGAATGCACCGTCGCGGGCGATGCCGGCATTGCACACCACGCCGTAGTAGGCGCCATGGATTTCCATGTCGGCTTCCAGCGCGGCACGCGTGGCGGCGCGGTCGGCCACATCGAAAGCAATCTGGCGTGCGCGGCCCCCTTCGCCTTCGATCAGGGCGACGACCTCGGCGGCCTCGGCCACGCGGCTGCGGCAATGCACCACCACGTCATGGCCATCGCGCGCGATGCGCAGCGCGACCGCCCGTCCAATGCCCCGGCTGGCGCCGGTCACCAGCACGCTCGTATTCCCTGTCATGCTTTTCCACTCTCCAGATACGCCATCGCGTCGTTCGGCTGGAACACCGAGACATTGGCGGCAGCCCATTGCACTCCATCCGCCTCGATCACGCAGGCGAACATCCCCAGACCATTGTCACCCAAGAGCTCGCAGTGCGTCCGCACCCGCAACAGGGTGCCACTCGGGAACAGGGTCCGTTCGCAGGCATAGCGGCGGCTGCCCAGCAGGAAGCCGATGCCGGGCGCGCGCCCCTCTGTCCGCGCGCGGCAGCCAGCCCACGCGGCGATGGCCTGGGCCATGTATTCGATGCCGACCCAGGCCGGCACGCCCCCGTCCTCGACGAACAGGCCGGCGTGCGGCACCACCAGTTCGGCCACCAGGGTGCTGTCGTCCCACGCCAGCACGCGGTCAAGCAGGCGCATCGGGCCCTGGTGCGGCACCACGTCTTCGATGGGGTAAAGGCTATGCGTGCTCATGGGCGGGCCAGCGCCAGTACGGCGTTGCTGCCACCGAAGGCGAACGAACTGCTGAGCACGCGCCGGGGCGGGTGCGGCAGGCGATCCCCCGGCGCGACCAATGCCAGCGCTGGCAGTGCGTCGTCGGCCTGCCCGTCCCACCAGTGCGGCGGAAGCCGGGCCTGCGGGTTGTCGGCCAGCAGCAGCCAGCACAGCGCCGCTTCGATGCCACCGGAGGCACCCAGCGTGTGGCCGGTCAGCGGCTTGGTGGAACTGGCCGGCACCGCGCCGCCCAGCACCTGTGCGATGGCCACGCTCTCCATTGCATCGTTATGGGGAGTGGCGGTGCCGTGCAGGTTCACGTAATCCACGTCCTGCGGCGCCCAGCCGGCACGCTGCAGCGCCTGCTGCAGGGCATCGATGGCCCCCAGGGCCTGCGGGTCCGGCGCGGACATGTGGTGCGCATCGGAGGATTCTCCCCAGCCGGCCAGGCACACCGGACCGGGTTCGCGGGTCAGCAGGAACAGGGCGGCTCCTTCGCCGATGTTGATGCCCGAGCGGTTGCGGGAAAACGGGTTGCAGCGCTGCGCGGATACCGATTCCAGCGCGCTGAAACCGGCCACGGTGAAGCGGCACATCGAATCGGCACCACCGGCGATCACCGCATCCACGATGCCCGCCCGCAGCAGCCGCGCGGCCGACATCAACGCCTTGGCGCTGGACGAGCAGGCCGTGGACAACGTCCATGCCGGTCCCTGTGCACCGATGCGCTGGCGCACGAACTGCGCGGCCGAGCCCATCTCCTGCTGTGCGTAATCGAAGCCTTCCGGCCAGTGGCCATGCTCGGCGCGGGTGCGCAGCGCCTGCTCGGATTCACCGATGCCCGAGGTGCTGGTCCCCAGTACCACGGCCACGCGACCGGCCCCGTACCGGGCGATGGCGGCATGCGCGGCCGGCGCGATCTGCGCCAGCGCGACATCCAGCAGCGCGTTGTTGCGCCCGCGCAGGGCCAGCGGCACATCCTCCAGCGATGGCAGCGCGGTGCGCACCTGGCCCAGCGCCAGCGTGCGCCCCGGCAGCAGCTGGTCGTTGTCGCTCAGGCCACCGGGATGGTCGGCGAACAGCGCCGCAGACACCGCCGCGCGGCCTTCACCGAGCGCGCAGACCACGCCCATTTCGTTGAGGAACACCGTGTGGCTGGCTGCGGACACGCTCAAGGCTCCTGCGGGTTCATGTCGATCGACTCGATCCGCAGCGAATAGCCTTCGGCACGGTTTTCCAGCTGCATGCTGCCATCGTTGCTGCGCTCCAGCTGCAGCCATGTGTGGCCCTGGTGGGTAAGCCTGCGCAGGCGGCCATCGTCGGCCACCTGCCAGCCGGCCGGCAAGGCCGAGGCAATGGCCTCGGTGGGCCACAGGGCGAACTGCAGATCGTCCAGCACGCGCTCGCCACGCACCTGCGGCGGCAGCCACGGTGCGCGCTGCTGCGCCAGTTGCCGGCCATCCCACTGCAGGCGTACACCGGTCTGGCCCATGGCCTGCACGGCCAGCCGCACCTGCTGCGCGTCCGCTTCCAGCAGCGCATCCAGATCACGCTCGTGGCGGCCGAAGCGGAAATGCAGCTGCTGCTGCAGCGCCAGCGGCGCCGGCAGGCTGGAAGGCGGCAGGCGCAGCGGCGGCAGGTCCGCCAGCGGGCGCGGCACGCGGCTGGCGCAGGCCGCCAGCAGCAGGCACAGCAGCAGGGCGGTGACGCGGACGATCAGGCGCTGCACAGTTCCTCCAGCACCCGCATGCGGCGACCCGTGGGGTCGGCCACGTAGGGGTTGTTGGTGTCCCAGGCGTAGCCAGCCAGGATGGAACTGATCATTTCGCGCACTTCCGGCTGCTGCGTAGGGTGGTAGATGATCTTCTGGAAGCCGCCCTGGTACCAGCTTTCCACGAAGCGGCGGAAGGTCTTCACGCCCGCGCGCAATGGAATGGAGAAGTCCGCTTCCCAGTCCACGGTCTCGCCGGCATAGCGGCGCGCCAGGCAATCGCTGGCCAGCTGCGCCGATTTGAACGCGATGGTGACGCCGGAGGAAAACACCGGGTCCAGGAATTCGCCGGCGTTGCCCAGCAGCGCATAGCCCGGTCCCCACAGCGAACGGACGTTGGCCGAGTAACCGGTGATGCGGCGCACCGGCAGGACCGCCCATTCGGCATTGGCCAGCAGGCCGGTCAGGTTCGGATCCTCGCCGACGATGGCCTGCAGCGTCTGCAGGTCATCGCCGGGGTAACGTTCGAAGAATGACGGTTCGGCCACCACGCCGAGCGAGCAGCAGCCGTTGGAAAACGGGATCGTCCAGTACCAGACGTCGATGTGCTCGGGATGGGTGGTGATCAGGATCTTGTTGCGGTCGAAATCCGCTTCGGCCGGGATGTTGTCGCGCACGTGGCAGAAGATCGCCCCGCGCACCGGGAAGTTGGATGGTGATTCCAGGTCCAGCAGGCGCGGCAGCAGGCGTGCGAAGCCGGAGGCGTCGAGGATGAAATCGGCTTCGATGCGGTACTCGCTGCCATCGGGGCGGCGTACCCGCACCACCGGCTGCTCGCCTGGCTCGACCGCCAGTACTTCGTCACCGAAACGCAGCGTGGTGCCCATGCGTTCGGCGCCACGCGCCAGCACGTTGTCGAAGTCGGCGCGCTGCACCTGGTAGGTGGTGCCCCAGCCCGGCGAGAACTTCTTCCTGAAGTCGAACGCGGTGCGCGCGTCGCCATGCACGAAGGCCGCGCCGTTCTTGTGCTGGAAACCGGCCTCCACCACGTCCTGCAGCAGGCCGGCCGCCTCGATGTATTCCATGCTCTGCGGCAGCAGGCTCTCACCGATGGAAAAGCGCGGAAACTGCTGGCGCTCGATCATCAGCACCTGGCGGCCCTGCTGGCGCAGCATCGCCGCAGCCACCGAACCGGCCGGGCCGGCGCCGATGATCAGGATTTCGGTACGTTCCACGTCTTCGTGGCTGGATAAATCAGCGGCATCCACAGCGGTAGTCATCGGTGCGTCCTTGTTGCTCGATCAGGTGGAAAAGCGGAGGAAACAGCATGAAGCGTGCCCGCTCAGGTCGGCGGCACGGCATGCGGCGCGGGCCGGAACAACGGTGATATCAGCCACACCAGTCCGATGCCGAACAGCAGCGTCAGGCCGAAGGCCCGCAGGGCAGGGGTCGCCGAAAGGCCCAGCAGGCCAAACGACAGCCAGGTGCTGGCCGCGCCCACGCACACCGCCAGCCACGCCGAAGGATCACCCTGGTGTTCCACCAGGAAGATGCCGTAGTCGATGCCCATGCCCAGCAGCAGCATCAACGCCAGCACATTGAACAGCTGCAGCGGTTGCCCGAACAGGCCCAGCAGCCCCAGGGTGAGCGCGCCGGCGATCAGTGTCGGAGCGAACACGCGCCAGGCCTGGCGTCGGTAGCGCAGCCACAACGCAGCGAAGATCAACACCACGCCGACCAGCAGCAGCCCGCCCATGAGCTTGCGGTAATGGCCCAGCAGCTGCGAGAAATCGGCCGTACGGTCGACCCAGCGCACGCCGTCCAGGCCTTCGGCAGTGCCACGCAGGGTGGCCAGCGCATCGGCACGCGACAGGTCATCGACCATCACCACACTGATCATCTGCCCTCCCACCTCGCCCACCCACAGGTGGCGGAACGGCTGCGACGCCGGCGAGGCAAGGAACGCCTCGGCGCTCAGTGGCGCGGCAGCGAACGCGGGACGCTGCAGGGACTCGCCCACGGCCTCACCTACGGCCGCCAGCACCGCAGGTTCCACGCGTGCAGTCAGGGCTGCATCGGCCTGCTGGCGGTGCGGCGAAGGCAGCCAGTCGCTGATCGCGCGATACCCGCCGATGCGCTTTTCGTCGGCCAGCGCACGCAGGCGTGCGGTCAGCGCCTCTTCGCGCTGCAACAGCTGGCCTGCGTCAGCGCCCTGCACCAGGTAGAACTGCGCCGGGCTGGGCATGCCCAGCAGCCGGCTCAGGCGGATCTGTTCGGCCATCAAGGCCGGCGGCGAAGACTGCAGGCTCCGCAGGTCGTCATCGCTCTGCAGCCGCGCCATGCCCAGCGCCGCGAAGGCCAGTGCGAGGACAACGAACAGCCCGACCTGCCTGCGCCGCTGCAGTCGGGGCCAGCGCCGCAGCGTACCGCCCAGCCATTGCGAAAAACGCGTCGGCCGGATGTCACCGCCGTCCAGCCACGGGAACCAGAGGATCACAGTGAGGAAAGCCGCCGCCAGTCCGACGACCGAGAACACGGCCATCTGCCGCAGGCCGGGGAACGGCGCCAGGCCCAGCGCCAGGTACGCCAGCGCACTGGTCAGCAGCGCCAGCCACAGGCCCGGCAGCAGGTGCCGCAGCAGTTTCCAGCGGCGGTCGGCCGGCTCGGCCTGGCGCGAAGCGAACCAGTGGATGCCGTAGTCCTCGGCCACGCCAACCAGCGAAGCACCGAACACCAGGGTCAGCACATGCACCTTGTCGAACACCAGCACGGTCACCGCCAGCGCCACGCCACAACCGATCAGCAGCGAAGCGGCCACCAGCAGGATCGGCCGCAGCGAGCGGAACGCCAGCCACACCAGCAGCAGCACCGCCGCCAGCGAACCCCAGCCGATCGTGTTGATCTCCTGGTTGGCCTGCACGGCAGCCGCCTCGGCATGCAGCGGCACGCCGGCATGCAGGATCTCCAGATCCGGTGCAGCGGCCTTGGCCACCTGTCCGGCGCGTTCGAGCTGGCCATCGAGATGGCGCTCGCCATCGAGCCTGAAGGCCGAGCCCGGCGTATCGAACTGCAAGGCTGCCCAATGCTTGCCCTCGGCCTCCAGCAGACCGTCATCGCCCAGGCGCAGCCCGGAGCCCTGCGCCTGCTGCTGCCACCACTGCGGCCACAGCGACAGCGGATCCTGCCGCCACTCGGTCAGGCGCGGCGCGCCCATCGGGCCGTACAGCGCACCGAGCGCCTGTTCGGCCAGCGCAGCGGGTTCGGCCTGCTGCAGCTGCCCGCGCTGGGCCGGGGTCAGCAGACGATCGCGGTACGGTGCGTAGAACGCACGCGCCTCATCGAACCAGCCTTCGATCGAACCACTGGGTACCAGCAGCGTGCGGTCTGCATCGGTGGCCATCGCGTCGGCGAAGGCGGCCTGTGCACGCTTGGCCGCGGCGCTGTCCCGGCTGCCGAGCAGCACAACTACCTGCCGCGAGCTGCCATCGGCGATGCGCCGTGTGACATCGCTGATCAGGCGGTCATGCGCGTCCTGTGGCAGCAGGGCAAGGATATCGGTATCGATCCGCGACTCCTGGCTCCACAGCCGCCACTGCTGCGCGCCCAGCACCAGCAACAGCAGCAGCCAGGCGATGCCCAGCCAGTGCCACCAGCGGCGCAGGCGATCCGGTGCGGCGCTGTCACTCAAAGCGGCGCGCCTCGTCGGCGTTCAACGTGGCCGGCGCTTCGCTCAGCGCGGTGAACTGGATGCGGGTGCGATCCTGGTTGGCTTCGACGATCTCCACCTGGCGCACGTAGCGGTCGCCCTGCAGCGTCAAGGACTCGAACGCCTTGGCCAGCATCGCCGACTTCGGCGTCAGCCGCAGCCGCCAGCCCTGCCCTTCGCGTGTGGCCGCCACCGCGAACTGGCTGGACAGGGCCTGCACATCGCCGCTCATCAGCGCGAACATGATCGCGTTCACCGAGCGCATCGCCGGCTGCTGGCGCGCATCGAGCTCCACGCGGCTGCTGCCGTCACGCTGGCGGCTGAGGATGCGGTCGGCGGTGACCACCACTTCGGACGGGAACGGCTTGAGCGTGGTCCAGATCACGCCGTGCTGGCGCGCCACCACGAACCGCCCCTGCGAACGCAGTGGGTTCCTGAAGCCGCTGACCTGCTTTTCCTGGGTGAACTGGCCGCGCAGCACGTCCGGGCGGGCCACCGCCTGGGTGATGGCATCCACCGCCGGATCGGCCGCGTACGCCTGCGGTGCGCACGCCGCGAGCAGCAGCACGCACAGCAGCAGGCGCGGCAAACGAAGCAGAGGGGTCATGGCGCGGGTACTCCCAGACGCTCCCACAGCACCGGCGGGCAGAGGTAGAGCATCTCGTTGCTGGCCGCATCCACCGCGACCTGGATGGTATGGGCGCGGGTCAGCACCTGGCCGCTGGCGGCGTCGAGAATCTCGTACTGGATCTTCAAGCGGTTCTCCCATTCGACGATGCGTGCGACCACGCGCAGCGGCTGGTTGAACAGCAGCGGGCGGATGTACTTCACCCGCGCATCCACCACCGGCCACATGTAGCCCGATTCCAGCATCTGCGGGTAGTCGTAGTCGTAGCGTTGCAGCAGTGCGCAGCGTGCGAGTTCAAGGTATTTGAAGTAGTGGCCATGCCAGACCACGTTCATCGGATCGCAGTCGTGGAAGGCGGGGGCCAGCGTGACCTCGCCGGTCAGTTCGTGGTGCTCATTCACCGGCATACAGCTCCCAACGTTGCGCGCGGATCTCCACCAGCAGTTCCCGCAGTTCGCGATCCAGCGCGCGGTCTTCCTCGACCAGGGCGATGCGCTGCCCGAGGTCGGCGTACATCTCGGCCAGACGGCCATGCAGCTGCGCGTTCATGCCAACCCGTTCACGCAGGGCCAGGCCCTGGCGGGCAGCGATCAGCATCGCAGCCACCACCTGTTCGGTCAGTTCGATCACCCGCAGGCAGTCGCGCGCGGCGATGGTACCCATGCTGACCTTGTCCTGGTTGTGGCATTCGGTGGAGCGCGAAAACACGCTGGCCGGCATGGTCTGCTTCAGCGCTTCGGCCGTCCATGCCGACACGCTGATCTGCAGCGCCTTCAGGCCGTGGTTGATCGCCGCGCGCGGCCCGGTGGCGGCCGACAGGTTGGCCGGCAGCCCATGGCTGTAGCGGGCATCGACCACCAGCGCCAGCTGCCGGTCGAGCAGGTCGGCGATGTTGGCCACGGTCGTCTTCAGCGTGTCCATCGCCAGCGCGATGTGGCCGCCGTAGAAGTGACCGCCGTGCAGGATGCGCTCGCCGTCGGCATCGATCAGCGGGTTGTCGTTGGCGCTGTTCAGTTCGGTTTCGATCAGCTGGCGCAGGAACGGCAGGGCGTCTTCCAGCACGCCGATCACGTGTGGCGCGCAGCGCAGCGAATAGCGGTCCTGCAGGCGTTGTTCGTTGCGTGGCGGGCGCTCGCTGTGCAGGTCACTGCGCAGGCGCGCGGCAATGCGCGACTGCCCCGGGTGTGGCTTGGCGGCGAACAGGGTGTCATCGAAGTGGTGCGCGTTGCCGTCGCTGGACAGCACGTTGAAGGCGGTGAGCCGGGTCGCCATGCGGGACAGGTAATCGGCACGCTGCCAGGCCAGGCAGGCCAGGCCGGTCATCACCGCCGTCCCGTTCATGATCGCCAGCCCTTCCTTCGGACGCAGTTTCAGCGGGGTCATGCCGATCTTCGCCAGCACCTCGGCCGCCGGCTGCACGCGACCGTCGTGCAGCACCTCGCGTTCGCCGCACAGCACGGCCGCCACGTACGACAGCGGGGTCAGGTCGCCACTGGCGCCCACCGAGCCTTCGGCGGGAATCAACGGCAGCACATCGTGCTGCAGCAGCGTGGCCAGGCCTTCCAGCAACGGCACGCTGACGCCGGACATGCCACGCACCAGGGAGGCCAGGCGTGCGGCGAGCACGGCGCGGGTCTCGGCCGGGTCCAGGTAACGGCCCAGCCCACAGCCATGATAGGTGTACAGGTGGTGCGGCAGCTCGGCGACCAGTGCCGGCGGGATGTTCACCGTGCACGAATCGCCGTAGCCGGTGGTCACGCCGTAGATCACCCCGTCCTCGCGCAGCAGCCGGTCGAGGAAATCCGCGCCCCGCTGGATGTGCGCGCGGAATGCGGGTGCATCGCTCAGCACGGCGTCGCACTGGCGCCGGGCGAGTGCGGTCACGTCTTCGATGGTGATCGGTGCATCGCCGAAACGGCACGCGGGTACAGCGTCAGTGGTCATGAGGAGCCTGGTCCCAGAAGGGGAAGAAATTGAACCAGTCCAACGGGGACTGGATGACCTGCAGTTCCAGCCAGCGCGCGAAGCGCTGCGCGTGTCCGGCCAGCGCGGCATCGCGCGAACCACGCGGCAGCACCACCCGCTCGGCGAACGTTTCGAACGTCACCCGGTAGCCATCACCGTCGTGCAGGCAGGCCATGGTGTACACCGGGCACCCGAGTGCGGCGGCCAGTACATAGGCACCGATCGGAAACGGCGCGCGGTGGCCGAGGAAATCGGCCATCACGCTGCGCCCGCCCTGCACCGGCACGCGGTCGCCGACGATGGCGACAAAGCCACCGGAGGCGACCTTGTCGGCCAGCAGCATCGCCGTGGCCGGGCCCATTTCGGTCACCTGCACCAGCTCCACCGCCGCCAGCGGGTCCAGCCGCTGCAGCAGTTGGTTGAAACGCTGCGCGTGCGCGGTATGCACCAGCACGGTGATGCGGAAGCCGGGCACCTGTTCGGCCAGTACCTGGCACAGTTCCAGGCAGCCGATGTGCGCGGTCAGGATCAGCCCGCCTTCGCGCCGCGCGATCTTCTGCAGTACCAGGTCACGCTGCAGGCGGAGGCGCTGCGGTGGATAACGTCCACCCAGGCCGAGAATCTTGTCCAGCATCGTATCGGCGAAGGCGAAGAAGTGCCGCAGGCTGTCACGCTGGCGCGGCACGCGGCCCAGCACGCCGGTGTGCGCCTGGAGCCGCTGCAGGTACTGGATGGATGCACGTCGGCCAACGCCATTGCTCAGCCAGTGGCAGGCCACCACCGGCCACACGCACAGCCGGAACGGCCAGCGCCCGAACCAGCGGTGCACCCAGCACAGGAACAGCACGCCGGCCACCGAGGTGGATTCGCCGATGTCGGCCCAGTGCGGCGCGTGGGGCAAGCGGTCCACGTCAGCCCTGCCCCTGCACGCGGCGCCACAGCAGGCGCGGTGCCCGCCGCAGCATGCCGAAGAACAGCCGGGTATGCATGCAGCTGATGCGCACGTTGTCACGCCACACATCGAAGTGCGAAACGCCGTCGGCCGGGTAGGTCACCCGGGTGGACAGGTGTTGCACCGGCACCTGCCGCCAGTACAGGCGGACCATGATCTCGGTGTCGAAATCCATGCGCCGTCCGATGGTCTCCTCGCCCATCAGGCGCAGCACCGGCGGCAACGGGTAGATGCGGAAACCACACATGGTGTCGCGCAGGTGCAGCGACAGCGTGTTGATCCACACCCAGATGTGGGTCGCATAACGACCGTAGAGACGCGCCTTGGGCACGCTGTCATCGTAGGCCGGGATCCCGCAGATCACCGCCTGCGGGTGTGCACGCGATGCCTCGGCGAAGCGCGGCAGGTCAGCGGTGTCGTGCTGGCCATCGGCATCGATCTGCAGCACATGGCTGTATCCGCGCTGCGCAGCTTCGGCGAAGCCGGCCAGCATCGCCCCACCCTTGCCCTGGTTCACCGGCAGGCGCAGCACCGCCACGCCCTCGCGCTGTGCCTGCTGCTGCAGCACGGCGGCACACGAAGGCTGCGATCCGTCATCCACCAGCAGGCACGGCAGGCCGGCGGCGCGTACGCCGTCCACCACCGCCGCGATGGCCTGTTCATGGTTGAACACCGGAATCACCACCAGCAATGGCAACGGTGCGTGCGCGTCAGCTGGCATCGGCGAACACCACTTTGCCGCTGGCATGGACGCCGTGCGCGGAGGTGAAACGGAACCCCAGCACGCTGCGCTGCACATCCCAGTCCAGCTGCAGTGAGAGCACATCGCCAGGCCGCGCCACGTGCTGGAACTTCACCGTGTCCATGCGTACGAAACGCGGCGGGATGGCGAACGCCTGGCGACCAAAGCGGATGGCCCAGTCAAGCTGCGCCACCCCGGGTAGGATGCGTGCCTGCGGGAAATGTCCTTCAAAGACCTGCAGCGCAGGGTCCAGGGTCATCTGCAGCATGGCCTGCGCCGCTTCGCGCTGCAGCCAGCGCGGATGCGGCACTGAGGGCTGGAATGTCGCCTCCAGCGCCGCCTGGGTCACCTTTCCCTGCGCATTGATGGGCAGCGCCGACAGCAGGCGCCAGCGCCGCGGACGGGTCACCGCATCGTGGCCACGCGCCAACACGTGGCCCAGCTCGTGCTGGAACGCGCGGCGCGCGGCGTCGTCGGCCTCCAGCAGCGAACGATCGGTCGGTACCACCGCCGCCGCCAGCTGTTCACGTGCCCCCGGCAGCACCAGCACACGCACGTCTTCGACCCGCGGATCGGCACGCAATGCCCGTTCCAGCGCATCCAGCGAGACACGACGTTCTTCGATCTTGACGATGCGGTCGGCGCGGCCAAGCAGGCCAAAGCAGCCCCCGTCCAGCGCTTCCACGCGGTCCTGGGTGCGCCACCAGTCACGGCCGGGCAGGTGCGGCGAGGCCACCGCCAGGCACCCATCCTCGATGCGCCACTGCACGCCAGGCAGCGGCTGCCACGGGGGCGACACCACGTTCCAGCAACGCCATGCGATGCCGCCGGTCTCGCTGCTGCCGTACACCTCGGTCGGTGCCACGCCCAGCAGCTCGCGCACCTGCAGGGCGGCCTCCGCGGGCAGCGCGCCGCCGGAGGAAAACACCGCATGCAGGCGCCCGTGCAGGCGCTGCCAGTCCAGCTGCGCCGGCAACCGCTTGAGGTGGGCCGGGGTGGCCACCAGCAGCGAATCGGTGCTGGCCAGGGCGGCCACCAGGTCTTCGTGGAAGAAACGCCGCGGCTGGATCACGCGGCCAGCGGCCAGCGGCCACAGCACGCGGAACAGCAGCCCGTAGATATGCTGGTGGGAGACCGTGCCCTGTACCTGCGCGTTGCCCAGCTGCGCCCCGAACGCGGCCTGCAGGGCCTCCACCTCCCGTGCCAGCTGGTCCAGCCGCTTGCCGATGGCCGTGGGTTCACCCGTACTGCCGGAGGTGAACACCACCAGCTCGCACTGGCGTTCCTCCAGCGCCTGCAGCGCGGGCGCGGGTTCGGCCGATGGTCCGGCAGGCCGCAGCGGCTGCCAGGCCGCGTCGATGTCGCCAACGAAGCCGCTTACATGGGGCTTCAATGCCTGCAGCGTGGCCGGCAGGTTGTCCGCTCCCAGGAAGACGCGCTTGCCCGCATGCCAGGCCCCGAACAGGGCGGCGGCGAAAGCCAGCGTGTCATCGAAGTACAGCGCCCAGTCGCGGCCCGGCGCGGACGCGAACGCCGATTGCCAGCGCAGCACCTGTGCGTGCAACGCGGCGTGGTCCAGCGCGCCACCGTCGGCCAGCACGCCGACCACGCGGGCCGGCAACGGCTGCAGCAGCAGGCGGTCCAGGGCAATCCACTCAGCCATGCGCGTGGGCCGCCTTGACCCTGCGCCGCACGCACCACTCACCGGCAAACAGCACACCCATCATCACGTAGGCCAACACTCCGTTGTACAGCGCCCAGACCCGGTCCGATGCATACAGCGCGGTGACCAGGGCGAGCCCTCCGTTGAGAACGAAAAAACCGCACCACACCTGGGTGACGCGGCGCGTGTAAACCACCGCGAACGGCGGCAGGTCCGGCTCCTGCAGGCGCGCCAGGCGTTCCACCAGCGGCGGGCCGAAGCGCAGGCTGGTGGCGAACATCGCCAGCATCACCGCATTGACCAGCGCCGGGTACAGCTTCAGCGGCAAGGCTTCGTTGAACACCGTGGCGGCCACGGCCAGCAGGCCGGCCCCGGCGGCGGCGCACCACCACAGCGCCTGGCGGGTGGTCAGCGCACGCAGCACCGCCAGCGCGAACAGCAGCAGCGCCAGCCAGCGTGGCTCGAAACGTCCCATGGCCAGGTAGACCAGCAACGGATAGGCCAGCGACACCAGGCCGAAGGCAGCAACGCGCGCGCGAGCCATGCCGGCGCTGCAGCCGGCGTCAGGCGGCGGCCTGGTCGGGCAGCAGACGGTGCACGACATCCACGATGTCCTGCACGGTGCGCACGGCCTTGAAGGCTTCCGGCTGCAGATTGCGGCCCAGCAGCGGCTTGAGCTGGACGATCAGGTCGACCGCGTCGATGCTGTCGATGTCGAGGTCCTCGTACAGCCGCGCGTCCGGCGTGATCCGGGCCGGCTCGATTTCGAAGCTGTCGTTCAGAATGCGGACGATGTGCTCGAACAGTTCATTCTTGGTCATGGCAGATCCTGGCGCCATTACGGCTGGCGGGCGGCGACGAACGCACTGAGCGCGCGCACACTGGAAAAATGACGACGGGTCTCTTCCGAGTCGGCGGACAGACTGACACCGTACTTCTTCTGCAGGGCCAGACCCAGCTCCAGCGCGTCGATCGAATCCAGGCCCAGCCCTTCGACGAACAACGGCGCGGTCGGATCAATGTCGTCCGGCACGATGTCTTCCAGCGAAAGCGATGAAATGATCAATTCCTTGATCTCGTGCTCAAGTGCCTGCACGGCGGTTGTCTCCAGACATGTCGAAGTAGCGGGTGAGGTGCTCGGTGAGCCGCCTGGCGGCCAAGGCTTCCCCCCTCGGCGCGTCCTCGGCGGTGGTCAGGAACGGGGCGATCGGAATGTCCTGCCCGACCTGCACCCGGACGTGAAAGCGCCGTGATGGAACACGATACCATTTCTGCCCCTTGGCAAGTGTCGAGGGGGTGCAGGTGATGGTGACCGGTGTGATGTCCAGCCGGCCCCGGACGGCGATGTTCGCCGCGCCCCGCTGCAGCCGCGGCGGCTGTCCGGGCACGGTGCGCGTGCCTTCCGGAAAGATGACCAGGTTGCCGCCCGCCTTGACCGCCGCGATGCAGTCGTCCACCAGTCCTGCTCCATCGTCGTTGGAAACGTAGCCGGCGGCACGTACCGGGCCGCGCATGAACGGGTTGCAAGCGACGGCCCGCTTCACCACGCAATCTGCATTGGGCAACAGCGAGATCAGGAAGACCACGTCGATCAGCGTTGGGTGGTTGGCCAGCACCAGCAGGCCATCACGTGCCAGCCGTTCGCGCCCCTCGATCTCATAGGTCAGCACGCCCAGGCGGTGCATCAGCGCCACATGCCCGGCGAACGCCCGCTGCACCAGCCGACGCCCAAGCCGCTGCCGACGCTCAGGAGCCCGCACGACCCGCAGCAGCAAGGGCAGGACCAGGCCGCCGAGCAGCAGCCCGCCCGCGCCGAATGCCGCAAAGCTCAGCCCCGTGGCGAACACCCGCCAGGCGTGGTTGAGCCGCTGGCTGGCGGGCTCAGCCATGGCGTGTCCAGCGCCAGCACTGACCATCGGCCCGGCGCTCCAGCGCCGCCTGGCCGGCCAGCAGGAACCGGTGCAGGTCCAGCGCATGCGGCAGCCCCCCCGCTTCGGGTACGCCAGCGGCCGGATCGATGGACCAGTCCAGGCGCAGCGTGGGCCTTTCCGGGTGGGGGGCGGTCACGCGCCAGCACCAGGCGAAGAACGGGTCGGGCTCGTCAGCGAAATCGGCATAGACCTCGGGCAGCGGAGACTCGTAGACCACCAGCCGGACTTCCTGCGCCCCGTCGGCCAGCAGCGCCGCCGCCTCGATGCAGGCCGCCTCCACGGTCGCTCGGCCGCCGGCCAGGGCCAGGTAGTTGCCGCGGTACCCGCGCGCGATGGAATACAGCGCCCCGATGGCATTGTGGACGGAAAGGCCGAAACCGGTCGGTGACAGGGGCAGGTCGCGGGTCAGGGCGTTGAGCAGCTCCATCGACCGGGCCACATCGCCGTGGCGGCTGGCAAACACCAGGGGTATGCCGCTGTCGGCGCCCTCGCCGTCTTCACACCAGCACGCGGCCTGGATGGCCATGCGTCCCAACCGCTCGATGCGCCGACGCTGCATGGCCGGCACCTCGGACAGCGCAGGCGTCTGTTCACCCAGCGGCAGATGGGGCGAGGCCGCCCAGTCCAGCCATTCGCTGCGGGCGGACAGGCCCGGCGCCCAGGCGGCCCAGTCGGCAACGGAAAACTCGATCATGGTGGCGGCGTACGGGGGAGACGACGACGGCAGGCCGTCAGAGCCGCGCACCGTATCACAGGGGTGCGCCTGGCCCACGTCGGGGCTGGCGCCTGCCCGGCGACCGGTCAGTGGTGGTAACCGGCGTCTGCTTCGATCTTGCCGCGGAACACCCGGTACGACCACGCCGTGTAACCGAGGATCACCGGCAGCAGCACCACCAGGCCGACCAGGCTGAAGCCCAGCGAGGACGGCGGCGCGGCAGCCTCCCAGAGGGTCATGGTCGGTGGCAGCAGGAACGGCCACATGCCCAGCACCAGGCCGGCGAAGGCCAGCACGAACAGGGACAGGCTCAGCAGGAACGGCGGCAGGTCGCGGGTGGGGTGCAGCACGCTGCGCCACAGGGCCAGCGCCACCCCGAAGGTCAGCAGGGGGATGGGCGAGAGCCACCAGAAGTTGTTGTCGGCGAACCAGCGCTCCATCACCCGCGACTGCAGGAAGGGCAGCCAGGTGCTGACCGCCACCATCGCCACGATCACGCCCACCACCAGCGGTCGGGTCATTTTCTTCGCCAGCGCCTGCACCGTGCCCGTTGTCTTCAGGATCAGCCAGGTACTGCCGAGCAGCGCGTAGCCGGCCACCAGCGCTACGCCGGTCAGCAGCGTGAACGGGCTCAGCCAGCCGAACGCGCCCCCCTGGTAGAGCCCCTCGACGATCGGCAGGCCTTCCACGATGGCGCCGAGGATCAGTCCCTGCGCGAAGGTGGCCAGTACCGAGCCTGCGGCGAAGGCCACGCTCCACAGCCGCTGCGAGCGGTGTGCCTTGAACCGGAACTCGAACGCCACGCCACGGAAAACCAGCGCCATCACCAGCAGCAGCACCGGCAGGTACAGCGCCGAAAGCAGGGCGGCATAGGCCTTGGGGAAGGCGGCCAGCAGGCCCGCACCGCCCAGCACCAGCCAGGTTTCGTTGCCGTCCCAGATCGGCGCGGCGGTGTTCATCATCTGGTCCAGCTCCTGCTCGCTGTGCGCGAACGGGGCGAGGATGCCGATGCCCAGCACGAAGCCATCGAGCAGCACGTACATCATCACGCCAAAGCCGATCACCGCGAACCACGCGACCGGCAGCCAGGTCATCAGCTCCATGTCAATGCTCCTCCAGCGGTTCTTCAGCGGCCGACAGCGGCCGCATCGGCGTCTGACTGCCACCGTCCAGCGACGGCCCGTCCTCATGCGGTTTCGGTCCCTGGCGCAGGATCTTCACCAGGTACCACACGCCCCAGCCGAACACGAAGGCGTAGCCGACCACGTATACGCCCAGCGAAAGCGCGGTCATCCATGCGCTCTGCGGCCCGACCGCATCGGCGGTGCGCAGCAGGCCGTACACCACCCATGGCTGGCGCCCCATCTCGGTGACGAACCAGCCGGAGATCAGCGCGACGAAGCCGCTTGGCAACATCCAGTTCCAGCCCCGCAGCAGCCACGGCGAGGAGAACAGCCGGCGTCGCCACAACGCCCAGACCGAGAACAGCGCCAGCACGAGCATCAGCGAGCCCAGCCCCACCATGATCCGGAAAGCGAAGAACACCGGCGTCACCGGCGGGCGCTCACTGGCCGGAACCGAGGCCAGCGGCTCGAACCGGCCTTCCAGGGAGTGGGTGAGGATCAGGCTGCCGAGGCGCGGGATGGCGACTTCGAAATCGTTGCGCTCCTGCTTTTCGTTGGGCAGCGCGAACACCACCAGCGGCACGCCTGCGCCTTCATCGCCCTCGTGCCAGTGCGCTTCCATCGCCGCGATCTTCATCGGCTGGTGCTCCAGGGTGTTCAGGCCGTGCAGGTCGCCGGCGACGATCTGCGCCGGCACGGTGATGGCGGCGAAGATCACCGCGGCGGTCAGCATGTGCCGCCCGGCTTCCACGTGCTTGCCCCGCCGCACGTACCAGGCGCCGACGCCGCCGATCACAAAGCACGTGGTGATGAACGAGCCCAGCGCCATGTGGGTCAGGCGGTAAGGGAAGGACGGATTGAACACCACCTGCCACCAGTCGTTGGGCTGGACGATGCCATCGACGATCTCGTACCCCGCCGGGGTATGCAGCCAGCTGTTGGAGGCCAGGATCCAGAACGTGGAGACCAGCGTGCCCAGCGCCACCATGCACGTGGAGAAGAAATGCAGCCGTGGCGACACCTTGCCCCAGCCGAACATCATCACCCCGAGGAAACTGGCTTCCAGGAAGAACGCGGTGAGCACTTCATAGGTCAGCAGCGGGCCGATGACCGTACCGGCCACTTCGATCAGCCGTGGCCAGTTGGTGCCGAACTGGAACGCCATGACGATGCCGCTGACCACGCCCATGCCGAAGGACACGGCGAAGATCTTCTGCCAGAAGAAATACAGCTCGCGCCAGACGGGCTTGTGCGTGCGCAGCCAGCGCCATTCGACGAAGGCGAGCCAGCTCGCCGTGCCGATGGTGAAGGCCGGGAACAGCACATGGAAACTGACCACGAATCCGAACTGGAAACGTGACAACAACAATGCGTCCAAGGACGCCTCCTGCCGGGCACGTGGAAAACCGCACCAGTGTGGTCATCATTGCGTGAAGGCGGAATGCGACCCGGTGACGCTGTGCTTCACTTTGTCGCAGGCATGAACGGCGAGGCCCCCATCGTGCTGCGTCGTGGGGCATCACCTGTGGCTCCGTGGGGCATGACCTGTGGCCCCCTCCCCACGGGCGGCCGGCTGCTACGCTTGCCGGGTTTCCTTTCCGGTCCCGCTGCCCATGTCCCGAGTGCTGCCCCTGTCCCTGCTGCTGTCCGCGCTGCTTGCCGCCCCTGCGGCCCATGCCGCGCCGACGCCCATCACCATCGAACAGGCCATGGCCGACCCGGACTGGATCGGCCCGCCGGTGGAGAAGGCGTGGTGGTCCTGGAACAGCCAGCAGGTGGAATACCAGCTCAAGCGCAAGGGCAGCCCGGTGCGGGATACCTTCCGCCAGCCGGTGGCCGGCGGCGTGGCCAGCCAGGTGGCCGATGACCAGCGCGGCACCCTGGATGTGGCCGATCCGGTGTACGACCGTACCCGCAGCCGCACCGCGTTCGTGCGCAACGGCGATGTCTTCCTGCGCGACCTGCGCAGCGGCGCGCTGACCCAGCTCACCCGCGGCAACAGCCGCGCCGCGAACGTGGGCTTTGCCACCGACGGCGGCGTCTACTGGCGCAGCGGCCAGGACTGGTTCCACTGGACCGCCGGCAAGGGCATCGCGCAGGTCGCCAGCCTGAAGGCCGAGAAGAATCCGGACGACGCCCCCAAGGCCGACCTGCTGCGCGAACAGCAGCTGCGCACGCTGGAAACGCTGCGCCGCGACCGCGAGCAGCGCGAAGCCCTGAAGGCGCAGGAACAGCGCTGGCGCCAGGCCGATGACAGCCGTGCGCCGGGCCCGGTTTTCCTTGGCGCGGACGTGCAGATTGCCGCCAGTGCGCTCTCCCCGGACCTGACCCATCTGATCGTAGTCACCAGCCCGAAGGAATTCGACGACGGCCGCACCAGCAAGATGCCGCTGTACGTCACCGAATCCGGTTATGAAGAAACCGAGGACACGCGCACCCGCGTGGGCCGCAATGGTTTTGAGCCGCACACCTTCTGGCGTGTGGATGCGCGTACCGGCAAGGCCGAGAAGATCGCGCTGGACAGCCTGCCGGGCATCGGCACGGACCCGCTCGCGGCCATGCGCAGGAAGGCCGGCAAGGAGCCGCTGAAGGGCGAGCGTCCGCTGCAGCTGATGGGCGAGTTCATGGGCGGTGGCATCAGCTGGAGCGCCGATGGCCAGCAGGCGGCGCTGATGCTGCGCGCCAACGACAACAAGGACCGCTGGATCATCAGCGTGGACGCCAAGGACGGGCGCGTGGAGAACCGCCACCGCCTCACCGACGCGGCCTGGATCAACTGGGGTTTCAATGATTTCGGCTGGATGGCCGACGGCCGCACGCTGTGGCTGCTGTCGGAGGAATCCGGCTATTCGCACCTGTACACGCAGAGCGGCAGCGCGCGTCCGCAGGCACTGACCAGCGGCAAGTGGGAGACCTCCGCGCCGGTCCTGTCGGCCGACGGCAAGAGCTTCTACGTCCTGTGCAACCAGGCCGCCCCGCACGATTATGAAATCTGCGCGGTGGACGCCGGCAGCCGCCAGGTGCGCGAGCTCACCAACCTCAATGGCGTGGAGGATTTCAGCCTGTCGCCGGATGGCCAGCAGTTGCTGGTGCGTTATTCGGCGGCCTACCTGCCGCCGCAGCTGGCGGTGGTGCCGACCGCCGGTGGCCAGGCCCGCGTGCTGACCGATACCCGCACGGCCGAATTCAAGGCGCGGCAATGGATCGAACCGAAGCGGGTGGCGGTGCCCTCCAAGCACGGCGCCGGCGTGGTCTGGGCCAAGTATTACGGGCCGGAAACCAAGGAACCGGGGAAGACCTATCCCATCGTGATGTTCGTCCACGGTGCCGGCTACCTGCAGAACGTGCACCAGCGTTACCCGGCCTATTTCCGCGAGCAGATGTTCCACAACCTGCTGGTGCAGCAGGGCTACATCGTGCTGGACATGGATTACCGCGGCAGCGAAGGCTACGGCCGCGACTGGCGTACGGCGATCTACCGCAACATGGGCCATCCGGAGCTGGAGGACTACAAGGACGGCCTGGACTGGCTGGTGGAAACCCAGCAGGGCGACCGTGGCCGCGCCGGCATCTACGGCGGCTCCTACGGTGGCTTCATGACCTTCATGGCGCTGTTCCGTTCGCCGGGCACGTTCAAGGCCGGTGCCGCGCTGCGTCCGGTGGTGGACTGGCACAACTACAACCACGCCTACACGGCCAACATCCTCAACACGCCGGACCTCGACCCGGAGGCCTACCGCACGTCTTCGCCGATCGAGTACGCCGACGGGCTGCAGGATCACCTGCTGATCGCCCACGGCATGATGGATGACAACGTGTTCTTCCAGGATTCGGTGAACCTGAGCCAGCGCCTGATCGAGCTGCACAAGGACAACTGGAGCATCGCGCCGTACCCGCTGGAGCGCCATGGCTATACCCGCGCCGACTCCTGGCTGGACCAGTACAAGCGCATCCTCAAGCTGTTCAACGAGAACGTGAAGTGAGCCCGGCCGCCGCCACGATCCACATCGTGGCGGCGGTGATCGAGGACGGCCGTGGCCGGGTGCTGGTGGTGCGCAAGCACGGCGCCACCGCCTTCATCCAGCCCGGGGGCAAACCGGAGCCGGGTGAGGCGCCGTTGCAGGCCCTGGCGCGCGAACTGCATGAAGAACTCGGGGTCCACCTGGTGGCGGGCTCGGCGCGTGCACTGGGAACGCACGAAGACCGGGCCGTCAACGAGCCCGGTTGCAGCGTGCGGGCCCAGGCATGGTGGGTGCAGGTGGCCGGCGTGCCGCAGGCCCGGGCCGAGATCGCCGAGCTGGCCTGGGTGCCGCTGCAGCCACCGCATGGTGTGACCTTGGCACCGCTGAGCGAACGCCATATCCTGCCTGCCGCACGCCGGCGCATTGCCAGGCGCTGACCGCACCTGCAAGGACACCGGATGTCATCGCTTCCTCCCCTGCCCGCGCGTACCGTCCCGCCGCCGGGAGCGGTCACCGATTTCGTGGGGCCGCTGGCGCTGGCCTCGCTGCTGGTGTGCGCGCTGCTGCTGGGCTGGTTCGTCCTGCAGGCGCTGATCGCCGGTGCGCTGGTGGACGGTGCGGGCTGGCGTCAGCTGGTCCAGCTTGCCTCCGAATACGAGATGCCACCGAGCGTGATGTGGCTGTTGGGGCACCCCGTGGCGGCGAGTGGGTGGCTGGGTGCGTCCTGCCTGCCCTCGCTGCTGTCCAGCTGGGGGCTGCTGCGGCGCCGGAGGTGGGGCCTGTGGGGCTACATCGCCCTGCTGCTGGGCACCGCCGCGGGCAATTTCGTCGCGCTGTGGTGGATGGACAGCGTGCTGGTGCATGTAATCGCTCGGGTCACCGATCCCTCGCTGCTGCACGAACTGCAGGTGCAGCGGGGCGTGTTCTCGCTGACGCTGCTTGGCACCTGCGTGCTGTTTGCCGCGTTGCAGGGCTGGCTGGCCTGGCGCCTGCTGCAGCCGGACATCCGCCGCCAGTTCTGACGTTCCCCCCCTATTCCCCCCCTACCCGCCTGGAGTCCCCCATGTCACTGATGACGATGGCAGCGCGCGCGCGTCGCCTGCTCGCCACCCTGCCGCTGCTGCTCGCCACCGCGTCCGCTTTCGCCATGGCGCCCCAGTGCGGGCAGTACGTGGAAGACGACATCGGCATCGTCGTGGACATCCTTTCGCCCAACCAGGGTGTGCGCCACGTACCGTCCTCGGCGGCCGATCCGCTGTGGCTGCAGTCCAGCGGCACGGCGCTGCAGGTGGCCCACCTCGATCTGGGACTGACCTCGACCTGGCAGGTGGAGGACGGCGGCCGCGTGCTGCGTGATAACACCACCGTCTACCGCCTGCAGACCCCGACGCCGTGCCGCCCGGCCGCGCCGGTGGCCCCGGGCAGCTGCCTGGCCGCGCCTGCAGCGTGCCTGGAGCGCCTGTACGGCGCACCGGCTGCCGAGCTGCAGCGCAGCTGCACCGAGGGCGTGCCCGCCGCCTGCAGCCGCCTGCTCACTACCTGGGAAAGTGACGCGCGCGAAGCCGACAGCCGTCCCCTCAACGAAGACCCCGACCTGCAGGAGCCGGCGGTGTGCAAGGAGGAATCGCCCTCGTACGACGAAGCAGCCTGCGAGGCCGCGGCGAAGGCCGCCATGGGCAAGGCCATGGGCCTGGCGCTGATGGGCGCGCTGGATACCCGTGACATCGCCCTGCCGGCCCCGCAGTTGCAGACCCTGCAGCAGCTGTGCCTGGCCCATTCCGGTGGTGGCTTCTGCCGCAGCGTGGCCGAACAGCAGTGGACGGCGGCCCACTACGCCGAAGCCATCGCCGCATTGCAGGCCGGCTGCAAGGCCGGTGATCCGCGCGCCTGCGACGCGCATGCCCCGCTGAACGCATTGGCGTCCCCGCTGCAGCTGCAGCCGGCCCAAGCCCTGCCCTGCGGCACCTACGCCAGTGCAGGCGGGCTGATGGACACGCTGGTGTTCGCCGACGGCGGGCGGGTCGAGGTGGGCATGGGCAGCACCCTGCGGGCGCGCCTGGAGGCGGGCCGCATCCGCATCCGTCATGATCGCGGCGGTGATTTCGTGCTCGCACCGCTGGCCAGCGGCGAGCTGCTCGGAACCGATGCGTGGACCCGCTTCCAGGTGTTCCGTCGCCAGGGTGCCGCGGGCACCTGCAGCGCGGGCGTGACGTTCAACGAAGTGCCGCTGCCACGCGACTGCCCGGCCGTGGCCACGCCCGGCGGCGCGGCGGCCTGCTGCGCGGCGGGGAAACTGCAGGGCTGCAACGCGCTGGGCAACCAGCTGGCGCTGGCCGACAACTGGGCCCAGGCCGCCACCCGGTACCTGCAGGTCTGCCGCGCCGGCATCCGCGAGGGCTGCGAGAACCTCGCCAGCGCGCAGGAGCACGACAGCGCAGTGGATGCGCGGGGCCTGCTGCAGCAGGCCTGCGATGCACAGGGGCCGACGCATGTGGCCTGTGACGTGGTGGCCACGCGCAACTGGGAAATGATGGCCTTCGGGGCGGCGCTGCGCCAGTCGCTGGAGGCGGTCGGGAACGAGGAGGACGAGGCGCCTGCTGCCTCCTCCAAAGCAGCCGCGCGCAACCGCAAGGGCCTCTGAGCGATCCGCAGGCGCCGGGGTAAACTGGCGCCATGAACGAATTCGAGCGCGTCCGCGCCTACCTGACCGATCTGCAGGACCGTATCTGCGCCGCCGTCGAGGCAGCCGACGGCAACGCCCGCTTCCGCGAGGACCTCTGGCAGCGGCCCGAGGGGGGCGGTGGCCGTACCCGGATCCTGCGCGAGGGTGCCGTCTTCGAGCAGGCCGGCATCGGCTTCTCCGACGTGGCCGGCAGCCGCCTGCCACCGTCCGCCTCGGCGAACCGGCCCGAGCTGGCGGGCGCTTCATGGCGCGCCACCGGGGTGTCGCTGGTGTTCCATCCGCTCAACCCCTACCTGCCCACCACCCATGCCAATGTGCGTTTCTTCCATGCCGAGCGCGATGGACAGCCCGTGGCCAGCTGGTTCGGCGGTGGCTTCGATCTCACCCCGTTCTACCCGTTCGAAGAGGACGTGCGGCACTGGCACGGCGTGGCGCGCGCGCTCTGCGCGCCGTTCGGGCCGGAGCGCTATCCGGCCCACAAGCGCTGGTGCGACGACTACTTCTTCCTGCGCCACCGCAACGAGACACGCGGCGTGGGGGGCCTGTTCTTCGATGACCTGCACGGCGATTTCGAGCGCGATTTCGCCTACCTGCGCGCCGTCGGCGACGGTTTCCTGGACGCCTACCTGCCGCTGGTGGCGCGTCGCCGCGACACCCCCTACGGCGAGCGCGAGCGCGCTTTCCAGCTGTACCGGCGCGGGCGCTACGTGGAGTTCAACCTGGTCTACGACCGGGGCACGTTGTTCGGTCTGCAGAGTGGCGGACGCAGCGAGAGCATCCTGATGAGCCTGCCGCCGATGGCACGCTGGGAGTATGGCTTCGAGCCCGAGCCGGGCAGCCCGGAATCGCGCCTGGCGGACTACCTGGTGCCACGCGACTGGGAGTGAGCAGCTGGCCATGCATCGCCCATAAAAAAGCCCCGCTGACCAGGGGGAGGTCAACGGGGCCGGGGAACGGGTGCTTGGGGAGGAGCCCCCGTTCCGAGATCTTCTCCAGGGGATGGGAGAGATCCACAACAGGCGTTGCGCCTGTTGAGGTGTATGTAATCACTTCAAACATTGATGAATCGTGAAAGCCCCCTATTCAACTGGGCAGGATCGGCGAAATATTCATCCGCTGGTCAGATAAATACGCAACGTCGCCAATTCAGCCAGCAAAACTCAGTGCGCCTCGTCCCAATTGACGCCAATGCCTGTATCGACGATCAAGGGCACCCGCAGCGTCGCGGCCTCCGACATGCACTTTACGACACCCTCGCGCAGCGCCTCGATGGCCTCGGCCTGGCACTCGAACACCAGTTCATCGTGCACCTGCATGATCATGCGCGCCGGCAACTGCGAGGTCTGCAGCCACTGGTCCACGTCCACCATCGCCAGCTTGATGATGTCCGCCGCCGTGCCCTGCATCGGCGCGTTGATCGCCGCGCGCTCGGCACCGGCGCGCAGCCCCTGGTTGCGCGCGTGGATGTCGTTGAGATACAGGCGTCGGCCGAACAGCGTCTCCACGTAGCCATCGTCCTTGGCTTTCTGGCGCATGCGCTCCATGAAATCCCGCACGCCGGGATAGCGGCTGAAATACAGGGAGACGTAATCCTGTGCCTGCGCGCGGTCGATGCCGAGGTTGCGCGCCAGACCGAAGGCACTCATGCCGTACATGAGCCCGAAATTGATGGCTTTCGCGGCCCGGCGCTCGTTCGCGGTGACCTCCTCCAGCGTGCGCCCGAAGACCTCCGCCGCAGTGGCGCGGTGCACATCGGCACCCTGTTCGAAGGCGCTGACCAGGCCAGGATCCTCCGACAGATGGGCCATGATCCGCAGTTCGATCTGCGAGTAATCGGCGGCCAGCAGCAGGCCGCCCGGCGGCGCGACGAAGGCACGCCGGATGCGGCGCCCGTCCTCACTGCGGATCGGGATGTTCTGCAGGTTCGGATCCGAAGACGACAGGCGGCCGGTGGCCGCGCCGGACTGGTGGTAGCTGGTGTGCACGCGGCCGGTGTCCGGGTTGACCATTTCCGGCAGCTTGTCGGTGTAGGTGCTGCGCAGCTTGGCCAGCCCGCGATAGTCGAGGATCACGCGCGGCAGCTCATGCTGGTCGGCGATGGCCTCCAGGGCCTCTTCGTTGGTGCTCGGCTGGCCCTTGGGCGTCTTCACCACGGCGGGCAGCTTGAGCTCGTCGAACAGCACCGCCTGCAGCTGCTTGGGCGAATCCAGGTTGAAGCTGCGGCCGGCCAGCTCGGTGGCCTTCTGCTGCGCGGCCAGCATGCGCGTGGAAAGCACCTGGCTCTGGCGGCGCAGCTCTTCGGTGTCCACGTGCACGCCGTTGGCTTCGATGCGCGTCAGCACCGGCACCAGCGGCATCTCGATGCCGGTGTAGACCTGGGCGAGCGTCGGTTCGGCCAGCAGCTGCGGCTGCAGCACGTGGTGCAGGCGCAGGGTGATGTCGGCGTCCTCGGCGGCATAGCGGCTGGCCTCCTCGATCCCCACCTGCGAGAACGAAATCTGCTTGGCGCCCTTGCCGGCCACGTCCTCGAAGCGGATGGTCGTGTAACCGAGGTAACGCTGGGCCAGCGAATCCATGTCGTGGCGCGTGGCGGTGGAGTTCAGCACGAAGCTCTCGAGCATGGTGTCGTCGTGGAACCCCTGCACGTCCACGCCATGGCGGCGCAGCACATGCAGGTCGTACTTGCCGTGCTGGGCCAGCTTCCTGCGCGAGGGGTCCTCCAGCATCGGGCGCAGCGCGTCCAGCACCTCTGCCAGGGGCAGCTGCGGCGGTGCGCCCGGGTAGTCATGCCCGACCGGGATATAGGCCGCACGCCCGGGCTCCACCGCCAGGCTGATGCCCACCAGGCGTGCGCGCATGGCATCCAGCGCATCGGTCTCGGTATCGAAACTCACCAGATCGGCCTGCGCGGCACGCGTGGCCCAGGCCTGCAGTTGTTCGCGGGTCAGCACGGTCTCGTACTCACCGGGCGCGGACAGCGCCGGATCCACCGCCAACGGCACCGCGTCGCCGCCACCGCGCGCGTAGCCTGCGGCCGTGGCCCGCAGGCTGGCCGGGCCCTCGGTCGCGGCCGCGGGCGTGCCCGCTCCGCCGTCCAGTTCCTTCAGCGCCTGGGTAAAGCCGTAACGGGCATACAGCTCGCGCAGGTCATCGGTGTGCGGCTCGCGCAGCGGCAGCGCCTGTGGGCCAGCCTCCAGCGCGATGTCAGTGCGGATGGTCACCAGTTCGCGGTTGAGCGGCAGGCGCTCCAGCGCGGCGCGCAGGTTCTCGCCGATCTTGCCCTTGATCGACGCCGCCGCCGCCATCACCCCGTCCAGGTGCTGGTACTCGGCCAACCACTTGGCCGCGGTCTTCGGGCCGCACTTTTCAACGCCGGGAACGTTGTCCACGCTGTCGCCCATCAGCGCCAGCAGGTCGACGATCTGATCGGCGCGCACCCCGAATTTCTCCATCACCGCGGCATCCGAATCCATGCGGCTGCCGGTCATGGTGTTGACCAGTTCGATGCCCGGCCGGACCAGCTGGGCGAAGTCCTTGTCGCCGGTGGAAATGGTCACCTGCAGATCGTGCGCGACCGCCTGCAGCGCCAGCGTGCCGATCACATCGTCGGCCTCCACGCCGGGGATGCGCAGGATGCTGATGCCCAGCGCATCGACGATGCGGCACATCGGCTCGATCTGGCTGCGCAGCTCCTCGGGCATGGGCGGGCGGTTGGCCTTGTACTGGTCGTACAGGTCATCGCGGAAGGTCTTGCCAGGCGCATCGACCACGAAGGCCACGTAGGCGGGGCGCTCCTTCAGCGTCGCGCGAAGCATGTTGACCACGCCGAACAGCGCGCCGGTCGGCTCGCCCTGGGCATTGGTCAGCGGGGGCAGCGCGTGGAACGCGCGGTACAGGTAACTGGACCCGTCGATCAGGACTAATCTGCTCATGGGACGATTCTACGCGTACCGCGCATGCACGGCCGCCACGCCGTGCTGGGGCATAATCAGGGCACGTTCCCGGCCGAGGTGCCTGCCCCCATGAAGACCCTGATGCTGTCGTCCCTGCTGGCCCTCGCGCTGGCTGGCTGCGCGAGTGGTGCCGGTGGCGCAGACGCCCCGCCCATGGACATGTCCGGTGCGGAGGTCGCGCAACGCACGCTCGACAACGGCGATGTTGTCGAGGAGTACCGCGTTTCCGGCCAGCTGCGCATGGTCAAGGTCACCCCCGCGCGCGGTGCGCCGTACTACATGTACGACCGCAACGGCGATGGCCGGATGGACAGCAACAAGGACGGCGTGTCGCCGGTGTACTGGAAACTGTACAGCTGGTGAGCCGGCACCGGGCCAGGAGTGCAGTCCATGCCGACGCCTGAGCGGCGCGCGGGCGACGCCGGTGATGCCCGGCTGCGGCAGGGGCTGACGGCGCCCCAGCGCGAGGCGCTGGCCACGCTGGAGCACTTCGGCTGGCAGCTGCGCTTCGTGCGCCGCCCGCTGTTCCGCGATCCGATCCCCGTGCTGTTCAGCCGCGAGGGGGATCGGTATGTCGTGCTGCAGGCCGACGGCAGTCTGGACGAATCCCAGTCGCTCACGCTGCGCGACTGAACCGCCCTGCCGGGCGCTGTACGGCCGCGCGTGGATGCGGCTTCAGCGCACCACGAGCACGGGCAGGGTGGTGCGTGCCAGCACCTCCGCCGTCTGGCTGCCCAGCAGCACCCGGGTCACGCCGCGGCGTCCGTGGGAACTCATCACGATCAGGTCAGAGCCCTGTTCGGTGGCGGTGTCGATGACCCCGTCGGCCGCATAGCGGTCCAGTACATGGATCCCGTTGGCCCGCACCCCCTGCGCCGCCGCCATCGCCAGAGCGGGCTGCAGCACCTTCTGCGCCGTTTCCTCACGGTCGGCCTTGTACTCGGGGCTGTTGGCGTAGCCCACACTCCAGCCCATGGCGTCGTACATGCCGACGGCCCACGGCTCGGAAACCGTCACGATATCCACTTCGGCATCGAGGCCCCTGGCCAGCTCCAGGCCCTTGGCCAGCCCTTTCGCGGACAGCTCCGAGCCGTCGGTGGCAATCAGGATGCGCGTATACATGGCAGTCTCCTCGGGCGTTCAGCAGTCGGGTGGGAAAGCATTGCACAGCCATCGTGCAGAGCGCGCCTTGAGCCGGATCAATGCACTGCAGCGTGGCACGCGCGCGCCCGCATGGCATTCTCTGCCCATGCGCCTGCCTGCCCTGCTCCTGATCTGTGCCTCGCTCCTGCCATGGCCTGCCGTCACGGCCGCGACGCCGGTTGCTGCCGGCGTGCCTGAAGCGGGCGCCATCCTGGTGTACACCCGTACCGCTAAATTCCGGCATGATTCCATCCCGGTCGCCGTGGAGACGCTGCGCACGCTCGCAGCCGAGACCGGACTGCGCACCGTGCATACCGAGGACGCCAGCGAATTCACGCCGGCGCGCCTGGCGGGCTATCGGGCGGTGGTGTTCGCCAACACCACCGGCGATGTGCTCGATGAGGCCCAGCAGAGCGCCCTGCAGGCGTACGTCGAGAGCGGTGGCGGCTTCCTTGGCCTGCATGCGGCCGCCGACACCGAATACGACTGGCCCTGGTACGGCGAGCTGATCGGCGCCTGGTTCCACAAGCACCCACCTGGGCTGCAGTCGGCCCGGGTGACGCTTCACGGCGGCGCGCAGGATGGCCAGCAATGGACGCTGCGCGATGAAATCTACAACTATCGGCGCAACCCGCGGCCGTGGGTGCAGGTGCTGGCGACGGTGGATGAGGCCAGTTATGAGGGCGGCACGATGGGGGCCGATCACCCCATTGCCTGGTGCCGGGCGGTGGGTCGGGGCCGCAGCTGGTACACCGGTTTCGGCCACGAGGCAGCGGTCTTCACCGATGCCCGGGTGCTGGCCTTGCTGCGCCGCGGGCTGGCCTACAGCACCGGCATGACACCGGAGTGCTGAGACACGCTGGCGGCAGCGTGCCCACCGCTCAATGTTCCTTCACCCGGGTCATCGGCCTGCCGCTCTTCGGATCCAGATACTCGGCCACCCGCTGCCGGACGGCATGGCCGCGGCGCGATGCTGCCGCCGGAGACGCGTCAGGGAGCCTCAGGTTGCGCAGCCGCGTCCTGAGCTGATCATCGGTGACGGGCGATGGGGAGGACGACGCGCCGGGCGCGTCCGGTGCCTTCAACAACGCCAGCCGCGTTGCGATCGCCGCATTGGCGGCGCTGCTGCTGATGGCGGCGTCCCGCGCCGCGCGGGCGGCCGCTTCCTGCCTGGCTTTCTCTGTCGCACGTTGTTTTGCCGCCTTGGCGGCCTCGGCCTGCGCGTGCGTGGCGACGCGCGCGGCCAGCGCGGCGGGAACCGCACGGCGTGCCTGCTGCGCGGCGTGGGACTGCGCTGAGCGGGTCGCACGTTCGCGTGCCTGCTCGGCAGCCTGCTTGCGTGCATCGACCTGGGCACTGGCCTGCACAGCCGCAACGACCTGCTGGGCCGCCTGGCTTACCGCGGCTTCGAGGTGCCCCTGTGCGGCCGCGTCCAGGTCCGATCCTGAGGGCGGCGGGCCGTCCACGCCGGCACCGCTGCGCACCATGGCGCGGATGCCGGTGCTGATCGCTTCTGCCCGCTGCGCCAGTTGTCCGCGGCGGTCGGCGATGGACAACTGCGGGTCCTCGAGCACGGCCTGCACGTAGCGCGCTTCGCCCTGCACGATCAACGCTTCGGCGTCGGCACGGCGCAGGCCGTGCAGGGTCTTCCGGTAATCGGCAAGCGCAACGTCCTGCTGCCCGCGCACCAGGTCGGTGGGCGCCGGGATCGACGACGGCAGTCGATGCTGGGTGAGCGCCTTCCTCCATGCCTCCGCCACCGCTTGGGCCACGGCATCATTGATGGCCTTGTCTTCCTCTGCGCTGGTCAGCTTCATCGTGGCATACACCTTCTCGCGCAGCAGGGGCAGTTCCATGTCGGCGATGCGCTGCGGGCCACAGGTGCGGACCAGGTGGTCAAGGATTCCACCGAGGTCCATCGCGGCGACGGCCTGCTGGGGTGCGGGCACGACGATGGGCTCGTCGCCGCGACGCGACGCATGGTTGACCTTCATGACGGCCAGGCTCCAGAGCGACCTCAGCCGGATGTATTCGGTAGTGGTCGACATCAGGCCGGCATTCTGGAGCACGCCGTCCCACTGCACGGATGCACCGGATGCGGCCAGCGCGGCGTAGAAGTTCGGGAAGCCCTTGATTTTCGCCGTCAGCAGGCGCTCGCGAAGCTGCGCTGGGGTGAGATCAGTGGACGCTGCCATCAACGTCTCCAGCAGCCCGATGAAGGCCATGCCCAGGGCAGGGTCCCTGCCCGCATGCACCCCGATGTTGGGCGGGTAGGCCGATCCTTCGAACGGTTCCAGCAGGCAGTTCGCCACCCGCTGTGCACTCAACGTCCCGCTTTGTACAAGCCGGTCGATCAGGATCATCCAGGCATGGTTGGCTTGGAACGCCGCGCGACTGCGCACCTGCGCGCCCGGCCCCATTTCCAGGTTCAACAGCAGCTGCCCGAAGAGGGACGGTGACAGCAGCTCCTCCGCGATGGCGGTGATCCGTGCCGGGTCGCCGCCAGTCTGCGCGGCCTGCAGGCGCTGGCAGCAGTCGTGCAGCAGCTGCAGTGAACGCAGCTCCCGGGTCAGGCCATTGATCGCCGCCTGCGCAGGCGCGATGCCGGGCAGCACCCCCTCGCTGACCGTGCGATGGCGGTGGTCCAGCTCTTCCAGGCACGGCGTCCCCGCGGCCCCTGGGCCGAATGCCTGGCGCACTGCCTCACGCATTTCCTCACGTACCTGCGCCGCACGCTCCGGATCGTCATTGACCCACTGCGCCAACGTGGCCGCATCGTAGCGTCCAAGCAGGGTGTTGCGGCGCGCATCGAGCTGCCGGATGAACGCGTCGGCATCGGGCCACGGCGTGGTCGATTGGGCCTCCGGCGCCTGCCACCCCTGCTGGACGATGGCGTCGATGGCCGTGCGGGGCAGCAGCGCCAGCCGGTAGCCCATCTCGGCCAGCGTGTCGGCCACGGCAGGGTCGGCCGCCACCGGGGGGCGCAGCATCTCGACGATCGATTCGGACTGGAAGCCATAGGGCCATCGAAGCGTATCCTGCAGCGCGCCCGGATCATCACCTCCCGTATCGAACAGGTCGGCCCGATGCACGTGCGCTTCGGGGATCGGAAACAGTGCAGCCGGTCGCTGGATGATCGCGATGTCACCGCTGGCGGCCTTCGGCAGCAGGGCGCCATTACGCAGGTTGCGGAAACCGAGCGGGCCGCACGAGCCAAAATCCACAGTCATCGCGCGCGGCTGTCCATCGCGGACGGTGTATCCGGTGTTTTCCATCCGATAGTTGAGATGGTCCCAGTTGTCCAGCCAGGTCGAGGCGACATAGTGCCGCAACTGCTCGCAGCGCAGGGCCACCGGCAGCATGCGGTTCATCGCCTCCAGCGCTTCGAAGCGGGCCTGGTCCTGCCGGGCATGCTCGGCCACCAGGTCCGGGCGCTGCAGCTGCCAGAAGTGCGTCACGCCTGCGCGCTGCAGGACGCGCTCGCAGGCGTCCACGGCACAGCCATGCCGTGCGCGGAGCTCGCGATACCGTTCGGCACGCGTAGCGTCGGCGCCGGCGACGACGCGTTCGGCGACATCACTGGTCAGGAACTGCCCAAGATCCTGGTAGCGGTCATCGAAGCGGGAGGCCACGTGGAGTTCGTCACGCGGGAGCATGTCCACGTTGCTGGCCAGTGCCATCTCCGGGGCCGTGAGTCCGGTCAGGCGGAAAAGCCGGCCCAAGGTGACTTCCACTGCACTGCAGCCGGTGTCGCCTGTGGATTTCGTCCGCCAGGTTGCCTCGCCACGACGCGTCGTCACCGCCATCATGCTGCCCCTGCCCGCCCAGGGATCGGCGGGACACCCGGAGAAATCGAGATGGGCCAGCGTATTTAGTCCAGGTGCCACCGGCTCGCTGTTTTCTACCAGCAGCAACGGCAACGCGGGACCGTCGCCCGGAACGTGCAACGACGCGCCGCCAGGCAGACGGTAGGCAGCATCCACCGCAGGTGTGGGGGAAACCATCGAAACTCCAGGACGTGAGAGGCCAGGGAGTCTCGGACAAGCGGTTGAAGTGCGCTTCTAACGATAAATCAGACCGATTGAATCGAGTATTCCGGTTTCCAGCATCTGTCCTTCAGGTCTTCGATCTCAGATCGAGGTCAGATTCGCATACGCCATCACCAGCCACTTGCTGCCGGCATCGGCGAATTCCACCTGCACCCGGGCATGGGCACCCACGCCTTCGTAATCGGTGACCATGCCCTCGCCGAACTTCGGATGGCTGACCAGCGTACCGAGCTTGAGCGGCGGCGCTTCGATGACCGCGTGGGCGCCGCCACGGCTGGCGCCGAGCGAGGCCGGCCGCGAGACCTGCACCTTCGGCCGCACCTCGTGCAGCAGTTCACGCGGGATCTCGCGCAGGAAACGCGACGGCACCCCGTAGTTGTCCTGCCCGTGGATGCGCCGCGATTCGGCGTAGCACAGCACCAGCTTCTGCCGTGCACGGGTGATGCCCACATACGCCAGGCGCCGCTCCTCTTCCAGCCGTCCGCTTTCCTCCAACGAGCGTGCGCTGGGGAACAGGCCATCCTCCATGCCGGCCAGGAACACCAGCGGGAATTCCAGCCCCTTGGCCGAGTGCAGCGTCATCAGCTGCACGCCTTCTTCGCCGGCCTGCGCCTGGCCTTCACCGGCCTCCAGCGCGGCATAGGCGAGGAACGCGACCAGCTCGTCCATGTCCTCCACTTCTTCCACGTCATCGGCGCGGCGCAGGAAGCGCGAGGCCACCGACACCAGCTCGTCGAGGTTGTCCGTGCGCGATTCGGAATCCAGCGAATTGCGGCTTTCCTTGCTCCAGTGCTCGCGCAGCAGCGAGCGCGCAAGCACGTGGTCGATGCGCTCGGCAAGGGTCATGTCCTGGGTCTGTGCATGCAGCTCGTTGACCAGAACCAGGAAGCCGGCGAGTGCGTTGCGCGCGCGCGCCGCCAGCGCGTTGCCCTGGGTCACCAGCATCGTCGCTTCCCACAGCGACAGGCCCTGCGCACGTGCCTCGCGCCGCACTTCGTCCAGCGTGCGGTCACCGATGCCACGCGTGGGCGTATTCACCGCGCGCTCGAACGCGGCATCGTCGTTGCGGTTGGACAGCAGCCGCAGGTAGGCCAGTGCGTCCTTGATCTCGGCACGTTCGAAGAAGCGCATGCCGCCATACACGCGGTACGGCACCTGTTCGCCGAGCAGCACTTCTTCCAGCGCGCGCGACTGTGCATTGCTGCGGTAGAGCACGGCCACCTCGCCGTAGCTGCCCCCATCGCGCACCCACTGCCGCGCGCGCTCGACGATGTAACGGGCCTCGTCCATCTCGTTGTACGCCGCGTACAGATCGATCGGATCGCCGTCGCCACTGTCGGTCCACAGTTCCTTGCCGATGCGGTCCGGGTTGTGCGAAATCACCGCGTTGGCCGCGCCGAGGATGTTGGCCGTGGAGCGGTAGTTCTGCTCCAGGCGGATGGTCTGCGCACCGGGGAAATCACGCAGGAAGCCCTGCACGTTCTCCACCTTCGCCCCGCGCCAGCCGTAGATGGCCTGGTCATCGTCGCCGACCACGAAGACGTGCCCTTCCTGCCCGGCAAGCACGCGCACGAAGGCGTACTGGATGGCATTGGTGTCCTGGAACTCGTCGACCAGGATTTCACGGAACCGCGCGCGGTAATGCGACAGCAGCGCCGGGTTGTCGCGCAGCAGCTCGTGGGCGCGCAGCAGCAGCTCGGCGAAGTCCACCAGTCCGGCGCGGTCGCAGCGCACCTGGTACTCGGCGTAGGCCTGGCGCATGGTGTCCAGCCACGCATCGTTCGGTTCGGGCTGGATGTGCTGCGGTCGGCGGCCTTCGTCCTTCTGTTCGTTGATCCACCACGCGATCTGCTTGGGCGGGTACTTGGCGTCGTCCAGCTCCAGCGCCTGCACCACGCGCTTGACCAGCCGCAGCTGGTCGTCCGAATCCATCACCTGGAAGGATTCGGGCAGCCTGGCGTCGGACCAGTGCAGACGCAGCAGGCGGTTGGCCAGGCCGTGGAAGGTGCCGATCCACGCGCCCCGGCTGCCGTTGGGCAGCTGCGCGTCGATGCGGTGGCGCATCTCGCCGGCCGCCTTGTTGGTGAAGGTCACCGCGAAGATGCCGTGGGTCGGCACGCCATGCACTTCATGCAGCCAGGCGATGCGGTGGGTGAGCACGCGGGTCTTGCCGGAGCCCGCGCCGGCCAGCACCAGGTGGTGGCCAGGGGGGGCGGACACGGCTTCGCGCTGGGCCGGATTCAGGCCGTCAAGCAGGTGGGAGACATCCATTCCACCATTTTACGGTATCGCCGCGTCCAGCTCGTGTAATGCCTGGCCGGCGGCATCGCGCGCCTGCTGGCGCAGTTCAGGCACCGCCAGGCTTTCCCACAACGTGCCGATGCGCAGGCTGCCCAGCACGCGCAGATCGGCCTGCGCCCGGCCGTTGCCATCGCGCAGGCACGCATCGTCCACACCGCTGTCCAGGCCCAGTCCATGCGGGCCGGGGCGCGCCAGGCCATCAGCGAGCAGCTGCCGCAGCAACGGATTGCGCAGGTGCGCGGCGCGCGTTTCCACACCGGTGGCATTGACCAGCGCGCCCAGCGCCCAGGAGCGTTCACCGCTCGGCGTGGCCGCCTTGAGCAGCAGCATCCCGTCCTGCTCGCTTACGCCCTGCAACCGCGCCCGCTGCAGCTGCAGCCGACCCTCGCGCAGGGCCTCGACCAGGCGGGCATGCACACGCGCGTCGATACGATGGCGGTGCACGTCCCACTGCCGCACCACGTGGCGCAGGAAGCGGCGCTGGTCAGCAGCGTCCAGGCTCAGCCAGAGCGACTGTCCCAGCGGACGGACGCGCTCCATCACACTCTGCCACGGGATGCCGCGCGCGGCGGCCTCGCGCACGCGCTCGCGCAGGAACCGCACGCGCTGCCGCAGCGACAGGGCCAGCAGCGGCTGCGGATCGAACACGGCCGGCTCACCGTGTGCATGGGGCAAGGGCATCAGGCCGTGCCGCGAGAACACGTGGATCGCACCGCGATGGCCCGCATCGAACAGCGAAAGCACGCTGTCGACCATGCTCAGCCCGGAGCCGATGATGCCGATGGCGTGTGCGCCGGCGAGCAGGCGCACGCCGTCGTAATCCCAGGCTTCGGCCAGGCGCTCGGCCGGCAGCAGCGCGGCGCCGCGCAGCGGCAGCGGGCGCACGTTGTTACCGCAGGCGATGACGGCCTGGCGTGCTGCGTACTGGACGCCCCCGGCGGTGGAGAGCTGCAGCCCGCCGGATGCGCCGCGATGCAGCGACAGCACGGGCTGCTGCACCACCTCGAACGTGCCGGCATGGGCCTGGGCCGCCTCGGCCAGACGTTGGCGCAGGTAGGGCGCGTAATGCAGCCGCGAGGCGAAGCGTGCTTCCAGGGTGGCGCGGTCATCGTCCGGATAGGCGCCGATGCGCTGCAGGTGATCGGCGAAATCCCCCGGGACGTCAGGCAACGCACTCATGCGCCCGGCGGGAACGTTCAGCAGGTGCACCGGCGAGGGCGTGGCATAGGCGATGCCCTCGGCGAGCGTGGAGGCGGCTTCAAAGAGCAGCACGCGCAGCGGGCGGCGGCTCTGGCGCAGGGCCTGCAGGGCCGTCATCACGCCGGCCGCGCCGCCCCCGATGATCGCAAGGTCGGCCGGCCCGGAGTTCGTGGCGTCATTCATGCGTGGATTGTAGGCCATCGCCTGCGGGGCTCACATCAGGGCATCGGCCAACCGTGCGATGCCCTCGCGGCTGCGCCGCCAGGTCGGGCGCTGCCGCCACTGCTGCAGGTCCAGCGGCGTGGCATGGGCGAGGTAATCGTCCTCGACGGCGCGCAGCTGCGTCACCAGCGCGCGGTTGTAACAGAGCAGGCCGATCTCGGCATTCAGCGCAAACGAACGGATGTCCAGGTTGATCGAGCCGAGCAGGGCGATGTCCTCGTCCACCGTCAGGTGCTTGGCGTGCAGGAAGTGCGGCGTGTACAGCGCGATCCGCACGCCGCTGCGCAGCAGCTCCTCGTAATAGGCTTCCTGCGCCCAGGCCGTGAGCGGCTGGTTGTTGCTGGCCGAAAGGATGAGCTGCACATCCACCCCGCTCAGCGCCGCGATGCGCAGCGCGCTCAGGGTGGCCTCGTCGGGGACGAAGTACGGGGTCACCAGCACGATGCGGCGACGCGCCAGATGGATCAGTGCGTTGACCGCATCGCGGGCGTTGCTGAAGGGATACGCCGGGCCGCTGGGCAGCAGCTGGGTCACCACATCCTCGGTGCAGGCAGGCACCTCGGCCAGCACGTCCAGGCGCTGCCCGGTTTCCATGTACCAGTCGCTGGCGAACACCGCCTCCAGGTGCGCCACCGCCGGGCCCCGCACGCGGGCCACCAGCTCGCGGTTGCTGAAGCCGCGCACGAACCCGGCGCTCGCCAGGTTCTGCGACCCGATGTAACCGACCTTGTTGTCGATCACCGCGATCTTGCGGTGGTTGCGCAGGTCCATGCGCCCACTGCGCCGCCAGCGCAGCCCGCCGGGCAACATCGCGCGTACCTCCACCTGGCGCGCCAGCAGGCGGGCACGGTAGGCCCGCAGGCCCCGCTTGGCGCCCACCGCATCGAGCAGCAGGCGACACTGCACGCCCCGCGCGGCCGCCCGCTGCAGCGCCTCTACGATGGCCTCGCCGACGGCGTCGTCGAACATCAGGTAGTAGAGCAGGTGCACCCGCTCTTCGGCCCGGTCGATGTCATCGATGAGGGTGGCCAGCGCATCGTCGTAGTCGGTATGCAGGTCGATCGCGTTGCCGTGCACCGGCATGAAATCGCCCTGCCGCTGCACCAGCGGAGCGATCTCGGCAATGGCTGTATCGGCCGGCGGTGTCCAGCGCAACGCATGCTGCAGTGCCTGCTCCTCGCGGATCACCTGCGAGGCTTCGGATTGCCGCCGGATGCGTTCGCGCGAAAGCCACGGATGGCCGAACAGCAGGTACAGCGGCAGGCCAAGCAACGGCACGAAGCCGACCAGCAGCAACCAGCTGCGCGCGGCGCCGGGTGTGGTGCGGGTGGGGATCCAGAACAGGGCGGCGAGCCGGATCAACCAGTCCAGCAGCAGCAACCATGAGCCCAGCAGCCATTCGAACAGCATCGCATCGCCTGTCGGGAGGGGGCTTCATTCTGCCATGGGCCCGGGGCAGGGCCGCGTGCCACCGACCACCGTGGCGCTGCGGGGCGGGCACGAAAAAACCCGCCTCGCGGCGGGTTTTTTCTTCATCGGGAAGACCAGCAATCCGTGTGGATTACTTGATCTTGCCTTCCTTGTACGGGACATGCTTGCGCACGACCGGATCGTACTTCAGGAATTCCATCTTCCCGGGGGTGTTCTTCTTGTTCTTGTCCGTCGTGTAGAAGTGGCCGGTACCGGCCGTCGAAATCAGACGGATCTTGTCGCGCTTGCCTGCCATGCTCGTTTACTCCTCAGACCTTTTCGCCGCGCGAACGCAGCTCAGCCAGAACGGAGTCGATGCCGTTCTTGTCGATGGTGCGCAGGGCATGCGCGGAAACGCGAAGCTTCACCCAGCGGTTCTCACTGGCCACCCAGAAACGGCGGTAGTGGACGTTCGGGAGGAAACGACGACGGGTCTTGTTGTTGGCGTGGGAGACGTTGTTACCCGTCTGCACGCCCTTGCCGGAAACCTGGCACTTGCGGGACATTGCGCACCTCGATGGTGTTGGGACCCCCCCGTAGCCCGGGGAGACAGCGGCCTCGACGGTTGCCCGCCACATGTCAGGAGAATCAAAGGGTTACGCTGTCGTTGAGCGGCCGGGGACATGTTCCCGGCTCCACCGCCCGGCCAGACCGGACACAGCGAGCCGCGCATTATGCACCACGGCCCGATCCGGCGCAATCCAGCGGCGGCGTGGACCCGATGCACACCCCTGGCCTGCTACACCACAGAGATGAAACTGCTTGCGCTGACCTACGGTACCGAAGGCGACACCCGTCCCCTGGCCATGCTCTGCCGCGGCCTGATCGACGCCGGCCATGACGTCACGCTGCTCGCCGAGCGCCGCACGCTGGCCAGTGCGCAGGCACGCGGCGTTCCGTCGGCAGCCCTTGAGGGCGACATCCACGAGGACGTGGTGAGCCTGCTTTCGCAGGGCAACAGCCCATGGGCGGCCCGCCGCGGACTGTCCCACATGGCCCACCAGCACACCGACAGCTGGATGCGACAGACCGATGCCGCTGCCGCGGACTGTGATGCGGTGCTGGCCGGTGGGCTGGCCGCGTTCGTCGGGATGAGCGTGGCCGAACATCGGGGCGTGCCGCTGATCGGTACCGGGATGATCCCGCTCACCCCGACACGGGCGTTTCCTTCCCCCTTCCTGCCACAGGTCTGGACGCCGGCGGTGCTCAACCGTGCCAGCTACCGCCTGGTGAACCAGCAGGTCTGGCACGCGTTCCGCGCACCGATCAACGCGGCCCGCGCGGCAGTGCTGGGCAGGGGGCCGCAGCGCACGCCGTGGCGCGATGTGCCGATGCTCTACGGCATCTCGCCCGCGCTGCTGCCCACCCCTACCGATTGGCCCGCGGATCACCTCTCGTGCGGCCAGTGGCGCGCGCCGGATGCCAGCGCCTGGTCGCCGGATGCGGCATTGCAGACCTTCCTGGCGGCGGGCCCGCCGCCGGTGTTCGTCGGCTTCGGCAGCATGACCGGGTTTGATCGGCAGACCGTGCTCGGCGCCCTGCTGCGCATGCTGGCCGGACGGCGCGTACTGCTTTCCCCCGGCTGGGCGGGCGTGCCGGAGGCCTTGGCCGCAACGCTGCCGGCGACGGTGCACAGCGTGGGCGCGGTGCCGCATGAAGCCCTGTTCCCGCGCTGCAGCCTGGTCATCCACCACGGCGGCAGCGGCACCACGCACTCGGCCTGCCGCGCCGGCGTGCCTTCCATGGTGATGCCCTTCGCCGCCGACCAGTTCTTCTGGGCGCGGCGCCTGCAGCGGCGGGGCGTGGCACCCGCGCCGCTGTCACCGCGACGGCTGGACGCCGACGGCCTGGCGGCGGCACTCGCCGTGGCCGACGCCCCTGCCACGCGTGCCCGCGCTGCGGCACTGGGCGCGGCGATGGCCCGGGAGGACGGCGTGGCCACGGGTGTGGCGGCCATCGAAGCGCTGCTCGGCCGACATTGACCCGGCGCGCTGCATGCCCTTCATCCTGCGGCCTGCGTTGCCATCAGGGCGGCCACCCAGTCGATGAACACCCGCAGTCGCTGGCTGCCATGGCGGTTGGGCGGGAACACCACGTGCATCGGCATGGACGGCGCCTGCCAGTCGCCCAGTACCGGCACCAGGGCCCCCTGCGCGGCGGGCGCTGCGCTCATGTACTCCGGCACGCAGACCAGGCCCAGTCCGGCCAGCCCCGCGGCCAGATAGGCATCGCCGTCGTCCACCGCCAGGTGCTGGCCTCCCTGCACGTCCACCACCTCCCCGTCCCGCTGCAGGCGCAGCGTGCGGGGGCGTCCGGTGCGTGGGCGCAGGAAACCGATCAGCCGGTGCGGGGCGGCGTCCAGTTCCCGGGGGTGCAGGGGCGTGCCATGGCGCTGGAGATAGGACGGCGCAGCGTGCAGGGCAAAGAACAGCGTGCCGATCGGACGTGCCACCAGCGACAGCCCGCTGGGCACGCCGCCACGGATCACGCAGTCCACGTTGTCTTCGATCAGGTCCACCTCGCGGTCGCTGACCCCGATGTGCAGCGCGATGTCCGGGTAACGCGCGTGGAAGTCCGGCAGCGCCGGCATCAGCAGCAGGCGTGCGAACGGGCTGGGGACGTCGATGCGCAGCCGGCCGCGCGGCGTGGCGCGGGCCTGCAGAAGGCGGCCTTCCGCCTCCTCCAGTTCAAGCAGCAGCGCCGCTGCGCGCGGATAGTACAGCGCGCCTTCGGCGGTCAGGGCGACCTTGCGGGTGGTGCGGTTGAGCAGCCGCACGCGCAGGTGGGTCTCGAGCTGCTGTACCCGTTCGCTCACCCGCGTGCGGCCCAGCTGCAGCGTCTGCGCTGCCTTGGTGAAACTGCCGGTCTCCACCACGCGGGTGAAGGCACGCATTGCCTCGAAACGGTCCACTGCCGCTCCCACCTGTCGGATCCAGCGAACAATCTAGGCGTCCGGACGGGGTTTATCCAGCGCCCCGGTACGCCGAAGCTGGCGTCCTGCCCGCAGCCCGCGGGCCCTGCATGGAGATCCGGATCATGGCCCCACGTGACGTTGTATTCCCCGCCGGCCGCCAGGCCCTGTATGAGCGCAACCGTTACTCGCCTGCGGTGCGCGCCGACGGCTTCCTGTTCGTGTCCGGACAGGTGGGCAGCCGCGAAGATGGCGCTCCCGAGCCGCAGCTCGACGCACAGGTGCGGCGTGCGTTTGAGAACCTCAACGCCGTGCTGGCGGCCGCCGGCTGCACCTTCGAGGATGTCGTGGATGTGACGATGTTCGTTGTCGACCCGGAGGCCAATTTCGAGACCGTCTGGGGCATCGTGCCGGAGTACTGGGGTCAGGCGCCCTACCCTGCCCTGACCGGCATCGGCGTGACCTGGCTGTACGGCTTCCAGTTCGAGATCAAGGTGATCGCGAAGCTGCCCCGCTGAGAAGGCCACGCGCCGGGCCCGGCCCGGCCCGGCGCTGCCATCGGCCGTGCGTGCGCCGGCGCTACCGTTCCCGCCGATGCAGCCAGCGGTACAGCACGGGCAGCACCAGAAGGGTCAGCAGCGTGGATGAGACGATACCACCGATCACCACCGTGGCCAGCGGGCGCTGCACTTCCGAGCCGGCACCGACGTTGAAGGCCATCGGTACGAAGCCCAGCGAGGCCACCAGCGCCGTCATCAGCACCGGCCGCAGCCGGCCCAACGCGCTCTCGCGCACGGCCTCCCCCACCGGCAGGCCCTGCGCCCGCAGCTGGCGCACGAAGGTCACCATCACCAGTCCGTTGAGCACGGCCACCCCGGACAGGGCGATGAAACCGATGCCCGCCGGGATCGACAGCGGCAGCCCGCGCGCCGCCAGCGCGAGCACGCCGCCGGTCAGCGCCAGCGGCACGCCACTGAACACGATCAGCGCATCACGCCCCGAACCGAAGGCCCAGAACAACAGCGCGAAGATCAGCAGCAGCGTCACCGGCACCACCACCGCCAGCCGCTGGCTGGCCGAGATCAGCTGTTCGAAGCTGCCGCCGTACCCGATCCAGTAACCGGCCGGCAGCGCCACCTGCGCTGGCAGCACGCGCTGCAGTTCCATCACGAACCCACCCAGGTCACGGTCGCGCACGTTGGCGGTGACCACGATGCGCCGCTTGCCGTTCTCGCGGTTGATCTGGTTCGGCCCTTCGCTGCTTTCGATCCGTGCCAGCTCACGCAGCGGCACCGCGCGTGGGTTGCCGGTGAGCGGGCCGGCGCTGCCGCCGCGGCTGAGCTCATCGGCGTTGCCGGTGGCCAGCGCCGCGTCCAGCGAAACCGGCAGATCGGCCAGCGCCGCAGGATCGCTGCGCAGGGTCTCCGGCAGCCGCACCACGATATCGAAGCGCCTGTCCCCTTCGAACAGCTGCCCGGCCACGGTACCGCCCACGGCCGTGGCGACCGTCGCCTGCACCTGGCCCGGATTCAACCCGTAACCGGCCAGCGCCTGGCGATCGGGCACCACGGTGAGCAACGGCAGTCCGCGGGTTTCCTCAAGCCGCACATCGGCGGCGCCCGGCACCCCGGCCACTACCCGCTCGATGCGCCTGCCCACCTGCGCCAGCGTGGCCAGGTCATCGCCGTACAGCACCACCGCCACGTCCGCGCGCACGCCGGAGATGAGCTCGTTCATGCGCATCTGGATGGGCTGGGTGAACTCATAGTGGTTGCCGGGCAGCTGCGCCACGGCGGTTTCAAGCTCGGCCACCAGCTCCGCGCGCGGCTTGCGTGGATCCGGCCAGTCGGCGCGCGGCTTCATCATGACGAAGGTATCGGCGACCGAAGGCGGCATGGGATCGGACGCCACCTCGGCGGTGCCGATCTTGGAAAACACCGTGGCTACTTCAGGGAAGCGCAGCAGCCGCTGCTCGATCTGCACCTGCATGCCGACGGATTGGCCCAGGCTGGTGCCCGGGATGCGCAGCGCATGCAGGGCGATATCGCCTTCGTCCAGGCTCGGCACGAACTCGCTGCCCAGGCGCGTGGCCAGCACACCGCATGCCACCACCAGCAGTACCGCGCCGGCGCCCACCCAGCGCCCCCGGACCAGCGCGGCCGCCAGCAACGGCTCATAGCGCGTGCGCAGCGTGCGCATCAGGCGGTTGTCATGCGCCGCCACCCGTCCGCCCAGCAACAGTGCGATCGAAGCGGGCACGAAGGTCAGGCACAGCAGCATGGCCCCGGTCAGCGCCAGCACCACGGTGATCGCCATCGGGTGGAACATCTTCCCCTCCACCCCGGTCAGGGCGAAGATCGGCAGGTACACGGCGGTGATGATGCCCAGCCCGAACAGGCTTGGACGGATGACTTCCGCCGTGGCGCTGGCTGTCTCGGCGAAGCGCTCGGCTGCAGTCATGACCCGGCCCAGCGCCTGCTGGCGCAGCCCGAAGCGGCGCAGGCAGTTCTCGATGATGATCACCGCGCCGTCCACGATCAGGCCGAAATCCAGCGCGCCAAGGCTCATCAGGTTCGCCGATACGCCACCGCGCGCCATGCCGGTGAGGGTGAACAGCATGGACAGCGGAATCACGGCGGCGGTGATCAGCGCCGCGCGGACGTTGCCGAGCAGTGCGAACAGCACCACGATCACCAGCAGCGCCCCCTCCAGCAGGTTCTTCGCCACCGTGCGCACGGTACGGTCCACGAGGGCGGTGCGGTCGTAGCTGGCCATCACGCTGACGCCCTCCGGCAGGCTGCGCTGGGCGACGCGCAGGCGCTCGGCCGACGCGCGCGCCACCTCGCGGCTGTTGGCGCCCACCAGCATCACCACCGTGCCCATCACCACTTCGTGGCCGTTCTGTGTGGCCGCACCGCTGCGCAGCTCCTCGCCCTCGGCCACACTGGCCACGTCACGCACATGGATCGGCACGCCTTCGCGGCGGTCGAGCACGATGTTGCCGATGTCCTGCAGGCCTTCCAGCTGCCCGGGAATGCGCACCAGGAACTGCTGGCCATTGCGCTCGATGTACCCGGCGCCGACGTTCTGGCTGTTGGCCTCCACCGCGCTGACCACGTCCTCCAGCGTGAACCCCAGTGCACGCAGGCGCGCCGGGTCCGGGGTGATGTGCACCTGGCGCTGGAATCCGCCGATGGTGTTGACCTCGGTGACGCCTGGAACCGTGCGCAGCTGCGGTCGGATCACCCAGTCCTGCAGCGTCCGCAGGTCGGTGGCGGTGTACGCCGAGCCGTCCGGCTTGCGCGCACCGGGCGCCGCATCGAGGGTGTACATGAAGATCTCGCCGAGCCCGGTAGCGATCGGCCCGAGCTGTGGATCGAGCCCCGCTGGCAGCTGCGAGCGGACCTGCTGCAGCCGTTCGGCGACCTGCTGGCGGGCGAAATACAGATCCGTGCCGTCCTCGAACACCACGGTCACCTGCGAAAGCCCATAACGCGAAAGTGAGCGCACCTGCGCCAGGCGCGGCAATCCGGCCATCGCGGTTTCCACCGCGTAGGTGATGCGCTGCTCGCTCTCCAACGGCGAATACCCCGGGGCAGCCGTGTTGACCTGCACCTGGACGTTGGTGATGTCCGGCGTGGCATCGATGGCCAGCCGGCCGAAACTCCAGCCACCGACCAGCACCAGCGCCAAGGTCATCGCCAGCATCAGCCAGCGCTGCGCGATGGCCGCAGCGACGATGCGCTCAAGCATGCCCGGGACAGGGCGGTACTCAGTGTTCATGGGACGCCCCCGCCTTGCCGATATCGGCCTTGACCGTGTAGCTCTGCGCCACGACCACCTGCTCGCCGGCCTGCAGCCCCTCGGTAACCGCCACCTGCCGTGCATCGCGCTTGCCCAGCGTCACCCGCCGCGCGGTGTAGGTATCGCCGTCGCGCACGAAGACCACGTCCTGTCCGTCCAGCGTCTGCAGTGCTGTCAGCGGCACCACGAGGGCAGCTGGCGTGCTGGCCACCACGATGCGCGCGCGCACCGCTGCGCCGGGTCGCCACAGGCCATCGCTGTTGTCCACGCTGGCCCGCGCGACCGTGCTCTGGCTAGCGGTGGCGGTGCCTGGCAGCACGCGCTCCAGCGTGGTGGCCTGGGTCACGCCGTCGGTCATGCGCGTGACCGTGACCGGTACGCCTGCGGTGATGTGCTGCGTATCGGCCCCGAACACATGCAGGTCCACCCACAACCGCGAGAGGTCACCGATCTCGTAGAGCAGCTGGCCTTCTGCAGCCACGGCACCCAGCTGGACCTGTCGGGAAAGTACGACGCCGCTGATCGGTGCGGCCACGCTGTAGGTGGTCAGGCTGAGGTTGCTCTCGATGCTCGCCAGCGGCTGCCCGGCGCGTACGCGGTCACCCACGTCCACACGCAGGGCGCGCACGGGTCCGGGAAAGCGTGCGGTGACCTGGGCGCTGCGACCATCCACCGGCGTCAGCAGGCCCTGCACATCGTGCTCGTCGGCGATGGTGCCCGGGCCCGCAGGCGCGCTGCGGATGCCGGCGGCCTCGGCCCGTGCGGACGCGATGGTGGTGCGCTCGGCATGTGCAGCGTCATTGTCCTCATCTTCATGTGCGCCGTGCTGCCGAGCTTCTTCGGAATGCGCTGCGGAAGGAGACGACGGCACGGGTCCGCATGCACTCAGCAGCGCAGCCATCAGAAGCGGCAGGAGGAGGCCACGCACGGTGGCCAGGCAAGGTAGTGTCGTCATGGCGTGGTCCCCTGGATGGATGCGGTCGCAACCAGCGGCTGGCCGACAAGGCGTTGCAGTTCGATGAGCGCGGACTGCGCGGCGAGCGCGGCGTCGAGCTGGCGCCGCCGCGCCTCGATCCGCATGGACTGCAGCTGTGCCCATTCCAGGTAACTGATGGCGCCGGCGCGCCATGCGGTGCCGGCGGATGCCTCGGCGCGGCGCAGGCCGGGCAGCACGTCACGTTCCATCCGGTCCACCTCCAGTCGCGCGGTTTCATAGCGGCCGTGCGCCTCGGCGAGCGTGGCATGCAGCTGCAGGGCCCGGGCATCGCGCTCCACCGCGCCAAGGGCCAGTTCGGCCTGTGCCTCCCGGATCTCCGGACCGGCGCGCCGTGCGGTGCCCAGGGGCAGCGTGAAGCCAGCCACCAGACCGCTGTCACCGCTGCCCTGGTTGTTGCGCACGCCGAGCTGCCAGGACACATCGCTGCGCTGCGCACTGCGTGCCAGCGCCAGCTGCGCCTCGCGCACGCGCTGGCTGGTCGCGATCACCGACAGCTCCGGCGTGCGTTCGAGCAGTACCGCCAGCTGATCGAACGGCTGCAGGGCGGGCAGTCGCAACGGGTCGCCCTGCACGCTCTGGAACGGTGCCTGGCGGGCCTTCCACAATGCCGCCAGCGCAAGCGCGGACGCACGCTCGGCCTGCGCCGCGCGATCCCGGTCAAGCTCTGCCTGGGCCAACATCGCCTGCGCGGTCAGCAGCGTGGAGTGCGGCGATGCGCCGGCCTCCAGCCGCGCGCGCGCGGCCTGCACCGCGCGTGCGCGCTGCTCGATGTCGTCCAGTGCGATCTGCCGTTGTGCTGTCGCAGCGGTGATCGCCAGGTAGCGACGCGCGACCTCGGCCAGCAGGTCCAGGCGCGCGATCTCACGTTGCGGCGCCAGGCTGTCGATGCGCGCGAGCGCGACCGCACGCCGGGCATCGACCTTGCCGCCGCGCTCGAGCACGCCGGCCAGCGACACGGTGGTCTGTGCACCGCGCAGGCCGCGGCTGCCCCCACGGCCCAGCACGTCTTCAAGCTCCACGCCAACGGTGAGCGGCGGCGCCAGCGAGGCGCTCTCAAGACGCGCCAAGGCGGCATCGCGCTGCAAGGGGTAAAGCTGCAGTTCGGGATGGGAGGCGGCGACGCGCTCGATGGCCGCCTCCAGCGTGAGTGCAGCAGGCGACGGCGATGCCTGCGCGTGGGCGCACGGCACGACCGCCAGGACCGCAAGCGCGGCCAGGCATTTCCACATGGGGGTACTCCGAAAAGACCAGGATGATCACGACGGCGCCGCGGCACGCGGCGTGGGCATCAGGCCTGGATCGGAGGACGCAGCAGGTTTTCGGTGCCGGCCGAAGGCAGGTGCCGGTGCAGTGCCCGGACCTGTACGCCTGCACTGGCGAGGCGCACGTCCCAGTCCATCGGTGGGAACGGCAGCACGCCGCCCTGTCCGTGGCAGTGCCCGCAATGGGCCAGCGCATGCAGCAGGCGCGCACCGGTATCTTCCTCGTCGTGCGCGGCGGCTTCGTCGTGGTCGGCGTGGGTGAGCGCGGCATGATCGGCATGCGACAGCTCATGCAGCTCACCCAATGCCGATGCCAGGGCCCCGCCCGCCGTGCCGAACGCCACGACCGCCAGCATCAGCAGGCGGAACAGGAACGTGGGACGGCGACGGAAGGCGCGGATCATGCAGTGAGGGTAGCGGCGCCGTTGCGCGTTACACAATCGCAGCGGCACGCGGTTCAGAGGTGGCTTGCCTGCAGGGAGACCTCGGTGGCCTCCTTCATGCCGCGGGGAAGGTTTGCCTTCAGCACCTCGAGCGCAGGGAAGCTGCGATCACGCAGTGCATTCCAGGCAGAGCGGGCACCGTCAGGCACCAGCAGTTGCCAGCCGTGGGCCGAAAACTTCAGGGGCGTGCACTTGAGCTGCGGTGCGAGCCCTCCCCGCGCACGATGCACGAGCATGTACCCGCCACCACCGCTGCGGCGGATGCAGTAGCGGCCCGGTTTTTCCAGCGCCTGGCAGAGCGCTCTGTACTCGGCATGGGCTGCAGCGTGTGCATCGTCGACAATGAACAGGCGATCCGGATTGTTCAGATTCTCCCCATGATTGGCGACATCAGCTTCGATCAGGAGCTGGTTGCTCAGGGACAGCATGCAAAGGGTGTCATCACGTTGCGCGGAGGCATAGAGCGGCATACCGGCCATCCACGTGGTGGTGGATGTGGGCGCGTTGCTGATGCCTGTCACTGGAAATCCAGGGGATGCTGCTGGCGCAACGGGCGTCTGCGGGTCGCGAAGCGCTGATCTGACGTGCTGGGCGACAACGTTGATTGGATACATTGGCGTCTCCTCAAGAGCGACCACCATGCTGCTCATGGACGGATCGCGCTACCAAGGACGCGTCAGCTCCATGCACAGGGTCCGGGTGCGCGGAGAATGCGGCGCACCCGCAGCGCCGGGAGGGCCCGGCGCGCACGCGTTGCGGCTCAGGCCGCTTTGCTGGCGGCGATGAATGCCTGGATCTGTTCTTCCAGTACCGGCAGCGGCACCGAGCCCTGCTGCAGCACGGCGTCGTGGAATGCTTTGACGTCGAAGCGCTCGCCGAGTTCTTTCTCGGCCTGCGCGCGCAGCCGCACGATGGCGATCTCTCCGAGTTTGTAGCTCAGCGCCTGTCCCGGCCAGGAAATGTAGCGGTCCACTTCGGTGGTGACTTCATGTTCGCTCAGCGCCGTGCGCTCACGCAGATAGGACAGCGCCTGCTCGCGGCTCCAGCCTTTGCTGTGCACACCGGTATCGATGACCAGGCGGGCTGCGCGCCACATCTCATAGGTCAGCCGGCCAAAGTCCTCGTATGGGGTTTCGTAGATGCCCATCTCCACGCCCAGCTTCTCGCAGTACAGGCCCCAGCCTTCTCCGTACGCGGAGATGTAGTTGTTGCGGCGGAACTCCGGCTGCGCGCCCTGCTCGGCCGCCAGTGCGCCCTGCAGTGCGTGGCCCGGATCGGACTCGTGCAGGGTCAGCGCAGGCAGGTTGTACAGCGGGCGGGCAGGCAGGTTGTAGGTGTTGACCCAGTAGGTGCCCATGCCGCCACGGCCAGCCGTCCAGAACGGCGCGATGTCCGGCGGCACCGGCACGATGGTGAAGCGCGCGCGCGGCAGCGTCATGTACTTGCCGATCACGGCATCCACGCGCTTGGAAATCCACGCGGCGCGGTGCAGCAGCTCGTCCGGCGTCTTTGCGTAGAACTGCGGGTCGGTGCGCAGGAAGGCCAGGAACTGCTGGAAATTGCCCTTGAACTGCAGCTGCTTGATGATGCCGTCCATCTCGGCCTGGATGCGGGCCACCTCGGCCAACCCGATCTGGTGGATCTGCTCGGGCGAAAGATCCAGCGTGGTGTATTCGTGGATCTGTTGTTTGTAGAAGGCCTTGCCGTCGGGCATGGCTTCGGCGGCGAGCGTGGTGCGCGCCTGCGGCACGTAGTCCTGCAGGAAGAAGGTGAGCAGTTTCTGGTAAGCGGGGATGACGCTGCCGCTGATGGCCTTGCGTGCCTCGGCCTGCAGCGCCGCACGCTGCTCGGCCGGGATGTTGTTCGGCAACCGGGTGAAGGGCGCATACAACGGCGACTGGGTGGGGTCTTTCAGCTCGGCGACATTGGCGATGGCCACTTCCCGTCCATCGAGCACGGCGCGCGGCACGCTGAAGCCACGCTTGAGGCCGGCGCGCATGTTGTCGGCCTGCTGGTCGAAGTACCGCGGCACATCCTCCAGGCGCGCGATGTAGTTGCGGTAGTCCTGCGCGGTCTTCATTTCACGACGCGCCATGAAGGACAGGTTGGACCAGAACGAGGAGTCCGAGTTGAACGGCATCTCATAGGTTTTCAGGCGCACGTCCTGCGCCAGGTTGAACACCTGGTCGCGGTAGATCGCCAGATTGATGCGGTTTTCGGCAGAAAGTACCTTGGGATCGATGCGGTCCAGCTGGACCAGCACGTCGTCCCACACTTTCAGCCGGGCCTGCTGGCTGGCCGGAGAAACGTCGGGCATGCGTGCGGCGCTGGCCGGTGCATCGCCATCTTCGCTGGCTTCGCCTCCGCCGGCCTGGCGCCATTTCCATTCCTTTTCGTAGATCGCGCGGAAGGCGGCATCGGCGGCGCTTTCGGGCGTTGCGCTGGTGGCCGCAGGGGCGGGCGCAGCGGCGGGCATGGCCAGCGTCACGGCAGGCGTGGAAAGGGCGAGCAGTAGGGCAACGGCAAGGCGGTTGTTCACGAGCGGCAGAGTCCCGGGGAAGGCAGTTGCCCGATGATGTCATCCCAGGCCGTGAGCGACATGGGTCGAACGTCCTGCATCGAGCGGGGGTGGGGTGCGGCGAACGGCGGAGCCCCTCGTGGCGGCGCCTCTGGGTAGGTCTCTGGAGCTGGCTGGGCGGGTGGAGGCGGCGGGGGACGGCAAGAGCTGCGTCCTGCGTGCCTCGCGTCGCGCCATCCTTGGCGCGACACGCCCCCGCCGCCCCCACCCGCCCAGCCCCGGACAGGCTCCGTGCGCCGCCACGGATGAGAAAATAAAAAGCAAAAGCAAAAGCAAAAGCAAAAGCGTCGGTGTCCGGGCGCACGAGGTGGGAGGGTTGTCGGTGGGGTTACGGCGAACGGCTGGGCCCCTCGTGGCGGCGCGGGACTTCTGGGTTTCTGTGGTTTGGCTGGGCGGGTGGAGGCGGCGGGGGACGGCAAGAGCTGCATCCTGCGGGCCTCGCGTCGCGCCATCCTTGGCGCGACACGCCCCCGCCGCCTCCACCCGCCCAGCCCCCGACACGCTCCGTGTGCCGCCACGGATAAAAAAATAAAAAGCAAAAGCAAAAGAAAAAAGCAAAAGCATCGGCGGCCGATGAGGCTGCTTTTGCTTTTGCTTTTTTTTTCTATTTCCCGTGGCGGACGCAGATCTGTCACAGGGCCGGGGGGTGGGGTTGGGTGGGGGCGTTGAGCGCCATGGATGGCGCGAAGCGAGGCCCGCAGGAGCGGCTTTTGCCGTCCCCCACCCAGCCCCACCGCCCGGCCCAGCCCGACCACGCGAACACCAGCACACCGCGTCCACCACGGAGGGGCCCAGCCGTTCGCCGGCCCCTGAACCTCAGCCGTCAACCGCCACGCGGGCCGCTGCGGCGCGGACCACCCGGCCCGCGGTTGCCACCCGGACCCCGATTGCCACCCGGCCCGCGATTGCCGCCGGGGCCACCCGGCCCACGGTTCCCACCCGGACCGCCCGCACTGCGGTTGCCCGAAGGGCGCGGCGTGCTGCCGTAGGGGCTGAAGCCCGGATTGGCATGGTCGGACGGGAAGGACGGCGCATTGCCCGGATGCCCGTACGGATGCTTGTTGCCCTGTCCACCCTGTCCGCCGCGATTGCCACCACCGCCGGCGCCCGGCGACTTCGGCTTGGCGTATCCGCCGCGACCGCCTTCACTCTGGCCCTGACCGTAACCGCCCTGACCACCCGGACCACGTGCACCTGGACCGCGTGCGCCCGGACCACGGGCACCAGGGCCACCGGCCGGACGGGGACCACCCGGACCACGTGCGCCAGGGCCCGCATTGCGGTGGCCGCTCGGACCGGTGCTGACACCGTCCGGCACATACCAGCTGCGGAAGGCCGCCGGGTTGCCCTCGGGCAGGCCACGATCGCTTTTCTGCGGGCGCGCCTTGAACGGACGCTGCGACTGCTTGGCCGCGGCTTCACCGGTCACGGTCAGGCCGCCCTTGAAACCACCGCCCTTGCCGCCGCGACCGCGGCCGCGCTCTTCGCGGACGTTGTCGAACCGGCGCAGCTCACGACCCTCATCAGCCGTGTTGTGGCCGTTGACGTACGCCGTGCCCCGGCCGCCATCGCGACCCATGCGGACGGTCGTCTTGGCCGCGCGACGCTGGCCGATCACCGGCTGCAGGGTGAGCGCGGAAGGGGCGCCTTCTTCCAGTTTCAGCTTGGCGCGCAGCGCATCCACCTGGGCACTGGTCAGTTCAACCGAATGCCCCCGGCTCAGTTCGCGCGGCAGGCTGACCGTACCGTAACGGGTGCGCTTGAGGCGGCTCACCTGGCAGCCCTGCGACTCCCAGAGGCGGCGCACTTCGCGGTTGCGGCCTTCCTTGACCACCACGCGGAACCAGTCGTGCGAGTCGGTCCCGCCGATGCGCTCCACTTCGTCGAACTTGGCCGGGCCGTCTTCCAGCGCGACGCCGCGCTGCAGGCGCAGCAGCGTGTTGTCGTCGACCGTGTCCTGGCCTTCCGGGGCGCGCACGCGCACCACGTACTCGCGCTCGACCTCGAACGACGGGTGCATCATGGCATTGGCCAGCTCACCGTCGGTGGTGGCCAGCAGCAGGCCGGTGGTGTTGATGTCCAGGCGGCCGATGGCGATCCAGCGCGCGCCCTTCAGGGCGGGCAGCGACTCGAACACCGTCGGGCGGCCTTCGGGATCTTCGCGCGTGGTCACTTCGCCTTCGGGCTTGTTGTAGATCAGCACGCGCGAGGGATCGGCCAGGGCGGTGGCGACGAAGCCACGGCCATCGAGCTCGATGCGGTCGCCGCTGCGCACGGACATGCCGGTCTGCGCGACTTCGCCATTGACCTTGACCAGGCCTTCGGCGATGCGCTGCTCGAGCGCGCGGCGCGAACCGAGGCCGGCCTGCGCCAGCACCTTGTGCAGGCGTTCTTCCAGCTTGAACTGTTCGGAGGTGGCTTCGCGCTTGAGCGAGAGCTTGTTCAACGACAGCTTACGGGGGGTGTCACTCATTAACTTTGGCTCCGGCCAACGTATCGTCAGCCTCTGGTTCGGAATCGGCTCGGTCAACAGCCACGGACGTCATCGCGACGGCGTTGTCTTCGCTCTCGTTTTCTGCACCCGCGCGTTCTCCCGGCGCGGTATCGGGGTGCCCGGAAGTGTCATCGGGCGAAGGTGCTGGCTCATTCGTCGCTGGGACGGCATCGGCCGTCCCGGCGGGGGAGGGGGTCGGGCGGTCATCGCCGCCGCCGGCGTCATCGGCCGCGGCATCCGGCGACGCGGCGCTGGCGACCAGTGTACCGGGGGCATCGTCTGTCGTGTCACCGCCCAGCGGCAGCTGCGGTTCCAGTTCAGCGATGTCTTTCAACTCGGAAAGCGGTGGCAGTTCGTCCAGGCGCTTGAGTCCGAAGTAATCAAGGAAGCCCTTGGTGGTGCCGAACAGCGCGGGTCGGCCGGGCACGTCCCGGTGGCCGACCACGCGGATCCATTCGCGCTCTTCCAGGGCCTGGATGATGCTGCTGCTGACCGCCACGCCGCGGACCTGTTCGATCTCGCCGCGGGTGATCGGCTGGCGGTAGGCGATCAACGCCAGGGTTTCCAGCGTGGCGCGGGTATAGCGGGTCTTGCGTTCGGTCCACAGCCGGCTGATCCAGCCATGCACCTCGCCGGTCACCTGGTAACGGAACCCGGAGGCCACCTCCACCAGTTCCACGCCGCGTCCGTTGCAGCCCTCGCGCAGCGCTTCGAGCGCGCGTTCGATGCTGCCTGCAGGGGCCGGCTCGTCTTCCGGGAACAGCTCCTTGAGCTGTCCCAGGGTCAGCGGCTGCGGCGATGACAGCAGCGCGCCTTCGACGATTCGGTTGATCAGCGGTTGATCCATATGCGATGTCAGGCCTGTGGGTCCCGGGAGGGCAGATCGGTGGTGTCGTCGAACTCACTGCTGAAGGACAGCGGCTCATTGGTGTTGCCGGCGGCCAGCGACTTGACGTAGATCGGCGCCAGCGGCGCTTCCTGCACCACGTCCAGCAGCTGCTCTTTGGCCAGCTCCAGCATGGCCAGGAAGGTCACCAGCACGCCGAGCCGTCCCTCTTCGGCGGTGAACAGCGATTCGAACCGGTAGAACACGCCTTCTTCCATGCGCCCGAGCAGGTCGCCCATGCGCTGGCGGACACTCAGCGCTTCGCGCTTGATCGCGTGGCCGCTGAACAGTTCGGCGCGCTTGAGTACATCGTGCAGCGCCACCAGCATTTCCTTCAGTTCCACCGGCGGCGGCAGCCGGATCGCCGCACGGTCGGGAACGAAGGCATGCGCCACGGTGGTGTCGCGGTCCTGCCGGGGCAGGCTGTCGATGTCCTCGGCGGCCTGCTTGAAACGTTCGTATTCCTGCAGCCGGCGCACCAGCTCCGCGCGCGGATCGTCCTCCTCACCCTCCACCGCGGCAGGGCGGGGCAGCAGCATCCGCGACTTCACCTCGGCGAGGATGGCCGCCATCACCAGGTACTCGGCGGCCAGTTCGAAGCGCAGCTCGCGCATCACGGTGATGTACTGGACGTACTGCCGGGTGATCTCGGCGACGGGGATGTCCAGCACGTCCAGGTTCTGGCGGCGGATCAGGTACAGCAGCAGGTCCAGCGGGCCTTCGAACGCATCCAGGATGACTTCCAGTGCATCCGGCGGGATGTACAGGTCCTGCGGAATCTGCAGGACCGGCTGTCCATGCACCACGGCCAGCGGCATTTCCTGCTGCTGTGGCGCGGGCGGCCGGGTTGACGGGGTCGCGCCGAGCGCGGGTTCAGAGGTCATCTAATGGACATCGGGGCGGCAACGGACCATTCGCGGCGCCACCCGCGCGCAGCCTCCGGGCCATCACACAGTGGGCAACCAGGACACGCCGGTCAGGGCGCGATTCCAAACAACACAACGCCGGGAGCTCCGCATGCAGGCGGCGGCACCGGAACTTTCAGGAGGTCGTCTACGCAGGCTGCTCGGTGACAGCGGACCAGTCATCGGGGGCGGGTGGGGCCGCTGCTCCGGTACGGTGCCGTGTCCAGCCACGTGCAATTGGGACAAGACTAAGGCTTTGCACGCACGGTGTCCAGTCACCGCGCGGTGGCGTCCGGGACCGCTAGAATCCGCCGCATCCCAAGCAAGCGCAGGAAGACAGCCATGTGGTACGTGATCGAAGGATATGACGGGGCCGAGGTGCTGGCCGCGCGGCAACAGGCGCGGCCGGCCCACCTGGCACGCCTGCAGCAGCTGCAGCAGGACGGCCGGCTGCTGGTGGCCGGGCCGTGTCCGGCCATCGACAGCGAGGATCCGGGCCCGGCCGGCTTCAGCGGCAGCGTGGTGATCGCCGCGTTCGCCTCTCTGCAGGAGGCACGCGCGTGGGCCGACGCCGATCCCTACGTGGCCGCAGGCGTCTACATCCGCACCGACGTCCGCCCGTTCCGCAAGGTGCTGCCATGAGCAACGCCGAACGGATGGAGCGAATGCGTGCCGCACTGCAGCAATCCCTGTCACCGACGCACCTTGTGATCACCGATGACAGCCACCTCCACGCTGGCCATGCCGGTGCGCGGGATGGACGCGGCCACTTCTCCGTAAACGTGGTCAGTGAAGCGTTCCGTGGCCGCCTGCCGCTGGCGCGACATCGCGCCATTTATTCTGCTCTTGGCAGCATGATGGAGACCGATATCCACGCGTTGTCCATCATCGCCAAGGCGCCCGGCGAGGTGGCCTGATGGGTGTCCGGGACTGTCCTGCGACCCGCGTGCAGGCCGGTGCAGGACAGGGTTCTGACCGCTCCATGACGCGGACGAGGGCGTGTCAAGACGGGCGCGAGCGTAACGGAGTGTTTACTTTGGACAATGGAAACGCTTACATTCCGCGCCAAGCCGCAAGGCTGGAGTCGTGGAGGGCGACTTTGTGATCAAGGCAGCTATCACCATCAAAGACGTCGCGCGCGAAGCCAAGGTATCGGTGGCTACGGTGTCGCGTGCGCTGAACGGACACGAGAACGTCGCCGAACCGGTGCGACAGGCCGTGCTCGAGGTGGCCGCGCGCCTGCGCTATAGCCCCCATGCCGCGGCCCGCAGCCTCAGCAGCCGTCGCACCAACACGGTGGGCGTGGTGCTGCCTGACCTGTATGGCGAGTTCTTCTCCGAGCTGATGCGCGGCATCGACCAGGTTGCGCGCCAGCGCCGCCAGCACCTGCTGGTGTCCAGCTACCACGGCGACCAGGTGCAGCAGGGCGCCGCGCTGCGCGCCATGCGCGGTCGCGTGGACGGACTGCTCGTGCTGTCGCCCTACGCGGAAAGCCCCGGCTTCCTGACGGACAACCTGCCGCAGTCGCTGCCGACGGTACTGATCAACACCTACCTGCCCGAGCAGGATCACCCGGTGTTGAGCATCGATGACCATGCCGGTGCGGTGGCCATGACCCGCCATCTGCTGGACGTGGGCCATCGCCGCATTGCCTTCATTTCTGGTCCGGACTCCAACTACGACGCACGGGAACGCCTGAGGGGCTTCCGTGACGCGCTGGCCGCCTTCGGCGGTGATGCGCAGGGGGTCGAGTTGCCCGGTGATTTCGACGAAGCTTCCGGCCATCGTGCCGGTCAGGAGATGCTGGCAGCCGGATCGCTGCCGGACGCGGTGTTCGCCGCCAACGACATGATGGCCCTGGGCTGCCTGTATGCCTTCGCGCAGGCCGGCATCCGCGTGCCCGACGACGTCGGCCTGGCGGGTTTCGATGACATTCCCCTGGCGCGTTTCGTTCACCCGTCGCTGACGACGATGCAGGTAAGCATCGCCGACCTCGGTGACAGGGCGATGACGCGCCTGATGCAGTTGATGGATGAGAAAAGCGCGGAGAGCGCGGGCGACAAGCAGACGCTGGTGCCCCGGTTGATCGTGCGTGATTCAAGCAGGCGTGGAGGCCGGCATCCCCAGCCGGGCGTGCCTGTGCCCCGCGGTTGAAAGTAGAGAAGCACTGCCATCCGGCCGCCGAAGCCGGAGGCATCCCGATTATTCGTTTGACATGAGAGGGGGCCGCTCGCGCGGTCGCCACCACCGGAGAGTTCCATGACGTATTCCAAGATGCATCGCCGCCTGCCGGCCCGCCGCCTGCTGAGCTGCGCACTGGTCAGCTGCCTGGCCCTGGCCGCCACCCCGGACGCGTTCGCGCAGTCGGCCAATGCCAGCCTGCGTGGCCAGGTCGCTTCGGCCCAGGCCGGCAGCGAAGTGGTCGCTACCAATATCGCCACCGGCTCGGTGCGCCGTTCGACCGTGCGTGCCGATGGCAGCTACTCGCTGCAGGGCCTGGACCCGGGTACCTACACTGTCGTGGCCAATGGCCAGACCCAGACGGTCACCGTGACCGTGGCCTCGGCCGCCACGCTGAACTTCTCCGGTGAAGCCACCGCCGCGCCCGTCGCCGGCGATGCCAAGAACATGGACACCATCACTGTCGTGGCGCCGACGCTGCTGCAGGAAGTGCGTACCTCCGAAGTCGGCAAGACCGTCAGCCTGCAGCAGATCCAGACCACCCCGCAGGTGTCGCGCAACTTCCTGGAGTTCGCCGATGCCGTGCCGGGCCTGATCTTCACCCGCGACGCCAAGGGCAACACCTCCCTGCGCGGCGGTGCGACCAATGCCGACGGCACCAACGTGTACATCGATGGCGTGGGCCAGAAGAGCTACGTCAAGGGCGGCGGCGTGGCCGGCCAGTCCGGCAGCGCCGGCAACCCGTTCCCGCAGCTGGCCATCGGTGAGTACAAGGTCATCAGCGGCAACTACAAGGCTGAGTACGGGCAGGTCTCCAGCGCCGCAGTGACGGCGGCGACCAAGTCCGGTACCAACGAGTTCAAGGGTGAAACCTTCTACCGTTACACCAACGAAGACATGCGCGCCAAGACGCCGGCCGAACGCCAGGGCGGCAAGGACAAGATGGTCTCGGCCGAGAAGGAATACGGCTTCGCACTGGGTGGCCCGATCATCCAGGACAAGGCGCACTTCTTCGTGACCTACGAGGCCAAGCGCTTCGACCTGCCGGTCACCATCGCGCCGGACGGTGCGGTGACCGGTGCGGCCGGCCTGCTGCCGGCCGACGCCGCCGCCGGCCTCGGCCCGGCCAGCCAGCCGTTCCAGCAGGACCTGATCTTCGGCAAGATCGACTTCGAGCCGACCGACAACGATCGCATCGAGCTGACCTTCCAGGACCGCGACGAGACCCAGCAGCAGTTCAGTGGCCAGACCGCGCCGGAAGCCGGCCGTGAAGTGGTCAACACCGACCGCCGCTACGCCCTGCGCTGGAACCACAGCGGCGAGCGCTACTACAACGAGCTGATGCTCACCCACGAAGACTCGTTCAACAACCCGACGCCGCTGACGCTGGCCAACGGCATCACCTACACCGCCCCGGACGGCACCGAAGACCGCACCGTGGTCAAGACCGGTGGCGCCTCGGCACTGGATTCGCAGGTGAAGGGCCAGAAGGGCTGGTCGATCGAAGACAACCTGACGCTCGATGGCCTGCAGTGGGCGGGCGACCACACCGTCAAGATGGGTGTGAAGTACAAGGAAATCGATCTCTACGCCTCGGATGCGGCGCAGATCAATCCGACCTTCACCTACAGCCTCGGTGATCGTGACTTCCCCGATTCCATCCCGTACAAGGCGCAGTTCGTCAAGCCGGTGACCGGCGTGTCGGGCGTGTCCGGCGAAGTGCGTTCCAAGTCCAAGCAGATCGGCCTGTTCATCCAGGACGACTGGCAGGTCAACGACCACCTGCAGCTCAACCTCGGCCTGCGCTGGGACTACGAAAAGACCCCGGCCTATCTGGACTTCGTGACGCCGAAGGAAGTGGTCGATGCGATCTATTCGCAGGATCCGCGCGCGGTCGCCGGCCAGACCTACGCCGATTCGATGGCGCTGGGCGGCCTGGACATCAGCGATTACATCAGCACCGGCAAGAACCGCAAGGCATTCAAGGATGCCTGGCAGCCGCGCCTGGGCTTCTCCTACGACATCAACGCCGACGAGCAGCACGTGATCCACGGCGGCGCCGGTCGTTCGTATGATCGCGACCTGTTCGACAACCTGCAGCTGGAAACTACCAAGCTGGCCCTGCCGCAGCCGACGATCTACTTCCGCAACCCGGCCACCGGCTCGTGCCTGAACGGCCAGGCCGCCTGCTATGACTGGAACCCGAACCTGCTCAACGGCATCGGCAACCTGCAGGCACTGGTCGGCTCGACCAGCAATGCGGGCCTGGAAGTGGACCTGCTGAACAACAACCTGAAGGCTCCGTATTCGGACCAGTTCAGCCTGGGCATGAGCAACCAGGTCGGCGAGTGGCTGACCGACGCCACCATCTCCCGGACCCTGAGCTACGACGGCTTCGCCTTCACCCTGGGCAACCGCTACCCGACCGGCCAGTTCTTCGATGACCCGCGCCTGTGCGGCGGCACCGAGCCGGGCCTGAGCCAGGCCTGGAGCTGCAACGTGCCGGGCTTCGGCAGCCTGATCATCGGCCAGCAGGGCATCAAGACCCGTGCGACCCAGGTGCTGCTGTCGGCGCAGAAGCCGTTCACCAAGGAAAGCGGCTGGGGCACCTCGGTGGCCTACACCTGGACCACCGCGCGCCACAACCGCGACATCAACGAGAAGTACGCCTTCGACCGCGGCCTGATCGAGGATTACCCGACCATCCGTTCCAATGGCGCGCCGCGCCACCGCCTGGTGGTCACCGGTTCGTATGCGGGCTTCTGGGGCATCACCTTCGGTGGCAAGCTGACCCTGGCCACCCCGACCGCGGTCAACGACTGGTACCCGATTCCGCAGGCCAGCGGCTATGACCTGCCGACCCCGCAGGCGGCAGTGCCCACCGCAAACGGCAAGTTCCTGCTGGGTGGCAAGATCTTCGGCTACCGTTCGGTGGATCTGCAGGCGACGAAGACGTTCAAGATGCCGGGCGAAACCGAGCTGTACGCTCGCCTGGACATCATCAACGTGTTCAACTTCGACAACTTCTCGACCTACAACTACGTCAAGAGCAACGGCAAGCTGCAGGCCAGCTACAACGAGACCGGTGACATCATCGGCACGCCGCGCCAGGTCAAGGCGGAAGTGGGCTTCCGGTTCTGATTCCGGGATACCGACACTGCATCGCCGGGAACGGCGGTGCAGGGGTTGCAACGCGCGGTGGCCTCCGGGCTGCCGCGCGGTGACGATGGCCGGCCTTCGGGCCGGTGCATTGTCCAACCCACTGCCTCGGAGGGGGCAGTGGGTTGGGCGATGGAAAACGACGTGCCGCCGCCACATCCCGTGGCGTTTTTCCACGCGGTTCTGTAAACGATTTCAGATCAATGGACGGTATGCTTTACCGAACCGAAACCCGACGAAGGAGTTCGCCGATGCAGGTACGTCACCTGTTCTCCGCCGCCGCAGTCACCCTGGCCGTGGCGGCATGCCAGCCGCAGGCCCAGCCGGAACCGGCCAAGCCGAGGCCCCAGGTGATCCTGGTCGAAGCCGATGCGCCACCGCGTGCGATGAAGCCGGACCTGCCCCCACTGTTCGATGACCTGCAGCGCCGCACGTTCCAGTTCTTCTGGGACACCACCAACGAACTCAACGGCCTGACGCCGGATCGTTATCCCTCGCGCCCGTTCGCCAGCATCGCGTCGGTGGGTTTCGCGCTGACCGCCTACCCGATCGGCATCGAGAACGGCTGGGTCAGCCGCACCCAGGCCGTCGACCGTACCCTGACCACGCTGAAGTTCTTCCGTGACCTGGACATGGGGCCACAGCGCACCGGCAAGGGCGGTTACAAGGGCTTCTATTACCACTTCCTGGACATGCAGCAGGGCCACCGCTATGACAGCTGGGTCGAACTGTCCTCGGTGGATACCGCGCTGCTGATGATGGGCGTGCTGTTCGCGCAGTCGTACTACGACGGCGGCGACTCGCGCGAGAAGGAAATCCGCGATATCGCCGAAACGCTTTACAAGCGCGTGGACTGGACCTGGCTGCAGGAGCGCTCGCCGCTGATCTCCATGGGCTGGTTCCCGGAGAGCGGCATCATCGAACACGACTGGATGGGCTACAACGAGGCGATGATCGTCTACATCCTGGCACTGGGTTCGCCCAGCCACCCGGTCAGCCCGGATGCGTGGACGGTGTGGACGCGCACCTACGACAACGACTGGGGTGTCTACCAGGGCCAGGAATACCTGTCCTTCGGGCCGCTGTTCGGCCACCAGTACAGCCATGTCTGGATCGATTTCCGTGACATCCAGGACGCGTACATGCGCGAGCGTGGCAGCACCTACTTCCTCAACAGCCGGTCGGCGGCGTTGGCGCAGCGCGAGTATGCGATCAACAACCCGATGAACTGGAAGGAGTATGGCGAGAACGTGTGGGGCCTGACCGCCAGCGATGGTCCGCAGAACACCACCCAGGAATACCGCGGCGAGCAGCGCCAGTTCCGCCACTACTCCTCGCGCGGTGCAGGCCTGCGCGAGAACTTCGACGACGGCACCATCGCACCGACCGCGGCCATCTCCTCCATCGTGTTCGCACCGGAGGAAGTGATCCCGGCCACGCAGGAAATGCACAAGCGCTTCGGCGACTACATCTACTCCAGTTACGGGTTCCTGGATTCGTTCAACCCGAGTTTCAGCTACGACATTCCGATCAAGACCGGGCGCCTGGTGCCCGATCGCGGCTGGGTCGCCAGTGACTACATCGGCATCGACCAGGGCCCGATTTTGACCATGATCGCGAACTACCGGAATGATTTCGTGTGGGACGTGATGAAGAAGAACCCGCACATCCGCAAGGGGCTCGAACGCGCCGGTTTCTCCGGTGGCTGGTTGACCCCTGAAGGCGAGCAGCAGCCGCTGCAGCTGCAGAAGGATGAGCAGGCCGCCGCCGCCCGATCGGGTGGCATCGCAGAGTCGCGCGCCGCGGCCGCACAGGAACAGAAGAATGCATCGCGCAGCAATTCATCCGGCAAGTAAGCCGGTGTCTGTAAAAACCTCCGGGGGCCGACGGCGCACGCGCTGGGCGGCTCCACTGCTCGCCCTGCTGGCACTTGCCGGCTGTGGCGGGCAGGACGACGGCACCACCGTGCGCTTCTGGGCGATGGGCCGCGAAGCGGAAGTGGTGGCCGAGCTGATCCATGAGTTCGAAGCCGAGAATCCGGGCATCAAGGTGGATGTGCAGAACATTCCCTGGACCGCTGCCCACGAGAAGCTGCTGACGGCCTTCGCGGCCGACGGACTGCCCGACGTGTGCCAGCTGGGCAATACCTGGATCCCCGAATTCGCGGAGCTCGATACGCTGCAGCCGCTGCAGCCGTATATCGACCGCTCCAGCGTGGTGCAGCCGGCCGATTACTTCCCGGGCATCTGGGACACCAACGTGGTGCATGGCGAGGTGGTCGGCGTGCCGTGGTACGTCGACACCCGCCTGCTGTATTACCGCAAGGACCTGCTGGCCAAGGCCGGGCATGACCACCCGCCGCGCACGTGGGCCGAATGGGAGCAGCAGATGGCCGACATCAAGGCCATGCAGGGCGCGAACCGGTACGCCATCCTGATGCCGATCAACGAGTTCGAGCAGCAGCTTTCGCTGGCGCTGCAGCAGCCCGATCCGCTGCTGCGCGAGGACGACACCCGTGGCAACTTCCGCAGCCCGGGCTTCCGCCGCACGCTGGGGTTCTACGCCAACATGTTCGAGCAGGGCTGGGCCCCGAAGATGTCCGAGACCCAGATCTCCAACGTCTGGGATGAGTTCTTCCGGGGCTTCAACGTGTTCTACATTTCCGGTCCCTGGAACATCCGTGAGTTCAAGAAGCTGGAGCCGAAGGCGCTGGCCGGGCAGTGGGGCACGGCCGCGCTGCCGGGTCCGGACGGTCCGGGCGCCGGCATCGCCGGCGGTACCAGCCTGGTGATCTTCCGCCGATCGGCGCAGAAGGAAGCCTCGTGGAAGCTGATCGAGTTCCTTTCGCGTCCGGCGATCCAGGCGCGGTTCCATTCGATCATCGGCGACCTGCCGCCGCGCCGCAGTACGTGGGACGCCCCTTCGCTGGCCAATGACCCGCTGGCCGCAGCGTTCCGTGATCAGCTCGAGCGCGTCAAGCCGACGCCCAAGGTGCTGGAGTGGGAGCGCATCGTGCAGGAAATGCGCATCGTCACCGAGAAGGTGGTGCGCGGTGGGCAGTCCCAGGAGGCTGCAGTGACCGAACTGGATGACCGCGTGGACAAGGTGCTGGCCAAACGCCGCTGGATGCATGAGCGTGATCGCCAGACAGCGACCGGCGATGCGCCGTCCACCGGGACCGAAGGAGGCCGGCCATGAACCGTCCTTCGCTCGCCGGCTGGATCTTCGCCGCCCCGGCGGTGATCGTGCTGGGGGTGTTCTTCGGCCTGCCGGTGGCTTCGGCGCTGGCGCTGAGCATCACCGATTTCGATCTGTACTCGCTGGCCGACGGGGGCAACCTGCGCTTCGTCGGACTGGGCAACTACATCGATCTGCTGCAGACCCCGATGTTCTGGAAGTCGCTGTGGAACACCACCTACTTCGTGGTGATCGGCGTGCCGTTGTCCATCGCGGTGTCGCTGGGCGCGGCGATCCTGCTCAACGCGCCGGCGGCCCGCTTCAAGGCCCTGTTCCGCACCGCGCTGTTCGCGCCGGTGGTGACCACCCTGGTGGCCGTGGCGGTGATCTGGCGCTACCTGTTCCACACCAGCTACGGCCTGGTGAACTATGGGCTGGGGCAGATCGGCATCGATGCGGTGGACTGGCTGGGTGATCCGCGCTGGGCCATGCCCACGATCATGATGTTCGCGGTGTGGAAGAACTTCGGCTACAACATGGTGATCTTCCTGGCGGGCCTGCAGGCGATCCCGCATGACCTGTACGAGGCGGCGCGCATCGATGGCGCCTCGCGCTGGAAGCAGTTCCTGCACATCACCCTGCCGATGCTCGGTCCGGTGCTGCTGGTGGTCGGTGTGATCACGGTGTCCGGCTATTTCCAGCTGTTCGCCGAGCCGTACGTCATGACCCGCGGCGACCCGCTGCAGAGCACCGTCAGCGTGCTGTACTTCATGTTCGAAGAAGGCTTCAAGTGGTGGAACCTGGGCCGTGCTTCGGCCGTGGCGTTCCTTTTGTTCCTGATCATCCTGGCGGTGACCTCGGTGATGATGCGCTTCGGGCGTAAAAGGCAGATGGTATGAGTCGCGAAATCGGCCAGTCGCGCTGGCACCCCTGGATGATCAACGGCGCGCTGGTCGTGCTGGCGCTGATCAGCCTGGCGCCGCTGTTGTGGATGGTCTCGGTGTCGTTCATGCCAACCGGTGAAGCCACCCACTTCCCGCCACCGCTGACGCCTTCGAAGATCAGCTTCAACAACTACCACGAGCTGTTCGCCCGCACCGGCATGGGCACCAACTTCGCCAACAGCCTGCTGGTGTCGGTGGCGATCACGCTGGGCTCGCTGCTGCTCAACACCATGGCCGGCTATGCCTTCGCCAAGCTGCGCTTCGTGGGCCGCGACCGGCTGTTCCAGGTGCTGATGGCCGCGCTGGTGATCCCGGCGCAGGTGGCCATGCTGCCGTTGTTCCTGCTGATGAAGCAGCTCGGCCTGGTCAACAGCTTCGGCGGCGTGATCGTGCCGGCGCTGGCCACGGTGTTCGGCATCTTCCTGGTGCGGCAGTACGCGCGCTCCATCCCGGACGAACTGCTGGAAGCGGCGCGCATGGACGGGGCAGGGGAGCTGCGGATCTTCTTCCAGATCGTGCTGCCGATGCTCAAGCCGGTGCTGGTGACGTTGTCGATCTTCACCTTCATGGGCTCGTGGAACGACTTCATGTGGCCGCTGATCGTGTTGACCGACCAGGAGCACTACACGCTGCCAGTGGCACTGGCCACGTTGTCACGCGAACACATCATGGACGTTGAGATGATGATGGCCGGCGCGGTCGTCACCGTCGTCCCGGTGCTGGCGCTGTTCCTGCTGCTGCAGCGGTACTACATCCAAGGTCTCATGCTGGGGAGTGTCAAAGGGTGAAACGTTCGATCGTCGCCGGCTCGGCGCTGTTGTGGTCCTGCGTGGCGCTCGCCGCCGCGCCTTCCCCCATCCCAGCGCCGAAAGTCATCGACGATTTCGACGATCCCTCTGCGTGGAAGCTGGTGCTTTCCGACCAGGTGAGCGGGTCGCTGCGCCCTGTCGCCGGCGCCAACGGTGGCCGCGCGCTGTGCCTGGATTACGATTTCCACGAGGTCTCCGGGCATGTGGGCATCCGCCGCGCGCTGGCCGTGGAGTACCCGGTCAATTACCAGTTCGGGTTCCAGCTGCGCGGTGATTCGCCGCGCAACGACCTGCAGTTCAAGCTGATCGATGCCAGCGGCGACAACGTATGGTGGGTGAACCGGCCAGGCTACGCCTTCCCCAAGGCATGGACGCCGGTGCAGTACCGCAAGCGCCATATCGACAAGGCATGGGGACCCTCGCCGGAAAAGGAGCTCAAGCGCAGCGCGGCCATGGAGTTCACGATCTACAGCAAGGTCGGTGGCCGCGGCACGGTGTGCTTCGACCGCCTGACGCTGCAGGGGCTGCCCGCCGAAGACACCTCGCCGCTGCGCCCGCAGGTGCTCGCCGATACCGCCACCGCCCTGCAGGACCGCATGATCGATGGCAAGCCGGACACGTTCTGGGTCAGCGGCGGCGTCAAGCAGCAGACGGTCAGCCTGGACCTGGGCAGCACGCGCGAGCTGGGCGGCGCGGTGATCGACTGGCTGCCGGGCCTGCAGGCCTCGCGCTATACGGTGCGCGCCTCGCAGGACGGTCGTGACTGGCGGGTGGTCCGCGAGGTCAGCGCCGGCGGCGGTGGCCGTGACTGGCTGGCGTTGCCGGAGACCGACGCGCGCTACCTGCGCTTCGATCTGCAGGATGGTCCGAACTGGCGCTATGGCATCCGTGACATCACGCTGAAGCCGCTGGCATTCTCCTCCACGCCGAACGCGTTCCTGTCCGCGGTGGCCGGCGACCTGCCGCGCGGCGCACTGCCGCGGGCCTATGTGGGCGAGCAGCCGACGTGGACGCTGCTCGGCCTGGACGGCGGCCGTGAACAGGCGCTCATCAGCGAAGACGGGGCCGTGGAAATGGCCCGCGGAAGCTTCAGCGTCGAGCCCTTCGTCAAGCTCGACGGCAAGGTGCTCAGCTGGGCTGATGTGACCACCTCGCAGTCGCTGCAGGACAACTACCTGCCCATCGCCAGCGTAGGCTGGCAGCATGCCAAGGCCGCACTGTCGGTGACCGGCTTCGTGCAGGGCAGCGCGGAGGCTTCGCAGCTGGTCTCGCGGTATACGCTGAAGAATCCGGACAAGGTGGCCCACGAGTACACGCTGGCCCTGGCCGTGCGGCCGTGGCAGGTCAATCCACCCACGCAGTTCCTCAATACGGTGGGGGGCTTCAGCCGCATCGACCGGCTGGAGGTCGGCAGCGACCGCGTGCTGGTCAACGGCGAGCCGCGGGTGTATCCGCTGCAGGCGCCGGACAAGCGCTTTGCCACGCCGTTCGATGCCAAGCTGGATGTCACCCACCTGGCCGGCGATGCGCTGCCGGCCACCACCACCGTGACCGACCCGACGGGCATGGCGTCCGGTGCGCTGCTGTATACGATCAAGCTGGAGCCGGGGCAGAGCCGCGAGGTCGCGCTGGTGTTCCCGCAATCGGGCAGCTTCAATCCGCGCGGGTTCGACCCGCTCAAGGCACAGGCGCAGGTCGCGGCGATGTGGCGGCAGAAGCTCGATGGCCTGCAGCTGCGGGTACCGGCCGCCGGGCAGCCGCTTGCCGACACCCTGCGCACCTCGCTGGCGCACATGCTGATCTCGCGCGTGGGGCCGCGCCTGCAACCGGGTACGCGCTCCTACGGACGCAGCTGGATCCGCGATGGGGCGATGATCTCCGAAGGCCTGCTGCGCATGGGTCGCAGCGATGCGGTGCGTGACTACGTGCAGTGGTATGCCCCGCACCAGTTCGACAATGGCAAGGTGCCGTGCTGCGTGGATGACCGTGGCAGCGATCCGGTGCCGGAGAACGACAGCCACGGTGAGCTGATCTACAGCATCGCCGAATACTGGCGCTACACCGGCGACGACGCGTTCCTGGAGGCGATGTGGCCGCATGTCATCGGCGCGTTCCATTACATGGAGCAGCTGCGCGCCAGCGAGCGTACCGAGGAAAACAGGGCACGCAACCCGGCCTTCTACGGCATGATGCCGGCCTCGATCAGCCACGAAGGGTATTCGGCCAAGCCGATGCACTCCTACTGGGACAATTTCTGGGCCCTGCGTGGCTACAAGGACGCGGCGATCATCGCCGAGCACCTGCAGAAGATGGAAGTGCTGGCGATCACCGCCGCGCGCGATGAATTCCGCACGGACCTGCAGGCCTCGCTGTACGCCGCGATGGCGCAGCATCGCATCGATTTCCTGCCGGGCTCGGCCGAGCTGGGTGATTTCGACGCCACCTCCACCACGATCGCCCTGGCGCCGGGCGGTGAGCAGGGGCGCCTGCCACAGCCGCAGCTGGACGCCACCTTCGAACGCTACTGGAACGAGTTCGTGCAGCGCCGCGATGGCAAGCGCGAGTGGAAGGATTACACCCCCTACGAATGGCGCAACGTGGCCGCATTCGTGCGCCTGGGCTGGCGTGAGCGGGCCTGGGAGGCGACCGGGTTCTTCTTCAAGGACCGTTCGCCGCAGGCCTGGAACCAGTGGGCCGAGGTGGTCTCGCGGACGCCGCGCAAGCCGTTCTTCGTCGGTGACCTGCCACACGCGTGGGTGGGCTCGGACTTCGTGCGCTCGGCGCTGGACATGTTCGCCTACAGCCGTGACGTGGACCAGTCGCTGGTGCTCGCCGCCGGCGTGCCGGTGCGCTGGTTCGAGGGGGAAGGGATCGGGGTCAAGGGCCTGCGCACGCCCGATGGCCTGCTCGACTACCGGCTGCAGCGCAGCGATCGCCAGCTTGTGCTGGAGGTGCGTCCGGGCGTGGTGCCACCTGCCGGCGGGCTGATCCTGCCGTGGCCGTATACGGGCGAACCCGGCGTGGCCACCGTCAATGGCGAGCCCGCCGAGTGGATCGACAACGAACTGCATGTGCATGCCGTTCCGGCGCGCGTGGAGATCGAGATCCCTGCGGCCGTGCGCCGTGGCGAACGACGGGGCGACTGAAATGGCAGGCAGGTGGATGCGGCGCTGCCTGAGGACGTTGGCGCTGGTCATGGCGTTGGCGCCCGGCGCGCTGAGCGCCGCCGACCGCAGCACCGGCGGCAGCGGGTCCAGGCCCGGCTCGACACCGGCCAGCCCCGCCGCGGGCATGACGATGGTGACGTTCAACCTGCATCATGACCGCGAGGACTGGCCGGCACGGCGACGCGCGATCGTCGCAGAGCTGGCTCGCCTCAAGCCCGATGCGATCGCGCTGCAGGAGGTGATCCAGAAGCGCAACGTGCGCAACCAGGCCGAATGGCTCGCCGCCAGGCTCGGCTATACGTACGTCTTTGTTTCCACCGACCCGGTGGGCGCACCGAAACGCTACGGCAATGCACTGCTGACCCGGCGTCCAGTGCTTGCGCGGGGCCAGCACCTGCTCCAGCCGCCCGACGACTACCGCACCGTCGCGCATCTGCGCATCGAGGTCGAGGGACGACCCGTCAACGTCTATGCCACCCATCTCAACGAACGCGCCGACGAACGCGGCCAGCAGATCCGCCGGGTGCAGGTCGAGGACCTGCTGCGATTCGTGTCCGAAACCTCGGCCGATGCCCCGGTGGTCATTGCCGGTGACTTCAACGCGCTGGTGGACGCCGGTGACCTGAGCGCGCTGCGCAACCGCTTTGGCGACAGCTACGGCAGCGTGCACGTCACCACCGACCTTGCTGCCACCAGCACGCTCAACCGCCATTATTTCCAGACGCCCTCGCGGATCGACCACATCTTCTTCCAGCAGGACGACATGGTGGCGCGCGAAGCCCGGCTGCTGTTCGACCAGCCCTACGAAGAGGGGCGCTGGGCGTCGGACCATTACGGGGTATGGACGCGGCTGCAGTTCGCGCCGGACTGAGGTGCGATCGTCCGGCGCGGGTGGCGCGGTGTCAGCCGTCGCAGGCCATGCCCCTGCCCTGATGTGCGTGCTTCAGTTGCATGGTGCGGATGCATCGGCAGGACGGCTCAGCCAAGGCACGTGTCCTGGTCGGGGCGGGCTGCTGAATCCCTGTGCGAATCTGCAACAAATCTGACGGCACATTAGACCGCTAACCAGCAGGCTGTGGATCCGGCAGATGTGCGAGGAGGACTGCCGTGCTGGCGTGCGGCATCAAGAAGAGTTTTCCGTTCAAGAGACGAGGGTAAGCGTTGGAAGCGTGTGTGGTCTGCCAAATAGCCTCCCGGTCGATACGTTCGCACATCGTTTACGATGACGAGCACATCATCTGCTTTCTCGACGCGGATCCCATCGCGGTGGGGCATGTACTCATCTGTCCAAAGGTTCATCTTGCTGATCTTGTGGATTTGCCGATCAACTTGGTCTGTAGAATATTTAGCCTGGCGAAAAGCGTGGCATCCGCGTTCGCGGAGGTGTTTGAGAGTCATGGCGTTTCAATGATCCAGAACAATGGCAAATTCAACGAGCTTGGTCATTTCCACCTTCATGTCTTCCCGAGGGCCGTGAACGACGGGTTCGCTTGGTCCCGAAGCCGTGAAGCCCTTGGGGGGCATCGGAATGAAGATTTCGTGCAGCGACGCCTGTCCAGCGCACTCCGATTGTCCAGCGGCGATCGACGAGATTGAATAGGGCAGCGAACCGGTGTTGTGAGTGCTCGTCATAACACTAGTACTTTAACTAGTGGAGCATCTTGTCGGGAGCAGGATCAAGCTACCGGGTGAGCGCCATGCTGTGCGTCGCAACGTGTTCAGCAGCAGCACGGCGTTGCGGGTGGAGACAGAGCCGCGGGTGGCGCGGTGTCAGCCGTCGCAGGCCAGCCAGATGGCGAGGTTGTTGCGCACCAGCTCGTCCCAGAAGCCCGTCGGCCGGTCGATGAAGTCGTCCGGGATCAGTTCGGCCGCCTGCCAGCGGATGTTGCTGAAGCCGGCGCGCTGGAACGCGGCCTCGTAATGCGCGCGCTCCCAGCGATAGACCGTGAGCTGGGCGGGCGGTGAGCCCGGCACGGCCATGGTGATGCACGCGCCCTCCTGCCACGGCACCTCGGACTGCACGGTGATGCCGTAGCGGGAGAAATCACCCAGTGCCAGGCGGTAATCCGGATTGATGGTTTCAAGCACCAGTCGCCCGCCCGGTGCGACGTGGCGACGGACCTTTGCGGCCATGTCGTCCAGTTGCTGCAGTGACTGCGCGTAGTTGAAGAGGAACGCGGCCACCACGAGGTCGAACTCTCCCGTATCACCGGACAGCTCCAGCACATCGCTGGCCTGGAACGTGGCGTTGTCGCCGAGTGCATGGGAGATGGCCCGCGCCTGCTCGATCATCACCGGGGACTGGTCCACGCCATGCGAGCTGGCGGCACCTTCTTCCAGGAAGCGGCGTCCGTAATAGCCGGACCCGCAGGCAAGGTCCAGGACGCGGGCGCCGCGCAGGTCGCCCGCAAGGCCGCGCATCATGCGGTACTCGGCGGCACGTGTGGGGGAGGCATTGACGTAGGCAAGATAGTCGGCGGCGATGGTGTCGTACTGGGGTCGGGTCATGGGAAGGCCTCATTGTGAAGGCGTTCACGCTACGTGCCGTGCCTCTTGGCATGAAGAGGCGGCTCCGTCGGATGACGTCGCATTGAAAGTCGGGCGTCATCCCGTACCTGCCGATGCCCGCGCATCCCCAGTGAAACAGGGCGCTGCCCGGCTGGCCCACGGTGTCCGGGGCTGTCCGTGCCCCCTTCGGAAGCGGGTAGGCGCGTCATCCCGCGCTGCGCCGCACGGCATTTGGCCGTCATCAGATCGCGTAATACGACACCGGTTCTCTGCAACGAACAACGCCCCTTGCGGGGCGTTGTTCGTGTCGCCTGCGCGCAGGGCGCGGATCAGCCCTGAGGGTGGTCCGTCTTCGGCGCGTTCTCTTCGTCGCGCTTGGCCTCGGCGTCAGCGTCAGCCTCTGCCGTGGTGACCGTCTGCGCTGCGATCGCCGCCTGCTCGGCGGCGTCGGTGCCACCGGCGAGGATGGCCGGCTCGGCGGCTTCCACGGCCTCCACGACCGCCGGGGCGGCGACGGTTGCAGGAAGCTCAGCGGCAGGTGCCGACTCGACCACCGGCGTGGACGTTGCCGGCTGCGTGTCGGCTGCCTTCTCGCCTGTCGGCGCGGGCTGCGGCGCACTGGCGGCGGGAGCGGGCACGACATGCTGCGCGGTCTCGACCGGCGACGCCTGGACGACCGGCGTGGCCTCCACGACCGCATCAGCCTTGGCCGGCGCATGCGGCGCAGGCTGCCAGCTGGGTGCCTCGACCGCCGTGGTCGCGGCGGGCAGGACACCCGGCTTCGGCGCGTGCGCCTCGGTGGCGTCCTGCACCGGGGCGGGTGCCGGCTCCGCGGCCGGGCTTGCCTCGCGCGTCGGCGACTCGGCCTGAGCCTGGGTCGTGCCCACCGGAGCTGCCGCCGTTTCCATCGTCTGCGGCAGTTCCGCAGCCACGGAGGGGGCCGGCGTCGGCGCTGCTGCGACGACGCTCGCGGCCACCGGGGTGATGGCCGCCGCGCTCAGTGCCGCAGGCGAGCGCTTCGGCTCGGTCGACGCCGTGTCCGGCTCATCATCGAAGTCGAACTCGGGCTGGGCATGCAGCGGACGGGCCGCGCGGGCCTCCGGCGCAGCATCGTCATTGCGACCAGATGACAGGTCCGGATCATGATCGCCCGCCTCGTTGTCATCCCCCTGGTCGTCCTGGCCCAGTCCATCGGTACCGGCAGTTTCGCCCGCACCACGGCGGCGGCGGCGGCCACCCCGACGGCCACGGCGACGGCGCGATCCGCCTTCACCTGCGCCTTCGTCATCGGCGGGCGTATCACCTGCCTCGGTGGCCTCACCCTGGACGGCGGCATTCTCGGCAGGATCAACCGCTGCGGCTTCACGGGCCGGTGCGGCCTCTGTGGCGGCGGGTGCCGCGACCGGGGCGGCAGCCGCGGCGTCGATCTCGCCACGCAGCAGCTGGTTGGCCAGGCGCGACGCGGCGGCCGCAGCGGCTTCGTCAACGACCGTCACGGCGGTGGCGGCCGGTGCGGCCGCCAGTGCGGCGGCGTTCTCGGCGGGCACGCTGTCTCGCGGCGGCTTGTCGGTGTCCTGACGCGGCTGGCGCGGCTGCTTGACCTTCGGCTGCGGCTGCTCGGTGCGCTCGCCGCGCGGCGGCCTCGGCTGCTCCTGGCGCTGCCGGGGCTGCTGTGCATTGCCGTTCGCGGTTCCATTGCCATTGGTCGCGGCACCGTTCTGGGCATTGCCGCCCTGGCGGCGCTCGCCACGCTCCTTGCGCGGCTGCCCCTGTTCCTTGTCCTGCGAACCATGGCCGTTGCCGTTGGCACGGGTGTCCTCGCGACGGTCCTTGCGGTCCTTGCTGCGGTCGCGGTTGCGGTCCTTGCTGCGGTCCTTGCGGCCTTCGTCAGTGCCGGTGGTCCGTGCACCCTGCGTCGGCGCGGGGGCCGGAGCGGGGGCGGTCTCGCCGCCGAAAATGCGCTTCAGCCAACCGACCACACCGCCGCTGGCGGCCGGTGCGGCCACCGGGGTCGGCACCGGAGCGGGCGCTGGCGCGGCCTGCGGTGCGGCTTCCTCCCGGACCGGGGCCGGCGAGTTGTGCTGGACCTGGGTCACCGCCGGCGGCGGGATGTTGAGCTGGCCCTTGGTCAGCGCATGCACCGGCAGCTTGCGCGGCGTGCCGCGCTGGTAGCTCGGCTTGGTGCTCTCTTCGCCCAGTTCATTCTCACGCAGGCGGGTGACGGTGTAGTGCGGCGTACGCAGCTGCTCGTCGGCCACGATCACGATGGGTGCTTCGTGACGCTGTTCGATCTCGCGCAGTGCGCTGCGCTTCTCGTTCAACAGGTAATTGGCGATCTCCACCGGGGCCTGGACCAGCACCTGCCCGGTGTTTTCCTTCATCGCATGCTCTTCGGCGACACGGATGATCGACAACGACAGCGATTCCACGCTGCGCATGCGGCCGTGGCCATCGCACTGCGGGCACACCAGCTGGCTCGACTCGCCCAGGCTCGGACGCAGGCGCTGGCGGCTCATTTCAAGCAGGCCGAAGCGCGAGATGCGGCCGACCTGCACGCGGGCGCGGTCGTACTTGAGCGCGTGGCTCAGGCGGTTCTCGACCTCGCGCTGGTGCTTGTTGGAGGACATGTCGATGAAATCGATGACCACCAGGCCGCCCAGGTCACGCAGGCGCAGCTGGCGGGCGACTTCCTCGGCCGCTTCCAGGTTGGTCTGGAAGGCGGTGTCTTCGATGTCGCTGCCCTTGGTGGCGCGCGAGGAGTTCACGTCCACGGCGGTCAGGGCTTCGGTCTGGTCGACCACGATCGAGCCGCCGGACGGCAGGCGCACGTTGCGCTCGTAGGCGCCTTCGATCTGCGATTCGATCTGGAAGCGGTTGAACAGCGGAATGTCGTCGGTGTAATGCTTCAGCTTGCGCAGGGTCTGCGGCATCACCTGCTGCATGAACTCGCGTGCGTGGTTGTACATCTCCTCGGTGTCGACGAGGATCTCGCCGATGTCGGCGCGGAGGTAGTCACGCAGGGCGCGCACGATCAGGCGCGATTCCTGGTAGATCAGGAACGGGGCCGGCTTGCTCAGCGCCGCTTCGGCGATGGCGCGCCAGACGTTCAGCAGGTAGTCCAGGTCCCACTGCAGTTCCTCGGCATCGCGGCCGACGCCGGCGGTGCGGATGATCACGCCCATTTCGTCGGGAATGTTCAGCTTGTCCAGCGCCTCCTTCAGGGCGGCGCGGTCCTCGCCTTCGATCCGGCGCGAGACGCCGCCGGCACTGGGCGAGTTCGGCATCAGCACCATGTAGCGGCCGGCCAGGGAGATGAACGTGGTCAGGGCGGCGCCCTTGTTGCCGCGCTCTTCCTTGTCCACCTGGACGACGATTTCCTGGCCTTCGCGCAGGAGTTCACGGATACCGGCCTTGTTGGGATCCACACCGGCCTGGAAGTAGTCCCGGGAGATCTCCTTCAGCGGCAGGAAGCCATGGCGGCTGCCGCCATATTCGACGAAGGCCGCTTCCAGGGACGGCTCGATGCGGAAGATCCGGCCCTTGTAGATGTTGGACTTCTTCTGTTCCTTGGCCGGCTGCTCGATGTCGATGTCGTACAACGACTGGCCATCCACGATGGCAACACGCAGTTCTTCTGCCTGCGTGGCGTTGATCAGCATTCGCTTCATTGTTGCGTTCCTCGCAAGCGGCTACCGCGCGGAACGCCATGGAGTTTCGCCTCTGGACACGGCTGGCCGCCCATTCGCGCAGGCGCGGGGAGGGTGGCCCGGGTTTCCAGCGCTACGACACCACGGCAGGCCGCGGGAGCGCTCGTTCTATCTGGTTTTTGGGTAATGCGGGACCGGCGGCAGCTGTCAGCAGAACTGGAGCGCCACGCGGGACATGTTCAGCGCGACTGCGTGTCAGGCAATCGGCGATGGCCGGGAGCGCCGGTGAGCCGCTAACATGGCCGCCCCGGGGGCGGTGGTCGCGCACTGTGCCGGATTCGTCGGAAACGGGGCTTCTGGCCCTGACCAACTTCCAACGAAATCAATCCCTTATCTCGCCGCCCGAGTGTAACAGAATAAACAGGCTGATGACTGCTCAAGACCCCGCAAACCCAACCCCCGGCAAGCTTTCCGTGCGCATGATCACCGTTCCAGACGATCGGGCGGGCCAGCGCCTGGACAATTTCCTGCTCGGCCAGCTCAAGGGGGCCCCGCGCAGCCTGGTGTACAAGCTGGTGCGCAGTGGGCAGGTCCGCGTCAATGGCGGCCGGGCCAAGGCCGAACGCAAGCTGGAAGCCGGTGAGGTGATCCGCATCCCGCCGGTGCAGATCACCGAGGAAGGCGACAAGGCCGGTCCGCCGGAGTCGTTCATGCGCCGGCTGGAGGCTGCCATCGTCTATGAGGACGAACGCCTGCTCGCACTCAACAAACCTACCGGCGTGGCCAGCCATGGCGGCAGTGGCATCAGTTTCGGCGCCATCGAAACACTGCGGGCGCTGCGGCCGGGACGGACGCTGGAACTGGTGCACCGGCTGGACCGTGACACCTCCGGCCTGCTGATCGTGGCCAAGAAGCGCTCCGCGCTCAGCGAGCTGCAGGCCCTGCTGCGTGAAGACCACGGCGCGGGCATCCGCAAGAAATACCTGACCCTCCTGTCCGGGCGCATGCCCGACGGCACCATGACGGTGGATGCGCCGCTTCACGTCGGGCTGCGACAGGGCGGGGAACGCCACGTGCAGGTCAATGCCATCGGCAAGCCGTCGATCAGCCATTTCAGGGTGCTGGAGCGTCGCGGCGGGCATTCCTACTGCGAGGTCCGGATCGAAACCGGGCGCACGCACCAGATCCGCGTGCACGCGCAGCATCTGGGGCATCCGGTGGCAGGCGACGACAAGTACGGCGATCCTGCGGTCAACAAGCGGTTTCGCGAGCAGATCGGGCTGAAGCGCCTGTTCCTCCACGCCGCCTCGCTGGAGTTCTCGCTTGACGACGGCAGGACCCCCTACGTGCTCAATGCTCCGCTGGCCGAAGAGCTGGTCGACGCACTGGACCGCCTGAAATAACGCCTTGCGCCGGTCGCACGTCGCGCCGGCGCCTCACCACTTGAACAGCACCAGGCTCAGCGCCAGGGTCATCATGCCGGCCACCAGGCCGTACACCGTTTCGTGGCCCTTGGCATAGCGCTTGGCGGCAGGCAGCAGTTCGTCCAGCGCCAGGAACACCATCACGCCGGCGATCAGCCCGAACACCCAGCCAAACGTCGCGTGGTTCAACGAGCCGGAGAGCAGGAAATAGCCGATGACGGCGCCGATCGGTTCGGCGAGGCCGGACACCAGACTTGCGGCAAACGCGTAGAACTTGCTGCGCGTGGCGAAGTAGACCGGCACCGCGATCGCAATGCCCTCGGGGATGTTGTGGATGGCGATCGCAAAAGCGAGCGGCATGCCGACCGAAGGGCTTTCCAGCGTAGCGAAGAACGTCGCCAGGCCTTCCGGAAAATTGTGCGCGGTGATCGCCACGGCGGTCATCAGCCCCACGCGCTTGATGTAGGAGGTGTTGTCGGCACGGAACGCCGGGTCACTCTCGTCCAGGCTCTCGTGCGGATTTGGCACGAGGTGGTCGATGGCGACGATCAGCAGGATGCCCAGCAGGAACGCGAAGGTACCGTAGGTGAAGCCGAGCCGGGCATCGTAGGCCTGCGTGAACGAGTCGATCGACTTGTTCAGTATCTCCGACAGCGAGACGTACACCATCGCGCCGCCGGCGAAGGCCAGCCCGAAGGCGAGCAGGCGCGGGTGCGGTCGCTTGGCGAAGAGCACCATCAGGCTGCCCAGCGCGGTGGCGAGGCCGGCGGCCAAGGTGACGCCGAGGGCCATCCAGAAGTTTTCGGGGGAGATGTCCTGCATGGTCCAGCGCGTTCCTTCGGAAAGCGGGCCCGGCTAGACGGGGCCCGGGCAGCAGGGGGCGGGCAGGGACGCCGTGCGCTGGCGGGCGCTCCCTGCTGGCGCGGGGCGGATCAGCCGCCGCGGCGCATCCGTTCTTCGATGGCGAAGCACTCATCCGGACGCGGGTTGGGCGGATTGAAGCTCACCGGTACCTGGATCGTTGCCGGGACCTTCTGGCCGTTGCGCGTGGCGGCGTTGAACTGCCAGCCGCGCACGGCGGCGATGGCCTGCTCGTCCAGCTGCGCGTTGCCGCTGCTGCCGATCTGCGTGACATCGCTGGGGCGCCCGTCGATGCCCACCACGACCTTGAGCGTGGTGGTGCCGCCGACACCAGTACAGCCAAGCTCCACGGGGTACTGCGGCGGCGGGGTCTTCACCGCCGCCACTTCGGTCGGCGCGACCTGCGGCCGGGCCGCCACGTCATCGCCACCGGTGCCGCCACAGCCAGCCAGGGCACCGACGAGGGAAAGGGACAACAGGGTCGTACGCAGGATCATCAGGGGTGCTCCGTCAGCGCCGAGGCCTTGGCCGCGCAGATGAAATCATTCTCGCTCAGGCCGCCGACATCGTGGGTCGAGTAACGCACCACCGCGCGGTCGTAGTGCACCCCCAGGTCGGGGTGGTGGTCTTCACGGTGGGCGATGAAGGCCAGCGCGTTCACGAACGCCATGGTGTGATGGTAGTCCTTGAACGGGAAAGTGCGTTGCAGCGCCTGGCCGTCCTCGACCAGCTTCCAGCCCGGCACCTGGGGCAGCAATTCGTTGATGCGCGCCTGTCCAAGCCGGTGCTCATGGCCTTTGCGGGCGATGCAGTGGGCCTGGGCGAGGGGTATGAGGTCATTCATGCAGCAATCCACCCGTGGAATCCATGACTGAACAATGCGCCGGGCAGTGTATAAAGCAAATGAGCGACCGGCCCGGACTTGGCTAGAATAGCCCGATGATCCAGATTTCCGACACTGCACAGACCCACTTCCGCAAACTCATCGAGCGCGAGGCCGTGCCCGGCATGGGCGTCCGCCTGAGCGCGGTCGATCCCGGAACGCCCCGCGCCGATGCGCGCCTGGAGTTCGCCGAACCCGCCGACCTGATGGGCGACGAATGGGCGGTGGACTGCGACGGATTCACGCTCTATGTGTCCGCCGACAGCGTCGGCTGGATGGACGGAGCCGAGATCGACATCGTGCCGGCCAAGGGCGGCGGTCACCAGCTCACCATCAAGGCGCCGCGGATCAAGGGCGAGGCCCCCGGCGATGCCGCGTCGCTGGTGGAACGGGTGCACTGGGTGGTGGAGAACGAGGTCAACCCGCAGCTTGCTTCGCACGGAGGCAAGGTGGCCGTGCAGGAGGTTTCAGCCGATGGCGTGGTGCTGCTGCGCTTTGGGGGTGGCTGCCAGGGCTGTGGCATGGCCGATGTCACGCTCAAACAGGGCATTGAAAAGACGCTGATGGGCCGCGTGCCCGGCGTGACGGCAGTGCGGGACGCGACCGACCACCACAGTGGCCAGGCCCCGTACATGCCGCGCGGCAACGCTGCCTGACCCGCGCCGCGTGCCCAACGCCCGTGCGGCGCAGCTGATCGAGCACCTGCTGGCCCGCCAGCAGGTGCTCCCCATTCTTGAAAAGAAAACGGGTCTGCCGTACGGCTGGGCGGTATGGCTGCGCGCGTTGCCGCCGCTGGCGCCGCCGCAACAGGCGCTGGCCATGCTGCAGGCGCTGCGCCCCCGTGCCGCCGCAGACATCGGCATCGCAGCGCAGCTTCCATTGCTGCGGGCGATGCGTCGGTTGCTGTGGCAGGGCTGGGACCCGGCTCCGCACGACCAGCGCTGGATGCGGCGTGGATCCGGAGCGATCAGTGTGCTGCTGCATCTGATGTTCTTCCTGTTGCTGGCCTGGGTGGCGGTGGTGCGCAGCCCGGTGGCACCGGAATCGGGCGAGCAGGGCGAGCGGACGCAGATCGAATTCGTCGGCGAAGGTGCGCAGGAGGGCGGCGGTGATCGTCCGGGCAGTGCCAGCGCCGTGATGGCCGAGAACGCGTCCGGCGGTGCTGCGCCCGGCGTGCCGCCCAGCCGCGCCGCCGCCCGTGCAGTGCCCGCCCCGGCCTCCACCCCGACCGCTGCGGCAGCGCCTGCGCCGCCCACGCCGGCACCGGCCAGCCCACCCGCCGCAGCGCCGCCTTCGCCACCGGTGCAGGCTACCGAGGTGGCGCAGGCGACGGTGGATTTCGTGGTGCCGCCGGTCAACGTGGCCCGAACGGAGGTCACCGTGGTGCCGCGCGCGCCGGCGCTGGACGTCGTCGAACGCACGGTTGAAACCGCGCCGGCGCCGCCGGCGACCGCGCGCGTGCAGCCTCTGGACGTGCAGGCGCCTGCGCTGCCCACGCCGGACGTACAGGTCCGCGAACGCGAGGTCGCCCCCGTGCTGGCGGTGAGGCAGCCGGTGCGGCTGCCACAGCCGACCGTCACCGCGCCGGCGCGCGCGCCCGAGATCCAGGTGCGCGAGCGTGAGATCCAGGCCGCACCCGCGCCACAGATCGCCATGGCCGAGGTACGCCCGCGTGACACTCCGCCGGCAACGACGGACCGGATGATGGCCACGCCCCGCGTGCGCGAACGCACCGTGGCCGATGCAGCGCCTGCTGCAGCGCCGGCGCCGCCTGCATCGGCTGCAGGCGCCGGTCCGGCGGCCCAGGCGGGCCCGCGTCCCGCGCCGGCGCCGGGCAACTGGGCCACCCCCGCGCGGGGGGACGATTGGGGCGCCGCTGCGCGCAACCGAGATGGCACGGCCGCCGCCGGTGCGGCGCCGGCCGGTCGCGCCGCGGGGCAGGGTACTGGCCTGTTCAACAGCGATGGCAGCGTGCGCGTACCCGGACAGGCGGGCGCGGGTGACAGCGGGCGCGGCGCACCGGGCGGTGACAACGACGGCTGGAGCAGGGAGCGGATCGCCCAGTCGGGCACCTGGCTCAAGCGCCCCCCGTACGACTACACACCGACCTCCTTCGACAAGTACTGGGCGCCGAACGAATCCCTGCTGGCCGAGTGGGTGCGGCGCGGGGTGAAGTCCATCGAGATTCCGCTGCCGGGCACCAGCAGCACGATTTCCTGCGTCATCTCCGTGCTGCAGTTCGGTGGCGGGTGCGGGCTGAGCGATCCCAACATGCAGGAGCAGCCGGCCATCGCGCGACCTCCCCCGGACGTGCCGTTCAAACCGGAATACCAGGACGACAATGGCAGCCGGTGAACCGGCGGCGTGTCCGGGTGCAGCGTCGCCGCCGGGGCGCTTGGCTATGCGCCTGGTTCCAGTGCGATGAACGCCCAGAACGGGACCTGACGGTCGGCCCAGAACTGGCTGGCCTCGTCGAGGATGTCCAGCAGCGTATCGAAGTCGACACCGGCGCCGTCGCGCAGGCTGTCGGCCTGGTCCAGGAAAAGGGCGTGCCCGCTGGCCTTGAGCCAGCCGAGGTCACGCAGGTTGTCCAGCAGGGCGTCCCAGTTGCCGCCGAAACCGCCTGGAAAATCCAGCTGTGCCGCCATGCGTGCCAGCAGCGTGCGCTTGTCGCTGACATCAAGCAGATCGATGCGGCTGACCCGCAGTCCGGCATCGCGCATCGTCGCGGCCAATGGGCCTACATCGGCGGTGCCAATGGCATACACGCCGGCATTGGCCAGATCATGCAGGCCGAGTTCGAACGCATCGTGGCTCACGGCGCCAGCTCCCCGGTGACAGTGAAACTGCGGAAAGACGCGTAGTGGTCGCTGGTGTAATACCACGCCTCCGGCGGCGTCCCGCCGGTGACGATGCGGCGTGTGCCGCGGGTGCCGGCGCCCGGCGTGGGCACGGTGTATTCGCGGTAATAGCCACGCGGTCGCTCGGGCAGCTGATGCTCGCGGTTGCCGAACACGGTCCCGTCCTGTGCGTGGGGAAACGGGCCGCCCCGCTGGATCAGTTCGATCGTCTGGCGTGCTTCGGCAGGCAGGAATGCGGGCAAGCCATCGTCGTGCCCGGCGGCGCGGGCGGCAGACCGCGCGTCCTGCGGCGCCACGCCTGTCGTCAGCGAGGGTGCGAACTGCGGCGGTGGCGGGCGCTGAAGCCGCTGCATGCCGAGCAGGCCAACCACGAGCAGGGCCAGGGCGATGAAGAAGCGGCGGGGATTGCGCATCGGGGCAGCGTTCCAGGCGTTATGGAAGCTGCCACTGTAGCGCCGCGCCGCTGCATGCGTCATGAGCTTGTGAGGAGCGCCACGCAGCTGTCACCGGCAGCACGCACTTTCCTTTACAGCACCCTTGGTAATCTCCCCCCACGACCCCATCATCAACGGGCACGGCCCGGCGACACCGCCGGGTTTTTCAAGCTATCAGGAGATCCAACATGGCCTATACCCTGCCGAAGCTGTCCTACGCCTACGACGCGCTGGAGCCGCATATCGATGCGGCGACGATGGAAATCCATCACACCAAGCATCACCAGACCTACATCAACAACGTCAACGCGGCGCTGGAAGGCACGGAATACGCTGATCTGCCGGTCGAAGAGCTGGTGAAGAAGCTGAAGTCGCTGCCGGAAAACCTGCAGGGTCCGGTGCGCAACAATGGCGGTGGCCATGCCAACCATTCGCTGTTCTGGACGGTGATGGCACCGAATGCGGGCGGCAATCCGGTCGGTGACGTGGCCAAGGCCATCGACGCGGATCTCGGCGGATTCGACAAGTTCAAGGATGCGTTCACCAAGGCGGCCCTGACCCGTTTCGGCAGTGGCTGGGCATGGTTGAGCGTGACCCCGGACAAGAAGGTGGTGGTGGAAAGCACCGGCAACCAGGACAGCCCGCTGATGGAAGGCAACACGCCGATCCTTGGCCTGGACGTGTGGGAACATGCGTATTACCTGAAGTACCAGAACCGTCGCCCGGAATACATCGGCGCGTTCTTCAACGTGATCGACTGGAATGAAGTCGAGCGTCGTTACCAGGAAGCGATCGCCTGACCCACGGGGTTTTTCGATCGAACGGCTGCGCAGCAATGCGCGGCCGTTTTTTTTTCCATATAACCGGGCCGGGCGCCCGAAACACCACGCTCAGCCTTCCGGCTGGCTCCCGGCGTTGACCGCCACTGGCTCCTGCAGCTTCAGCACGGCAAGCGTACCCAGCGCCAGCGTTGGCAGCGTTCCTTCGGCGGCCAGTTCGATACGCTTCTGGCGCAATCCGCTGAACGTCTTGACCTGGAACAGCACATCCATGCCGTGGCCGCTGCCACCGGAAGACGCCGGCAGGCCGGGCGTGCGTTCGATACGTGCGGAAGGATTCCGGCGCGCGGGCTGGAACCCCGGTGTGCTGCGCACCAGCTCGTCGGTCGGCGCGGCGAAATCACCGGCGATCAGGCTGGGATGCCCTTCGGCGGTCGCCGCGATCCATGCCATCAGATCGTTGGCCTGGTGCTGCCGCGCGGTGGCATCGGCGCCCTCCGGGCGCAGGCGTGCAGTGTAGACATTGACCTCGCTGGTGCCGGCGGCGATGCGGATCATGCCGGCGGCACTGTAGCGGCCCGGCGGATGCAGCAGAGTGACACCGTCCTCGCTGACCGCCAACCGGCTCAGCATCGCGCTGCCGCGCCGCTCGGGCTGGCTGGGTGGATCGGCGGTGATGAAATCACAGCTGTAACGCAGGCGCTGCGCGAGCCAGCAGGCCGCGTTGCGACGTCCCAGCTGCTGGACCTCCTGCACGGCGATGACATCCGGGCGCAGGGCATCGAGCACCTGGACCATCTGTTCGCGGCGCTGTTCCCAGGCCGGCTCATCGGCTGGCGGAAGCAGCAGCGTGGCGATGCTCAGCTCGACCGCCTGCGGGGTCGCCGGGACAGGGCGGGCGGGCAGGGCCTGCGCACCATCGGCAGAAAGCAGGCCGAGGCACAACAGAAAAGGGGTCATCGCAGCGCGCATAACGATAAGTTTACGCTTATCACGTGCATGAACCGTGACTTCCGGCAGGGTTTTCGGCCGCCTCACCGCGCCGCACGGATCGGTGGTGCAGCCCTGCAGCGTGCGCAGACCGGCGGCCTTCCGGTAACCTTGACGCTTTCGTGTCCGCAGGAATCTCTTACAGGATGAGCCAGAACGCAGCCGCCCCCGTCGGCAACGGCACCATGCCGCGCCAGATTCCGTACATCATCGGCAATGAGGCCTGCGAGCGATTCAGCTTCTACGGAATGCGCAACATCCTCGTGCAGTTCCTGATCACCTCGCTGCTGCTGCAGGAAATCACCGCCGAGGGACGGGCGGGCGAGGCGAAGGACATCATGCACAGCTTCATGATCGGCGTGTATTTCTTCCCGCTGCTCGGCGGCTGGCTGGCTGACAGGTTCTTCGGCAAGTACCACACCATCCTGTGGTTCAGCCTGATCTACTGCGCGGGCCACCTGTGCCTGGCCTTGTTCGAGAACAGCCGCGAAGGCTTCTTCCTCGGGCTGGGGCTCATCGCGCTGGGGGCCGGGGGCATCAAACCGCTGGTGGCGTCCTTCATGGGCGACCAGTTCGACCAGAGCAACAAGCACCTGGCGCGTTTCGTGTTCGATGCCTTCTACTGGATCATCAACTTCGGCTCGCTGTTCGCTTCACTGCTGATCCCGCTGGTGCTCAAGAACTGGGGTCCGCAGTGGGCCTTCGGCATCCCGGGCATCCTGATGTTCATCGCCACGTTCGTGTTCTGGCTGGGTCGGCGCCGCTACGTGCTCACGCCGCTGCCTCCGAAGGACCCGCACTCGTTCGCCAACGTGGTGCGGACCGCGCTGACTGCGCGCGTGGAAGGGCGCGGCCGCCCCGGAATGGCGCTGGCCATCGCCGGTGGGGTGCTCGCCGTGGCCTCCTTCGGGCTGGTGGGATCGCTCGGAATCGTGATCTGCCTGTGCCTTGCGCTGGTGGCCCTGCTGGTGGGCATCGGCGGCGGCACCTGGATGCAGTTGGACCGCGCGCGGGCCGTGCATCCGGCCGAGGCCGTCGAGGGCGTGCGTTCGGTGCTGCGCGTGCTGGTGATCTTCGCCCTGACCACGCCGTTCTTCTCCCTGTTCGATCAGAAAGCCTCCACGTGGGTGCTGCAGGGCCAGCAGATGGCGATGCCGAGCTGGTTCACCGCCTCGCAGATGCAGGCGCTCAACCCGCTGCTGGTGATGATCCTGATCCCCTTCAACAACCTGGTGCTCTATCCGGCGCTGCGTCGCTTCGGCTGGGAACCGACCGCGCTGCGCCGCATGACCGCGGGCATCGCCTTCAGCGGGTTCGCGTGGATCGTGGTGGGTGGCATCCAGGTGGTGATGGATGGTGGCAACGCGCTGTCGATCTTCTGGCAGATGCTGCCGTACGCCCTGCTGACCTTCGGCGAGGTGCTGGTCTCGGCCACCGGCCTGGAGTTCGCCTACAGCCAGGCCCCGCAGGCGATGAAGGGTGTGGTGATGAGTTTCTGGAACCTGACCACCACCATCGGCAACCTGTGGGTACTGCTGTCCAACGCCGCCGTGCGCAACGATACGGTGACCAGCCAGATCGCGAGTACGGGCCTGAGCGAAGCCGCGTTCCTGATGTTCTTCTTCGCCGGCTTCGCGTTCGTCGCCGCACTGGCCTTCGGCTGGTACGCGCGCCGTTACCGCATGGTCGACAACTACCGCGCTGCCTGAGCCTGACATGACGCCCGTAAACCTGCTGCTGATCGCCGTCACCGCCATCCTTTCCTGGATGGCGTTCAACAACCGCAAGCTGGCCGACCGGCTGATCCTGTGGCCGCCGGCGGTGGACCGCCATCGCCAGTACGACCGGCTGCTGACCTACGGCTTCATCCACGCCGACTGGCCGCACCTGATCTTCAACATGATCACGCTGTTCTTCTTCGGGGGGCATATCGAGCGGGTCATGGTGCAGATCAGCGGCAGCTACCTGACCTATCCGGCGTTCTATCTCGGTGCGCTGCTGGTCTCGATCCTGCCCAGCTACATCAAGAACCAGAAGAACCCGAACTACCTCAGCCTGGGCGCTTCAGGGGCGGTGTCGGCGGTATTGTTCGCCTTCATCCTGCTCAGCCCGTGGACCATGATCCTGGTGTTCTTCATCCCGGCCCCGGCCATCGTCTATGCGGTGTTCTATGTCGGCTACAGCATCTGGATGGACAAGCGCGGCGGGGACCGAATCAACCACAGCGCGCACCTGGCCGGCGCGGCATTCGGCGTGCTGTTCATGCTCGCCATGCAGCCCTCGGTGTTCAGCCATTTCCTGAGAGAACTGTCCAACCCGCGCTTCGGCTTCGGCTGAGGCGGACGGCACGCTGGCGCCGGGTGGACGGATCCGGCGCTTGCAGCCCTCGGGGGGCGGTGCTGCTCAGGCCGTGCGCGGGGCACTGGCGCCATAGGTTTCGAGCAGGCGACTGCTGACTTCCTCGCCGATCTGCTGGAACATGGCGGCGTCGGTCTGGCCTTCTAGCGCCAGCTGTAGCAGGCCTTCCAGCAATGTAATGTCGGCAGCGGCCGGTGCCGGGGTAGGGGTTTCGGTGGTCATGGGGTGTCCAGTCAGCGGCGGAGTCAGGGACGGCCGGGAAGTGGCGGAATCGGCCCTGTCGTCCTTGGTAACGGCCGCGGCGGTCCCGACTTTAGCGCTCGCCAGGCGCCCGGTTTCACGCCACCATGGCGGCGGTCTGCGCACCATCCGGGGTGCCGCAGAGGAGATGCTCCCATGGCTTCGGTCACGCCGCCCGGACTTGCCTACGAGATTGCCCATGATCAGGCGGGCCAGCGCTTCACCGCCCGCGTCCAGGGCCACCTTGCCCTGCTCGACTACCAGCTCAAGCGCCGCCGGATGGTCATTACACATACCGAGGTGCCCGACGCCATTGCCGGGCGGGGTATCGCCGGTGAACTGACGCGGGTGGCACTGCGCTGGGCCCGGGAGCAGCGCTACAAAGTGGTGCCCGCCTGCGCCTATGCCGAAGCGTTCATGGCGCGTCATGCCGAATACCAGGATCTGCTGGCGCCCTGACGCGCTGGCAGTGCTCATGCAGTTAAGGAAATGTTTGTGTTGATTGAACAGGGGAATTGGATGAAACGTACCACCGTGTCCCGCACCGCCGCCCCGTTGCTGGCGATGTCCCTGGGGATCACGTTGCTGGCCGGCTGCGGCCGTCAAGACGCCGCCCCGGCCGCACCCGTGGTTGACGCGCCGGCGCAGCCGACGACCGCGGCACCCGACGCAGCGACGGGCCCGGTCCAGCTCAAGGATGAGATCGAGACGACCCCGCAGGCCGTCATCGGTATCAGCTATGCGCCCGGCCTCGACCGGTACCCGGGATTGGCCCATGCACTGCACGCCTATGCAGCCGCAGCGCGTGCCGAGCTGCAGCAGGCCCTGGATGGCCTGGGCAACGACACGCCGAGCATGCCGTACGAGCTGTCGCTGGCCTTTGAAAAGCAGCTGGAGACGCCGCAGCTGGTGGTGGTCAGTGCAGAGGGCAGCCGCTACACCGGCGGCGCCCATGGTGAGCCGCTGGTGGCGCGCTTCGTCTGGTTGCCTGCGCAGGCGCGCCTGCTGACCGCCGAGGAACTGATTCCCGACGAGGCGGGCTGGAAGGCGGTGGGTCTGTACATCGCCGACCAGTTGCGCGAACGGGTGGCGACCCGGCTCAGCAGTGAGGATCTGGAGCCGGGCGAGCTGCAGGAATCGCTGCGCAACGCCTCGCGGATGATCGCCGAAGGCACCTCCGGCAAGGTGGCCAACTTCAGCCAGTTCGAGCCGCTGACCGATGCGACGGGACGGATCACCTCGCTGCGTTTCGTGTTCCCGCCGTACCAGGTGGGGCCTTACTCGGATGGTACGCAGACGGCCGAGGTGCCGGCTGCCGTGCTGTTGCCGCACGTGGCGCCTGCGTATGCGGGGTTGTTCGCGAACGGGTGAGGGTGGGCGAACGGCTGGGCCCCTCCGTGGTGGGCGCGGTGTGTTGGCGTGGTCGGGCTGGGCCGGGCGGTGGGGCTGGGCGGGGGACGGCAAGAGCCGCTCCTGCGGGCCTCGCTTCGCGCCATCCATGGCGCTCTACGCCCCCACCCAACCCCACCCCCCGGCCTTGTGACAGATCTGCGTCCGCCACGGGGAAATAAAAAAAGCAAAAGCAAAAGCAAGAGCAGGAGCAGGAGCAAGAGCGGAGCCATTCGCCGCTGATGCCTTTGCTTTTGCTTTTGCTTTTGCTTCTGTTTTTTCTTTAATTACGTGGCGGCGCACGCACGGTGTCGGGGGCTGGGCGGGTGGGGCCCGCGGGGGCGTTGAGCGCCATGGATGGCGCGAAACGAGGCCCGCAGGAGCGGCTCTTGCCGTCCCCCGCGGGCCCCACCCGTCCAGCCAGCAAGCCAGCTTCGAACGGCTCTGCCACGAGGGGCTTCGCCGTTCGCCGTTCGCCGCGACCGACTTACTTCGCGCCGGTACCGCTGGTCAGGCCACGCTTTTCCAGCAGCGGCTCGATCTGCGGCTCGTGACCGGCGAAATCACGGAACAGCTGCATCGCATCCACGCTCCCACCCCGCGACAACAGCGTCTTGCGGAAGTGATCGCCGTTCTTGCGGCTCAGGCCACCGTTCTCACGGAACCACTTCTGCGTGTTGGCATCGAGCACTTCGGACCAGATGTAGGCGTAGTAACCGGCCGAGTAGCCGCCCATGATGTGGCTGAAGTACGGCGTCTTGTAGCGCGGCGGAACCGGCGCGTAGAAGATGCCGTCCTTGGCCAGCGCGTCGGCCTCGAACTTCATCACGCCACCGGCGGCCGGCACCTGGTCCGGACCGATCTGGTGCCAGCGCTGGTCGAGCATGGCCGCACCCAGGTATTCGGTGGTGGCAAAGCCCTGGTTGAACTTGGCCGCCGCCACCACCTTGTCCAGCAGCGCCTGCGGCATCGCCGAACCGTTCTGGTAGTGCTTGGCATAGTTCTTCAGGATGGCCGGATCATCCGCCCACATCTCATTGACCTGCGAGGGGAACTCGACGAAGTCGCGCGGCACCGAGGTGCCCGAGAACGAGGGGTACTTCACGTTGGAGAACATGCCGTGCAGGGCGTGACCGAACTCATGGAACGTGGTGGTCACTTCATCCCAGGTCAGCAGCGTCGGCTGGCCGGCCGGCGGCTTGGGAATGTTGAGATGGTTGGCCACCACCGGCTTGTCACCGGTCAGCCCGGACTGCGATACGTAGGCGTTCATCCAGGCGCCACCGCGCTTGGAGGCGCGTGCGTAGGGATCGAAGATGAAGATCGCCAGCTGGCTGCCATCGGCATCGAACACGTCGTAGACAGTGACGTCCTCGTGGTAGACAGGCAGGTCGGTGCGCTGCTTGAAGGTCAGGCCGAACTCCAGGCCGGCGGCATGGAACACGCCGTTCTCCAGCACGTTCTTCATTTCGAAATACGGCTTGAGCTGCGATTCGTCGAAGTTGTACTTGGCCTGTCGCACCTTCTCGCTGTAGTACGCCCAGTCCCACGCTTCCAGCTTGAAGGTCGGCTTGCCGGCGGCCTTCTGCTCCTGGTCGATCATTGCCTGCAGATCGGCCGCCTCGCGCTTGGCGTTGGCCACTGCCGCCGGGGCCAGCTGGCCGAGCATCGCATTGACCGCTTCCGGCGTCTTCGCCGTCTGGTTGGTGAGGTTGTAGGCGGCGAAGTTCGGGAAGCCCAGCAGCGCAGCCTTGTTGGCGCGCAGGGTCATGATCCGCGACACCAGCGCGGTGTTGTCATACTCGCCACCGCGGCTGCCACGGGTCACCGAGGCTTCGTGGATCTTCTGCCGCAGGGCGCGGTTGGCCAGGTTGGTCAGCGGCGGCTGGCCGGTGGTGTTGAGCAGGGTGATCACGTACTTGCCGTCCAGGCCACGAGCCTTGGCGGCTTCGGCGGCGGCCGCGATCTGCTCCTGCGACAGGCCCTCGAGCTGCTTGACGTCGTCCACGGTGATCGCCGAGGCGTTCACTTCGGCCAGCACGTTCTGGCTGAACTTGGTGCCCAGGTTGGCCAGCTCGGCATTCATGTCCTTGAGCTTGGCCTTGTCCGCGTCGGACAGCTTGGCGCCGGCGCGCACGTAATTCTCGTAGTACTTCTCGACCAGGCGCAGGCCTTCAGCGTCCAGGCCCAGCGAGGCGCGGTTGTCGTACAGCGTCTGGATGCGGGCGAACAGCTTGCCGTTGAGCGCGATGGCATCGCTGTGGGCGGCGAACTTGGCCGAGTAGTCTGCCTGCAGCTTCTTGCGGGCGTCGTTGGTGTCGGCGCCGACCAGCGAGAAGAACACGGTGGTGGCGCGGTCAAGCACTTCGCCGCTCTTTTCCAGCGCGACGAGGGTGTTCTCGAAGGTCGGCTTGGCCGGGTTGTTGGCGATCGCTTCCACTTCCTTCAGCTGCTGCGCCATGCCGGCGTCGAAGGCAGGCGCGAAATCGGCGTCCTTGATCTTGTCGAACTGCGGGTAATGCAGCGGTAGCGGGCTTTCGGCGAAGAACGGGTTGGCCTGCTGGGCATTGGCCGTCGGTGTGGTCGCGGTGACGGAATAGGCGGGCGCCGCGAGGCCGAGGGTCATGGCCACGGCAAGGACAAGGCGGGTGGTCAAGGTCGTTACTCCAACTGAAAGGCAAGTACCCGAGCGTAACCCGCACCCGTGTGAAGGGGCTTGTGTCGAAAGGCATGGGCGCGCAGCCTTGACGCCTGCCCCTGTGGACACCGCCATGACGACCGCTTTCGACTTCGATACAACCGCCCTGGACGGCACGCCGCACCCGCTTGGCCAGCATCGTGGCCAGGTGCTGCTGCTGGTCAACGTGGCCAGCCGCTGCGGCTTCACCCCGCAGTACACGGGGCTGGAACGGCTCTGGCAGCAGTACCGCGCGCGCGGGCTGGTGGTGATCGGCTTTCCGTGCAACCAGTTCGGTGCGCAGGAGCCGGGCGATGCCGAGCAGATCCGCCAGTTCTGCTCGCTGGATTATCCCGTGACCTTTCCGCTGTCGGAGAAAGTGGAGGTCAACGGCGCTGGCGCACACCCGCTGTGGCAGTGGCTGAAAACCGAAAAGCGCGGCGTACTGGGCACGCAGGCCATCAAATGGAACTTCACCAAATTCCTGGTCGGCCGCGATGGCGGCGTGCTGCAACGCCACGCACCCACCGCCAGCCCGGAATCACTGGCTGACGAGGTGGAGGCGGCGCTGGGATGAAGCGGCGTCTCGACGTGCCGCGTCACTTCTCCACGAAGGCGCGCTCGAACACGTAGTGCCCCGGCGAGCCGATGCGCGGCGACACCTCGAACCCCTTGGCGTCGAGCACGCTGCGCAGGTCGGCCAGCATCTGCGGGCTGCCGCAGATCATCGCGCGGTCATGCGCCGGATCGAGTTCGGGCAGGCCGAGCGTACGCTGCATCGCGCCGGTTTCCAGCAGCGTGGTCAGCCGGCCCTGGTTGACGAACGGTTCGCGCGTCACCGCCGGGTAGTACAGCAGCTTGTCTCCGATCATCTCGCCCAGGAACTCGTGCTCGCGCAGTTCCTTCTCGAAATGTTCTCGGTACGCAAGGTCCCTTTCGTAGCGCACGCCGTGGGTGACGATCACCTTGTCGAAGCGCTCGTAGGTTTCCGGGTCCTTGACCACCGACAGCCATGGCGCCATGCCGGTGCCGGTGCCCAGCAGGTACAGGTGGCGGCCGGGGTGCAGGTCGCTGATCAGCAGCGTGCCCGTCGGCTTCCTGCCCACCAGCACCTTGTCGCCGGGCTGGATGTGCTGCAGGCGCGAGGTCAGCGGACCGTCCTGCACCTTGATGCTGAAGAACTCCAGGTTCTCTTCCCAGTTCGCGCTGGCGATTGAATACGCACGCAGCAGCGGGCGCGTCTCGGTCTCCAGCCCGATCATCACGAACTGGCCGTTCTCGAAGCGGAAGCCGCTGTCGCGGGTGAGGGTGAAGCTGAAGTAGGCATCGGTCCAGTGGCGGACCTCAAGCACCGTTTCGGCGCCAAAAGCAGCAGACATGGGGGCAGCGCATCCAGGAAATCGTCGTGGACATTCTACCTCGGATGCGACCGATTCTCATCAAGCGGAATGAGAGGCGTTCCGTCGGGTTCAGCGGTAACCTGCCGCCTGCAGCTCGAACAGTTCCGCATACCGGCCGCCCTGCGCCATCAGCTCGGCGTGGCTGCCGCTGGCTTCAATCCCGCCGTCGGCCAGCACCAGGATGCGGTCGGCCATGCGCACCGACGAGAAGCGGTGCGAGATCAACACCGCCGTCCGCTGATCGGACAGGTCGCGGAAGCGCTCGAACACTTCGAACTCGGCGCGCGCGTCAAGCGCGGCGGTGGGCTCGTCGAGGATCATCACCTGCGCCTGGCGCATGTAGGCGCGTGCGATGGCGATCTTCTGCCATTGCCCGCCCGACAGGTCCACGCCCTGTTTGAATCGCCGGCCGATCACCTGTTGATAGCCCAGTGCCAGGCCCTCGATCACCGCTTCGGCGTTGCCGCGCTGCGCGGCCTGCTGGATCCGTGCCTGGTCACCCAGGGCATCGACCTGGCCGACGCCGATGTTCTCGCCGGCGGTGAGGTTGTAGCGCACGAAATCCTGGAAGATCACGCCCAGGTTGGCGCGCAGGTCGTCCAGGTCGTAGTCGCGCAGGTCCTGCCCATCAAGCAGGATGCGCCCTTCGTCGGGGTCGTACAGCCGGGCCAGCAGCTTCACCAGGGTGGTCTTGCCGGCCCCGTTCTCGCCCACCAGCGCCAGCACTTCACCGGCGCGAAGGTGGAAGTCGAGATGGCGCACGGCCCATTTCTCCGCATCGGGGTAGCGGAAACCCACATCTTCGAACACGAACCCCTGGCTGATCGGGCGTGGGATGGGCAGCGCATTCTCGCGGGAATGGATTTCCGGCTCGATGCGGAAGAATCCGTAGAGATCGTCCAGGTACAGGGCCTGGCTGGCGACCTGGGAAAAGCCGGTCAGCAGGCCTTCCAGCAGCTGGCGCAGGCGCAGGAAACTGCCGGCCAGGAACGTCAGGTCGCCGATGCTGAAATCGCCGCGCACGGTGCGCCACGCGATATAGGCGTAGGCGGCGTAGTAACCGAGCGTGCCCAGTGCGGCCAGCAGGGTGCCCCACAGCGCACGGCGCCGGGCCAGCCGGCGGTTGGCCAGGAAGAAGCGCTCTGCCAGCAGGCGGTAGCGTTCGATCAGGAACCGGTGCAGGTTGAAGATCTTGACTTCCTTGGCCGTCTCCACGCTTGCGCCGACCTGGCGCAGGTAATCGAGCTGCCGGCGTTCGGGCGTCCACTGGAAGTTGAGGCTGTAACCGGCCGCGTTGAAATGCGACTCACCGATGAACGCCGGCACCAGCGCCAGCGCCAGCAGCACGATGAGCCACGGCGCATACACCACCAGGCCCACCGCCAGGCTGATCACCGTGATGCCGTCCTGCACCTGTCCGAACAACAGGCTCATCAGGTTCATGCGGCCCATGGTCTGGCGTCGCGCGCGGTCCAGCTTGTCCTGCAGTTCGGGGTCTTCGAAATCTTCCAGATCCAGCGACGCGGCATGCTCCATCAGCTGCACGCTGATCGCGTTGGTGAACAGTTCCGAGAGCAGTGAATCGGCGTAGCTGACCAGCCGGCCGAGCAGGTCGGAGCCGATGGCCAGCGCGAACTCCAGCGCCAGCAGGCCGAGCAGGGGATTGAGCAGGCCGCTTGCCAGTGCCTGGCCGAACGGCGGAAAGCCCGCCTCGTGCTGGCTCAGCAGCACCGCCGCGTCGATGATCAGCTTGCCCACATAAAGCATGGCCACCGGCAGCAGGGCCCGCACCAGCCGCAGCCCGAGGCTGACCAGGGTCAGCGCCGGACTGGTCTGCCAGACCTGGCGCAGGAAGGGAGGCAGGTTGCGCATGGCGCTCATGCGCTGGCGCAGGTTCGGGCGCGCGGCGGCAGCGGGTTCGTTCATCGCGCCAGTGTGCGCCGGTCCGCGTGAGAACGGCGCCGAGCCCACAGGCAGGGCCGCGCCGCGGAGGGTAAAATGGGCGGATTACCCCCGCCAGCCTCCCGCGAGCAAGCCGTGACATCGATCAAGCAGGAAGACCTCATCCAGTCCATCGCCGACGCGCTGCAGTACATCTCGTACTACCACCCGGTCGATTACATCAAGAGCCTGTCCGCCGCCTACGAGCGCGAGGAATCGCCGGCTGCGAAGGAAGCGATGGCCCAGATCCTGATCAACTCGCGCATGTGCGCCGAAGGCCACAGGCCGATCTGCCAGGACACCGGTATCGTCACCGTGTTCCTGGAAATCGGCATGAACGTACGCTGGGACGATGCCACCATGGGCGTGGAGGACATGGCCAACGAAGGCGTGCGCCGTGCGTACAACCACCCCGACAACAGGCTGCGCGCCTCGGTGCTGGCCGATCCGGCAGGCAAGCGCATCAATACGAAGGACAACACCCCCGGCGTGGTCAACGTCAAGGTGGTGCCGGGCGATACGGTGGAGGTCATCGTGGCGGCCAAGGGCGGCGGTTCGGAAGCCAAGAGCAAGTTCGCCATGCTCAACCCCTCCGACTCGATCGTGGACTGGGTGCTCAAGACCGTGCCCACCATGGGCGCCGGCTGGTGCCCGCCGGGCATGCTCGGAATCGGCATCGGTGGCACTGCCGAGAAGGCAATGCTGCTGGCCAAGGAATCGCTGATGGAGCCGATCGACATCAACGAGCTCAAGGCCCGTGGCGCGTCCAACCGTGCCGAGGAACTGCGCCTGGAGCTGTTCGACAAGGTCAATGCGCTGGGCATCGGAGCGCAGGGCCTGGGTGGCCTGACCACCGTGCTGGACATCAAGGTCAAGGATTTCCCGACCCATGCCGCCAACCTGCCGGTGGCGATGATCCCGAACTGCGCGGCCACGCGCCACGCACACTTCACGCTGGATGGCAGTGGCCCGGTGATGCTCGATCCGCCGTCGCTGGAAGACTGGCCGGAGATCACCTACGACGCCTCCAAGGGCACGCGGGTGGACCTGGATACCGTCACCCCGGAGGACGTGGCCAGCTGGAAGCCGGGCCAGACCCTGCTGCTCAACGGCAAGCTGCTGACCGGACGCGACGCCGCGCACAAGCGCATCGTGGAAATGCTGGACAAGGGCGAACCGCTGCCGGTGGATCTCAAGGGCCGCTTCATCTATTACGTGGGTCCGGTCGATCCGGTGCGCGGGGAAGTGGTGGGTCCGGCCGGTCCGACCACGGCCACCCGCATGGACAAATTCACCCGCCAGGTCCTGGAGCAGACGGGCCTGCTGGGCATGGTCGGCAAGGCAGAGCGCGGCCCGGCGGCGATCGACGCGATCCGTGACAACAAGTCGGCGTACCTGATGGCCGTCGGCGGTTCGGCCTACCTGGTGTCCAAGGCCATCAAGGCTTCGCGCGTGGTCGGCTTTGCCGATCTGGGCATGGAGGCCATCTATGAGTTCACCGTGCAGGACATGCCGGTGACCGTGGCGGTGGATTCCACTGGTGAATCCGTGCACCAGACCGGCCCGCGCGAATGGCAGGCCCGCATCGGCAAGATCCCGGTCGTGGTGGCCTGAGGCAGCGGCGCGGAACGGGTGGCGCTGCCTCCAGCGTCACCCATCCAGTGAGTGCGGCATCGGGCCGTTACAGAAGGTCCAGCACGCGGGTCGGCGGGCGGCACAGCCGCGTGCCCTTGGGCGTGATCACCACCGGCCGGTTGATCAACTGCGGGTGGGCGACCATGGCCGCCACCCGCGCATCGTCCGACGCCTGGGCCAGGCCGAGTTCCTCGAACACGGCCTCTTTGCTGCGGATCAGGTCCATGGGCGACATCGCGGCGTCGGCCAGCACCTTGCGCAGCTTCGCGGCGGTGGGTGGATGGGCCGCGTAATCCACGATGGTCGGCTCGATGCCGGCATCGCGGATCAGCTGCAGCGCGCCACGCGAATTGCTGCACGCGGCGTTGTGCCAGATCGTCACCGCCATCAGAACCATTCCAGCAGCGAGACACCCACGCCGATGTAGGTGGCCTTGTGGTTGTAATCGATCAGGCTCTCGCCGTACCCATCGAACACCTGCACGTGGCCGCGCAGCAGGTTGCTGATCGGGAAGCCATAGTCAAGCTGCAGCGCGCCGTGGGCGCGGTCACCGCCGCGCAGCGAATGCCGGGCCATCAGGGCGACTTCGTGGCCCTTGTGGTTCCACACCAGAGTGGCATCGCCGCGACCCATGTAGTCTTCGATATCCGGGTTGTTGTCCTCGCTGCGCGATTCCGGAATCCGGTACCACGGGCGCAGGGTGAGTGCCCAGTTCTCACGGTCCAGGCCGATATTGAGGATGACGCGGTTCCAGCTGCGCGAAAGCGGGTCGGCACGTCCGTTTGACTGGTGGTTCACGCCGATGGCGGTCATGCGCCCACGCCAGCCGCCGATGGAATAGCCGTTGCGGAAAACCGCCATCACTTCGGGTTCGTAGTTCGTCTCACGGAACGGGCGCGAATTTTCGGAGTTGTAGGCCTGCCAGCGCGAGCTCTGCGTGTAACCGGCCCAGATGTCGCCATTGTTGCCGAACAGATTTTCCACCACCTTGGTCTTGAAGCTCAGCTGGAACTTCAGCTCGTTGCTGTCCAGCAGCTGTGGCGTGGCGACGGTGTTGTTGGGGTTGGGCGACTGCGGGGTCTGGTTCTTGTCGCTGGTCCAGAACGCCGGCAGCAGGTACACCGGCTTGTAGGCGCGCAGCTGGAACGGCCCCAGCTTGGAGTCCTCGGCCAGCTCCCAGCGGCTGTCCAGCAGGGAGCCGCGACCGGCATTGGCGACCACGTCGTCCTGCGCGGCAGCGCGGAACATGCCGGTCACCCGTTCGCGCACCCGCTCCTCGCCCGCGCTGACCCGGGAGGCCTGGCGCTCTTCACGACGCGCCTGGCTGGCCGCTGCCGCCGCGGCATCTGCCTGCGCGGTGGAATCCGGCGAACGCCCGAACTGCTGGTCGTAGCAGGCAAGGCGCTGCGCATCGATGGTGATGGCGGCGCAGGCGGTCGGGGAGGCCGCACCGGTAGCGACGATTTCCTGGGCGGCCGCGGGACTGCCGGCCAGCAGCAGGGCCAGCGCCAGCGGCGTCGGGCGGGGGAGGGGAGGCGTCATTTCGCAGCTCGGGTGGGATGATTGCGCGCAAGGGTAGCGCGGACCACGTGAGCGTGGGAGAGGGGCGCAGCGCCCGCCACCGTGCGCTGCCGGTCAGACGTACCAGGCGAAAGCGAACAGCCCGAGCATGGCGACCACCAGCGCCAGCTTCAACGCGACGCCGAGCAGGATGCCCAGCCAGGTGGCCAGACCCACGCGCGTGGAGCGCCCCAGCTGGCGGGTGTGCCAGTACTCGCCGGCCAGCGCCCCCAGCAGCGGACCGGCGAGCAGGCCGATGGGCATGAACAGCAGACCGGCGAAGCTGCCGATGAAGGTGCCCCACAACGCCTTGCGGCTGGCCCCCACCCGTTGCGCGCCGAACACCGTGGCCAGGATGTCGACCACGAACGACAGCACGGTCAGCACTGCCAGCGCGGTCAGGGTGGGCCAACCAACATTGGCGAAACCGTCAGCCCAGGCCACCAGCAGGAGCCCCAGGAACACCAGTGGCACGCCGGGTAGTGCAGGCAGCACGATGCCGGCCACGCCGATCACGATGCTGACGACGGCGAGCAGGTACAAAATGAATGAATGGTCCATGCGGATCCGTACGTTTCAGGGAATGGGGTTGACAGGCAGCATATTTTATTCGTTGATTTTTGCATCCACGCGGGGTAACTTGAACCCGCTGAGCTTGGCAAGGTCACCGTGGACCGTGGCCTGGTGCAGCCGGTCTCCCTGACCGGATGCATCGTTGCACCCCGCCTCCTCCTTGCTTGTCAGCCACCTGTACGGGTGTACCCAGCAATCCAGACAGTCAGGGAGTAGGACCGATGTCAGAACGTGGAACAGTGAAGTGGTTCAACGATGCCAAGGGCTTTGGCTTCATCAGCCGTGAGAGCGGCGAGGACGTGTTCGTGCACTTCCGTGCGATCGAGTCGACCGGCTTCAAGTCGTTGAAGGAAGGCCAGGCCGTTGAGTTCGACGTGGTCAACGGTCAGAAGGGCCTGCAGGCGGACAAGGTCAAGCCGCTCTGAGCGGACGCCGGTTTCCGTCCTGATCGAAAAAGGGCCCGCGCGAGCGGGCCCTTTTCCGTATCGCCGTGGCGTATGTGGCCGATCAGCGCAACACCACGCGGCCGTTGACCACGCGCACGTAGGTGTTCTCGCGGATTCCACCCAGGTCACGCTGGTTGACCACGATGGTGCGGCCATCGTCCATCCGCACCGAGATGTCATAGGTCTCGCTGGTCACGTTCTTCTGGATCTGGTTGCCGGCAAGCGCACCGCCCACCGCGCCTGCCGCGGCGGCGATGTTCTTGTTGCCACGGCTGCCGCCGGTGTGGTCGGAGATTTCGTGGCCAGCGACCGCACCGACGATGCCGCCGAGCACGGCACCGGTGGCGGTCGGGGCGGTACGCCCGGAGGCCACGGTATTGATGCGGGTGACGATGCCACAGTCGGCGCAGCGGTTGGTGTTGTAGCTGCCGCCGTTGTTGTAGCCGCCATTGTTGCTGTACCCGCCGCCACCGCCATAGCCCGGCGAGGTGGCGCAGCCGGCCAGGGCAAGGGTAGCGATGGCGCTGGCAGCGATGAGTTGGATCTTCATGGACATTCTCCGGGCCGAGGGCTGCAGGGGCGCAACCGGGTTGGTGGCTGAATCCTCACTGCTGATGCGTGAACGGAGCGCCAATCGCGTCGGTGTTTCGTGGCTGCCACCTGAATGCGTCCGCTTGCGCCGCGTTGCACCGGGCCGACTGCGTGGCAGACGCGTCCAGACGCTAAAATGGGCCGATGAACGAACAGGTCAAAGAACGATTTGCCGGCATCGAGCGTCTGTACGGTGTGGGTGCATTGCAGCGGCTTACGCACAGCCGCGTCGCGGTGGTGGGCATGGGCGGCGTGGGGTCGTGGGTGGCCGAGGCGCTCGCGCGCTCGGCGGTCGGCCACCTCACGCTGATCGATGCCGATGACATCTGCGTCTCCAATACCAACCGGCAACTGCCAGCGCTGGAAGGCAACTACGGCCGCAACAAGGCCGTGGCGATGGCCGAACGCTGCCGGGCCATCAACCCCGGCATGAGCGTCGACGCGGTGGAAGCGTTCCTGACGCCATCGAACATGGAGGTGCTGCTGGGCCACCCGTTCGATCTGGTCATCGATGCCTGCGACAGTTTCCGGGTGAAAGTGGAGACCATCGCATGGTGCCGTCGCCGCAAGCTGCCTTTGCTCACCGTCGGTGCCGCGGGCGGGCGCACCGACCCCACCCTGGTACGCATCCGTGATGTGTCGCGTACCGAGCACGATGCCATGCTGGCGCTGATCCGCAAGAAGCTGCGCAGCGAATTCAATTTCCCTAAGAATGCCAAGCGCTACTTCGGCGTGCCGGCGGTGTATTCGCTGGAAAATGTGAAGTATCCGCAGGCCGACGGCAGCGTCTGCGGCACGCGTCCCCAGCTGGGCGCGGACGCGGCGTTGAAGCTGGACTGCGGGGCAGGGCTGGGCGCGGCGACGCACATCACGGGCGCGTTTGCATTCGCCGCCGTTGGCAAGGCACTGGACATGCTGCTGCACCCGAAATCCGGCGCGTAGAGCCGGGCGACGAGCGGCCGCGCGTTATCGCCACCCAAACAGCCGCTGCGCGTTCTCCGAGGTAGCATGCACCAGCGCGTCCACCTCCATGCCGCGCAGGCGTGCGATGTGCGCGGCGATCACCGGCAGCCGTGCCGGTTCGTTGCGCTGCCCCCGGATACCCGCGTCGGGCTGGTCGGGCGCATCGGTTTCCAGCAACAGCTGCTCCAGCGGCATGTCACGCGCGATGCGGTGCAGGCGCTGGGCGCGGTCATAGGTCACCGGCCCGCCGAGGCCGAGCATGAAACCGTGCCGGTGCAGCATGGCGGCCTGCTCCGGGCTGCCGGAGAAGCTGTGCACCACCCCGGTCAGTCCTCCCACGCGCCGGATCGAGGCGATGACTGCGTCCACCGCGCGGCGGGCGTGGACGATCAAGGGCAGCTGGAAGGTGCGGGCCAACCGCAGCTGCCCGTCGAAGAACCGCTGCTGGCGCTCGCGGTCCAGGCCGTCGAGGAAATAGTCCAGCCCGCATTCTCCGATGGCGAGCGGCTTCTCGCGCTCGATCCACGCGGCCAGTGTCTCCAGGTCGGCCTCGCGGTGGGCGTCCAGGAAGACCGGATGCAGGCCATAGGCCGGAAACAGCCCCGGCGCCTGCCCGCACACTTCGCGCAGCTTCGGCCAGCTGGCGGCCGTGACCGCCGGGACGAGCTGCCGGGTCACGCCGGCACGCTGCGCGCGGAGGATGACCTCGCTGCGGTCCGCGTCGAACTCTCCCGCATCCAGGTGGCAGTGGCTGTCGACCAGCATGCTCAGCGCCGCTGCACGGAAACGGGGGGCGGCGAGCGCCGTTTCCAGTTCGCCAGCAGCAGCGTGCCCAGACCGAACAGCAGCTCGTCGATGAAGGGGATCGGATCAGGAACCAGCAGGGTGACGAGGAACAGACCCGCGGTGATCTTGAACAAGGTGGGGTAGCGCAGGCGGCGCGCCCAGGCGAGGGCGGGCGCCATAAGCGGATTGATCATGGGACACCTTTCGGGGGGGATGCGCGGAAACGCTATCACGCGCGGTGTGTGGGCGTTACCTGAATGGGGGTCGGGGGTGACCGCTTTCCGTGGCGTTTCTGTTCAGGCACCGCGTGCTGCAATCCACTGCGTCAAATGCGGGCGGTCCGCAGGGAGCACGTCATGAAATCCACTACTACCACCATTCTTGTCGGGGCCGGCGCGCTTCTGGTTGGTGGCATCGCCACGGCCGCCTTCATGAAAAGCGGCGATACCGCGCCCGATCGCCTTACGGGATCGGGTACCGCGATTGGCGCCACGCTGGATGACGGCGCGCGCAGCGACGCGCTCGATCCGGGGGCGGCGCGCGGGCTGGAATACGCTGATGTGATGAAGATCGACCCCATCACGCAGAAGGAAAAGGCGTACGCCACCGTGGTCGGCTCTGAAGCTGTGCGCGAGACGGCGACCACGCGCACGCCGCATGAGGTCTGTCAGGACGTGGTGGTGCAGGAGCGCCTGCCCGAGCGCGATGGCAACGTGGGTGGCACGGTGGCTGGCGCGGTGATCGGCGGCTTGCTCGGCAACCAGGTCGGGGGCGGCAACGGGCGCAAGGTCGCCACGGCCGCCGGTGCCGTGGCCGGTGGGGTGATCGGCAACACCGTGGACAAGCGGCATGTGGGCGGCCGGGTGGTCAACCGTACCGAGCGCCAGTGCCATACCGAGACCAGCACCGCTGAGTCCAGCCGCGTGGTCGGTTACAACGTCACCTACCGCAACGAAGATGGCACCACGGGCACCATGCGCATGGACAGCAAGCCGGGCAACCGCATCGCCATGGGCAACCAGGACGTGGTCAAGGGGTACAACGTGACGTACCGCTACGACGGCGTTGAAAAGACGATCCGCATGGATGACAAGCCGGCCAGCGATCGTCTGCCGGTCGTCGACGGCCAGCTCGTGACCCAGACCGCGGCGGCGGCCGACGTGGCCGCCAGCCGCCAGTAAGCGGTACGCCGCGCGCCTGCCGCATGCGGTCCACGTGTGGGGCGCTGGCATGGACAACGCAGGGCCGACGTGACGTCGGCCCTTTTTCATGGGCAACGGCGGGCCGCACGAATGCAGCAATCCACGCGCGACCTTGCGACAATGCCCCGATGAACGCCGTGGTCGTCCCGGCGCAGGAACCCGATGCATGTGTGGATTGGCTGGAATCATGGTGCCGGCGCCGAGCGTGGACGCCGAGTCCCTGCATGCGCAGGCACGCGCGATGGGTGATGCGTTGCGGCACCGGGGACCGGACGACGCGGGGGTCTGGGTGGATGCCGCGGCGGGCATCGCGCTGGCGCACCGACGGCTGAGCATCCTGGATCTCTCGCCGCTGGGCCACCAGCCGATGGCCTCTTCCGACGGTCGCTACGTACTGGCCTACAACGGTGAGATCTACAACTTCGCCGCCCTGCGCACCGAGCTGGAGCCCTGGGGCCACGTATTCCGCGGGCATTCGGATACCGAGATCCTGCTGGCGGCGGTGCTCGAATGGGGGCTGGAAGAGACGCTGCAGCGATGCAACGGCATGTTCGCCATCGCGCTGTGGGACCGGCAGGAGCAATGCCTGTGGCTGGCCCGTGACCGGGTGGGCAAAAAGCCGCTGTACTACGGCTGGGCCGGCGAAACCCTGGTCTTCGGCTCCGAACTGAAGGCGCTCTGGCAGCATCCTGCGTTCGACAACGATATCGACCGCGATGCGCTGACGCTGCTGCTGCGGCTGGATTACATCCCCGCGCCGCACAGCATCCACCACCACTGTTACAAGATGATGCCCGGGCGCCTGCTGCGTCTGGATGCGGCCACCGTGCAGGCAGGCGCTGCGGCGCACCGTCCCGACCAGGCACAGCGGCCGTGGTGGGACGCCCGCGCACGCATGCAGGCCGCCTTGGCAACACCCTTCGAGGGCGGCATCGAGCAGGCCGAGGAACAGCTCGACGCCCTGCTGCGCGATGCGGTCGGGCTGCGCATGGTGGCCGACGTGCCGGTCGGCGTGTTTCTCTCCGGCGGCACGGATTCCTCGCTGGTGGCCGCGCTCATGCAGGCGCAGAGCGCGCAGCCCGTGCACAGCTTCAGCATCGGGTTCCGCGATTCGCACCACGACGAAGCCCCGTTGGCCAGGGAGCTGGCCCTGCACCTGGGCTGCGACCACACCGAGCTGTACGTGAGTGGGGCCGACGCATTGGCGGTGGTACCGCAGTTGCCGGCGATGTTCGATGAGCCGTTTGCAGACGCCTCCCAGGTGCCCACCGCCCTGGTGGCCCGGCTCGCGCGGCAGGGGGTCACCGTGGCACTGTCCGGCGATGGCGGCGATGAGCTGTTCATGGGCTACACCCGCTACGTGCGCGCGCTGCGCAACTGGCAGATGCTGGGCCGCGTGCCCGCGCCGCTGCGCACCTTCATGGCGGCGCGGGCGACCGGCCGCGGCGAGGCGTCACGCACCGGTGGCCTGGCTGCGCTGCTGGCTGAAGCCGGGGCACGCGGCATCGGTGATGTCTACCGCAACCGCATCTCACGCTGGCGCGACCCGGCGTCGGCGGTGCCGGGGGCGCAGCTGGCCGGCAGTTTCTACGACCTCGCCGAGCCGCTGCATGGGGCGGGTACGCCTGCCGACGCCATGATGCTGGCCGATTTCGTGACCTATCTGCCGGACGACCTGCTGTGCAAGGTCGACCGCACCTCGATGGCCGTCGGCCTGGAGGCCCGTGCCCCCCTGCTGGACAGCCGGGTGGCCGAGTTCGCCTGGTCGCTGCCGCTGGCCTTCAAGCGCAGCGATGAAACCAGCAAGGTGCTGCTCAAGCGCGTGCTCGGGCGCTACGTGCCGCAGGCCATGGTGCACCGTCCGAAGCGGGGTTTCGGCGCTCCGGTCAGCGACTGGTTGAAGGGTGACCTGCGGCCGTGGGCCGATGACCTCCTGCAGCCGGCGCGCCTGGAGCGCGAGGGGGTGCTGGCCGCCTCCGCGATCCAGCCCTTGTGGCAGCAGTTCCTCGGCGGCCAGCGCAAGTGGCACACCCATCTCTGGAACGTGTTGATGTTCCAGGCCTGGCAGGCGCACTGGCGGCAGGTGCGCGCAGCGGTACGGCCTGTCTGACGTACCGGCGCCGTTGCGGTCTTCACTGCTGCGCAAGGCGATGTTCCCTAGGCTGGCGTTTTCCCCTGAAGGAGATGCCGCATGGCCGAACATACGATTGCTGTCCTGGTGGGCAGCCTGCGCCGGGAATCGATCAATCTGCGCCTGGCCAAGGCCCTGGAGCGGCTCGCCAAGGGCAGGGCGCGCTTCGATTACGTGGAGATCGGCGATCTGCCGTTGTACAACCAGGATTTCGACGGTGATTACCCGGCCGAAGGCAACCGCCTGAAGCAGCAGGTACGCGCGGCCGACGCGGTGCTGTTCGTCACCCCCGAATACAACCGCTCGGTACCGGGCGTGCTGAAGAATGCCATCGACATCGGTTCACGGCCTTACGGCGACAGCGCGTTCGCCGGCAAGCCGGCGGCGGTGATCGGCGCGTCGATCGGAGCAATCGGCACCGCGACCGCCCAGCAGCACCTGCGGCCGATCCTGGCGTACCTGGACATGCATGTGCTGAACCAGCCGGAGGCCTTCATCCATTTCAAGGAGGGCCTCATCGGGCCGGACGGGGTGATCGACAACGAGGGCACGCGCACCTTCCTGCAGGGCTACGTGGACAGCTTCCTGGCACTGATCGAACGGCTTGGCACCCCGGCCTGACGCATCCCTGACGCGGCCCTGCGGCAAGGTCCCGGGGACGGTGACGCATCTGCGATAATGACGGCACGGTCGCACGCCAGCGGCCGCTGCCTACTGCCCCAGGGGAACCTCCGCTCCATGTCCGCTCGTTCCGGCTTCCGTTCCGACCGCAAGGAGCGCTCAGACCGCTTTGATCGCGATGATGCGCGCATTGACCAGCTGCGCGTGCCACCGCACTCGGTGGAAGCCGAGCAGGCGGTGCTGGGCGGCCTGATGCTGGCACCCGATGCCTTCGACCGCGTCAACGACCAGCTGACCGAAGGTGATTTCTACCGTCGCGACCATCAGATGATCTACCGCGCGATCCGCGAGCTGTCCGAGCGTGATCGGCCGTTCGATGCGGTGACGCTGGGTGAGTGGTTCGAATCGCAGGGCAAGCTCGATCTGGTCGGCGATGGCGCCTATCTGATCGAACTGGCCAGCACCACGCCGTCGGCGGCCAACATCGTGGCGTACGCGGAAATCGTGCGCGACAAGGCGGTGCTGCGGCAGCTGATCCAGGTGGGCACGGACATCGTCAACGACGGTTTCCAGCCCGAGGGGCGCGACAGCAGCGAGTTGTTGTCGGCTGCGGAAAAGAGCGTGTTCGCCATCGCCGAGCAGGGCGCGCGCGGCCGGACAGACTTCGTGGCCATGCCGGGCGCGCTGAAGGATGCGTTCGAAGAGCTGCGCAACCGGTTCGAGAATGGAGGCAACATCACCGGCCTGCCGACCGGTTACGCTGATTTCGATGCCATGACCGCCGGCCTGCAGCCGACTGACCTGATCATCCTGGCGGCCCGCCCGGCGATGGGAAAGACCACGTTCGCGCTGAACATCGCCGAGTATGCGGCGATCAAGTCCAAGAAGGGCGTGGCGGTGTTCTCGATGGAAATGTCGGCCTCGCAGCTGGCGATGCGCTTGATTTCCTCCAATGGCCGCATCAATGCGCAGCGCCTGCGGACCGGCCAGCTGGAGGATGAGGACTGGAGCCGCGTCACCGGTGCGATCAAGATGCTGAAGGAGACCAAGATCTTCATCGACGATACGCCGGGCGTGTCGCCGGAGATCCTGCGTTCCAAATGCCGCCGGCTCAAGCGCGAGCATGATCTGGGCCTGATCGTGATCGATTACCTGCAGCTGATGTCGGTGCCGGGCAACAGCGAGAACCGTGCGACCGAGATTTCGGAGATTTCGCGCTCGCTCAAAGGGCTGGCGAAGGAACTCAACGTGCCGGTGATCGCGCTGTCGCAGTTGAACCGGTCGCTGGAAACGCGGCCGGACAAGCGTCCGGTGATGGCCGATCTGCGCGAATCCGGCGCTATCGAGCAGGATGCGGACATGATCGTCTTCATTTACCGCGATGATTATTACAACAAGGAAAATTCGCCGGACAAGGGGCTGGCGGAGATCATCATCGGCAAGCACCGAGGCGGTCCGACGGGGTCGTGCAAGCTGAAGTTCTTCGGTGAGTACACGCGGTTCGACAATCTGGCGCACGATTCGATCGGGTCGTTCGAGTAACGGGCGAACGGCGGGGCCCCTCGCGGCTGGGCTGTGTGATGTGTGGGGGTGGGGTCGGGCGGGTAGAACGTGCGGGGGACGGCAAGGGCTGCGTCCTGCGTGCCTCGCGTCGCGCCCTCCATGGCGCGACACGCCCCCGCACGTCCCACCCGCCCGACCCTCGGACACGCTGCGGGCGCGGTTAGCCGCGTTGAAGAGAATCAAAAGCAGAAGCAAAAGCGGATCGCGGCTTCGCCGCTCGGTGGGGCTGGGTGGCCGGCGAACGGCGGGGCCCCTCGCGGCTGGGCTGTGTGATGTGTGGGGGGTGGGGCCGGGCGGGTGGAACGTGCGGGGGACGGCAAGGGCTGCGTCCTGCGTGCCTCGCGTCGCGCCATCCATGGCGCGACACGCCCCCGCACGTCCCACCCGCCCGGCCCTCGGACACGCTGCGGGCGCGGTTAGCCGCGTTGAAGAGAATCCAAAGCAGAAGCAAAAGCGGATCGCGGCTTCGCCGCTCGGTGAGGCTGGGTGGCCGGCGAACGGCGGGCCCCTCGCGGCTGGGCTGTGTGATGTGTGCTGGGGTGGGGCCGGGGGGGGGGGGGGGGGGGGGGGGGGGGCGGGGGGGGGGGGGGGGGGGGGGGCGGGGGGGCGGGGGGGGGGGGGGCCCCCCCCCCCCCCGCCCCGGCCGC